>NZ_JBSGBE010000017.1:0-214131 GCF_053601075.1 Lentzea sp. NPDC004789 | reverse complement strand
CCGACCCCAAGCCCTACGTCTGGACCCGCACCGCGGACCAGATCCTCGAGTCACTCGCCGCCTACTGCCAGCGAATTAACGACTCAGGACACTAGATGCCGTGGCGGACGGCGATGCCGTCCAGCACGTAGTCCAGGCCGTCGTCGAACGCCTGCGCGTGGTCGCGGTCGGTGCCCTCGTACATGACCTTGGTCAGCATCGGGAACCGGCCGGTGGCGAGGATCCGCTCCATGTACGGGCCGTTCGCGCGCTGCCACTGCTCCTCGGTCAGGCCCGTGGACCGCTCGGCGCGGAGCTCGGTGATCTCGCTGCGGACGGCGCCGTAGACGTAGGCCATCACCGTGCCGACCGTGCTGAGCACCTGGTCGATGTCGTCGAACCCGACGATGGCGAGCGTGGCCTCGATGTGCGCGAGGGAGTGCGGGCCCTGGTGCGGGCGGCCGCCGAGCAGGTCGATGAACCACTCGTGCCGCTTGGCCGCGGCACGGACGGCGTGGGCGACGTGCCGGAGCCCGGTTCGCCAGTCCGCTGACGGGTCCGGCGGCGTGATCTCGCCGTAGACCTCGTCGACCATGAGGTCGAGCAGCTCGTCCTTGGTCTCGATGTAGCCGTACAGGCGCATGGGGCCGGCGTTCAACGCGGCCGCGACCTTGCGCAGCGACACCTCGTCGAGTCCGCCCTCGTCAGCGAGCCTGATCGCGGCGTGCACGATCAACTCCCTGCTCAACGGGGTCGGCGACGGCTTGCTGGGCGGCTCCGGGCGGTCCCACACGAGTTCGTTCGACATCGAGGTGGACAATACAGCGTCTAATCGCGATACAGTGTATCGAGCGATACACCGTATTGAGGGGACTGAGATGAAGACTTCGGTGTTGGTCGTCGGGGGAGGGCTGGCGGGCACGTCGGCCGCGGTGCTCCTGGCCTGGCGCGGCGTGGACGTGACGTTGGTGGAGAAGCATCCGGGCAGCTCACCGCACCCGCGGGCGGTCGGCTTCAACGCTCGGGTCGGGGAGATCCTGCGCGCGACGGGGCTCGCGGGCGAGCTCCCGGAGGGCAGGACGGGCAAGGGCTTCGGCATCCGCCGGGTCCGGTGCGAGAGCCTGGTCGGGAGGAAGTACGACGAGACGTTCTGGTCGCCGCCCGCCGAGCTCTCCGACATCGAGTACTCGCCGTGCAAGGGCGTCGGGGTGGCCCAGGACCGGATGGAGCCGTTCCTGCGCGACAAGGCCCGCGGGCTGGGCGCCGACATCCGGATGAGCACCCGGATGCTGGAGTTCTCCCAGGACGACGACGGCGTCACGGCGATCGTGCAGGGCGACGGCGAGCCGTACGAGATCCGGGCCGACTACCTGGTCGCCGCGGACGGTCACCGCAGCCCGATCCGGGAGGCGCTCGGCATCACCCGCACCGGGCGCGGGTTCATGCACACCTCCCGCAGCGTGCTGTTCCGCGCGCCGCTGGACGAGTACCTCAAGGACGGCATCGGCCAGTTCGTGGTCGACGACGTCGGCTTCCTGACCACCTACGGCGACGGCCGCTGGGTCCTGATGCTGGACGACCGGGAGTACACCGAGGCCGAGCTGCTCGCCAAGATCCACCAGGCGATCGGCCTGGACGACGTCGAGGTCGAGATCATCACCACGGGCCGCTGGACGATCAGCGCGGGTGTCGCCGACCAGTTCTCGAAGGGCCGGATCTTCCTCGCGGGCGACGCCGCGCACACGTTGCCGCCGAGCCGCGGCGGGTTCGGTGCGAACGTCGGCATCGAGGACGCGCACAACCTCGCGTGGAAGCTCGCCGCCGTGGTGAACGGTGAGTCACGCCCGTCGTTGCTGGACACCTACGACGAGGAGCGGCGGCCGGTCGCGGCGTTGTGCCACCAGCAGATCTTCGCGCGCAACGACGGGCACAACCGCGACAGCCAGCCGGAGGACGCGCCGCTGTACGACAACAACGCCATGCACTTCGGCATGCTCTACCGCTCGGCCGCGGTGCTCGACGCGGGCGCGGACCTGCCGCCCGCCCAGCTCCCCGAGCGGTGGAACGGCCAGCCGGGCACGCGCGCACCCCACGCGTGGATCGCGCCTGACAAGTCCACTTTGGACCTGTTCGGACGGGGCTGGGTGCTCGTCGCCGATCACCCGCAGTGGGAGGAAGCGACGCAGAGCCTGGACGTGCGGTACGAACGGGTCGAGCAGCTGGACGTGTTCGGACTGTCCGAAAAGGGCGCGTCGCTCGTCCGGCCGGACGGCTACATCGCGTGGCGCTCGACGGACCTGCCGGACGACCCGGCGGGAGCGCTCACGGTGGCGTTCAGGTCGTCTTCTGCAGGAACTCGGTGATCAACCTGCTCGTGGTGTGCGGCGCTTCCTGGTTCGGGAAGTGCCCCACCTCGGGCAGGACCCGGAACTCCGACCCCGGCCCGAGCCACCCGCGTGAGTCGCGGGCCGACGACTCCAGGCTGATGGGGTCCAACGCGCCGTGGATCTGCAGCACCGGCACCTGCACCGGCTTGTCGACGGCCTCGGTGAACCGGCGGCCGTCGCTGCGCAGCTGCGAGCGCACCGCCCAGCGGAAGTACTCCATCGCGCTGTGGGCGACCCCCGGCACCATCATGGCCTGCCGGCAGCGGCGGATGACCTCGTCGAACTCGGGTGCCGACCGCCACTTCGGACCGGACCACGCCGACAGCAGGCGGGCGACCTGCATCGCGTTCTCGCCGGTCAGCCATCGTTCCGGGTAGATCGGCAGCTGGAAGCGCAGCACGTGGGAGTTCACCCGGGGATGCCTGCGGAACGCCCGGCGCATCGCGAGCGGGTGCGGCGCGGCCAGCACGGAGATCGACGAGACCAGGCGCGGGTGGATCGCGCCGACCGTCCACGCGGTGGCGCCGCCCCACGCGTGCCCCACCAGGTGCGCGCGTTGGGCGCCGAGCGCCTTGATCAGGCCGGCGATGTCACCGGCGAGCGTGAAGCCGTCGTAACCGCGCGGTGGTTTGTCCGAGTCGCCGTACCCGCGCAGGTCGACGGCCACCGCGCGGTACCCGGCCTCCGCCAGTGCCGTCAGCTGGTGCCGCCAGGACCACCAGAACTCGGGGAACCCGTGCAGGAGCAGCACGAGCGGTCCGTCGCCGAGCTCGGCCACGTGCAGGCGGATGCCGTTGGCCGAGACGTCGCGGTGCGTCCACGGGCCCGCGACCCGCACCACCGACGGGTCGGGTTTGCGGCTCAGTTGTCGTCGCCCCGGCTCGTCAGCGCCGCGAAGGTGTCCTTCGCGGCCGCGATCGACCTCTCCGGTGCCCTGATCTTGCGCACCTTGCGGTAGCCGAGGAAGGCGCAGAGCACGGCGGTCAGCAGCATGACGACGAAGACCAGCCCGAAGCCCGCCCAGTAGCCCCAGCCGAACCACTCGGCGAACCCGAACCCGAGCGCCATGAAGAGGAAGAACAGGCTGAAGCACAGCACCGTCAGCGCGACTATGAAGAAGACGCTGCCCTTGACGCCCTTCTTGATCTCCGCCGCGATCTCGCCCTTGGCGAGCTCGACCTCCGCTCTGACGAGGGTCGACACGTGCGCGGTCGCATCACGGACGAGGCCGCCGATCGACGCCTCGGCCGTCGGGTCGTCTGCGGTCAGCGGAATCGACGCGATGTGCTCCCTGGTGGTCACCCGGACATGGTGCCATGTGCCCGGCTGCGGCGAATGAGCAACACCGCGGCCAGCAGTGAAGAGATCATCGACGCGATCAGCACGGCGGCCTTCGCGGTCTCGGCCTCACCGAGGGAGAGCTCGGCGATCAGCAGGCTGACCGTGAACCCGACCCCGCCGAGCGTGGCCACGGCGACGATGTCCCGCGGTCCCGCACCCGACGGCCAGACCGCCGCCTTGAACCACACGGCGAGGGTCGACGCACCCACGATCCCGATCACCTTGCCGACGACGAGCCCGGCGATCACCCCGATGGCGATCTTGTCCGCGAACAGCTTCCCGAACGCCTCGGCACCCACCGGAACGCCCGCCGCGAACAGCGCGAACACCGGCACGGCCACTCCCGCCGACCACGGTTGCAGCCGGTGCTCCAGCCGGACCGCGGGCGCCTCGTGCTCGTACGGGTCGCGCTTCACCCTCGTCAGCAACGCCAGCGCGACGCCCGCGATCGTCGCGTGGATGCCCGACGCGTGCATGAACCACCAGGTGGCCACCGCGATCGGCACGTAGAGGAACGGCGTGGTGATCCTCTTGCGCTGCAGGAACCAGTACAGCGCGAGCAGCACGACGACCGCGCCCGCCGCGAGCAGGTTGAACTTCGTCGTGAACAGGATCGCGATCACCACGATCGCGCCCAGGTCGTCCACCACGGCCAACGACAGCAGGAACACCCGCAGGCTCGACGGCAGCCCGGAAGCGGTGATCGCCAGCACCCCGAGCGCGAACGCGATGTCCGTGGCCACCGGGATCGCCCACGCCTTCTCGATGCCCGGCTGCCCCCAGCCGATCGACAACGCGATCAGCGCGGGCACGATCATCCCGCCGATCGCCGCGACCACCGGCAGAACCGCGGCCTTGAACTCCGACAGCTCGCCGACGACGAGCTCGCGTTTGAGCTCCAGCCCGGCGACGAAGAAGAAGATGGCGAGCAGTCCGTCCGTGGCCCACTCACCGACGGTCAACGGTCCGGCGTGCAGATCCCGCAGGCCGAAGTAGGCGGGCGACAACGGCGAATTGGCCCAGATCAGCGCTATGGCGGTCGCTCCGAGCAGGACCATGCCACCGACGGTTTCCGTGCGGAGGTAGCGGGCGAACTCGGCGACGACGGCCTTCTTGCGCGACACGGGGCTCCCAGGGCGGTCAGCAGGTACACGAATACTCGTGCCGACCAGACTTCCCGGCTCACCCTGATGCGATCTTAACGCGAACGGGCGCCCTCCACCGAGGGCGCCCGTTCGCGTTTGCGCTGATCAGTCTTCGGACTTGCCCGACTGCAGCCCCGCCGAGATCAGGTCCATCACCGACGAGTCGGCCAGCGTCGTCACGTCACCGACGGCGCGGTTCTCGGCCACGTCGCGCAGCAGGCGGCGCATGATCTTGCCCGAGCGCGTCTTGGGCAGCTCCGGCACGACCATGATCTGCCGCGGCTTCGCGATCGGGCCGATCTCCTTGGCCACGTGGTCGCGCAGTGCCTTGATCGCCTCGGCACCGCCGGCCTCGTCACCGGCGCCGCCGCGCAGGATCACGAACGCCACGATGCCCTGGCCGGTGGTGGCGTCGGACGCGCCGACGACGGCCGCCTCGGCCACGGTCGGGTGCGAGACCAGCGCGGACTCGACCTCGGTGGTGGAGATGCGGTGGCCGGACACGTTCATCACGTCGTCGACGCGGCCCAGCAGCCAGATGTCGCCGTCGGCGTCGTACTTGGCGCCGTCACCGGCGAAGTAGAAGCCCTGCTCGGCGAAGCGCGACCAGTACGTCTCGCGGTAGCGCTCCTCGTCGCCCCAGATGCCGCGCAGCATCGACGGCCACGGCTCGTCCAGCACGAGGTAGCCACCGCCGCCGTGCGGAACCTCGACGCCCTCGTCGTTGACGACCTTCGCGCCGATGCCGGGCAACGGGCGCTGCGCCGAACCGGGCTTGGTCGACACCACGCCGGGCAGCGGCGAGATCATGATCGCGCCGGTCTCGGTCTGCCACCACGTGTCGACGATCGGGGCCTTGCCGCCGCCGACGTTCTCGCGGTACCAGATCCACGCCTCGGGGTTGATCGGCTCGCCGACCGAACCCAGCACGCGCAACGACGACAGGTCGTACTTGGCCGGGATGTCCGCGCCCCACTTCATGAACGTGCGGATCAGCGTCGGCGCCGTGTAGTAGATCGAGACGCCGTACTTCTGGATGATCTCCCAGTGGCGGCCCTCGTGCGGGGTGTTCGGCGTGCCTTCGTAGACGACCTGCGTGACGCGGTTCGACAGCGGGCCGTAGACGATGTAGCTGTGGCCGGTCACCCAGCCGATGTCCGCGGTGCACCAGTACACGTCGGTGTCCGGCTTGAGGTCGAACACGTAGTGCTGCGTGTAGGACGCCTGCGTGAGGTAGCCGCCGGACGTGTGCAGGATGCCCTTCGGCTTACCCGTGGTGCCCGAGGTGTAGAGGATGAAGAGCGGGTGCTCCGAGTCGAACGCCTCAGGGGTGTGCACGTCCGACTGGTCGTCCACCAGCTCGTGCCACCACACGTCCTTGTCGGTCCACGCGACCTCGGTGTTCGTGCGCTTGACCACGAGCACCTTCTCCACCGACGGCGCGCCCGCGACGGCCTCGTCCACGGCGGGCTTGAGCGGCGCGGGGGTGCCGCGGCGGTACTGGCCGTCGGTGGTGATGACGAGCTTGCACTCGGAGTCCTCGATGCGGGTGCGCAGCGCCTCCGCGGAGAAGCCGCCGAACACGACGCTGTGCATCGCGCCGAGACGGGCGCACGCGAGCATCGCGAAGATCGCCTCGGGGACCATCGGCATGTAGATCGCGACGCGGTCCTCGGCGCCGATGCCCAGCGTCTTCAACGCGTTGGCGGCCTTGGAGACCTCGCGCTGCAGCTCGGCGTAGGTGATGGCGCGGGAGTCACCGGGCTCGCCCTCCCAGTGGATCGCGACCTGCTCGCCGTGGCCGGACTCGACGTGCCGGTCGACGCAGTTGTACGCGACGTTGAGCTTGCCGCCGACGAACCACTTGGCGAACGGCGCGTCGGACCAGTCCAGCACCTGCGTCCACCTGGTGTCCCAGTGCAGCCGCTCCGCCTGCTTCGCCCAGAACGCCTCGCGGTCGGCCTTCGCCTCCTCGTACAGCTCGGGCTTCGCGTTCGCCTGTGCCGCGAACTCGTCGGAGGGCGGGAACGTCCTGCTCTCCGTGAGCAGGTTGTCCAGAGCTTGGCCCTGGCCTGGCGACTGCGTCATGGTGCGAGACCTCCTGGAAAATCCAGACCCGTTGCGGATGCGAGTACTGACCGTAGTGCGAGCCAGTTCACTTCCAACAGGCTCCTCCCTCAAAAGGTTCAGACCAATCTTGGGAGGTTCGTTACACGGCTGTCACTGTGTAACCCGTTTTGTCTGGTTGAAGCACGTGCGGCGCGTTGAACGGGCGAAGTTGCGCGCTCAACGGTCCGGCCAGTGAGCTGGATCACGCGTTTCACCTGGTCAGGTACTCTGCGCGACCGTGACCGATCCGCTTGCTCCGCTGCTTTCCCTGCCTGGTGTGGCCGACGCCGCGAACGCGGCCAAGGACGCCGTCTTCCAGGTGCACCGCCATCGGGTGAACTTGCGCGGCTGGGCCACGACGGCGGCCGAGGCGTCCGTCCGCGCCGCCCGTGCGTCGGCGGCGCTGGAGGGCGGGCCGACCGAGATCCCGGAGTCCGGCGAGGTCTCCGATCCCGTGCTGGCCGGGTCGTTGCGGATCGCCGAGGCACTGGGTGGTCTGGTCGGCACGTGGCAGCGCGCGCCGTTGCAGGCCCTCGCGCGGTTGCACGTGCTCGCCGCCGCGGACCTGTCTTCCGACGTCGGTCGTCCGCGGGTCTCGCCGGACGTGTCGCAGCGGCTGGACCTGCTCGGGTCGCTGGTCACCGGTGGCACGTCGGTGCCGGCGCCCGTGCTCGTCGCGGTGGTGCACGGCGAACTGCTCGGGCTGGCCCCTTTCGAGGTCGCCAACGGTGTGGTGGCTCGGGCGGCCGCGCGGTTGACGTCGATCTCCACCGGCCTCGACCCGAAGGGCCTCGGCGTGCCGGAGGTGGCGTGCCTGCGCCGGTCCGCCGAGTACGAGGCCGCGTCCGTGGCGTTCGCGTCCGGCGAGCTCGACGGCCTGGCTCAGTGGATCCTGTTCGTCTGCTCGGCTTTGGAGGCCGGCGCCCGCGAGGCGAAGAGCATCGCGGACGCCGCGCTCACCGGGTGACTTCCGCGAGGATCTCCGCCGCCTTGACGGCGTCCTCGTCGGTCACGTAGAGCGGCGCGAACCCGAACCTGAGGATGTCCGGCGGCCGGTGGTCGCCGATGACCCCGCGTGCGATCAGCTCGTCCATCACGGCCTTCGCGTCCGGGCAGCGCACCGAGATCTGGTTGCCGCGGACCTCCGGAGTGATGATCTCCAACGAGGTCAGCTTCTCGACGTGCTCGCGGAACAACGCGGTCAGCGCCAGGCCGCGCTGCCGCAGCTCGGCCAGGTCGACGTCGTCCCAGACGTCCAGGGCCGCGTCGAGTGCCAGCATCGACAGGATGTCCGGCGTGCCGACCCGTGCCCGGACGATGCCGGGGTCCGGTTCGTAGCCGGCGGCCATCGCGAACGGCTCCCGGTGGCCGTTCCAGCCGGACAACGGGTTCTCGAACGCGGCCTGCCTGCGCTTCGGCACGTAGATGTACGCGGGCGAGCCGGGGCCGCCGTTGAGGAACTTGTAGGTGCAGCCGATGGCGAAGTCGACGTTCAGCGAGTCGAGCTCGATCGGCAGCACGCCCGCGCTGTGGCAGAGGTCCCAGACCACCTGTGCGCCAACGGCATGCGCCTGCTCGGTGAGCGCCTTCATGTCGTGCAGCGCGCCGGTGCGGTAGTCGACGTGGTTGAGCAGCACCACGGCGGTGTCCTGCGTCAGGTCCAAAGAGGACGGATGTGCGGCCCGGATCTTCAACCCCGTCAACGAGGCCGCGGACTGCGCGATGTAGCCGTCGGTCGGGAACGTCGACTCGTCGCACACGATCTCCGTGCGGTCGGTGCCTTTCACCGCGCCCATCAACGCCTTGAACACGTTGACCGACGTCGAGTCGCCGACGACGACCTGGCCCTCGGCGGCGCCGATCAGCCGGCCGATCCGGTCGCCGATCCGTTGCGGTGCCTCCCACCAGCCCTCGGACCACGAGCGGATCAACCGCGTGCCCCACTGGTGCTTCACGACCTCCTGCATCCGCTCGGCGACGTGCTTCGGCGGTGCGCCGAGCGAGTTGCCGTCGAGGTAGATGACGCCTTCCGGGATGTCGAACAGCTCACGCTTCACACGTAGCTCCTGGCAGTCCACAGTTCGGGGAACACCGCTCGTTGGGTGCGCTTTTCCAACCAGGCAACACCAGCGGACCCGCCGGTGCCCACCTTCGCGCCCATCGAACGACGGGTGGCGAGCAGGTGGTCGTAGCGCCAGCGCGCGAACTCCTCGGCGATGTCGGTCAGCGCCTCGCCGAGCTCCAGCAGGTCGCGGTCGTCGCCGCGATAGATCTGCGCCCACACCTGCTCGACCTCCGCCGAGGGCTCGTACGCCTTGGTGAGGTCGCGGTCGAGGACGTCCTGCGGGATGTCGAAACCCCTGCGCTTCAAGGCCGCGAGCACGTCGTCGTACAGCGAGGGCTTGGAGAGCGACTCCTCCAGCTGCGCGTGCATCGCCGGCACCGCGCGGTGCGGCACGAGCATCGACGCGGACTTCTCGCCGAGCAGGAACTCCATCTCGCGGTACATGCCCGACTGGAAGCCCGAGCCCTCGCCGAGCGCGTCGCGGAAGGAGTTGAACTCCGTCGGCGTCATCCGCGCGATCGGCCGCCACGCCGCGGAGAGCGCCTGCAGGTGCAGGTCAGAGCGTCGGAGCGTGCGCACGGCGGCCCTGAGGTCGTCCGCGCGAAGTTCGGTCTGGGCCTGCCGCCACTCGAAGCAGAGCAGGCCGAAGTACAGCTCCATCACCTGCGTGATGACCAGGAACGACATCTCGCGGGGATCTTTGGACCACTGCTGTTGAAGGGTGTGCAGCACCGACGCGTGCACGTAGTCCTCGTACGGCGTGGTGCCGCCGAAATCCAGCTTGGGGGACACGGGGCAGCTCATGCCGTCAATCCTCGCTCGAACCGGCCGTCACCTGAATGGATGACGAAAGGCGTTCGGCTCGAACTTCTTTCAAACGCAAAACGGATCGCGAGGTAGCTTTGCGTTCATGCTGGACGATGTCGACAAGGCCCTCTTGGAGGCGCTCCAAGAGGATGCGCGCCTGTCGTACAACGAGCTCGCACGACGCGTGCACGTCTCACCGCCGACGGTCGCCCAACGGGTCCGTCGGCTGGAGAACATGGGTGCGATCACCGGCTATCGGGCCGTGGTCGACCCCACCGTCGTCGGACGCCCGGTCGTCGCGTTGGTGCGCATGAAGTGCTACGGCCCGCGGTGCATCACGGTGCATCCCGAGCTGCTCGACGATCTGCCGGAGGTCGTCGAGGTGGTGCGGCTGACCGGCGACATCTGCTCGGTCGTGAAGGTCGTGACCACGTCGATCATCGAGCTGGAACGGCTGCTGGTCCGGCTGGCCGCACACGGGGAGACGTCGAGCGCGATGGTGCTCTCGACGCCCATCCCGTGGCGCCCAGTCCTACCCGGCTGACCATCACCCGTCCGTGTTTGCAGACGGCACGCGGGGACCTTTCGTACTCTCCTGCAGTACGAAAGGTCCCCGCGTGCGGTCGGAGAAGCGGGGGAATCAGCCGGCTAGGCGGTTCAGCGCGTTGCGGACGTGGCCCTTCGTGTCCTCCAGGGCGGCGGCCGCACGTTCGGTCGGCACACCCGACAGCAGGTGCACCAGCGCCACCTTGAGGTCGCCGGCCGCGTCGGCCAGCGCCTGCGCGCAGTCGTTCTCGGCCAGCCCGGTGGCCTCGTGCAGGATCCGGATCGTCCGGCCGCGCAGCTTCGCGTTCGTCGCCCGCATGCTGACCATCAGGTTCGAGTAGGTGCGGCCGAGTTTGACCATCACCGCCGTCGAGAACGACGTCAGCACCAGCTTCTGCGCCGACCCCGCCTTCATCCTGGTCGACCCGGCGATGGCCTCCGGGCCGGTGTCGAGCGCGACCAGGACGTCCGGCGTGATCGGCACCGAGGCGTTGTTCGACACCAGCACCGTGTGGGCGCCAAGCGCTTGCGCCTCTTCCAGCGCGCCGATCACGAACGGCGTGCGCCCGGACGCCGTCACTCCCACGACCAGGTCTTTCGCGGTCGCCGAGCGGCGGATCTGGGCCGCGCCGGAGTGGTCCTCGACCTCCTCGACCGCGCGGACGAGCGCCTCGGAGCCGCCCGCGTGGTGGGCGACGAACCAGTCGGGAGGGACGTTGAACGTGGGCACCAGCTCGGCGGCGTCCAGCGTCGCGAGCCGCCCGGACGTGCCGGCGCCGACGTAGTGCACGCGGCCGCCGGACATGATCGCGGTGACGCCGAGGTCGACCGCGCGGGCCAGCTCCGGCAGTGCCGCGGCGACCGCCGCCGGGACCGTGCGGTCCTCGTCGTTGATCATGCGCAGCACGTCGATCGTGGAGACCCGGTCGATGTCCGTCGTGCGAGGGTTCCGCTGCTCGGTCGGAGATTCCACGCGCACCACCACACCGTTCCGGGGGGAGATCATTTAGTCGTCTCCCGCGGCCGCCGGCGGCCGTCTGGTCTCGCGCCCAGCCGGTGACCGGACACCGCTTCGTAGGTCGCCTCCAGCGCCGTCTTCGCGGTGTCGACGTGGTGCTGGGCGACACCGATGAACAGGCAGTCGATCACGGTCAGCTGCGCGATGCGGCTCGCCATCGCGCCGGAGCGGAACGTGGTCTCGCGCGCGGCCGTGGTCAGCACGAGGTCGGCGACCTCGGTGATCGGCGAGCGCGGGAAGTTCGTCAGCGCGACGGTGGTGGCGCCGGCGTCCTTGGCCACGCGCAGCGCCTCGACCGTCTCCACGGTCGAGCCGGTGTGCGAGATGCCGACGGCGACGTCCTCGCCGGTCAGCACGGCGGCGGAGGTCAACGCGATGTGCGTGTCGTTCCACGCGAAGCAGGTGCGGCCGATGCGGTGCAGCTTCTGCTGCAGGTCGAACGCGACGAAAGCGCTCGCGCCGAAGCCGTAGACGTCCACCCGGCGGGCGCCCGCGACCGCCTGGACGACCTTGGCGAGCGACTCGACGTCGAGCTGCTCCGCGGTCTCCTCGACGGCGCGGGCGTCGGCGAACGCGACCTTGCCGACGACCTGCTTGAGGTCGTCTCCCGGGCCGATGTCGCCGCCCATGTCGTGGTTGGCCCTGGCCTGACTGCGCGCGGTGTCGGCGGCGAGCGCGATGCGCAGCTCCGGGTACCCGCCGACGCCGATGGCCTTGCAGAACCGCGTCACCGTGGTCTCACTCGTGCCGGCCTGCTCGGCGACCTCGGTGATGCTGCGGTGCGCGACCGTCGCCGGGTTCTCCAGCACCACCTTGGCGACGCGCTGTTCGGCGCGCGCGAGGCCCGGCAGCAACGACCGGATCTTCACCAGTGGACTGGACTCGGCACTGCTCTCAGTGGACACGTGGGAAACTTACTAACCGTCACTCCGAGGGTCAACGGAGTGTGGGCGGAACTCACCCCAACTGTGTCCCAAAGTCACCCCATCGGCTCGAATGCGCGGCGGCGTGTCGGCGGAAGGTCACCGAACGTCGGGCTTCTTCCGCGTGGACACCGCGATCCGGTTCCACGAGTTGATGGTGAAGATCAACGCGATGAGCTGGGCGAGCTCCTCCTCGCCGAAGTGCTTCGCGGCCTGCTCGTAGACCTCGTCGCTGACGTACTCGTGGCTGCTCAGCACGGTGATGGCCTCGGTGAGGCGCAGCGCCGCCTGCTCCTTCTCGGTGTAGAGGTCGCCGGCCTCCTCCCACGCGTTGAGGAGGTAGATGCGCGCCTCGGACTCGCCGCCCTTCCTGGCGTCGACGGTGTGCATGTTGAGGCAGTAGGCGCAGTGGTTCAGCTGGGAGGCGCGGATGCGCACGAGCTCGGCCAGCTGCTCGTCGAGGCCCTCACGGGCGGCGGCGTCGAGGGCGATCATGGCGCGGTAGACCTTCGGGGCCTTCTTGGCGAGGTCGATGCGGTTCGTCATGTGAACAAACCTATGCCGCGGATTGGCCCTGGTCGTGGTGCAATTCGATCGTGGAATCGTGGGCCAATCTCGACTTCCACCTGGACCTGTCCGGTCCGGGTGGCCTGCGGCAGCGGTTGACGGCGTCGCTGCGGGAGGCGGTCCGATCGGCGCGGCTGCCCGCGGGGACGCGGCTGCCGGCCTCGCGCTCGCTCGCCGCCGACCTCGGGATCGCGCGCAACACCGTCGCCGAGGCGTACGCGGAGCTCGTCGCCGAAGGCTGGCTGACCGCCCGGCAGGGTTCCGGAACCGTGGTGGCGCAACGGGTCGCGCCGCCTCCACCGGTCACCCGCCGGACCGCGGAGCCGGACGTGCGGTTCGACCTGACGGTCTCCACGCCGGACATCACCGAGTTCCCGCGCACGGAGTGGGTTCGCTCGACCCGGCGGGCGCTGATGGCGGCGCCGTCGGAGGCGTTCGGGCCCGGTGACCCGCAGGGACGGATCGAGCTGCGCACGGCGTTGGCGGAGTACCTGGCGCGGGCTCGGGGTGTGCGGGCCGATCCCGAACGGATCGTGGTGTGCTCGGGGTTCGCCGACGCCGTCCGGATGTTCAACCGGCTGCTCAAGCCGCCGATCGTCGTCGAGGAGTACGGGCTGCGGTTCCACCGGTCGCTGTGGAAGTCGACGGTGCCGCTGCCGGTGGACGACCACGGCGCGAACACCGAACAGTTGCCCGACGACCGGCGTGCGGTCGTGTTGACGCCGGCGCACCAGTTCCCGTTGGGCGGCCCTCTGCATCCAAGGCGTCGCGCGTCGGCGGTGGAGTGGGCACGGCGCGTGGGCGGCCTTGTGCTGGAGGACGACTACGACGGCGAGTTCCGCTACGACCGGCAACCGGTCGGGGCCGTGCAGGGGCTTGATCCGGAGCACGTGGCTTACTTGGGCACGTCCAGCAAGGCGTTGTCGCCGGCGTTGCGGATCGCGTGGATGGTGTTGCCGGACCGGTTCGTGGACCCGGTTCTGGCGTTGAAGACCGATCGGGAGCAGTACATCAGCATGCTGGACCAGCTGACGTTGGCGGACTTTCTCGCGTCAGGCGCGTACGACAGCCATGTGCGGCGCATGCGGTTGAAGTACCAACGACGGCGCGATCGGCTGGTCGAGGCCGTCTCGCCCTATGCCGAGGTGTCGGGCATCGCGGCTGGTATGCACGCCGTGCTCGACACACCGCACGAAGAGGCCATCGTGCGGATGGCGCGCGAACGTGGGATCGAGGTCAGTCCTCTCTCGTGGTTCCGGCACGAGCTGAGCGACGACGACCGGCGCGGGATCGTGATGAGCTTCGGAGCGCCCGCGTTCCCACGGGCGCTCCCGTTCTTCACCGAGGTGTTAGCGGCGTGCCAGTGACCAGCCCTCGGCCGTGACATCGCCGCGTGCGTGCACGTAGACGCCACGGCCGTTGTACTGACCTGCCTTGGTGTAGACGAACCGCGTCTTCGTCTGCTCCGTGGCGACCCATCGGCGTTCAGTGGTGGTGATCGTGCGGACGTCCCGCCACTGCGTGCCGTCCCAGCGCTGAACGGTCAGCTTGTCGCCCTTGTCGACGTCGACGAAGACCTCGACCGGCCGTTCCGCGACGAGGGTGCCGCCGGAAGTCGTTGCGCGCCACTGCCTTCCGCTCGACTGGACGGCGAGCGCGCCCGCCAGTCCGTCGGTGACGGCACGGCGGGCGGGGTTGATGCTGCCCCAGTCGCGGGACGGGTGCACGCGGTTGGTCAGCAGGATCGCGATCGACCGCGAAGCCTTGTCGATCACCAGTGACGTGCCGGTGTAGCCGGTGTGGCCCGCGGTGCCCGGACCGCTCAGCCCGCCCATGTACCAGCGCTGGTTCAGCTCGAAACCGAGGCCGTGCGCGTCGTCGGGGAACTGCGGGTTGAAGTTGGTGAGCATCAGCTCGACGGAGTGCTCGGTGAGGATCCGGTGGCCGCCGTACGTGCCGCCGTTGAGGATCGTCTGGCCGAGGATCGCGAGATCCTTGGCCGTGCCGAAGACACCCGCGTGGCCCGCGACTCCGCCGAGGGACCACGCGTTCTCGTCGTGCACCTCGCCGCGGACCATGCCGCGTGGTGGCGCGGTCTGGAACTCCGTGGCGGCCGTTCGATTCTTGGCCTTCGGGTTGTAGCCGGTGTCCTTCATGTTGAGCGGCTTGGTGATGCCGTCCCGGACCGCCTGGTCGAGGGGTTTGCCGCTGACCCGGTGGACCAGCTCGCCGAGCGTGATCAGGTTCAGGTCGGAGTAGACGTAGGTCGTGCCGGGCGTGGACTTCGGTTTCACGTTCATCACGGCTTTGATGCGGGACGGGATGTCCGGGTACAGCTTCCACAACGGGATGAACGGTTCGAGGCCGCTCGTGTGTGTGAGGAGCTGCTTGACGGTGATGTTCTCCTTGCCGTTCACGCCGAACTCGGGCAGGTACGTGGCGACCTTCTCGTCGATGTCCACCCGGCCCTGCTCGACCTGCTGGATCACCGCGATCGACGTGAAGAGCTTGGAGACCGAGGCGAGGTCGAAGATCGTGTCCTTCTGCATCGGGACGCGTTCTTCTTCCGGCAGCTGGGTTTCCTGGTCCTTGTACAGAACGGCGTAACCCGTGCGGTCGTGCGTGACGATCTTGCCGTCGTGCACGAGCACCGTGACGGCACCGGCGAACATCGGTTTGCCGTTGGCCTGCGGTTTCTGGAAGTCGCGCAGCTGACGCAGGGCAGCGTTGATGGGCTCGGGGTCGAGGTTGGCCCAGTACGGGTTGGACTCGCGCAGGGTCGTCCACGGGTGCGCGAACCCGTCCTGGGGCTGGTCGAAGTGACCGGGGATCACGGCCGTCACGACCGCGACGGCCAGTGCAGGGATGAGCATGACGTCCTCACCGGTAGCGCAGGTAGGGCAGGCGGGTGCGGCGGAACTGCTGCAGCTCCCGCTGCCACGCGCCGACGACCTCGTCCAGGGGTGCCCCGGCGTCGATCATCGTGCGGAGCCGGTCGGAGCCGCTGAGCTTGTCGATCCAGTTGTCGGGTCGCCACGCGAACACACCGGGGTACGACGACTTCGCGGTGATCAGCATGGCCACGGCGGTCCTGATCGCGTCGAACTCGGCGGCATCGGTCACGTGCAGGGTGACACCGCCGCAGGTCTTGCCCTGGAACTTGTTGAACGTCGGCGCGAAGTACGTCTCGCGGAACCGCACGCCCGTCAGGCCGAGAGCGTTGAGTTGTTCGGCCCAGCGCCAGTCGATTCCTGGTGCGCCAACGGTTTCGAACGGGCGGGTGGTGCCGCGGCCTTCCGAGAGCGCGGTGCCTTCGAACAGGCACGTGCCGGGGTAGACGAGCGCGGTGTCCTGGGTGGGCATGTTCGGGCTCGGCGGGACCCACGGCAGGCCGGTGTCGAGCTGGTCACTCCGCCAGCCCCTGACGTTGACGACTTCGAGTTTTGTGGTGAGACCGAACTCGCCCTTGAAGAACCTGGCGAGTTCGCCGACGGTCATGCCGTGCTGCTGGACGATCGGCTTCAGGCCCACTCCGCTGGCGTAGGCGGGGTCGAGCTGCGGGCCGTTCGCCTTGCCGCCGATGGGGTTCGGCCGGTCGAGGACGACGAAGTCCAGGTTCGGCGCGGCCTGCATCGCCGTGTACATCGACCAGATGTAGGTGTAGAAGCGTGCGCCGACGTCGGCGATGTCGAAGACGACCGTGTCGATGCCCGCCTTGGCGAACATCGCCTGGAGCTTGGTGGCGGTGGCGCCGTACGCGTCGTACACCGGGATGCCGGTGCGCGGGTCGGCGTAGTCGCCCTCGGAGCCGCCGGCCTGGGCCGTGCCGCGGAAACCGTGTTCCGGACCGAACACGGCTGCCGGTTTGGCGTTGTGCGCCACCATCGAGTCGACGATGTGGGTCTGGTCTTCGAGGACGCCGGTCGGGTTCGTGAGCACGCCGACCTTGCGGCCCTTGAGCTTGCGCCAGCCGTCGCCGGCGAGCTGTTCGGCGCCGGTGCTGAGCCTGCGGGCCGCGTTGGCGGTGCCGGTCGTGACGAGTGGGACGGACAGTGCGCTTGCCGCGAGGAACTGCCGTCGTCTCACCACGTCAGCCCGTGCCCGAACGGGTAGGGGGTCGGGCCCGGCACGTCGACCGGGAGCTTGCCCTGCGGTTTCGTCTCGCCGAGCAGGATCTTGGCGAGTGCCTCGACGGAGACGGTCGTGGTCGAGTAGGTGGCGAGCCAGGTCTTGGCGTTGCTGTAGGCGACGTCGTACGGGTTGCCGGTGGCGACCGCGATGACCGGTTTGCCGGTGGCGACGAGCTGGTTGAGCAGGTCGAGCTGCGCGGGCCTGGTGCTGAGGTTGTTGGTCAGCACGACGATCTTGTCGGCGTTCGCCGCGGCGGCCAGTGCCTGCTGGGTCTGCGCGGGCGTGGGGCTCGTCGCCGTGACGACCTTCGCGGCCTTGATCCTGGTGGCCAGGGCGCTCGTCGTGGCGTCGCTGGTGCCGACGACCAGTGCGGCGGTGGCGTTGAGCGGGATGGCCTGGGCGTCGTTGCGGACGGCGGTGACGGTGCGGTCGGCGATCTTCTGCGCGGCCTGGGCGTTGGAGCCGACGATCTGGTCGACCTTGTTCACGTCGACCTCGGCGTTGAGCATGACGCCGCGCAGGAGCTTCATCTTGAGGATGCGCAGCACGCTCTCGTCGATGCGCTGCTCGGAGAGCTCACCGCTGCGGACGGCCTTGACCACGCTGTCGATCGCGAGTCCGAGGTTCGGCGGCATCAGCAGCTGGTCGACGCCAGCCTTGATGGCCAGGACCGGGATCTCGGCGTCGGAGTGGAGCTTGCGGACGCCTGCCATCTCCAGCGAGTCGGTGATGATGACGCCGTCGTACTTGAGCTCCTCGCGCAGCAGGCCGGTGATGACCCGCGGGCTCAGCGTGGCCGGGTTGCCGGACGGGTCGATCTGCGGCACCTGGATGTGCGCCGTCATGATCGAGTCGATCCTGGCGGCGATGGCGGCCTGGAACGGTGGCGCGTCGATCTGCCGCCACTGGTCGAGGCTGCGGTTCGACACCGGAAGGCTGGTGTGGCTGTCCTCGGACGTGTCGCCGTGGCCGGGGAAGTGCTTGGCGGTCGAGGTGACCGAGTCGGGGTCGAACCAGCGGCGCCCCTCGTAGCCGGTGACCTGGGCCTTCACCATGTCGGCCGCGAGCTTCGGGTCGCTTCCGAAGCTGCGCACGCCGATGATCGGGTTGGCCGGGTTGGAGTTGACGTCGGCGTCCGGCGCGAAGTTCTGGTTGATGCCCATCGCGCGGAGCTCCTGCGCGGTGATCCTGGCGGCCTCCTCCGCGTCCTGGGTGCTGCGGCCGGCGCCGAGGGCCATGTTGCCCGGCAGCTGCGTGGCCGGCGGGCCGATGCGCGTGACGAGGCCCATCTCCTGGTCGGTCGAGATGAGCAACGGGATCTTGCTGGCCTTCTGCAGGCCGTTGGAGAGCTGCGCGATCTGCTTGGGCGTGTCGATGTTGTCGCGGCTCGAGTTGTTGAAGTAGATGACGCCACCGGGGTGGTACTTGCGCACCATCTGCGCGGGCGTGGCGACACCGAAGTCGGTCTGGTTCTTGGGGTGCGGGACGTCGGCGGCCTGGCCGTTGACGTAGGTGACGAAGAGCTGGCCGACCTTCTCCTCCAGCGACATCCCGCGCAACGTGGTCACCGAGGCGTCCGCTCTCGCCACCGGCGTGAGGGCGACCATGGTCGTGACCAGCGTCAACGCGGCGAACTTCCGCACTTGTCCGTGCCTCCCGGTGATGTACCCACAGGTAACTGGCGTATTTCGCAAGTTACTCACGGCTGCGTGGTGGGTCAACGGGCGGACATTCTGCCGTTCGACGGTACTTCTTGACCGCACAAGCAGACGGGGCACCCTCGAAAGGGTGCCCCGTCGACAGCGCGGGCTTGCGAGTTACCAAGCGTGCAACTCGTGTCGTACAACCCTGGCCTCGGCGTCCGGCGTCCCGGTACGCAGGCCCTAGACGACAAGCCTCCCGCGGCGTGCTGCGCGTGGGTACTCGAAGTCCGCGCACGGAGCCCTGTCGGGGTGGAGTCTGGCTTCTCTTCGCCAGGTCCCTGGCCGACCCGAGGTCCGCACCACCCATTTAAGTGCGTGGGCCAGGTCACGGCAAGGGCTCGGACGGGTGCACCGTTCAAGCCACGTTCAGTAGTGAAAGTACTGGCGTTTCAGCATTTGTGAGCGTTTGTTCGTGTTCCGGTACCGCCACCAGGGCGGTGGCGTGCACTCACGCGGGCACCACGAGCGCGCCGCGTTGCCGCTACTCGCCGGTATCCGTCCCGAAGGGTGCGAATGCGGTTCCGGGGCTTGACTAATCGCGGTTGCGCTTGCGTCGCAGGCCGTACCAGGCGGCTCCCGCGGCGGCCACGGCACCGAGGCTGATGGCCGTGACCGCGACCGCCTTGCCCGACGGGGTGGGGATGCGGGAGCGCAGGCTCACCGGGTCGGAGAACTGCAGCACCGGCCAGTCCTTCTGCGCGGCTGTGCGGCGCAGGCCCCGGTCGGGGTTGACGACCGTCGGGTGGCCGACGACCTCGAGCATCGGCAGGTCCGTGACGCTGTCGGAGTAGGCGTAGCTCCTGGAGAGGTCGTAACCGTGCTCGGCGGCGAGCTGCTTGATGGCGACGGCCTTGTTGTCGGCGGCGCAGTAGAAGTCGACGTCGCCGGTGTAGCGGCCGTCCTGGACCACCATTCTGGTTCCGACGCTGTAGTCCGCCCCGATCATCTGGGCGATCGGCGCGACGAGCTCCTCGCCGGACGCGCTCACGATGATGACGTCGTGACCCTCCGCCTTGTGGTCGGCGATCAACTGTGTCGCCTCTTTGTAGACAAGTGGATCGACGATGTCGTGCAGCGTCTCGCTGACGATGCTGCGGATCTGCTCGACGTCCCAGCCGGCGGCCAGTGCCGTGATGTGCGCGCGCATGCGGTCCATCTGGTCCGCGTCCGCGCCGGCGAGCATGAAGACGAGCTGTGCGTATGCGCTCTTCAACACCGCGCGGCGGTTGATCAGCCCCTCCTGGAAGAAGGGACGGCTGAACGCCAGCGTGCTCGACTTCGCGATCACGGTCTTGTCGAGGTCGAAGAAGGCGGCGATCCGACTCATGTAGCTCAGCTTAGGTGTACTCGTCAGTAGGCCGTTCGGGCGGCATTTCGGTTGTGTACGAAACCGTTGTGGGACACGGTTACCGAAACTTGGCCCGCGGCTGTTGCCGAAGTTGCGCGCAGCACTGGCGCATGGGGATACAGTAGGAGAGTCCGGTTCGACGGACGGGTTCAGTCCGACCCCCCGGGACTGAACCATTGACGACCCCCGTCCCTCCCCCCTGGCGGGGGTCGTCCCATATCCGGGCACCGTTTCCCGACGGGCGCGACTGGACCTCTGCGGCTCTTTCCGCCGCTTCCGACGCCAACCCCTCACCATCGCACAAGGGTCCGACACTCCCGGCCGTTCCAGGGCCTCAAGATCGCGACTTGTCCACACCCGGCGATTTGTCCACATCTCGATCTTCGCCCGTTGTGTCGTTCATCACGACGAACGACCGTGGACCTCATGACCCACCCCACCGCCCTGCTCACGGACCAGGACCTCCTCGACGAGGTCCTCCGCCTGGCCGCCGCCGCGGACTGCCGCCTCTCGTGCGCCCCGGACGTGACGTCCCTGCGCTCGCAGTGGCACAGCGCGCCCCTCGTCCTGCTCGACCCGGCCGCGGTCTCCGCCTGCCTGGACGCGAACTTCCCCCGCCGCTCCGGCGTCTGGGTCGTCCACGGCGGCGACCCGCCCTGGGCCCCGGCCGTGGCCCTCGGCGCCGACGGCGTCCTGGAGCTCCCGCTGGAAGGCCGCCTGCTGGTGAGCGCTCTCACCGACGTGGACGAGGGACCGCCCTCCGACCGCGGCAGGGTGGTGTCGTTCGTGGGCGGCCGAGGAGGTTCCGGGGCCTCGATGCTCGCCATCGCCGTCGGCCGCGAGGCGGTGGCCGACGGCGGCGAGGCGATGCTCGTCGACTGCGACCCGCTCGGCGGCGGCATCGACCTGGCCCTGGGCACCGAGTCCGACGAGGGCGCCCGCTGGCCGGGCGTCCACTGCAGCGGCGGCAGAGTCCCGATGTCGGCCCTGCGCGCCGCCCTGCCCACCGCGGGCAGCCTGAGCGTCCTGGCCTGCGACCGCACCGGCCCGGACCCGGAACCCGCCGCCGTGGCAGCGGTCCTCGACGCGGGCCGCCGCTCCGGCTGCACCGTGGTGTGCGACCTGCCCCGCCACCCGACCGCCGCCGCCTCGGCCGCCCTGGACCGCACCGACCTGACCGTCCTGGTCGTGCCGGCCGAGGTCCGCGCCACCGCAGCCGCCGCCCGAGTGGCCTCCCGCCTTCTCACCCAGGGCCGCAACCTCCGCCTGGTCGTCCGCGGCCCGTCACCCGGCAACCTGCAGCCCGCCGAGATGGCCGACGTGATCGGCGTACCGCTGCTCACCCAGATGCGCCCGGAACCAGGCCTCGCCGACGCCGTGGAGCGCGGCCGCTTCCCGCGCAACGCCAAGGGCCCTCTGGCCACCGCAGCCCGCCAAGTGCTGAAGGAGCTGCGCCCATGACCCGCCAACACCCCACCGCGCCGACCACCGCCGAACCGGTGCCCGTGCCCGCCCGGCAGCCTGCCGCCGAGCCTGCGCCTGCGATCCGCCGACGACCCGCTGGCGATCGCGGTTCGCCTGGTACAGCCGAAGTCATGTCTGTGGCCCGTGGTGGGCGCGCGGGCGATCGCGGCTCGTCCGGTGCCAAGCGCAGATCCTCTGGTCCAAGAAAAGCCGCACGCAGGGCATGCCCTGACTGCGTCAACCGAGCGGTGACCGCTATACAGCTCGACCTGAGCCGTGCGGAGTTGGCGACGACCACCCGAGCGTCCGCCATCGGCGACCCGCCGGGTCCCGAACGCATCGCACCCGTGACGTGTCTTACCTGCGTCCGCCGCAGAGCGATCGCTTCACAGGCCAAGCCACCCAAGGGCGTCCCGGGAGCCACCATCGGCTCAGTCGTCCGCGGCAGGTTCGGTTGCGGGACTGAGGATTTGTCGGCGAAGGGCGATGCCGAACCCATGCCGCCGTCGCGAGGCACCACCAAGGCACGCCGAGCCCAGGCCAAGCCACCGGCTGATCCGGCCGCGGCCACCGCCGAGCCCGCCACCCGCAACACCAAGCGGCCGTCCCGCAGACCAGTCCCGCCCCAGCCCGAGATCCCTTCCGAGCGAGAGGAACCGCACCCGTGACCCGTCTGAGCATCTGGTTGCGAATGCTGCGCAACCTCTTCGTCTACGGCCGCCCCTTCCCGCCCCAGTTCATCTTCAAGGAGTCGAAGGAGCCGAACGAATGAGCCGCTTCCTCGCCTGGTGCCGCGAAACCTGGCTCCGCCTGACCGGCCGCGAGATCACCTACGGCCGGCACGCCCGAGGGCCAGAGGTCGTGACGTGACCGCCGCGCTGATCGACCGCGTCCGTCATCGGCTGGCCGGTGCGGACGTGGAGATGACCGCCGCCGTCGTCGCGCACGCGGTTCGGTCCGAGGCGGGTGGGGTGCTGGCCGACTCGGACGTCTTGGAGGCGCTCCAAGTTCTTCGGCAGGAGTTCAGCGGTACTGGGCCGCTCGACCCGTTGCTCGCCGATCCCGGCACCACCGACGTCCTGGTCACCGCGCCGGACCAGGTGTGGGTCGACGGCGCGGCAGGGCTGCGCCGCACCGGCATCACCTTTCCCGACGAGGACGCCGTGCGCCGGCTCGTCCAGCGTCTGGCGGTGGCGGCGGGGCGGCGTCTCGACGACGCGTCGCCGTGCGTCGACGGGTGGTTGCCGGGCAGCGGGGTTCGGCTGCACGCGGTGCTTCCACCCATCGCGGAGAGCACCTGTCTGTCCCTGCGCGTGCTCCGGCCGGCGACGCACGATCTCAAGGCGCTTCAGGAGCTCGGCACCTTCGACGCGGAAATCGCCGAAGCGCTCAGCGTCATCGTCCGCCGGCGGATGGCGTTCCTGGTGGTCGGCGGCACCGGTTCGGGCAAGACGTCGCTGCTGTCGGCGCTGCTTGGGCGCGTGCCCGCGAACGAACGCATCGTGTGCGTGGAGGACGCGGGCGAGCTGCATCCGGATCATCCGCAGTTCGTGCGGCTGGTGGCGCGGCCGCCGAACGTCGAGGGCGCGGGCGAGATCACCGTCCGCGGCCTGGTGCGGGAGGCGCTGAGGATGCGGCCCGACCGGATCGTGGTCGGTGAGGTGCGCGGGGCTGAGGTTCGCGAGCTGCTCACGTCGCTCAACACCGGGCACGAAGGTGGCGCCGGAACCCTGCACGCCAACTCGCCGGCCGAGGTGCCGGCGAGGTTGGAGGCACTGGGGGCGCTGGGTGGGCTCGACCGGCAAGCCCTGCACAGTCAGGTGGCTGCGGCGGTGCGGCTCGTGCTCCACATGCGACGCCTGGACAACGGCGCGAGGGTGCTCAACGAGATCGGAGCGTTCGCACGTAAAGAAAGCGGGCTCGTGGTTCGTCCGATCTGGACAAGAACGCACGGGTGGTACGAGAAGGAGCTGCTGTGCTGAGCCTTCTGCTCCTCGCGACGGCCCTGCTGGTGTGGCCGCAGCTCAGGCCGCTCCGCAGGCTCAGGCCGGAAGGCAAGCGGGAAATCGTTGTGCCGCAATGGCTGTGGCCTGCGGCGGCGGTCGTGATCACCTACTTCGTCGCAGGCGTCGGCGGGCTGGTCGCCGCAGCGGTTTTGACTGCGGTGATCTACCGGATCATCAAGCAGGGCAGGCAGAACCGTGCGCTGAGAGCGGCAACGGAAGCGCTCAGCAACGGTCTGGGCGGCGTGGTCGACGAGCTGCGGGCGGGTGCGCATCCCGCCGCTGCCGCCGAGGGCGCCGCCCAGGACACCCCCTCGCCCGCCGGTGAGGTGTTGAAGGCGGCCGCGGCCACCGCGCGACTGGGCGGCGACGTCGAGCGCACCCTTCGAGATCTCCGCCAGCCGCTCCTCGACACCGCCGTGGACCAGCTCGCCAAGGCGTGGCACGTGTCGGCGAAGCACGGCGTGGCACTGGCCGAGGTTCTGGACGCGACACGACGCGATCTCGACCAGCGGGCGGCGTTCGCACGGCAGGTGCACGCACGCATGGCAGGGCCGAGGGCGAGTGCGGCGGTGCTCGCGGGGTTGCCGGTGTTCGGGCTGCTGCTCGGAGAGCTCAGCGGTGCCAGGCCGCTGCACACCCTCATGTCGACCACCGGAGGACAGCTCCTGCTCGTGCTGGGCGCGTTGTTCCTGGCCGCGGGGCTGTGGTGGACGAAGCGGATCACCGAGGTGCGGCCGTGACGTTCCTCCTCCTGGCGCTGGCGGTCCTCGTCGCGCCGGTACCGCGCAAGGCGGTCGACCGGCTCAGGCCGGCCACGCACGATCCGCCGCGGCACGACGCCGGGCCGGACGGTCCGTTCGAACGGGCCGCCGCGCTGGACCTGATGGCGGCCTGCCTCAAGGCCGGGTTGCCGGTGGCGACGGCGATTCGAGCGGTCGGCATCGAAGAGCTGGGGCAGGTGGCTGAACTGCTCGCACTCGGCGCGGATCCCGTCGCCGCGTGGGAGTCCGCGCTGCGCCGGCCCGCGACCGCCGCGCTCGCACGGGCCGCGAGGAGGACCGCGCGGTCAGGGGCGGCGCTGGCCAGGCAGGCGGCCGAGCTGGCCGAGCGGACCAGGGCCGAGGCCGCGGATCAGGCCGAGGCGAAGGCGCAACGAGCCGCGGTGGCGGTGGCGGCACCGCTGGCGCTGTGTTTCCTGCCGGCGTTCCTGTGCCTCGGCGTGGTGCCGGTGGTGCTGGGGCTGGCCGATCAATTCCTCAGATGAAAGGACGTCGAGAGATGGAACTGCTGAAGGACGACAGCGGCATGAGCACGGTGGAGTACGCGATCGGGACGCTGGCGGTGGCCGCGCTCGCCGGGTTGCTGTACGCGCTGTTCTCCAGTGACTGGATGCAGCACGAGTTGCAAGGGCTGATACAGCGTGCGCTGTCTTCGGTCTGATGACCGGGGCATGGTCACGGTGGAGGCGGCCATCGCGGTGTGCGCGCTGCTGGTGGTCATGGGATTTGCGGCTGCCGGGCTGACGGCGGTCATCGAACAGATGCGGTGCACCGACGCGGCGAGAGAGGCCGCGCGGCTCACGGCGCGCGGTGAGCGGCAACGTGGTGAGGACTCGGTCGGGCAGATCCTGCCCGGAGCGAGTGTCGCGTTCCGGGAGGAAGGCGACGCCGTGCGGGTCGTCGTGACCAAACGCGGACCGCTGGGCGTGCCGCTCAGCGCCGAGGCGTTCGCCGTCGTGGAGCCGCGATGAACGGTGAAGCGCCTGGTGATGAGTGCGGTTCGGCTGCGGTGAGCGGCGTGGTGGCGATGTTGTTGCTGATCATCGTGACGATCACCGGTGCGCAGATCGGTGCGGCGCTCGTCGTGCGGCATCGGGTGACCGGTGCGGCCGATCTGGCGGCGCTCGCCGGTGCGGCGAGCGTGCCCGATGGTGACGAAATCGCTTGTGAGCAGGCAAAACGCGTAGCCGAGAGCAACAGGTCCGTGCTCCGAAGCTGCTCGGTGAGCGGTTGGGAGGTGGTTGTGCAGGTGTCGGCTGCTACGCCGTTCGGCCCGGTGAACGCACGGTCGAGGGCAGGTCCGGCCGAAGATCAAAGCGTTTGGAGCGCGACGAGCGGTCGCCTTCCAGCGGTGAGCGGACTCACACCGGCGCCCGGACATGCTGAACGGTGATCGAACTAAACGCGCGGAGTTCAGTGGCTCTTTCTCGCAAGGGGCGTTCGCCGTCCCGTAGCTACCAGTTGTCGCGGCGGGGGTTACCAAGCCAGGGGCGGGTGTCGTTAGTTGTAGTGGCGGCACCGAGCGGGTGTCCTACGAAAACCGACACCACCTCGATGTCGAGTCAGAGCCTAGGAAGAAGGCGAAGGAAGATGGATTGGTCGGATAGCTGGCGCGGGGCCTTCCGCATCGAACTGCGTGCCGAGGCCGTCAGCCTCGCGTACCGCGGTTGGCCCGTGCTGCCCGGCACCTATCCGGCCGGTTCCGAGCAGGGTGTCACCCAGTGGGCGGGTCGCAGCGGGCTGGAGCTCCACGGCCCCATCCCCGTGCACCGCGACTGGGTGGACCGCATCGGCACGCGTCCCGACCAGGTCGCCACGTGGTGGACCGGTCGCTCCTACAGCCTTCTCGTCGCCACCGGCCACGTGGTGGACGCGATCGAGGTCGGCACCGACCTCGGCCGCCGCGCGGCCGTGGCACTGCGGTCGATCGGTGTTCCCGTGCCGATCGCCGCGACCCCGTCCGGCCGGTGGATGTTCCTCGTGAAGTCCGGCTCGAAGCTCAACACCGAGCTGGCCAACAACGCGGACGTGCACCACTACGCCAAGGGCGAGTACATCCCGCTCCCGCCCACCCCGATGGCGCACGGCGTCGTGCACTGGCGGGTCAAGCCGTCGATCTGCGGCTGGAACTTGCCGGACGCGCACGTCGTGCAGGACGCACTGGTCGAGGCGCTGCACGCCCCGGCCGGCTACCAGCTCGAAACCGTCTGACGCACAACTGAACAAGCCCGGCCGTGCTGGGTGTCGTCGTGGACTCTCCCCGACAACCCCGAAGGCGATGCCCTGCACGGCCGTTCCAACCCCAGCCCGATCCGATGATCGGCCCTCGTACCCCGCACTTCGGGGGCCACGGAGGAACGGGCGAAAAAGCCGAACACGCACCCCGAAGGACAGCCTCCCGCGAAGAACGACCGGGCCGAGGAACGTTAGTGGCAGGGCGCCAGCTCTGCCGCGGTCGGTGAAGCCGGCTCCTCCCCGGAGTTCGTCCCAAGACAGTCGACACCGTCGCCTCCCGCGTGTCCTGTCGTGACGAACAACCTGATTCCACCGATGTTCCGAGGGATCCGGTCGCCAAGCGGTAGCAGGCGGGAACACAGTGTTCGGCACGTGGAGAGCGCGGCGCCTGAGTACCCGTGAGCCCAGGCGCCGCGCCCACGAAAGCTGTGCTTCCCGGACGCGGGCCGCGTCGGCGTTGAAGCCGAGGTCCCGGTCTCCGATGACCTGCTCGATCAGCGGGTGCCACCGCTGATCGAGCATTTTCAACCAGCGGGTGTGCGGCGAGTTGCAGGGAAAGCCGGCGATCAGGCGATTTTGCCCAGCACCACGTCCAGCACGAGCACGGCGCCGGCCTTGTCCAGCGGGTCGTTGCCGTTGCCGCACTTCGGCGACTGCACGCACGACGGGCAGCCCATCGGGCACGAGCAGGAGCTGATCGCCGATCGCGTCGCCGAGAGCCAGGCGCGCAACGCCTCGAAGCCCCGGTCCGCGAAGCCCGCGCCGCCCGGATGACCGTCGTGCACGAAGACCGTCGGCATACCGGTGTCCGGATGCACGGCCGTGGACACGCCGCCGATGTCCCACCGGTCGCACGTCGCGAACAGCGGCAGCAGACCGATCGCCGCGTGCTCGGCGGCGTGCAGTGCGCCGGGGATCCGTTTGCCCTCAACACCTGCGGCGACCAGCAACGACTCGTCGACCGTGTACCAGACGGCACGGGTCTGCAGCGTCTGCTCGGGCAGGTCCAGCGGGATCTGGTCCAGCACCACACCGGACGGCAGCCGGCGCAGGTAACCGACGACCTGCGTGGTCACCTCGACCTCGCCCAGGCACACCGACACGCCGTCGAAGTCGGTGCGCTCGATCTCCTGCACCACCGTGATGTCCACGCAGTCGCGCGGTTGCGTCGTCCACTCCGGGTCTTCGCGGTGCACCATCGCGAGACCGTTGTCCAGGTCGAGCTCGTCGACCACGTACGCCCGCCCCTGGTGCAGGTAGACGGCACCGGGGTGCACCTGCCAGCAGGCGGATCCGGGGTCGACCGTGCCGAGCATGCGGCCGGAGTCGGCCTCCACGACGGCCACCTGGTCACCGCCGGAGCCGCGGATGTCCACGCCGGCGTGCGGGCGGTCGTGCGACGCCCAGTACCAGCCGGCAGGGCGTTTGCGCAGCAGCTTCTCCGCCACCAGCTCGGCCAGCACGGCCTCGGCCAGCGGGCCGCCGAAGTCGTCCAGGCAGGCGTGGGTCAACGGCATCTCGGCCGCGGCGCACGCCAGCTGCGGGCCGAGGACATAGGGGTTCATCGGATCCAGCACGGTCGCCTCGACCGGACGGTCGAGCACCGCGGCCGGGTTGTGCACCAGGTAGGTGTCCAACGGGTCGTCACGCGCCACGAACACCACTAGAGCACTGTCGCCGGACCGCCCGGCCCGGCCCGCCTGCTGCCAGAACGACGCCAGCGTGCCGGGGAAGCCGGCGACCACCACCGCGTCCAGCCCGGCGATGTCGACGCCCAGCTCCAGCGCGTTCGTGGTGGCCACGCCGAGCAGGTCGCCGGTGGACAGGGACTTCTCCAGCGCCCGCCGCTCCTCCGGCAGGAACCCGCCCCGGTACGCGGCGACCCGTCCGGGCAGCTCACTGTCCACTTCGGACAGAATTCGCTGGGTGCCGAGCGCGGTCAGCTCCGCGCCGCGCCGCGACCGCACGAAGGCGAGCGAACGCGCACCCTCGACCACGAGATCGGCGAGGATCCGCGACGTCTCCGCACCGGCCGAGCGGCGCACGGGCGCACCGTTCTCGCCCTCCAGAGATGTCAGCGGTGGTTCCCACAACGCGACGGTCCGCGAGGCGCGTGGCGAGAAGTCGTCCACCACGGCGGAAACCGGCACCCCGAGCAGCCTTTCCGCGGAAGCGGAAGGATCAGCCACAGTGGCCGATGCCAGCACGAAGATCGGATTCGCGCCGTACTTCCGCGCGATTCGGCGCAGCCTCCGCATCAACAACGCGACGTGCGAACCGAAAACACCGCGGTAGGAATGGCACTCGTCGATCACCACGTACTTCAGCCGGCGGAAGAACCGCAGCCATTTCGGGTGCTGCGGCAGGATTCCGCGGTGCAGCATGTCCGGGTTGGTGAACACCCAGTTCGCGTGCGCCTTCACCCAGTCGCGTTCGGCCATCGGGGTGTCACCGTCGTAGGCCGCCGCGCGGACCCCTTTGATCCCGAGCTCGTCGAGCGCGCGGAGCTGGTCCGCGCCAAGGGCTTTGGTCGGTGACAGGTACAGCGCAGTGGCCTTCGTGTCCGCCAAAAGAGTGGAAAGCACGGGAAGTTGGTAGGCGAGCGACTTGCCGGACGCGGTGCCCGTCGCGAGCACGACATGTGATCCGGACCACGCCAGGGAGGCCGCCTCGACCTGGTGCCGCCACGGCTCGCGCACCCCGATCTCGGTGAACGCGGCCACCACCGCTGGAGCGGCCCACGAGGGCCATTCCACGTGATCAGCCTGCCGCAACGGCAGATCACGTGCGTGTGTGAGAGGTGACTCCCCGGCGGGTACTCCCGCCAGCACGCGGTCCAGCAACCGCCGTCCCTGATCCACCACGAGGCGAGCTTTGCACACGACACCGACAGTTCTGCCCGGGGCGTGCTCGACTTCCTGCGCAGATAACGGTGTGTGCACGGATCGGGACGTTTCGTTGCCCCGTTGCAAGTACCCCCTAGACTCCCCGCTCATCGCATCCAATGAGGGATGCGTCACGTCGCGCTGGGCGGCTGGTCTGCCTTGGCGCTGCACATGGCAACTCACCAGGAGGACGGATGTCCCGGCAATTCCTCGCGGAGAGCCTCGAGCTCTCCGGGGGTGATCGCGGCGTCGTAGCCGTGGTCGCCGTGGTCGCCCTGGCTGCTCTCGCCGTCGGGTACGTGCTGCTCAGGGAGGTGCTGGCCGCGGGCCAGGGCACCCCGAAGATGCAGGACATCGCCAAGGCGGTTCAGGAGGGCGCAGCGGCCTACCTCAACCGGCAGTTCCGCACGCTCGGCATTTTTGTCGTGATCGTGTTCGTGCTGCTGTTCGCGCTACCGGCAGATGATCTCGCCGAACGAATCGGCAGGTCGTTGTTCTTCATCGTCGGTGCCGCGTTCTCGGCGACGATCGGCTACCTGGGCATGTGGTTGTCCACGCGCGCCAACGTGCGTGTTGCCGCCGCCGCAAATGAAGGCGAAGGCGGTCGCGAAAAGGCGATGCGCGTCGCGTTCCGCACCGGTGGTGTGGTCGGCATGACGACGGTCGGCCTGGGTCTCTTCGGTGCCGCGCTGGTCGTGCTCGTGTACGCCGGTCAGGCCCCGAAGGTGCTGGAGGGCTTCGGTTTCGGCGCCGCGCTGCTCGCGATGTTCATGCGCGTCGGTGGCGGCATCTTCACCAAGGCCGCCGACGTCGGCGCCGACCTGGTCGGCAAGGTCGAGCAGAACATCCCCGAGGACGACCCCCGCAACGCCGCCACGATCGCGGACAACGTGGGCGACAACGTCGGTGACTGCGCCGGCATGGCCGCGGACCTCTTCGAGTCCTACGCCGTGACGCTGGTCGCGTCGCTGATCCTCGGCACCGCCGCGTTCGGTGCGCAGGGCCTGCTGTTCCCGCTGATCGTCCCCGCGATCGGCGTGCTGACCGCGGTCATCGGTGTCTACACGACGAGCGCGAAGACGGGCGAGAGCGGCCTCACGGCCATCAACCGCTCCTTCTACATCTCCGCGGTCATCTCCGCCGTCCTGTGCACGATCGCGGCGTTCGCGTTCCTGCCGAGCTCCTTCGCGGACCTCAACGGCATCAGCGACTCGATCAAGGCCACCAGCGGCAACCCGGCGCTCATCGCGTCCGTCGCGGTGATCATCGGCATCGTGCTGGCCGGCGTCATCCTCTGGCTGACCGGCTACTACACCGGCACCGACCACAAGCCGGTCAAGGAGGTCGGCCAGACCTCGCTGACCGGTGCCGCCACGGTCATCCTGTCCGGCATCTCGGTCGGTTTCGAGTCGGCCGTCTACACCGCGCTGGTCATCGGTGCCGCCGTCTACGGCGCGTTCCTGCTCTCCGGTTCGGTCGTCGTCGCGCTGTTCGCGATCGCGCTGGCCGGGTGTGGTCTGCTCACCACCGTCGGCGTCATCGTCGCGATGGACACCTTCGGCCCGGTTTCGGACAACGCGCAGGGCATCGCCGAGATGTCCGGTGACGTGCACGGCGAGGGCGCGCAGATCCTCACCGAGCTCGACGCGGTCGGCAACACCACCAAGGCCATCACCAAGGGCATCGCGATCGCGACGGCCGTGCTCGCCGCGACGGCGCTGTTCGGCTCCTACCGCGACGCGATCGAGCAGGCCGTGGTCAAGGTCGGCAACGTCGCGGGCGACCTGCCCGTGTCGTTCACCAACCTGGTGTTCAGCCCGAACGTCCTCGTCGGTGTCGCCATCGGCGCGGCGGTCGTGTTCATGTTCTCGGGCCTCGCGGTCAACGCCGTGACGCGCGCCGCCGGTGCCATCGTGTTCGAGGTGCGCCGCCAGTTCCGCGACAACCCCGGCATCATGGACGGCACGGTCAAGCCGGAGTACGGCAAGGTCGTCGACATCTGCACCAAGGACTCGCTGCGCGAGCTCGCGACGCCCGGTCTGATGGCCGTGCTCGCCCCGATCGCCGTCGGCTTCGGTCTCGGCGTCGGCCCGCTGGCCGGTTACCTGGCCGGTGCGATCGCGACCGGCACGCTCATGGCGGTCTTCCTGGCCAACTCCGGTGGTGCCTGGGACAACGCCAAGAAGCTGGTCGAGGACGGCAACCACGGCGGCAAGGGCTCCGACGCCCACGCCGCGACGGTCATCGGCGACACGGTCGGCGACCCGTTCAAGGACACCGCCGGTCCCGCCATCAACCCGCTGATCAAGGTCATGAACCTGGTCTCGGTGCTGATCGCGCCCGCCGTCGTCACCTTCTCCATCGGTGCCGGCGCCTCCGACGCGCTGCGCATCGCGATCGCCGTGGTCGCGGCACTGATCATCGTCGCCGCGATCGTCGTGTCGAAGCGTCGTGGCACCGCGATCGCGGACACGCCCGCGGAGACCGTGAGCAACGGCGCCGCGTAGTTCTGCACTCCCCGGCCGGGGTACGTTCGGGGCTCCCCCGACGTACCCCGACCGAGGAGTTACGACATGAGGCTCCGCCTCGTCGCCACTGCCGTGATCACCGCCGCCGCGCTGGCCGGGTGCACCAACGGCGGCAACTCCGGCACTTCTTCGACGCCCACCAGCGGCGCGGCCAGCCCCGCGGCCGTCGCCTACATGGACAAGGTGTGCGGCGCCGCGTCCGAGTTCGCCAAGATCGAGAAGACGGCCCCGAAGCTCGACTCCGGCGACTCCGCCAAGCTCAAGGCCGACATGGCCGCCTACATGGGTCAGCTCGCCGACGCCTTCACCAAGTCGGCGGACGGCCTCAAGAACGTCGGCCCGTCGCCCGTCGCGGGCGGCGAGGAGGCGGTCAACAAGATGGCCGAGGCCTTCACCTCCCTGGGCACCGTCTTCGGTGACGCCAAGACGAGGATCGAGCAGGCCGACGCGAACGACGCCACCGGAGGCCTGCAGGCCGCGGGAGAGGCCATCGCCAAGCTCTCCGAACTCGCCGACCCGCTGCGCGACCTCAAGGCCGTGCCCGAGCTGCAGAAGGCCACTCAGAGCGCGCAGAAGTGCCAGGAGATGCAGCGCCTCAACATCACTCCGACGAGCTGAGCGAGGCCGTTCGGAGTAGCTTCCGGCCCATGCGGCACACAGTCATCGCGCTTCTGACCAGTTCTCTGCTCGTGGTCACCGCGTGCAGCAGCGGAGGTTCGCCCAAGTCCGCGACGCCGGCCACCCCGAACGAGGCCGACGTCGTGTCGTGGATGGACAAGGTCTGCGGTGCCGTCGACGGCACCGTGAAGGCCATGTCCGACGAGCCCGGCATCGACATGAACGACCCGGCGAAGCTCAAGACGGGTCTGTCGGACTGGCTCGGCACCAAGGTCGCCGCGGCCGACAAGTCGATCGCGGACCTCAAGGCGCTGGAGAACGGCCCGCACCCGAAGTCGAAGGAGCTGGTCACGACGGCGGAGAACAGCATGGGGCAGATCAGGACCCTGCTCGCGGACACCAAGTCGAAGCTCGACTCGTCCACCGATCCGACGCAGGTCGTGGCGGCGTTCACCGAGATGATCGGCAAGGCGTCCGCGCTGGAGAAGTCCGCCGCCGACGTGCAGAAGAAGCTCGACGAGACGGGTCTCGGCGACGCCGGCAAGAAGGCCCCCAACTGCAAGGGCCTCGAGGCCTCGTCCAGCTCCTCACCGACCTCGTAATTCCTGCTCCACGAGTCGCCCGAACGCGTACTGTTCGGGCGATTCGTGGTGTGACCTGGGGGTTTCGGTGGTGGTTCGTTCGCTCGGCGTGGCGTTGGCCTGCGCACTCCTCGTCTGTCTCGGCGGCTGCGGCAACAACAGATCGATGCCGAGGTCGCAGTCCACGCGCGTGCCGTCCAGCACGTTGAACTGGGCCAGGACGTACTGAACCGAGTACGGGCTGTTCGTCAGCGCCCAGCAGGACCCGAAGCTGCGGGACACGTCCGATCCGAAGATCACCAAAGCCGCGGCGCTCAAGCTGACGTCGACCGCGATGAACTCGCTGCACGACATGGCCGACGCGACGGAGGACCTCGGAGTGCTCGCCGAAGAGGCGAAGGACACCCACGAGCGGCTGGTCGAGGCGTTGCGGCAGGCCGGGGACGGCTACGCGGCCGCACAGCGACGCATCGAGGGCCTGGCCGCGGACACCGGGTTCGGCGCCGCCTACCAGAACGTGCTCGCGGACGAGGTCGGAACGCGCGAGGACGACGTCCAGGAGCTGTTCGACGAGCTCAGCAGGCAGCCCGAGTACGGCAAAGCGCTCGACCAGGACCGCGTGTGCGCCGGTGTGCGCTACATGTCGGGCAAGTGAGGCAACGAACGAGATCGCCCGAACGTGTACGGTTCGCCGGTCCGGTTCGACATGTCCTGGGGGATTTCCACCATGAACGCACGTTTGAGATTCGTCGTCGCCTGCGCTGGTACCGCACTGGCCCTGGCCGGTTGCTCCAACTCCGCCGCGCCTTCCTCGCAGAGCACCACGCCCGCACCCACCACCACGTCCGCGGCTCCGCCCGCCGCCGACCCGGTCAAGTGGGCCGGCGCCTTCTGCAGCGGCACCACGCCGGTGCTCACGGGTGCGTTCGACCTCATCAACCTCGCCGCGACGAACGCGAACAACCCGGTCGCCCTCAAGGAGGGCATGCTCAAGATCCTCGACGCCGGCTCGAAGTCGATGGCCGAGGCGGAGAAGAAGCTCAAGGAGGCCGGCGCGCCCGGCCCAGAGGCCAAGCAGCTGCACGACGACCTGGTGAAGATGTTCGGCGACGGCGCCAAGGAGTACGTGACGGTCGCCGAGCAGATGCGCAAGCTCGACGCCAACGCGCCCGACTTCATGGACCGGGTCGAGAAGCTCGGCGGCGAGTCCGCCGACCCGTCGAAGCTCGCCGACCAGATCAAGAAGCTCGACGCGGACCCGAAGTACAAGGACGCCATCGCGAAGGCGCCCGAGTGCACCGAGATGCGCACCAAGCTCGGCAAGCTCCTGGGCCAGTGAAGCAGGTCTGATCACGGTGGTGGTCACGGACCAGAAAGCCACCACCGTCATCAGGCGTTCCGGGCGAACGAGGTGTGCGCGAACTGGCAGGCACCGGCCAGGGGAAAATAGGCGGCATGAGGACGCGCCTGCTCGCCGCTGTGCTGGCCACGGCGGTGCTGACCAGCGCCTGCGGTTCCGACGAGGACAAGCCGCTCACCGACGCTCAGGGGCAGTGGGTCGACGCGTTCTGCGGCGGCCTGCTGCCCGGCATGAAGGCGGGGGTGGAGCTGAAGGCCCAGGACCCGGCGAACCCCGCGGCGGTGAAGACGGCCTACCTCAAGCTGGTCACCGCGAACGCGACCGCGCTCGCCGGGGCCGAGAAGAGGCTCAAGGAGCTGGGGCCGCCGTCGGACGAGCTGAAGGACGTGCACGAACGGCTGATGAAGTACGTCAGCGAGTCGGCCAGGTCCTACGCGGCGGCGCAGGCCCCGGTCGAGAAGCTCGAACCGGATGCGCAGTTCTGGGAGAACGCGGAGAAGGTGCTCGCCGACACGTCGCAGGTGAGCAGCCCCGAAGAGCTGCGCGCGACCTTCGACGCGCTGGAGAAGTCGCCCAAGTACGCGGCCGCGATCGGCAAGTCTGTCCCGTGCGGTGAGCTCAAGAGCGGCGGTCAGCGGTAGTCGCTCGACCGGTGTGGTCACAGGCGCACCACTGGTCACAGTCGAACGTCTGTTCTACCCTGTGGGCCGTGGTTGGGCAGCTGTCCTTCTTCTCGGCCGAGGCGCGCACGCCGGCCAAGGCGGACCTCGCCGGCTTCCTCTGCGGGCCGGGGCAGGCCGTCGGCTTCGCGCGCGGCACGGCGGCCCGCGTGTACGTCGAGCTGCGTGACGAGTGGCGGCACCGGCCGCTCAAGCAGGCCTGCGACGAGCGCGGCGTCACGACGGAGCTCTGCGTCAACGAGGAGGGCACGCGGTTCGTCCGCACGCCGTTCCGCACCGATCTCACCGGACTGGCCGCCCGCTGGCTGGACGGATCCGTCAAGCAGGTGCCGTCCGACTTCGAGCTGAACGGAGCAGTGCTGCGGATCTGGGCACTGGCCGCGGGCAGCTGGATGGAGTCGGCGTACCTGCTCGGTTTGGACCCCAACGCACCGCAGACACACCTTCCGTTGCAAAATGCCCTGCTCGCATCCGGACTTCCGTGCACCCTGGTAGGGGCTCCGGCGTTGCGGGTAACCGGCCGACGAAGGCTGGCTCGGCTCGCTGAGCTGGTCGGAAGCCCTCCGCACGGAGTGGCGATGAGCACCTGGCCGGCGGCCTGAGCGGGCGGTCCGGCAAGGTTGTGTCACTCTGTCTCGTCGTACAGGCGTCGCGGATGGTGTGCTTTTCGGCCGACGCTGGGCAACACTGGCGGGCCTGGGAACCGGGTTTGGAAGAGAGCGGGACGGCGAGTGGCTGGATCGACACGGACGAGAAAGAGCAGCGGAGGCGCGGGCAGCACCCGACGACTGGTGATCGTCGAGTCGCCCACGAAGGCGCGCAAGATCGCGTCCTACCTCGGCAGCAACTTCGTCGTGGAGTCCTCCAGGGGACACATCCGGGACCTGCCGCGCGGTGCCGCCGACGTTCCCGCGAAGTTCAAGGGTCAGGCGTGGGCCAGGCTCGGCGTGGACGTCGACCACGACTTCGAGCCCCTCTACGTGGTGTCCGCGGACAAGAAGTCGCTGGTCACCGAGCTCAAGGAAGCGTTGAAGGACGTCGACGAGCTCTACCTCGCGACAGACGGTGACCGCGAGGGCGAGGCCATCGCGTGGCACCTGCTGGAGACGCTCAAGCCCAAGGTCCCGGTCCGCCGGATGGTGTTCCACGAGATCACCGAGTCCGCGATCCAGGCCGCCGCCGCGAACCCCCGCGACCTCGACCAGGACCTGGTCGACGCCCAGGAGACCCGCCGCATCCTCGACCGCCTCTACGGCTACGAGGTCAGCCCCGTGCTGTGGAAGAAGGTCATGCCGAAGCTCTCGGCGGGCCGTGTGCAGTCCGTGGCGACGCGTCTGGTCGTGGAGCGCGAACGCGAGCGGATGAAGTTCGTCTCGGCGAGCTACTGGGACATCTCCGCGCAGATGGACGCCGGTGCGGACGCCACGCCGCGTCAGTTCGGCGCGCGTCTCGTGGCCGTCGACGGCACTCGTCTCGCCACCGGCCGTGACTTCGGTTCGGACGGCAAGCTCACCGGCAAGGCCGACGTCGTCGTGCTGGACGAGGCGCAGGCCCGCGCCATCGCAGCCGGGCTGGAGAACGCGCCGGTCAAGGTCGCCTCGGTCGAGGAGAAGCCGTACAGCCGCAAGCCGTACGCGCCGTTCATGACCTCGACGCTGCAGCAGGAGGCGGGCCGCAAGCTGCGCTTCTCCGCCGACCGCACGATGCGCACGGCGCAGAAGCTGTATGAGAACGGCTACATCACCTACATGCGCACCGACAGCACGACGCTGTCGGAGACCGCGATCAACGCCGCCCGCACGCAGGCCACGGACCTGTACGGCGCGCAGTACGTCTCGCCGCAGCCGCGCCAGTACAACCGCAAGGTCAAGAACGCGCAGGAGGCGCACGAGGCGATCAGGCCGGCGGGAGAGGTCTTCCGCACGCCCGGTCAGGTGGCCGCCGAGCTCGACTCCGACGAGTTCAAGCTCTACGAGATGATCTGGCAGCGGACGATCGCGTCCCAGATGGCCGACGCGCGGGGCAACACGACCAGCGTCCGCATCCAGGGCCGTGCCGCGACGGGCCAGGAGGTCACGTTCGCCGCCTCCGGCCGCACGATCACGTTCGCCGGCTTCCTCAAGGCCTACGTCGAGACCGTCGACGCCGAGGCCGGTGGCGAGTCCGACGACGCCGAGTCGCGCCTGCCGCAGCTGGTCAAGGACCAGGACCTGACGATCGCGGAGCTGTCCGCGGACGGCCACGCCACCTCGCCGCCCTCGCGCTACACCGAGCCGTCGCTGATCAAGACGATGGAGGAGCTCGGCATCGGCCGTCCCTCCACCTACTCGTCGATCATCAGCACCATCCAGGACCGCGGCTACGTGTGGAAGAAGGGCGCCGCACTGGTCCCGTCGTGGGTGGCGTTCGCCGTGGTCGGGCTGCTGGAGGTGCACTTCGGCCGGCTCGTCGACTACGACTTCACCGCCGCGCTGGAGGACGAGCTGGACGGCATCGCCGCCGGTCGTCAGCAGCGCACGACGTGGCTGTCGGGCTTCTACTTCGGCGGCAGCATCGGCCCGGACGGCTCGATCGGCCGCTCCGGCGGCCTGAAGAAGCTGGTCGGGTCGGGGGTCGAGGACATCGACCCGCGCGAGGTCAACTCGATCCCGCTGTTCAGCGACGCCGAGGGCCGCACGGTCGTGGTCCGCGTCGGCCGGTTCGGGCCGTACCTGGAGCGCGAGGTCGACGGTGCCGCGCAGCGCGCGAACCTGCCGGACGACCTGCCGCCGGACGAGCTGACCGCCGAGATCGCCGAGAAGCTGTTCTCGACGCCGCAGGAGGGCCGGTCCCTGGGCACCGACCCGGTCTCGGGCAACGAGATCGTGGCCAAGGAGGGCCGCTTCGGCCCGTACGTGACCGAGGTGCTGCCCGAGCCCGCCGAGAACGGGACGTCGTCGAAGGCGAAGGCGCCGAAGCCGCGCACCGGCTCGCTGTTCAAGTCGATGTCGCTGGACACCGTCACGCTGGACGACGCGCTGAAGCTGCTCTCGCTGCCGCGCGTGGTGGGCAAGGACCCGGAGACGGGCGCCGAGATCACCGCGCAGAACGGCCGCTACGGCCCGTACCTGAAGAAGGGCACGGACTCGCGGTCGCTCGTCGACGAGAACCAGATCTTCACGGTCACCCTCGAAGAGGCGCTGAAGATCTACGCCGAGCCGAAGAAGCGGGGCCGGTCGGCCGCCGCCGCGCCGCCGTTGCGCGAGCTCGGCAACGACCCGGTGTCCGGCAAGCCGATGGTGATCAAGGACGGCCGGTTCGGGCCGTACGTCACCGACGGTGAGGCCAACGCGTCGTTGCGCAAGACCGACAGCGTCGAGACGATCACCGACGAGCGCGCGGCCGAGCTGCTGGCGGAGAAGCGCGCCAAGGGGCCGGTCAAGAAGAAGGCGCCGGCCAAGAAGCCCGCCGCGAAGAAGCCCGCGGCGGCCAAGAAGGCTCCGGCCAAGTCGAAGAGCTGACAGCAGGGGGTGGCGGTGCCGGCGAACGAGTTCGGTCCGGACGGGACTCAGGCCCCGCCGCCCCCTCGGCTTTTCCCCGATCCCCTGGCGGGCCTGGTCACCGCCGACACGTGGATCGCTCCTCAATGGACCACGTCTTCCACGTCACGTGTGTCCGTGCCGACACCGCCGGCGCCGACCGACGAGATGCGGCAGGCGGTCTGGGCGCAGATGGAACGGGAGCGGCGGCGGCCACGAGGCCGTCGTCAGCCGGCACCACCGCAGAGCGTGTCTCCTCTGCAGGCGTTCGCCCCGATGCAAGTGCCTGTGGCGCAACAACAACAGCCCGCCAAGCAGTCCGGTGGCGTGGCCGCGTTCATCGGCTGTCTGATCGTGATCGGCTTCTTCGTGCTGGTGATCGTCAACATTCTTGGGGCGATCTTCAGCTCCTGACGCTGAGAGTCGGGCATTGGCCGACACGCGCTCCGGTTACTCTGATCCCACGGGGTGGGCCGACATAGGGGTGACTGAGATTCAGGACGCGGACACAGCAGTGACCGAGGCAGGCCAGGCAGGGCAGGCCGAGTCCAGCGTGTCCACGGTCCACCGGTTGCGCTCGGTGCTGGCGATCAGGCCGTTCCGCCGGCTCTGGCTCGTCACCTACCTGTGCAGCGTCGGTGACTGGCTGTCACTGCTCGCACTGACCGGTCTGGTCTCCGAGATGATGCACAGCTACCAGTGGCAGTCGTTCGCGCTGTCGCTGGTCGTGCTCACGCAGCTGCTGCCGGGCATCCTGTTCGCGCCCATCGGCGGCGTGCTCGCGGACAAGTTCGACCGCCGCAAGGTGATGGTGGTCTGCGACGTCGCGCGCGGCTCGCTGTTCATCTCGATCGCGCTGATCGGGTCGCCGATCTGGCTCTTCGTCGCGAACTTCCTGGTCGGCTGCTGCGCGATGCTGTGGATCCCGGCCAAGGAGTCGTCGGTCCCGAACCTGCTGCGCCGTCCCGACCAGGTCGAGTCGGCGAACCAGCTGGGCCTGGTGATGACGTACGGCATCTCGACGATCAGCGGCTTCGGCCTGTACTCGCTGATCGCGGGCGTGCCGACGTACCTGAACCTGCAGGGCGGCGACCTCGAGTTCCGCATCGCGACCATCGCCGTGATCATCAACGGCCTGCTCTACTTCACCTCCGCCGTGCTGATCGCGACCCGCCTGCCCGAGCTCTCCGGCCGCGCGTCGGCCAGGAAGAAGGAGGTCGAGGCCGGCAAGCCGGGCTTCCTCGCGATGTTCCGCGACGGCATCCGGTTCGCCGCCGCGACGCCGCTGGTCCGCGGCCTGGTGATCGGCATGATCGGCGCGTTCGCCGCGGCCGGGGTGGTGATCGCGACCGCGAAGCTCTACGCGGAGTCGCTGCTCGGCGGCGCCTCGACGTTCGGCCTGCTGTTCGTGGCCGTGTTCCTCGGCCTCGCGCTGGGCATGGCGACCGCGCCCCGGCTGGCCCGCAGGCTCGCCTACAACCGCCTCTTCGGCGTGACGATCGTGGGCGCGGGCATCACATTGGTGCTGGTCGCGCTGGCCCCGCACCTGTGGATCGCGCTGCTGATGGTGGCACTGGTCGGTGCCTGCGCGGGCGTGGCGTTCCTGACCGGTCTGACCATCGTGGGCTCGCAGGTCGAGGACGAGATGCGCGGCCGCACGGTCGCGCTGATCCAGTCGTTGCTCAAGATCGTGCTGTTCGGTGCCTCCGCCGGGGCGCCGCTGCTGGTCGCGTTGCTGCAGAAGCGGCAGGTCAGCGTCTTCGGCCACCCGATGGAAGTCGACGCGACCCGTCCGGTGATGCTCGGCGGCGCGGTCATCGCCATCGTGCTGGGCCTCGTCGCGTACCGGCAGATGGACGACCGTCGCGAGGAACCGGTGCTGTCGTCGTTGTTCGCGGCCATTCGCGGGCGAAGGCACACGAAGGGCATGCTGATCGCGGTCGAGGGCGACACCCGCGAGGACACCTCGGTGCAGGCCCGCCGCCTGGCCGCGGCGTTGCGCGCGGAGGGTCTCGACGTGCTGCTGGCCGCCGATCCCGAGCACGACGAACGCCGGCTGCGCGCGGTGCTGTCGTCCGCCGAGCTGGCCGGGGTGCGTGCGCAGGCCCTCGTGGCCGCTGCCGTACGTGCCGATGTCGTCGAACGGCAGGTGCGTCCTGCACTGGACGAGGGTTCCGTCGTGGTGATGGAGCGCTACGTCGACTCACCGCTGGCGCACTTCACGGCGACCTCGACGCTGGGCCACCAGGAGCTCGAAGGCCTGGTCGACTGGGCCACTGGCCGGCTGCGGCCCGACCTGACGATCCTGCTGGACCGCCCGGTCGCCGACGGCAAGTCGATCGCGCTGGAGCACCACTGGCGGGTGCAGCGGCTGCTGAGCGAGATGGCCGCCGCCGACCCGGACCGGTACGTGGTCGTCGAGGCCGACGGTGACGCCGACGTGGTGGCCGATCGGGTCAAGTCCGCCGTGGTGCCGTTGCTCGCGACCCGCAAGCGGGCGGTCCCCGAAGCCGCGGTCTGACCGCTCGCTGGAAGACTGCAGTCCATGAGCGTGTGGGACGAGGTTGTCGGGCAGCCCGACGCGGTGGCGACCCTGTCTGCGGCTGCCGAGGCCGCCGCCACGATCGTCGCGGGCGGCACTCCCGCGCCCGGCGTGATGACGCACGCCTGGCTGTTCACCGGCCCGCCCGGATCCGGCCGCTCGTCCACCGCCCGCGCCTTCGCCGGAGCCCTGCAGTGCGTGGTGACGGACGACCGTCCCGGCTGCGGTGAGTGCACCGGCTGCCGCACCGCGCTGCACGGCACGCACGCCGACGTGCGCGTGGTGACGCCCGAGGGCCTCTCCATCTCGGTCGCCGAGATGCGCGCACTGGTCCAGATCTCCGCTCGCCGCCCCACGTCCGGCCGCTGGCAGGTGGTGATCATCGAGGACGCCGACCGGTTGACCGAGGGCGCGGCCAACGCGTTGCTGAAGGCCGTCGAGGAACCACCGGACCGCACGGTGTTCCTGCTCTGCGCGCCCTCCGACCACCCCGACGACGTGTCCGTGACGATCCGGTCGCGCTGCCGCCTGGTGTCGCTGGGGTCGCCCCGCCCGGCCGCGATCGCCTCGGCGCTGGAGACCGTGGACGGGATCGCGCCGGAGATGGCCCAGTGGGCGGCCGCGGTGTGCGGCGGGCACGTCGGACGGGCACGGCGGCTGGCCGTCGACGACGAGGCTCGGGCCCGGCGGGAGGCCGTGCTGCGGATCCCGCTGGCACTGCGCAAGCCCGCCGACGTCTTCACCTGCGCCGACGAGCTGATCAAGGCCGCGGAGGAGGACGCCACCACGGCCAACGAGGCGCGCAACGAGGCCGAGCGGGCGGCGCTGGAGACGGCGATGGGCGCGGGCGGCACCGGCAAGGGCACCGCGGCCGCGACCCGTGGCGCCAAGGGCGCGTTGAAGGACCTGGAGAAGCGCCAGAAGTCACGTGCCACCCGGACCCAGCGCGACTCGCTGGACATGGCCCTGGTGGACCTGGCCGGGTTCTACCGGGACGCGCTGGTGACCAAGACCGGGTCCGAGGCCGCGCTGATGCACCCGGACCGGGCCGGTGACTCCAAGACCGCGGCCGCCCAGTGGTCGCAGGAGTCGATCCTGCGGCGGCTGGAGGCCGTGCTGGCCTGCCGGGAGGCCATCGAGGTCAACGTGAAGCCGCGCATCGCGATCGAGGCGATGGTGACGACGCTCCACCGGGGTTAGACCCAGCCGAGCGCCGTCGACACCTCGTCCGCCGCCTGCACCACCCGCGGGCCGAGCGCGATCAGCTCCTGGATCGAGTGCTCCATCGCGAGCGACGACGCCGACAACCCGCCGATCACCACACCGGCGTGGTCCCGGATCGCCGCGCCCACGCACCGGACGCCGAGCTCGTTCTCCTCGTCGTCCAGCGCGAACCGCGACCGCCGCACCCGCGCCAGCTGCGACTTCAACCGGGCCGCCGACGTGATCGTCTTCGGTGTCCGCCCAGGCAGCCCCACTCGGGAGACGTACGCGTCGAGTTCCGAAGCGGACAGCGAGCCCAGCACGGCCTTGCCGATGGCGGTCCCGTGCGCGGGCAGGGACATGCCCAGCCGGGACGCCATGCGGTACGGCTTGTTGGCCTCGATCTTGTCCACGTAGACCAGCTCGTCGCCGAAGAGCACGGCCAGGTGCACCGTGCACCCCGTGGACTCCTGCAGCGTGCGCAGGAACGGCCGGGCCCGCTCCACCGTGTCCAACGGCCGGAGAACCTTGCCCGCGAGGGCGAGCACCCGCGGTCCGGTCAGGTAGCCGTCCGAGCCCAGGGTCGCGAAGCCCCGGTCCACCATCGTCTGCAGCAGGCGGTGGACCGTGGACTTCGGCAGGCCGGTGACCCGCGCGATGTCGGTGATGCGCGTGTGGTCGGCCAGGGCCTCCAGCACGGCGAGCGTCTTCTCGACGGCGGTATCGGTCATCTCGCCAGCCAGCCTCCATCGACCACGAGCACATGTCCGGTCACATAATCGGACGCGCTGGACGAGAGGAACACCGCTGGGCCCACGAGATCTTCCGGCGTGCCCCAGCGGCCAGCCGGAATCCGGCCCCGGATCGCGGCCTCGCGGTCGGGATCGGCGCGCAACGGTGCCGTGTTGCCGGTTTCGATGTAGCCCGGCGCGATGGCGTTGACCTGCACGTTCGAGGCGGCCCATTCGTTGGCGAGAAGCTTGGTCATGCCGACGAGCGCGTGCTTCGAGGCGGTGTAGGCCGAGACGAGGATTCCGCCCTGAAAGGACAGCAGCGACGCGATGTTCACGACCTTGCCGCTGCCCCGCGCCACCATCTGACGGCCGCACAGCTTCGAGATCTCGAACGCCGAGTCGAGGTTGACCGCCATCACCCGCTGCCAGTCGGCCAGCGACACGTCGACGGCGGGGCCGCGGTGGATCGTGCCGGCGTTGTTGACCAGCACGTCCACCTGGTGCTCGGCCAGCACCGGTGCCAGCGCGGGTTCGACCGAAGCGGGATCCGAGAGGTCCACCGACACCGTGGCCACGGCCGGAGCCACGTCCGAGAGGTCGCCGCGGCCGACGAGGATCAACGACGCTCCGGCGTCGTGCAGGCCGCGGGCGATGGCGCGGCCGATGCCGGTGCGCGCACCGGTGACGACCGCGGTTTTGCCTTCGAGAGAGAAGCTCACCGCAGCTCCGTCACGGCAACGGGATCCATGTCGTCGTAGGCCTGGTTCTCTCCGCCCATGGCCCAGACGAACGTGTACGAGTGCGTTCCGGCTCCACTGTGGACGGACCACGACGGTGAGATCACGGCCTCTTCGTTGCGCACCACGATGTTGCGGGTGTTCTGCGGTTCTCCGCACAGGTGGATCACGCGGTGGTCCTCCGGCAGGTCGAAGTACAGGTAGCACTCGGTGCGGCGGTCGTGGGTGTGCGGCGGCATGGTGTTCCAGACGCTGCCCGGCGCCAGCGACGTCACGCCCAGCACGAGCTGGGAGCTGCGGATGCCGTCCGCGTACACGAACTTGCGGATCTCGCGGACGTTCGCCGTGCTCTGGTCGCCCAGCCGGAGCACGTCCACCTCGTCGAAACGGGCGACGGCGGTGGGGAACGACGCGTGCGACGGCGTTGAGAAGAGGTAGAAGCGCGTGTCCTCGTCGCCGGCGTGGAACTCGACGTCCACGGCGCCTTGGCCGACGTAGAGGCAGTCACGCGTACCGAGTTCGTGCTCGGTTCCGTCCACGGTCACCGTTCCGGAACCGCGGATCGAGAGCACGGCGAGCTCACGCCGTTCGCAGAAGTGCGCTGATCGCAGCGGTGCGGCGCTCTCCAGCTTGAGCGGACGGCCTGGTGACGGCGACGCGCCGCCCAGCACGATGCGGTCCTCGTGCGTGTAGACGGTCCGGATCTCGCCCGGTACGAACAGGTCGTCCACCAGGTAGTGCTGCCGCAGCCCGTCCGTGTCGAAGCCCGGCAACTGCGCCGGATGGGTCGAGTGCCTGATTTGCATCTGTCGGTGCCTTCCGATCGGGGCGGCGGAATGACACGATGTGCGCCGACCAACATGGAACTACGTTCCGTGCAATGGAACAAGCCTGAGGCCTCCACGCCGCCGGAGTTCAGGCTTATGAAAGGCGGCCTTGGTGTACCAGCAGAATCCGAATCCGACAGGATCGTTGTTCCTGTCGGCTCTGCTCGCGTTGATACCGCTCGTTGCCGTGCTCGTGCTGCTCGGCGGTCTCAAGTGGAAGGCTCATTGGGCGGGGCTGACCGCCCTCGTGCTCTCGATCGGCGTCGCCGTGTTCGGCTACTCGATGCCGGTCGGGCAGGCGCTCAACTCGGCGGCGTTCGGTGCGCTGACCAGCGTGCTCGTGGTCCTGTGGATCACGTTCAACGCCATCTGGATCTACAACCTGACGGTCCACAGCGGACACTTCGCCGTGCTGCGGCGGTCGTTCAGCTCGATCTCGGACGACCAGCGCGTGCAGGCAATCGTCATCGCGTTCTCGTTCGGCGCGCTGCTCGAAGCGCTGGCGGGTGGCGGTGGCCCGGTCGCGATCTGCTCGGTCATGTTGATCGCGTTGGGCGTCGACCCGATGAAAGCCGTGGCGCTGGCCCTGATCGCCGACACCGCGCCGGTGGCGTTCGGCGGCATGGGCAACCCGATCACGGTCCTGAACACGGTCACCGGACTGCCCGCCGACACGTTCGGCGCGATGACCGGCCGTCAGGTGCCGATCCTGGCGATGCTGGTGCCGTTCGTGCTGATCTTCGTGGTGGACGGCAAGCGGGGGTTCAAGCAGGCGTGGCCGGCGGCGCTGGTCGCGGGCGGCTCGTTCGCCGTCACGCAGTACCTGGTCTCGAACTTCTGGTCCTACAAGCTGTGCGACATCATCGCGGCGATCGTGTCCGTGCTCGCGGTGATCCTGCTGTCGCGGGTGTGGCAGCCGGCGCGGTCGATCCCCCCGGTCATCGCGGGCGGCGCGACCACGGACTCGCGGCGTGACGTGATCATGGCGTTCACCCCGTACGCGGTCATCGTCGTGATCTTCTCGCTCGCGCAGATCGTGCCGATCAAGAAGGCCCTCGACTCGGTGACGGTCAAGTTCCCGTGGACGTCGCTGCACCTGGCCAACCCGTCCGGCAAGCCCATCAAGGTCGAGTACGTGCTCAACTGGGCGTCGGCCACCGGCTCGCTGCTGTTCCTGTCCGGTCTGATCACGGTGGCCGTGCTGGGCATCGGCCTCGGCAAGGCCGCGCAGATCTACGGTCAGACGATCAAGCAGTTCAGCTGGGCGATCCTCGCGATCCTCGCGGTGTTCTCGCTGTCGTACGTCATGAACTACTCGGGCCAGATCACCACGCTGGGCCTGTGGCTCGCGGGCACCGGTGCGTTCTTCGCGTTCCTGTCGCCGGTCGTCGGCTGGTTCGGCGTCGCGATCACCGGCACGGACGCGGGCTCCAACGCGTTGTTCGGCGGCCTGCAGGTCACCGCGGCGCAGCAGCTCCACGTGTCGCCGTTCCTGTTCGGCGCCTCGAACAGCTCCGGTGGCGTGATGGCCAAGATGATCTCGCCGCAGAACCTGGCCATCGGCACCGCCGCGGCCGGTCTGGTGGGGCGTGAGGGCGACCTGTTCCGCAAGGTCTTCGGCTGGAGCCTGTTGCTGTTGCTGGCGATGTGCGTGATCGCGTACCTGCAGTCCACGCCCGTGCTCGGTTGGATGGTGCCATGACGTTCAGTCGCAGGACCCTGCTCGGTGCGGCTGCGGCGGTTCCGGTCGTGGCCGGGGTCGCGGGGGAGGCCTCGGCGGCGTCGGTGCGGTTGTTCCGGGAGTCTCTGGACTACGCGCTCGGCAAGCTGCGCCAGGTCGCGCCGAACGTCACGTCGTTCCCGGAGGAGACGAAGTTCGAGAAGTGGACCTACGTCAGCTCCGGCGGCTGGGTCGGCGGTTTCTGGCCGGGCATGCACTGGCTCGCGTTCCTCGACTCCGGTGACGAGCAGTTCAAGAAGTGGGCGGTCGAGTCCGCGCTGCGGCTGGCCCCGCGGCGCACCGACACGTCGACCCACGACCTGGGCTTCCTCTTCTACCCGTCGTGGGTGACCGCGTTCCGGATGACGGGCGACGCCTCCTGGCGTGACGGCGCGGTGCAGGCCGCGTCGTCGTTGATCCAGCGCTACAACGACAAAGGCCGTTTCATCAGGGCGTGGGGCGCGCTCGGGACACCCGCGAACGCGGGCCGGGCGATCATGGACACGATGATGAACCTCGACCTGCTGACGTTCGCGTCGCAGCAGACGGGGGAGTCGCGGTTCCTGGACGTCGCGGTCGCGCACGCCGAGACCACGCGGGTGAAGTTCATCCGGCCGGACGGCTCGACGCCGCACGTCTTCGACTTCAACCCGGACACCGGTGAGGACATCGGCCCCAACACGAACCAGGGCTACAGCCCGACGTCGTGCTGGTCGCGAGGCCAGGCCTGGGGCATCTACGGGTTCACGACGATGTACCGGCGTTCTCGCCGTCGTGAGTTCCTCGACGCGGCCTGCAGATTGGCGGACTTCGCGCTGGATGTTCTTACCCCGGACCACATTCCGGTGTGGGACTACCGCTCACCGTTGGCGCCCAACGACATCAAGGACTCGTCGGCGGGCGCCGTCATGGCGTGCGGTCTGCTGGATCTTGCCGCCGCATCCGGACGGTTGGCGTACCGCGTGTCCGCGTTGCGGATCCTGGACGCGTTGTGCCGCACGTGTTTGACGACCCGTGCCGAGAAGCACGAGGCCATCTTGGCGCGCGGCACCCGCAACCGTCGTACCGAGACCGGCATCGAGGTTTCCCTGCCCTACGGCGACTACTACCTCATGGAGGCGTTGCTCAGGGTGCTGAAACCTCGCGAGCTCGGCCGCGCGATCGGCCTCTGACCGGCAGCGCGGCCACCACGACCACGCCCGCGAGCAGCAGTCCCGTGCCGGACCAGAACAGCGGGATCGCCTGGTACGCGGCGTTGGTGTAGGCGAGCGGCGGCGTCTTCTGCTGCGGAGGCGCCGCCGGTCCGCCGGGTTGCTCCGGCGGCTGAGCCGTTCCGCAGATCACGCCACCCCGCGGCGCCGCGGCCCGCACGATCTGCTCACCGAGCGAGATCTGCGCGAGCGCCGTCGGCAGGTTCGGCAGCTTCAGCTTGTCCGTCGGCAACAGCTGCACGTCCAGCATCCGTGCCGTGGCCCCGAGCTGGAACCCGCTGAACCCGTTGCCGGAGAAGCTCGCCTTCTTCTCGGTGAGCCCGGCGATCTGCAGCTTGACGACGACCAGGTCGAGCAGCAGCGGCACGTCCAGCACCGGATGCGCGGCGTCCAACGTGCCGAGCTCCTTGCCGTTCTGACTGACCTTCAGCACCGGTGCCGTGTACGTGATCTTGGACGTTCCCTCGTCGCCGGTGGCGGTCGCCGTGAGCGTCGGCGGGCTCACGACATCGATCTTGATGCCGCCCGCGATCTCCACGCTGACCGCACGCATGGTCGACGTCGACTCGACCGCCTTGTTCCTGCTGCCGGGCAGGTCGACCAGCCGCACGCCGGAGTTCGCCTCGAACGTGTCCGGAATGCTGACCAGGCTCCTGGACGGCAACGGCACCTCGGCCGGCAACGCGCTGAGCACCTCAAGCCCAGCCAGCGACGTCCTCGCCGTGGCCAGCGGACTCACGCACGGCCCGAGCTTCTCGTCCCACCGCGCCTGCACGCTGCCGTTGAGGACCCTGAGCCGGCCCAGCGGCGTCTCGGGAATCGGCAACCCGCCGCTGGCCGGCCGCGGGTTGTCCGGAATCGCCGTCTGCACGAGCGTCCCCGGCGACTGCGGCGACCGCCCGGCCACCGCGAACCCGAACGGACTGGCCTGCGTCACCACCCGCTCGGTGCTCAGGAACGCCTCGGTGTTGACCTGCGCACTGGCCAGCCCCAACCCGAACTCGGTGACCGACTGCTTCGGCAGCTGGTCGCTCAGCCCGGGCAGGATCGTGTTCGTCGGCACCCCCTGCGGCCCCAGCCGGACAACGCTGAGCCCGGTCCCGGCATCCCCGACCGCGTGCGCAAGCGACTGCGGCCCGTTCGGCGCCGACGCGGGCGGCTGGTTCGGGTCACGCGGCCCCGGCACCGGCGTGGTGGGAGGCTGCGCGAGCGCGGGCGCGGCAACGAGCGCGAGCAGCACCCCGGCCAGCGGCACGGACAACGATCGGCGCATGAACCCACTCCTCGACGGTGAGAAGGTGGTGACATCGGTCACGGTCCGTACAACGAAGCCGACCCCCGTGAGTGACGGGTCCGCGGACCCGCTATAGTTATCGCGTCTCGCCGCCTTAGCTCAGTCGGCCAGAGCGGCTCACTCGTAATGAGCAGGTCGTCGGTTCGATTCCGACAGGCGGCTCGGTGAGATAAGACCCAGGTCAGGCTTCCTGACCTGGGTCTTTCTTTTGTCCCAGGTTCGTGACGAGTTGTAGAGCTGCGCTGCCTTGGGCCTCGTGTGTGCCCGAAGTGTCCCATCAGTTCCGGTGGACCTGCGCGGGACGAGCTTGGCCGCTGCTTCGGCGGCACGGTGAGCGACCTCGGGGAGAACGCTCGTGCAGATGTCCGACGTGATGGTGATGGACGAGTGGCCGAGCATTTCCTGCACGGTCTTCATGTCCGCACCACCAGCGAGCGCGAGCGTCGCCGCACCGTGCCGCAAGTCGTGCAGCCGGATCGGCGGGAGGCTCGACGTCCGCACGATCTTCTCGAACGCCTCGGACACCTTGCCGGGGTGCAGCAGCGTTCCGTTGGCTTCGGTGAACACACGGCCCGTGTTGACCCAGGCGTCGCCCCACTCCAACCGTTCGGCTGCCTGCTGCGCCTTGTGGGTCCGCAGTACCTTGACCGTCTCGGCGTCCAGTGCGACGACTCGCGCGCCGCTGGACGTCTTCGGGAATCCCTCCTCGACGTCCCAGCCGTCGAGGACGAGCTGAGTCGCGACCGTCGCCGTCTTCGCGTCGAGGTCGACGTCTGACCAGCGCAGCCCGCAACCCTCGCCCCGACGCAGACCCCGGAACGCGATCAGGTGGTACAGCGCGTACAGCCTGTCGTCGTGCACCAGGTCGAGGAACTCGCCCGTCTGCTCTGGAGTCCAGACCATGACTGGTGACGGCTTCTCGCCGGTCCGCTGCCACTGCTCGACGCGCTCGGCGGTCCACACCAGCGCCTTAGGGCGCTTGCCTGGCTCGACCTCGACGTGAGCAGCCGGGTTGAACGTGATGATCTGCTGCGCGATCGCGTCGTTCAGCGCTGCTCGCAGCGTCGCCCGGAGTTTGAGCAGAAGTGCCATTGCTGAGGTGTTCCAGGGACGCGGTCACGTAGAAGCGTCGTGGCTACGTCGCACCTATCTGACGGTCAGCAAGTCGTTCAATCGTTGGAGAGCAGCGCGGCCCTCGACCTCGACCTGAGACAACTCGCCAGCCTTTGCAGCACGGATCGTGCGTTGGATCTGGTGCGGCAACCGGTGGATCTCGGCAGCCAAGAGCGCGGCGCGCAAGGACGCCTCTGCTCCATCACGTTGCCGAGCGGCGAGCAGAACCTCGCCAGCGGTCACGCGCTCGATGATGTGCCACTGCGGCGCGACGGGTGCGGCATCGGGTTGCCCCGTTTGCATGACGCGCGCAGCGGCCGCAGCTCGGCCGGTTGCGACCAGTCCGCGTAGTTCGATCTCCCGGAACGTGAACGGGTTGAACAGCATGCTTCGGTCGCCACCGTCGTCGAGTCGTTCGCGGTAGCCGTTGATCGCAAGGTCGAACAGGTCTGGGTCGCCGTGCTCGCCTGCGGCACGAGCGAGTAGCGCGAACTTGGCTCCCTGCCCCTCACGATCCTCGGACACGGCAACAGCCCGGCTGAGTCGAGCAATGGCGGCGCCGACGTGGTCAGCCTTGCGCAGCTCGTTCCCGTGCATCCGAAGCGCGTGAGCGAGGAACGCCCGGTCGCCGAGGCGTTCAGCGATCACGAGTGCCTTGCCCGTCCAGCGGGCAGCAGCCGTCAGCCGTTCCTCGGGCAGCACCGTGCCGAGCGAGACGCCGAGCGCGGCACGACCCTGCCCGAGCAGGATCATCGTGTCCCGTTCAGCTCGCCCCTCAGCGGCTCGTGCCTCAAGCCGAGCCACCAGCGGCCACAGTTCGTTGACCGCATCGACTGCTCGACCAGCCTGGCGCGCGATCTCGGCAAGCCGAATCGTCGAGTCGCCGAACTGGATCATCGCGGCAAAGTCGGCATCGTCGTTGTCGGTCACGCCGAGGACGTGCATCGGAGTCCGAGCGTCCGCGCGATGTGCCGGCGGGTGGCGACGTCGCTGATGTTCCGGCGACCGGTCTCGATCATCGACACGTAGGTCTTGTCGTAGCCGAGCAGCGCGGCGAGCCGTTCCTGACTGAGCTTGTTCAGCTTGCGGTAGGTGCGCAGGATTGTTGCGAGATCACGACTTCTGAGGGCCGCGGTTGCCTCTGGTGCCGACCACAACCACACGGCGGGCATGAGCCGACGAGCAGGAACGACCGGGGCGACGTGACGCGCACTGGCGTGACAAGGTGGGACAGATCGGCTCGACGGCGAGCCGACTGAGTTCGGCTCCACACGCGTCACACCGTCCGCCCGTCATGGCTTACATGACCGCGTCCGCGCGTAGCCGCTCGAACCACGTAGCGATCGAGCGCTTGTAGCCCTCGGGCATGTTCAAGCCGGGCACCTCATCCTCGGCAAACAGCCCGATTTCCTTGTGCTCGTGGGAAAGCACGGGCTCGCTGTCGCCGTCTGGGTGGCACCCGTAGGTCACGATGAACACGTTCTTCTCGGCAACGTTGATGTAGTACATCCACGTGTCGAGGATCGGCCCGGTCGTCACCTTCCACTGCGTCTCTTCGGTGATCTCGCGGGCAACGCATTCTTCTGGCGTCTCTCCGGGCTCGATCCGACCGCCCGGCAGCTCCCACTCCTCGCGCTCGTTCTTCAGCAGCAACACCTTGCCGTCGCGGACCACCACGCCCTTGATCGAGACGGGGTAGGCAAGCTGGCTCATCGAGGTGTCCTCCGTGACTCGCGGGCAGGCTGCTCACCGGCAACGTAGCACCGGAACCCACCATGCCGAGGCGACGCGGTGTTGACAACCTGTCACTGGACGTGGTGGACAGAACAGCGTTCTGCTGATCCCGTAGACGAGTCGTTTCGGGAGGTAGACGCCATGATCGAGCAGTATCGCGTCAACGCGGACTCCGCCAACCTGGTCGAGCTGATCGCCGAGCAGGGACTCGCTGTAGTCGATGGACTCGACGGCCCTGAGGACCTGCTGAGGCTCGTGCAGTCGATTGCCATCGTCGTGCCGCACCGGGACAGCGGACCTGATGGCGTCACCACGATCGCTGACCTTGGTGAGTCGATCGTGCGTAGCGGGTTCGCAGGCTTCAGCGCTTGTGCGCTCAACCCGCACACCGATCGCTCAGGCGTTCCGCACCCGCCTGCCCTGCTGATGATGAGCTGCACACAGGCTGCGACAACCGGTGGCGAGTGCGTGCTCATCGACGGCCAGGCCGTGTACGACGATCTCGCCGAGTCGGAGCCCGAAGCGCTCACCGCGTTGAGCACGCCGCGTTCCGTGCTGTTCGGCGGTGCGGCAGGGCATCTCAGCTCGATCTTCAGCGACAACGGTCGAGGTCGAATCGCCGTCAGACTTCGGCTCGACGAGCTCGCCTGAGGTCAACCGATGGATTCCGGCACTCCGGGCGGCGATCGACCGCCACGCGTTCGAGTTCGGGCTCGCTGCCGGGCAGGGCTACGTCCTGGACAACCACCGCTGGTTGCACGGTCGACGAGCATTCACCGGGCAGCGCGTGGTCCACCGCGTGAACGGCGACCCATTGCCCGAACTGGTTGTGGCGACGGGTGTTCGCGTCCGGGCGTCGAGTGATGCCGCATGAACGACGACGCGGCGATCCGTGCCTTTCCCGCACTCGCTGCGCTTATCGCGATCAGAGAGGCGGGCTGGACCTTCGTCCACCGCGACGCGGTCGAAGGAGTGCCGACACAGGTCGACGGCTACAGGGTCTGGCCGGGTGGCTGGATCGACGCCGTCCGCGTTCGCGATGAGGACGACGCGATGGCGTTGCGCACCGATGGGGATGAGCCGCCCGGCATCGTGTGGGAGCGCACAGGTTCGCTGACGCACGTGGTTCAGGAGCTGCTGAGCGTTCCCGCTCCTGGCGATCGGCTCGCGCCTCGGCTCGTGAAGGCGACCGGGCCGATCCTGTGGACGCCGTAGTCAGACCAGCAGCCGGTGTCTTCCGGTCGTTGCTGCACGCGGTCGAAGCGACGGCACGGCCGATCGACTTCCGGGGGATCGCACTCTGGTTCGCCGTCTGCGGAGCGGCATCCGTGCTGGTCAGCGGGGACGAGATGGGGGCTCGCAAGGTGTGCCCATTGTGTGCCCGAACGCTCCGAAACGAGCTGATCGACAACGACACCGAGCGGCAGCCGCACCGGCCTGACCAGGATCAAGCAGACCGGTGCGGTACTACCCGTCAGCCCTCAACACGATCACTGTGGAACTCGTAATGAGCAGGTCGTCGGTTCGATTCCGACAGGCGGCTCGGTGAGATGACCGGCGGATCCTCCTCGGAGGGTCCGCCGGTTTTTGTTTGACCTCGTAACGCTGCGATCCTGGTCACGACGTTGTTCGTGTGTGGCGCAGGCGAGGTCTGAGCGTTCAGGAACGCAAGCTCGTGGCGGCGGCCCGGCACGGCCAGCGTCTTCGATGCGATGGCACGCAGGTCATCCGGGCGGACGTGATTCGCGATCTGTTGCTGGGTCGTCGTGGAGAGCTGGATCCGAGGGGTGTGCGGCTGACCGGCGCGCGCGTGGAGGGAACGCTCGACCTGGAAGGCGTGCTCAGCAAAGCAGGTCTGAACCTCACTGATTGCCTGTTCTCGCGTCCGGTGGTCGCCAGGGATGCGGAGTTGCCCTGGCTGGAGCTGGAAGGCTGCCAGGTTCCGGCGCTGCTGGCGGATCGGCTCAGGGTGATCGGTGGTCTGTTCCTCCGTCATGGGTTCACGGCGGCCGGTACCGAGCTGAGGGCGGTCAGACTGCCCGGTGCGCACATCGGCGGGAATCTCGAGCTCGACAAGGCGTCGCTCATCTCGGCAGGCGGGCCGGCGTTGCACGCCGAGGACATTCGAATCGGAGGAAACCTCTTTCTCCGCCACGGGTTCTCGGCGGCTGCGGACTCACCGATAGGTGCGGTGTCACTGCGCGGGGCATTTGTTCGGGGCAGTGTGGATCTGTTGGACTCGAAGCTGAGCAATTCGTCCGGGCCTGCCCTGCGTGCGTCGGGGATGACGATTGAGGGGCCTCTGAAGCTGGGCGGCCGGCTACGGATATCGCATCAGTCGCACGGTCGTCGCAACACTGGTGGTTCTCGTGTTGGCCGGTCTTCTCGGGCTGTGGGCCGGTCACACCCCGATCCGGGACGGCAGGTACGCGGCCGGCCACACGAGACGCGCAGAGCAGCCGTTCACGCCCTGTTCGACGTTCGAGCAAGTGGGTCTGGGAATCGACCGGGGTCTTCCGCTCGCGGCGACCGGCGTGCGTGAGCGGTGCGACCTCGACACGACCAGTCACCGCGGCCAGGTCTTCGCCGCGGTGATCTGGCTGCTGCAGGTCGCCGTGTGGATTCTGGCCACGCTCGTCGTGGTCGGGTATTCCAGCCTGATCCGGAGAACTGACTGATCAGGTCGTGGGTGCCGGCGCACAGGTCGACAGGGCCTTCTCCAACGCCGAACGTTCCGCCTGAGTGACGCTCAGCCCGTACGCCGCCTTGACCGTCACGTAGATCCGCCCGTACGAACACGCATACGCGGCGTTGGGCGGCATCCACTCGTCAGGCGTCTTGTCGCCCTTCGACTGGTTCTCCTTGCCGGAGACCGCCACCAGGTTCCGCAGGTCGTTGGCCGCGGCCACCCTCCGATCAGGTGCCCAGGCGGCCGCCCCGCTCCGCCACATCTCGGCGAGCGGCACCACGTGGTCGATCTGGATCTTCGACACGCTGGTGATGCGCGAGCCGGTGTACGGGTCGTCGAGGGTCCCGGACTGCACGCCGCAGCGGCCGGGTTTGCGCTCGACGTTCGTCAGGTCGCGGGCCAGGACCTGGCTGCGCTGGTCGCAGCCGTCGCCGTCGGTGTCGAACCACGGCTGGCCGAACACGCATGCTTTTCCGTCGTCACAATCGCGCACGTAGCCGTCCAGACGGCCCGGGGTGGCGATGGGGAGTGCCGCGAGAGAGGTACGGGCGGCACCGGCATCGAGGGTTCCCTCTGGCACGTGGTCGAGCTGGGGCGTGGACGACAGGGGTATCGCGGAACAGCTGGCCAGCAGGATGATCAGCAGTAACCACCGCATGAGCAGGGCATACCCGCCGGAACGGGCGGCGATGGCCGCTCAACGGCGTAACTCCTGGGGGACAGATGTCCGAAGTCAACGCGCTCGCTGACCGTCTCTTCGAGACCGTGCTCGACCACCACACGCTGCGGCCGAACCTGATGGGGCTGCGCGACGACGGCGCGCTGCAGGACCACAGCGAGGAGGCGGACCAGCGCTATCTGCGGCGCTATCGGGAGATCGCCGAGGAAGCGGAACGACGGACCGCGCAAACCCTCGACGACCGCATCACGAAGGAGCTCGTCCTGCACCTGGCCCGCGCCGAGTGCGACTCGATCGAGTCGAGGGTCGTCGAGTTCGGGGTGAGCGCGTACGTGCGGTCCGCGGTGCCCGAGCTGCTGTACTTCCTCGGGCACCTGAAGAGCCACCACGCCGTGCCGGGGTTCCTCGCGACCGTCGCGGAACGGCACCGTGCGGGCATCGCGGCAGGCCGGACGCCGGTCCGGCACCTCGTGGAGCAGGCGATCGAGCTCGTCGGCCGGTACGACGATCCGGCCGTCCGGCGCTACGGCGAGGTGCTGGTGAACGACGTGCTTCCGCACGGCCGCGATGAGGAGCACGCGGGGCTGTGCTGGCTGCCGGACGGCGAAGAGCTGTACCGCAGGGCGATCCGCACGCACACCACCGCGGATCTCGACCCGGACGAGCTGCACGCCACCGGCCGACGGCTCGTCGAGGACCTCAAGCGCGAGCTCGGCGATCATCGAGGCGTCGCGTACGGCAGCGCGCAGGAGATGATCGAGGACGCCGAAGCAGCCGTGCGCAGAGCCGAAGCCGTTGCCCCGCAATGGTTCCGGACGACTCCGGACGAGCGCTGCGTGATCGCCGCGATGGCACCGCCGGTACCTGCGAGCACGCCGCCGCACTACCTGGCCGCCGCACTCGACGGCAGCCGCCCCGGCACCTACTTCGTCAACACCGCGGAACCGCAAACGCGGCTCCGCGACGTCGCGGAGGCGACGGCGTTCCACGAGGCCGTGCCGGGCCACCACTTCGAGGCGACCAGGATGGCGCTGCTCCCGGATCTGCCGCTGCTCCGCCGCAAGGCGCACATCAGCGTGTTCAGCGAGGGCTGGGCGCTGTACTGCGAACGCCTGGCCGAGGAGATGGGCCTGTACAGCAGCGAGGAGTTCCGGCTCGGCATGCTCACCATGGCCGCCAAGCGCGCGGGCCGGCTGGTCGCCGACACCGGCCTGCACGCTCAGGGCTGGAGCAGGCAGCGGGCCGTCGACTACCTGCTCGGCAACACCCCGATGCCGCGCGAACTGGCCGAGGCCGAGGTGGACCGCTACCTCGCCGAACCGGGCCAGGCGCTCGCGTACGCGGTGGGAGGCCTCAAGTTCGACGAACTGCGGGCCGCCTCGGACCGGGCCGGCCGGGACGTACGCGACTTCCACGAGATCGTGCTCGGCCAGGGACGGCTAACCCTCGCGCTGCTCGACCAGGTCGTCGCGGACTGGCTCGCCGAGAACTGACCGCATCTGCTCGACGTCGAGCATGCCCTCCCAGCGCGACACCACGAACGTCGCCACGCAGTTGCCCAGCAGGTTCGTGAAGACGCGCATCGAGTCCATGATCCGGTCCGCGCCGAGCAGCAACGCGACCGCCGCGGCCGGGATCGAGCCGACCGCGGCGACCGTGGCCGAGAGGGCGAGGAACGCCGAGCCGGGCACGCCGGCCATGCCCTTCGAGGTCAGCACGAGCACGAGCACGATCGTCAGCTGGTCGCCGAGGTCGAGCGGCACGTTCAACGCCTGGGCGAGGAACACCGTCGCGAGCGACAGGTAGATCGAGGCGCCGTCGAGGTTGAACGAGTACCCGGTCGGCAGCACCAGACCGACCGACGTGGGCGCGCAGCCGGCCCGCTGCAGCTTCACCATCATCCGCGGCAGCACGGCTTCCGACGACGCGGTGCCGAGCGCCAGCAGGAACTCCTCCTTGGCGTACCGCACGAACTGCAGCAGGTTCACGCGCGCGAACGTCCACGCGATCACGCCGAGCAACGCGCAGAACAGCAGTGCCGCGCCGTAAGCCGACAGGATCAGCCACAGGTACGTGACCAGTGAGCCCAGTCCGTACTGTCCGATCAGGAAGGCCATCGCGCCGAACGCGCCGAGCGGCGCCAGCTTCATCACGTAGCCCAGCACCGTGAAGAACGCCAGGTTGACGCGTTCCAACAGGTCCACGACGGGGGTGACGCGGTCGCCGAGCTGAGCGAGCGCGCAGCCGAACAGCACCGCGAACAGCAGCACCTGAAGCAACGCGTTGCGCGCCAACGCGTCCACCACACTGGACGGAATGAGATCCAGGAGGAACTGCACGACGCCGGGGAGGTGACCACCCTGCGTCTTCGCCTCGACGGCGGAGGCGTCCAACGTGGACGGATCCACGTTCATGCCCGCACCCGGTCGCACCACGTTGCCGACCAGCAGCCCCAGCGCGAGCGCTGCCGTCGACACCACCTCGAAGTAGATCAGCGCCTTCACACCGATCCGGCCGACCGCGCGCAGGTCGCCTGCCTTCGCGATGCCCGTCGCCACCACGCAGAAGATCAGTGGTGCGATCACCATCTTGATCAGCTTGAGGAAGCCGTCCCCGATCGGTTTCAGGTCCGCGCCGAACGACCGGAAGAAGTGGCCCACGAGAACGCCCGCGACGACGGCGACGAGGAGCTGCAGGAAGAGCGACCTGTTTTTCACATGGTGGAAGGTAAATCTCATTTGTGAGCTATGGAGTGCCCTTGTGTTACACCTCCGTTATCTGACGGGTGACAGACTGCCGCGCATGAAGCCAGCCGCGGCGGCTGCCGCCCTGCTCCTGTTCGTCGCGTCCTGCAGTGGGAGTGACTCCGAGGCGCAGTCCGTCGAGCTCCCGCCCAGTGGTGCCAAGTTCGACTACCAGATCGGCGGGATCTACCAGCCGGACGCACGGGTCAAGATCGTGGTGCGGGACCGCAGCAAGATCCCCGTCGGCGACCGCTACAACATCTGCTACCTCAACGCGTTGCAGACCCAGCCCGACCCGATGGACGGCAGCCTCAGCTGGTGGAAGCAGAACCACGGCGACCTGCTGGTCAAGAAGCCGGACGGCGAGCCGATGGTCGACCCGGAGTGGGACGAGGGCATCCTCGACATCTCCACCGCCGAGAAGCGCACGAAGATCCTCGACATCCAGAAGAAGTGGATCGAGGGCTGCAAGACGTCGCGCTACCAGGCCATCGAGGCCGACAACCTCGACTCGCACACGCGGGCCGGCGGCGCGTTCGACATCAACGCCACCAAGGAGTTCATGAAGGCGTTCGTCAAGCACGCGCACCAGAAGGGTCTCGCGGTCGCGCAGAAGAACGGCGGTGAGCTCGGCGACTCGGGCAAGAAGTACATCGGCTTCGACTTCGCGATCACCGAGGACTGCCAGGTCCACAACGAGTGCAAGCCGTACGCGGACGCGTTCGGCGACAACGTCTTCCAGATCGAGTACACCGACGAGGCGTTCCAGAAGTCGTGTGCCGATCACGGCGGCAAGGGGTCGATCATCCGCCGTGACCGGAACGTGGTGCCGTACGGGCACGACGACTACGTCTACGAGGTCTGTCCCAGCGCCTGAGCGAGGAACGCGGACCACTTCTCGTGCTGGCCGGTCGCGTCACCGAAGACGTGGTGGCCGACGGCGTGCGTGCCGTGGAACCGGTACAGACCCTCGGGTCCGCGCACGCCGAGCATCAGGCCTGGAACGCCGTAGTCGACGACACCGTCGATGCCGAACGGTTCCAGCTTCACCTCGTCGCCGACCTGGAAGTCCGCCGGCACGCCGAGCGCGGCGGCCAGCCGGGGCCACGCGTCGTCGGGCTGCTCGGCCGGAGCCTGCGCGAACACGTACGTGCCGCGCCGGCCGGTGAAGTGCCGCACGTACTGGCCGAGCGTGAACAGGTACATGTCCCAGCCGTGCGAGGTCTGGTCGAGGTACTCGTCGCCCCAGCCGTCGCCGAGGATGCCGTTGTGCACGAACCGCAGCACGGTCGAGCCCTGGTCACGGCCCTCGATCAGGTACTCGAACGCGTGGAACGTGCCGTCCTCGCCCTGGTCCGAGGAGTGGGCCAGGCGCTTGCCCGGCTCCCACCCGGTGATGGTGGAGCCGTCCTGGAAGAAGCCCATGTCGATCGACATCCGCCCGCCGAGGCGGCCGTCGACCGTGTGCGGGCCCATGAACCACGAGTCGATGCCAGGCCCGGTCGCGATGGCGTCCCAGACCTGCTCCGGGGTCCCCTCGACCTCGACTTCCTTCCTGATCTCGAACTCGCGGGTCACGACTCTTCCTCCTTCGGGGCGACGCTGGGGTGCAGGGCGACGACGACTCGGTGCGCTCGCCCGCCTTCGGCCTGTTCGTCGTGGTACTTCGCGACGAGCCGCGTCACGCATGTGGCCAGCTCTTCGGCGAATGCGGCGCGGTCGGCTGCCGTGGCGAACCGGACCTCGCCGTCCAGCGCGAACGTCGCGAGCCGCTTCTTCGCCCTGGTCGCGCCCGTGATCAACGTGCCGACGTCGCGGACCAGCCGTGCCGAGACCGCGAGCAGCCAGCGCGCCGACAGTCGGTCGGGTGAGCGCGCCGGGTCCGGCTGCACGGCCGCGAGCGCGGTCGGGGAGATCACGTAGGACGCGGCGGTCGCCTGCAGCAGGCGCTCGTTCACGTTGCCCTTGCGCCGTTCCTCGACGAGCTCCACCAGGCCGTGCTGCTCCAGCGTCCGCAGGTGGTAGTTCACCTTCTGCCTGGGCAGGCCGACCTTCGCGGCGAGCATCGTCGCCGATCCCGGCTCCGCCAGCTCCGCGAGCAGCCGCGCCCGCACCGGGTCCAGCGACACCTCGGCCGCGGCCGGGTCCTCGATCACCGCCACTTCGAACATGGCTCCACCGTCGCACCGAAAACAAATTTAGTCAAGAACTGACTTGCTGTCGGTGACTTTGCTCCACCTGGGTGGCTTTGCACCCGGTACCGTAAGCGGCGTCTCGATTGGTCGTTGCTTGTTCGCAACCCTGAGGAGACACATGATCACGATGCTGGTCCTGACTCTGCTGGCCCTGCCGTTCGCGCTGACCGCGGCCAACGTGGGCAGACGCAGGTGGATTCGCAAGAGGGGCGTGGCCAGAGTGCGCGCCGAGCTCGCCGCCTTCCACGACGAGCTGGCTCGGCAGGGCCTCAGTCACTTCTCCGGTCGTTGAAGCACGTTCTTCGGCGGTGAGATCCGCGTGACCACGTCACCGAAGCGGTCCATCAGGCCCGCCGTGACGGTGTCCGCCGAGCCGACCACGGCGAACTCGTGCAGCACCTCGTCGGTGACCAGCTCACTCATCTCGGCCCACTGCTGCCTGCGGGACATCCGGTGCAGCTCCTCGTGCAGCCCGCCCCAGCCGTGCAGGTCCAGCACCGGCTTGTACGCGGGCGTCGACCCGTAGAACGCGATCTGCCGCTTCACGTCGGCGATCTCCTCGTCGTTCGTCGCGGCGAACACCGGACCGCTGATCTCGAAGCCCTCCAACGTCCTGCCCGCCTTGGCCCGCCCGCGGGCGAGCGCCGGCAGCGTCACCTCGCGCAGGTACCGCTCGGTCGTGAAGTTGTGGCACAGGAAGCCGTCCGCGACCTCGCCGGCCACCTCGGTCATCAGCTCGCCGACGCCCGCGAGGTAGATCGGCGCGGTGCCGTGCGGGTTCGGGCCCGGGTCGAAGAACGGCGTCATCAGCGTGTGCTTGTAGAACTCGCCGCGGAACGCCAGCCGTTCGCCGGTCTCCCACGCGTGCCAGATCGCCCGGATCGCCAGCACGAACTCCCGCATGCGCGCGGCCGGCTTGCTCCACGGCATGGCGAACCGCTTGGTGATGTGCGCTTCGACCTGCGAGCCGAGCCCGAGGTTGAACCGGCCACCGGACAGCAGCTGCAGGTCGTTCGCGGTGGTGGCCACGGTCATGGGGTTGCGCGCGAACGCCACCGCGATCGCCGTGCCGAGCTCGATCCGCTCGGTCGCCGCGGCCGCACCGGCGAGCGCCAGGAACGGGTCGTGCTTGGTCTCGGCGAGCCAGAAGCCGTCGTAGCCCTGTGCTTCCGCCTGCTTCGCGATGTCCCCGGCGCCGGCGGGGGTGTAGTCGACGGCACTGCTGTCCAGCTTCATGCCGTTGAGGTTAGAAAACTCTCCAGCAGCGCGTTGAACTCCGGAGCTTCCGCAACCAGGTGGTCGCGACCGCGGCACACCGCCCGTCGCGCGCCGGTCTCGCGGGCGATCGTGTCGCAGATGATCTCGTTCGCCTCGCTGTGGCCACCGGAGACCACCAGGATCGGGAACCCGGCGGCGCGCAACGCGGCCAACGGCGGCTCCGCCTCGTCCGGCGGACGTGCGCCCAGCAGCTGCCGCATGCCCTTGACCAGCGTCTCGTGCGGCCGTTCGGGGACCTCGACCGGAACGCCGGCGACGGGGAAGAAGCGGCGCAACGCCGCCACCGGATCAAGATCGGCCGACTCGACCACGGCCCGCGTGGCGGCCCCGAACGCGTCGACGACCGGCACGCCGCGCGCCACCCCGGCGCACGGCGGCTCGATGATCGTCAACGACCGCACGTGCTCCGGCCGCAGCGCGGCGGCGTACATGGAGACGATCGCGCCGTACGACAGCCCGACGAGGTGGCTCGGCAGGTCCAGCAGCTGATCGGCGACGAGCGCGGCCTCCGGTTCGAAGTCCTGCCGCGCGGGCGGCGACTGGCCGTGGCCCGGCCGGTCCGGTGCGAGCAGCGTCCAGCGCTCGGTGAGCGGTCGCTGGGCCCGCCAGGCCTCCCGGCCGCCCAGCACGCCACCGTGCACCAGGACCACGCGCGGACCCGAACCCCACCGGTGGACGTGCAGTCGCATGGTCCGAGCGTATGACCGGCGATCAGCGGCGCGGGGGCTCGCAGGCGATTCCGTTCCGGTTCGCGTCCAGTTCGACCCGGTAACCCGGCTGTCCCCAGTAGATGGGTGCCGCACCGGCCCGCCACGCCTCCTCGCAGTTCGCGAAGAACACCGGCTTGGGCTTGGGGGTCGTCGTGGTCGGCTTGGGAGCGGGCGGCGGGGGTGGTGGCGGGGGAGGAGGCGTGGGCGTCTCGGTGGTGTCCTTGCCACCGCACGGCTCACCCCACAGTCCGATGGGGACCCGCTGTGCCGCCCCCTCGGCCTCCTTCTGCCCCGGCGTCGCGGTGCCGGTGGTCCGCCCGGCGCCGTTGCCCAGCGCGAGCAGCGCGAAGTCCGTGCCGTCCGCGAGGCTGAGCGTGCCGGTGGTGCGGTCGTAGCGCACCTGCTGGCCCAGCAGCATGCTCTTGGCGAAGCCCGCGGCCGCCTCCGCCCAGCACGGTCCCGGCTGGGCGAGGCCGCTGACCTCGGCCTTCGAACCGTCGGAAAGCATCACGGAACGGCCGTCCACGATCGACGCCACGGTGATGCCCAGCATGGCCGGTGGCACCGACGGCGTCGTCGTGACCGGTGTGTCCACGGCCGGCTTCTCGACGGCAACGGGAGTCGTCTGCTGCGCCTGCGCGGTGCATCCCGCGGTGAGCGCGACCAGCAGGACTCCGCTCACAGTTCTCCACCCCGACATGAACCCGAATAGTGCTCTCCGGCCGGAGTGTGGCCAAGGTTACGTATTTGGCCCGGATCGGTTCACAGGTAGTCCGAACTGAAATACGGAGATGCCCAGTTCAGCGTGCGGGCTTCAACGTCCAGACGACGGTCATCTCGCAAGTGGTCACGCCCTCGGCGTTGGTGATCGTCACCGTCACCGGGAATTCGGGCCGCGCACCGGACTCCAACTCGGCCAGAACGTCCTCCGCGGACCGGTCGAGAACGGCCTCAGCTCGCACGACGCCCATCGCCACCTTCTTGTAGGCGATCTCGGCGCGGACCGCGAGCGGCGTGGCCTTGCCGAGGTGGGCGGCGAACGCCGACATGACGACAGCGCCGGACGCGGACTCGCCGAGGCCGAACATCATCGCGGCGTGCGGTCCGCCGATGTGGTTGTGCAGCGTCTCGTCGTCCGGCAGCGACGCGACGACGCGGCCGGGCGAGACCTCCTCGAACTCGATGCCGGTGGTCTTCACGTACGGCACCGCCTGCTTCATCGCAGCGGCGAGGAACGACACATCTTGGCTCATGAGACGGATGCTACCGACGAGTAACCCGCCTTGCTACCCGTCGGTAACCGCTACTCCCCGCGCTGGTACAGCTCCACTGTGGAGTGAGACCTGAAACTCACTTGCAATCCCGCCCGCCGAGATGGATGCTTGTAGCGAGCAACTAGTTGGGTGATACAAGCATCGAGGTGTCAGATGGTCGATCCGGGCAGGTGCGTCGGCATCGATCCCGAGCACGAGCTCGCGGATCGGGTGGGCATGGCCATGGTCCGACTGAACAAGATGCACGCTCAGGTCGCCCATCAGATGGCCAAGCAGGGCATGGACAAGTCGGCCTTCGTGCTCCTCGCGACGCTCTCCGGTCTCGGTGAGTGCCGTTCGAGCGCGCTCGCGGAGGCGGTGCTCTCCGACCCGTCCACGGTCAGCAGGCAGGTGGCCGGGCTGGTGAAGGACGGGCTCGTGGAGAGGCGAGCTGATCCGGGCGACGGCCGGGCCAGCGTTCTCGCGGTGACGGAAGCGGGACGCAAGCTGCTCATCGACCGGCGCCGGCAGCGCAACGAGGCCATCGAGCAGATGTTCGCGGACTGGCCGGATGAGGATCTGAAGATTTTCGCGGAGCTGTTCGAACGCTTCGTCCAGGACTACGAGCGCACGGTTCCGGCGCTCTTGATCGAACGCGGGACGGGGACCCGCGCAGGAGGGGAAAAGTAGAGATGTCATCAACCACCGAGGCGACACCCGCACCAGGGGTCTCCCTGACGCACCGGCAGATCATGACGGTGCTGTCCGGCCTGCTGCTGGGCATGTTCCTCGCGGCGCTGGACCAGATGATCGTCGCCAGCGCCATGAAGACCATCGCGGACCAGCTGCACGGTCAGACGTTGCAGGCGTGGGCGACCACCGCCTACCTGATCACCGCGACCATCACGACCCCGTTGTACGGCAAGCTGTCGGACATCTACGGCCGCAAGCCGATGTACCTCGCGGCGATCTCGCTGTTCCTGGCCGGCTCGCTGCTGTCGGGCATCGCGACGTCGATGTACGAGCTGGCCGCGTTCCGCGCGGTCCAGGGTCTTGGTGCCGGCGGTCTGATGTCGCTGGCGTTCGCGATCATGGCGGACATCATCTCGCCGCGTGAGCGCAACAAGTACTCGGCGTACTTCATGGCCGTGTTCGGTTCGGCGAGCGTGCTCGGGCCGGTCATCGGCGGTGTGTTCGCCGGTCTGGACACGTTCCTCGGCGTCACCGGCTGGCGCTGGGTGTTCCTGGTCAACGTGCCGATCGCGCTGCTCGCGCTGTTCGTCGTGGGCCGTGTGCTGAACATCCCGCACAACCGCGTCGACCACCGCATCGACTACTTCGGTGCGCTGACGCTGACCGTCGGCCTGGTGCCGCTGCTGATCGTGGCCGAACAGGGCCGCGAGTGGGGCTGGGCGTCCGGTACGTCGATCGCCATGTACGTGATCGGTGCGCTGGGTCTGGTGGCGTTCGTCTTCGTCGAGACCCGCATGGGCGACGAGGCGCTGCTGCCGATGCGGATGTTCCGCAACCACACGTTCGCGCTGGGCAACACGATCAACTTCGTGCTCGGCATCGGCATGTTCGGCGGCATGGTCTCCATCCCGCTGTACCTGCAGATCGTGAAGGGCGTCTCGCCGACGGTCTCCGGTCTGATGCTGCTGCCGATGACGTTCGGCATCATGTCGGCCACCGCGACCGCGGGCCGGATCACGTCGAAGACCGGGCGCTACAAGATCTTCCCGATCATCGGCGCCGCGCTCATGTCGATCGCGCTGTTCCTGTTCAGCACCATCGGGACGGGCACGCCGAACTGGCAGGTCATGGTCTACATGTTCATCATGGGCGCCGGTCTGGGCCAGTGCATGCAGACGCTGCTGCTGGCGATTCAGAACGACGCGGAGCCGCGTGACATGGGTGTCGCGACCGCTTCGGCGACGTTCTTCCGCCAGATCGGTGGCACCGTCGGTACCGCGGTGTTCCTGTCGATCCTGTTCAGCACGGTCGGCGACAAGATCGCCGAGGGCTTGAAGGCCGCCATGCAGACCGAGGCGTTCAAGGTGGCGCTGAGCCACAACCCCGGCTTCGCGAAGGCCCTGCAGGCCGGTGGCGGATCCGGCGTCGACATCAACAACACCGAGTTCCTCAAGAACCTCGACCCGGTGCTGGCGCGTCCGTTCCTGGACGGCTTCTCCAGCGCGATCGACACGGTCTTCATGACCGGCGGGATCGTGATGGTGGCGGCGTTCGTCCTCGTGTGGTTCCTGCGCGAGAAGCCGCTGTCGACCAAGTCGGGCCTGGAGCGGGTGGCCGACGCCGAGTCCATCGCGGTCTGAGCTTGACGCACTAACGGAAAAGGGCCGTCCTCCTCGCGGGGGACGGCCCTTTCGCGTTGTCTCAGTGGAAGGTCTCGCCGCGTGCCTCGGCGTCCTTCAGACGCTGGTAGGAGCGCTTGATCTCGGCTTCGGCCTCGGTGCGACCCACCCAGGTCGCGCCCTCGACGCTCTTGCCGGGCTCCAGGTCCTTGTAGACCTCGAAGAAGTGCTGGATCTCCAGGCGGTCGAACTCCGCCAGGTGGTGGATGTCGCGCAGGTGCTCGTGCCGCGGGTCGAAGGCCGGGACGCACAGGACCTTGTCGTCGCCGCCCTTCTCGTCCGTCATGCGGAACATGCCGATCGCGCGGGCGGCGATCAGGCAGCCGGGGAACGTCGGTTCCTGGACGAGAACGAGGGCGTCCAGGGGGTCGCCGTCCTCACCCAGGGTGTTCTCGATGAACCCGTAGTCGGCCGGGTACTGCGTCGACGTGAACAACGTGCGGTCGAGGCGGATGCGACCAGACTTGTGGTCCACCTCGTACTTGTTGCGCACGCCCTTGGGGATCTCGATCAGGACGTCGAACTCCACTGGTCCTCGCTCATGTAGCCCATTCGTGACGCCACTAGTGTGGACCACGACGCCCTGTCAACCCTCATCGGAGCGGCGGCAGGAGGGTGTGAGATTGCCCGTACCGAGCTGACGGAGGTCCCCTTGCCGGACGAGCCCCAGTGGCCGACCGACGATGACGACGCGGACCTGGAAAAGCCGCTCGCCGAGTCGACGGTGCAGGTCAGCCGCCCGTCAGCCGATCAGCCGACCATGCGGTTCCCCCTCGCGGCGGTGCTGACGTCACCGTCCACTCCGGAGCCTCCGCGGTCGTCACCCGTCCGTTCCGCTCCCGCCGAGCCGCCGCGGGCGGTGCCGGTGCGAATCGCGCCCGGCGAGCACGGCAGGCCGGCGCCGGTGGTGGAGCCGAGGGGCGACCAGACCCGCGTGGTGCCGAAGCCCGAAGTTGTCCACAGGCCGGACCAGAAGACGACCGAACTGTCGGTGCCACCTGGCAAGATTGAAAACGGGGGACCCCAGGGAGGGGACCCTCGCGCGAGCATGGCCCCGAACGCCAAGACGGCGCGGGTCGACCAGCTGCCGAAGGCCGAGCCGTCGTGGTTCGACCAGCCCGTCAGACCGGAGTCGCCGCGTCAGGAGCAGACCCGCACCGAGCCTGGGCGCACCGAGCCGCAGCGGCCGGAGGCGCAGCGCACCGAGATGCTGCGCGTGGACCAGCTCCAGCGTCACGAACCCTCGCGCACCGAGCAGCTACAACGCCAAGAGCCGCCGCAGCGCCAGGAACCGCTCCAGCGTCAGGAACCGACGCAGCGCCAGGAACCAGCACAGTCACAGCGCCAGGAACCCACGCAGCGCCACGAGCCCGCGCGCGCCGATCAGCTGCCGCGTCAGGAACCGACGCAGCGCCACGAACCCGCGCGCGCCGACCAGCCGCAGCGCCAAGAGCCGCCGCAGCACCAGCAACCACTGCGCGCCGAGCCGCCCCGCGCCACCGTCGACCAGCCCACGCGCCAGGAGCCGATCCGCGAGACCCTCCCGGTCTCCGGCTACGACGAGGAGCCGGAAGACCGGCTGTCCTCCGACCAGCCGAAGAAGAGCCGCAAGCCGCTCGCCGCGGTCCTGGCCCTGCTGGTCGTGGCGGCGCTCGCCGGCGCCACGATCTACGCGGTGAAGGAGTTCGGCGGCCCCGCGGCCGTCGAGACCAAGCCGCCTGCCCCACCGGCGAACGTCCAGCCGCTGGTCAAGGCCGCCACCGCGGGCGCTCCGGCGCCGACCGCGGCCGGCGTGAAGGCCGCGCTGACCGGTCCGGCGGGCAGCGGAGCGCTCGGCACGTTGACCGGCAGCGTGATCGACCCCGCCAGCGGCGCCGCGCTGTGGCAGCAGGGCGACACCACGCCGGCGACGCCCGCGTCGAGCCTCAAGATCCTCACGGCGGCCGCGGCGTTGCTGAGCCTCGACAAGACCGCGCAGCTGTCCACCAAGGTCGTCCAGGGCGCGGAGCCCGGCACCGTGGTGATCGTGGGCGGTGGTGACCCGACGATCTCCGGCACGCCCGGCAGCTCCGTCTACCCCGGCGCGGCGACGCTCGACGACCTCGTCAACCAGGTGAAGCAGAAGGGACCGGTCACCAAAGTCCTGTTCGACCTGAGCCGGTACACGGGCGAGGCGCTGGGGCCGCAGTGGGAGACCGCGGACATCGCGGGCGGTTCGGTGGCGCCGATCGTGCCGTTCATGCTGGACGGCGGCCGGCTCGATCCGAAGAAGGACGTGTCCGCGCGCACCGGCAGTCCCGCGCAGTCCGCGGCGGACGCGTTCGCGCAGCGCATCGGGGCTCCCGGTGCCACCGCGGGCACGGCTCCGCAGGGCGCGCAGGTGCTCGGCGAGGTCAAGTCCGCGCCGATCGAGCAGCTCGTCGACAACATGATGCAGATCTCCGACAACGTCCTCACCGAGGCGGTCGCCCGCGAGGTCGCGATCAAGTCGGGCAACGAGCCGTCGTTCGCGGGTGGTGTGAAGGCCGTGCGCGACATCCTCACCAAGAACGGGTTCGACCTCACCGGCGCGAACTTCGTCGACGGCAGCGGCCTGAGCGCGACGAACAGGATCCCGGCCAGGCTGCTCACCGAGGTGCTGGCCACGGCGGCCAAGCCCTCGCTGGACGACCCGCGCACGGCGAAGCTGCGGCCGTTGCTGACGGCACTGCCGGTGGCGGGCGGCAGCGGCACGCTGGCCGGCCGGTACGGCGGCAGCGCGTCCGACGGCAAGGGCTGGGTGCGGGCGAAGACGGGCACGCTCACCGGCGTCAACGCGCTGGCCGGCATGGTCGTCGACGTGGACGGACGGGTGCTCGTGTTCGCGTTCATGTCCGCGAGCAACCGCAACCCGGAGACCGAGGTGCGGCCCGCGCTGGACGTGATGGCCGCTGCGTTGCGGGGCTGTGGCTGTTCGTAGCGGGGCGTGCGCAGGTAACTTCGGCAGGGTGAACGGCGCGACGGAGGCAGAGCTCGGCCCGGTGGACTGGGAGCTGGCGGTGGCGACCGCCGTCCGGCTCGTGCGGCCAGGTCCGGTGATCGGGAAGGACGAGGCCGACCACGTGGTCGGCAGACTTCGCGAGCTCGCGCCGCAGGCGGAGGTGCACGTCCGCGAGCTGACCGGGCTCGGGCAGGGGCTGCCGCTGCTGCCGGGCGAGGTCGTGGACCGTCCCGCGTGGGTCAGAGCCGCCGCGCAGGGCCTCGCCGCGCTGACCGCGCCCGCGCTGCCGCGCCAGTCCGGTGCGATGGCGAGCATCCTCGCGGGTACCGCGGGTGTGCAGGCGGGCGTCGTGATGGCGTTCCTGTCGTCGCGGGTGCTCGGCCAGTACGACCCGTTCAGCCCGCAGGACCAGCTCGCCGGACGGCTGCTGCTCGTCGCGCCGAACATCGTTGGCGCGCAACAGGCTCTGGACGTCCCCGCGGACGACTTCCGGATGTGGGTGTGCCTGCACGAGTGCACGCACCGCCTGCAGTTCACCGGTGTGCCGTGGCTGCGGAAGTACTTCTCCGACCAGGTCACCACCCTGCTCTCCACAATGGACGACGACCGCGCGCCGCTGCCCGACGTCATCCGCGACTTCCGGCACAAGCTGCGCGCGGGCGACGGCCCGATCGGACTGATCGAGCTCATCCAGTCGCCACAGCAGAAGGTCGTGCTGGACCGGCTGATCGCACTGTCCACTTTGCTCGAAGGCCACGCCGACCACGTGATGGACGCCGTGGGCCCCACCGTCGTGCCGTCGGTCGGGACGATCCGCAGCCGGTTCACCGAGCGGCGCAAGGGCGGTGGCCTGCTCGACCGGGTGCTCAGGACGTTGCTCGGCGTCGACGCCAAGGTGCGCCAGTACGAGGAGGGCGCGGCGTTCACGGAGTACGTCGTGCAACGCGTCGGCATGGACGGCTTCAACGCGATCTGGACCTCCGCCGAGACCCTGCCGACGCGCGCGGAGATCGCCGAGCCGATGACCTGGCTGCGCCGCGTGGCACCGTGAACGGACCGGTCGCCGAGGTCAGGACGGCGGTCCGCAGGTTCCTCGACGAGGTGCGCCCGGACACCGTGACCGTCGCGGTCTCCGGCGGCGCGGACTCGATGGCGCTGGCGTTCTGCGTGGGACGCCTGATGCCCGGTGCGTCCGCGGTGGTCGTCGACCACCAGCTGCAGCCGGGTTCGGCCGAAGTGGCCCTGCGCGCGGCGGCGTCGTGCGCGGAGTTCGGCCTGGTGTCGCGCGTGGAGGCGGTCGAGGTGACCGGGCCGGGCGGACCGGAGGCGGCGGCCCGCAAGGCCCGCTACGCCGCACTGAGGCCCGCGTCCGGTGTCGTGCTGCTCGGCCACACGCTGGACGACCAGGCCGAGACCGTGCTGCTGGGGCTCGGGCGCGGCTCCGGTCCGCGCTCGATCGCCGGCATGCGCGCGTTCGACCCGCCGTGGGGCCGACCGCTGCTGGGCGTGTCCCGCGCGGTGACGCGTGCCCTGTGCGCCGAGCAGGGCATCGAGGTGTGGGAGGACCCGCACAACGCCGACCCGTCGTTCACGCGCGTGCGGTTGCGCACGGAGGTTCTGCCGTTGCTGGAGGACGTGTTGCAGGGCGGTGTCGCGTCGTCGTTGGCGCGCACGGCGGCACAGCTGCGCGAGGACTGTGACGCACTCGACTCTCTCGCCGCGGCCTTCGCCGGCGACTGCTGTGCCGTGGACGACATCGCCGAGTTGCCCGTCGCACTTCGACGCAGAGTGCTCAGGTCGTGGCTCATCGACTCCGGTGTGCCGGAACTGTCCGATTCGCACCTGCGCCGTGTTGACGCACTGGTGAGTGAATGGCGCGGTCAGGGCGGTGTCTGGCTGCCGGGTGGCTTTGTCGTGCGGCGTGCGCATGGCAGGCTCGTCGCAGAACCAGAGTCTTAAGCAGAGGGGACCTGTCCGTGTACGACGGAGACATCGCATCCGTGCTCATCACCGAGCAGGAGATCAGCGACAAGGTCACCGAACTCGCCAAGCAGGTCGCGGCTGATCACCCAGAAGGTGACTCCGACCTCGTGCTGATCACCGTCCTCAAGGGCGCGGTGATGTTCATGGCCGACCTCGCACGTGCGCTGCCCGTTCCGGTGCAGCTCGAGTTCATGGCCGTTTCGTCCTACGGCTCCTCCACGTCCTCTTCCGGCGTGGTGCGGATCCTGAAGGACCTGGACCGTGACATCGCCGACCGGAACGTGGTGATCGTCGAGGACATCATCGACTCCGGTCTGACGTTGTCGTGGCTGTTGAAGAACCTGCAGTCGCGCAAGCCCCGGTCGCTGGAGGTGTGCACCCTGCTGCGCAAGCCCGACGCGGTCAAGGTGGAGGTGCCGGTCAAGTACGTCGGCTTCGACATCCCCAACGAGTTCGTCGTGGGCTACGGCCTGGACTACGCCGAGCGTTACCGCGACCTGCCCTACATCGGCACGCTGGACCCGAAGGTCTACTCCAGCTGAGTTGTCCACAGATCTGCGAACGGTCGTTTCCGCAGGTGAAGGGGCAATAGAATGGCCGAGGGGCCGTCCCCCCGGGAAGGGTGGGGGCTGCCCCTCGGCCGTTTTCGTTCAGCAGTTCGGACGGCAGCGGCGCTGGGAGATCGCGTCCAGCAGCACGCCGCGGATGTCCTCGGGGTTGCGCGCCTGGTAGGCCTTGCCGCCGGTGGCGGCGGAGATGGCCCGCAGGGCGTCCATGTCGACCTCGTCGCCGAGGCCCACCATGATGATCGGCACCGGCTTGGCCGGGTCCGACTCGCGCTTCAGGGTCTCGATCAGCGAAGCCGTGTCGATCGACGAGACGTCGTCGTTGCGGCCGTCGGTCATCAGGACGACCGAGTTGACCTTCGACGGGTCGTAGCCGGACAGCACGTGCCGGAAGGCCGCCAGCGTGGTGTCGTTCAGGGCCGTGCCGCCGCCGACGAGTCCTGGCAGCTGCGAAGCGCCGGCTTCCAGGCGCTTGCGGCGGGTCACGCCGGACAGAGGTTCGCCGAGAGGGCCGATCGGGACGAGCTCGATCCAGTCGTTCGGCGGCTTCTTGTTCGTCGAGAACGCCCAGAGCCCGATCTGGGTGGTGTCGGGCAGCATCGACAGCGCGGTCATCGAGGCCTCGGTCGCGGCCTCGATCCGGGTCTTGCCGTTGCCGCTCTTCTCGATCATCGAGCCGGAGACGTCGATGACGGTCAGCATCCGCATGTCCAGGCTGATGGCGCCCCACGTGCGCAGCAGCTCGGAGACCTGGTCGGCGTTCGGCGTCTCGATCAGCTTCACGTCACCGGCCTGCACGCCCTCGACCTTCGTCGACCACTTGGCCGGGGCGGCGCCCTGGGCGGTGCGGAAGCCCGCCTCGCCGAAGCGCTTGACCGTCTCGTTCGAGCGGAGCACCTTCTCGAACTCCGCGGCCGCCTCGCCGATGCCCTCGGTCTCGTTCGGACGGGAGACGCGGACGAGCGGGTAGTCGAACGAGAGCGTGCCCTCCTTGGGCGGGGCGCCCAGCACCGAGTTGGCCTTGGCGGCGCGGTTGTTGGCCACGATCGACTGCTCGGTGGCGGCGAAGAGCGGTGCCTTCGCCGCGTCCGTGGTGACCTTGCCGAAGGCGTCGCGCACCGACGGGATGGCACTGCGGCCCACCCTCAGCAGGGCGCCGACCAGCTCGGGCTTCGGCGTGCCGTCCGCGTTGCCCAGCAGGGTGCGGATCACGAACAGCGTGGCGAGGCCCTCGGAGGTCATGGTCGGGTCGCTCATCGAGACCTGGACCTTGGGGTCGAGGACCTTGGACCAGGACACGGGCGAGACCGGGTAGCCGATCTTGCCCATCGCCGGCTCTGAGCCGGCGAGCACCAGCGGGCTGGACGCCAGCGAGGGCTTGATGTCCAGCTTCGGGGCCTCCGGGCCGGTCTCGGCCGCCTGGCGCTGGGCCTCTGCCGCCCACATCGACGAGTCGGGGATCCACAGGGAATGGGGGTTGATCTGCGCGGTGGGCAGCTCGTTCGCCACGTCGGCCGCGTTGCGCGACTCGACCTGGACCTGGACGCACCGGCCGCGCACGACCGGCTGCGACCGCTGGTAGTCCTGCGCTGCCGCGTTCACCACATCTAACGCTGCGGGGGTGACGGCGACCTTCAACGGCAGTGCGCCGGAGCAGTCGGCGCCGCTGGTGACACGCAGGGCCACGACCGTGACGCCCGCCGCCGCGACCACGCCGAGCAGAGCGCCCACGGGAAGGGCCACCCGCCGGAACAGACCGGGGGACGTGTGACGTGCTGACATACAGTTACTGACCTTCGGTCACGTGTTCACTCTTTCGAGTGGCGGGGGAACACTCGGGGGATGCATGAGGATGACATGTGACCCCCAAACGTAGTGAGACGGCGTGACCTGCGTCACTCGTCTGGACGGCCGTATTTGTTCCGGATGAACCGAACAGCGTGAACATGCGTGGCAGCGGTCACGGACGGGAACCAGGAAACGTCCCCGGCCGTTGGTTGCTCAGTACCCGACCAGCGGGCGGTAGGCTGGTCGGACGCGGTATGTGGGTCTTCCACTGCCCGACGCGCAAGTCAGGGAGGGTCGAGGCCGCCCGCCGGCCGTAAGTGCATGGACCGCAAGCGCCTGCTTCGCAACCCGCTGCTGTGGATCGCTGCGGTGTTGCTGCTCTACTTCGTCTTCACCGTGCTCTTCGACGACTCACGGGGCTACCACCCGGTCAAGACGTCCCAAGCACTGCAACAGGTGCGGGACGGCAAGGTCAAGGAAGCCACGATCGAGGACAAGGAGCAGCGGCTCCGGCTCACCCTCACCGACGGCACCACCTTCGAGGGCAGCAACCGCCTCATCACGCAGTTCCCGGCCAGTGCGACGGACGAGATCTTCAACGTCCTCGACCAGGCCGGCAACAAGCCGACCGTGGAGACCAAGGTCAGCCAGGAGTCCATCCTGATGCAGATCCTGATCTACCTCGTGCCGCTCGGCCTGCTGTTGCTGTTGCTGATGTGGATGATGAACAACGCTCAGGGCGGCGGTAACCGCGTTCTGAACTTCGGCAAGTCCAAGGCCAAACAGCTGTCCAAGGACATGCCCAAGACGACGTTCGCCGACGTCGCCGGTGCCGAGGAGGCCGTCGAGGAGCTCGAGGAGATCAAGGACTTCCTCCAGAACCCCGGCCGCTACCAGGCGCTCGGCGCGAAGATCCCGAAGGGCGTGCTGCTGTACGGCCCGCCGGGAACCGGTAAGACGCTGCTCGCCAGGGCCGTCGCCGGTGAGGCGGGCGTGCCGTTCTACTCGATCTCCGGTTCGGACTTCGTCGAGATGTTCGTCGGTGTCGGTGCCTCGCGTGTGCGCGACCTGTTCGAACAGGCCAAGCAGAACGCGCCGTGCATCATCTTCGTCGACGAGATCGACGCGGTGGGCCGCCACCGCGGCGCCGGTCTCGGCGGTGGCCACGACGAGCGCGAGCAGACGCTGAACCAGCTGCTCGTCGAGATGGACGGCTTCGACTCGCGCGGCGGGATCATCCTGATCGCGGCGACGAACCGTCCCGACATCCTCGACCCCGCGCTGCTGCGCCCCGGTCGCTTCGACCGCCAGATCCCGGTGTCCGCGCCGGACCTGAAGGGCCGCAAGCAGATCCTGCGGGTGCACTCGAAGGGCAAGCCGCTGGCCGCGGACGCGGACCTCGACGGACTCGCGAAGCGCACCGTCGGGTTCTCCGGCGCCGACCTCGCGAACGTCATCAACGAGGCCGCGCTGCTCACCGCCCGTCAGAACGGTCACGTCATCACGGCGTCCGCGCTGGAGGAATCGGTGGACCGCGTGATCGGCGGTCCGGCCCGCAAGAGCCGGATCATCTCCGAGAAGGAGAAGAAGATCACCGCGTACCACGAGGCGGGGCACGCCCTGGCCGCGTGGGCGATGCCGGACATCGACCCGGTCTACAAGGTCACGATCCTCGCCCGCGGCCGCACCGGCGGCCACACCCTCTCGGTGCCGGAAGAGGACAAGGACCTGATGACCAGGTCCGAGATGATCGCGCGGCTGGTGTTCGCGCTCGGCGGGCGCAGTGCCGAGGAGCTCGTCTTCCACGAGCCCACGACCGGTGCGTCCAACGACATCGAGCAGGCGACCAAGATCGCCCGCGCGATGGTCACCGAGTACGGCATGAGCGCGCGGCTGGGTGCCGTCAAGTACGGCCAGGAGCAGGGCGAGCCGTTCCTCGGCCGCTCGGCCGGTCGGCAGGCGGACTACTCGCTCGAGGTCGCGCACGAGATCGATGAGGAGGTGCGCAAGCTCATCGAGGCGGCGCACACCGAGGCGTACGAGGTGCTCAACACCTACCGCGACGTCCTCGACGACCTCACGCTCGAGCTCATCGAGAAGGAGACCCTGCACCAGAAGGACCTGGAGCGGATCTTCGCCCGCGTCGAGAAGCGGCCGCGCATCACCCAGTTCAACGACTTCGGTGACCGCACGCCGTCCGACATCCCGCCGGTCAAGACCCCCGGTGAGCTCGCCAAGGAACGCGGAGAGCCGTGGCCCCCGGTCGTCGAGGACACCCTCGACGACGAGCCGCAGCCCACGGAGCCCGCAGCCGCGGCGCCCACCGAGGAGCTGCCCTCGCCGAACGGTTCCAACGGCGTGCACCAGTCCGGTCCGCCGAACCAGTCGGGCCCGCCGAACTACGGCGCCCCGCCCGGATGGACCCCGGCGACCGTGCCCGGCGGCAAGCCGCACAACGTCTGGGAGCCGAAGAAGCCGCAGCCGGACCAGGACGAACGGCAGTGACAGAGCAGCATCAGCTCGACGGAGACGCCGGCCTCACCCGCAACGGGGAGGCCGGCGTCTCCGCGCGGCGGGTCTTCGACCAGGGGCGCGCCGAGGCTGCGGTTCGCGAGCTGCTGATCGCGTGCGGTGAGGATCCGGAGCGCGAAGGCCTGCGCGAGACACCCGCTCGGGTGGCGCGCGCTTACCGGGAGTTGTTCGCCGGGCTCTACACCGATCCGGACAGCGTGCTCGCGAAGACGTTCGACGAGAGCCACGAGGAGCTCGTCCTCGTCACCGACATCCCGATGTTCAGCTTCTGCGAGCACCACCTGCTGCCGTTCCACGGCGTGGCGCACGTCGGGTACATCCCGAACGAGCAGGGCCGCGTGACGGGGTTGTCGAAGCTCGCGCGGCTCGTCGACCTCTACTCGAAGCGGCCGCAGGTGCAGGAGCGGCTCACGTCGCAGGTCGCGGACGCGCTGGTGCGCAGGCTCGAACCGCGCGGCGTGATCGTGGTCGTCGAGGCCGAGCACCTGTGCATGGGCATGCGCGGGGTGCGCAAGCCGGGGTCGCGCACGACCACCTCCGCGGTGCGCGGGCTGCTGCGCACGTCCGCGTCCACGCGGGCGGAGGCGATCGAGCTGATCAGGGGCCGGACCCGGTGAGTGCCCTGGTGAGCCCTCTGCCCAGGCCCGGCCGGTGCGTCGTGATGGGCGTGCTGAACGTGACGCCCGATTCGTTCTCCGACGGTGGCCGCTACCTCGACCGCCGGGCCGCGGTCGCGCACGGCGTCGAGATGCGCGAGCGCGGCGCCGACCTGATCGACGTCGGTGGTGAGTCGACCAGGCCGGGTGCCGTGCGCGTCGATGCCGCCGAGGAGATCGCGCGGGTGGTCCCGGTGATCCGCGAGCTGGTCGCCGAGGGCGTGCCGGTCAGCGTGGACACGATGCGCGCCGCCGTCGCGTCGGCCGCGCTGGAGGCGGGCGCGTCGATCGTGAACGACGTGTCCGGTGGCCTGGCGGATCCCGGGATGGCGGCCGTCGTGGCCGCGGCCGGCGTGCCGTACGTGCTGATGCACTGGCGTGGGCACAGCACGGAGATGGACTCGTTGGCGACCTACGAGGACGTGGTGAGCGACGTTCGCGACGAGCTCCTGCAGCGCGTCGAGGCCGCGATGGCCGCGGGCGTCGCGGAGTCGGCGATCGTGCTCGACCCCGGCCTGGGCTTCGCGAAGCTCGGCGACCACAACTGGGAGCTGCTGCAGCGCCTGGACGAACTGGTCGAGCTGGGCTTCCCGGTGCTGGTGGGGGCGTCGCGCAAACGCTTCCTCGGCACCTTGCTCGGCAACCGTCCACCGGACGGCAGGGAGGACGCGACCGCGGCGGTGTCCGCTCTGGCCGCGTTCAACGGAGCGTGGGGTGTGCGGGTGCACGACGTCGACCGGACCTTGGACGCGGTCGCCGTCGCCGGTGCGTGGAGGCGGGGACATGGCTGACCGGATCGCGTTGACGGGCCTGCGGGTCCGGGGCAACCACGGCGTCTTCGAGCACGAGAAGCGCGACGGCCAGGAGTTCGTCGTCGACATCACGCTGTGGCTGGACCTGTCGTCCGCGTCCAGGACGGACGACCTCAAGGAGACCTACCACTACGGCGAGCTCGCCGAGATGGCCGCCGCGATCGTCGGCGGCGAACCGTGCGACCTCATCGAGACCGTGGCCGGGCGCATCGCCGACGCCGCGATGACCGACAGCAGGCTGCACGCGGTCGAGGTGACCGTCCACAAGCCGTCCGCGCCGATCCCGCTGACGTTCGACGACGTGTCGGTGACGATCCGCCGCTCGCGCCGGCTGGCCGCACCGCTGCCGCCCAAGGAATCCCGGTGACCCGCGCGGTCCTCTCGATCGGCTCGAACCTGGGGGACCGGTTCGCGTTCCTGCGGTCGGTCGTGGACGGGTTGAAGCCGTTCGTCGTGGCCGTGTCACCGGTCTACGAAACGGCGGCGTGGGGCGTGGAGGACCAGCCGGACTTCCTGAACGCCGTGGTGATCGTTGCGGCCGACGACGTCGACGAGTGGGGCTGGCTGCGGCGCGGCCAGGAGCTGGAGAACGCCGCCGGACGCGTGCGGGAGAAGCGGTGGGGACCGCGCACGCTGGACGTGGACGTGGTTTCGGTGGACGGGGTGACCTCGGACCACCCGGAGCTGCTTCTGCCGCATCCTGGGGCGTTTGAGCGCGCAACCGTCCTCATCCCGTGGCTCGACGTCGAACCCGATGCCGTGCTGCCGGGCCACGGACCCGTTGCGGCGCTGCCGTTCTCGTCCGAGGGCGTGCGGCGACGCGACGATCTGGTGCTGACTTCGGGTTGGATGGACTCGTGAGGTTCACCCGTCCTCGTGATTTGGCGACGATCGCGGTCATCGCCGGGCTGCTGGCCCACCTGCTGCTGCGACTCGCCTACGACTCGTTGCCGCCGTTGCCGCTCGCGGCGGGTTCGACGCTGCTGGCCGTGGCGGTGGCCGAGCTGGTGCTCGCGTTCTCGTTGCGCGCCAGGATCCAGCGGCGGCCGGGCGCACGCCCCGTGCAGCCGCTGACCGCGGCCAGGGCTGTCGCGCTGGCGAAGGCCTCCTCGGTTCTGGGCGCGTTGATGTTCGGTGCCTGGACCGGGTTGCTGATCTACGTCGTGCCGGTGCGCGACGAGTTCGCGGCGGCCGGGAACGACCTGTTCGCGGCCGTGGTCGGGATGGTGTCGGCGGCCGGGCTGACGGCGGCCGCGCTGTGGTTGGAGCACTGCTGCAAGACGCCGACGGAGACTCCCGGGAAGGATTAGATACCCGGCCGTAGGTCTCAGTCGCATAACTACGCGGTACCGTAGTCCCCATGACCGGGCGAGGCGCGTCGATCGACGACGAGCAGGAAGATCACGGTCGTGGCTCCGGGCGATTGCTGTTAGTAGCGGCATTGGCGCTCGCTCTCGTGGCCGCGGCGGTGCTCGTGCTGAGCGACAGCGCCCGCATGCTGCGCCTGGCCGTGGTGGCCGCGCTGTGGGCGGCCCTGGTGGGCGCCTTCCTCGCCGCCAAGTACCGCAAGCAGGTCACTGAGCGCGACGACGAGGTGGCCGACCTCCAGTCCGTCTACGAGCTGGAACTCGAACGCGAGGTCGCCGCTCGCCGCGAGTACGAGCTGGAGATCGAGTCCGAGACCCGCAAGCGGATCGAGGAGGAGTCGCGCGCGGACATCGAGTCGCTGCGCGCCGACCTGCGAGCGTTGCGGGACAACCTCGAAGCCCTGCTGGGCGGTGACGTCCTCGTCGAACGCGTGGCCCTGCGCGCCGAGTCGACCCGCCTGCGCTCGCTCGCCTCCGACGCCGCGCGACTGGCCTCGCTGTCGGACAAGCGCGTCATCAACGCCAAGCCCGCGATCACCGCCTCGGTGACGTCCTCGCCGGCGGAGAAGCCGTCCGAGCGCACCGAGCTGATCGAACGCGTCGCTCACGAGGCGAAGGTGCAGCCGCCGCGCCGCGAGCCGCTTCGCCCCGAGCCCGCACGACCGGAACCGACCAGGGTCTCGCCCCGGCCGCAGCCCGCCGCCGTGCGCCGCGAACCGGTGAAGGCCGCGAAGCAGGAACCGGCGCGCCCGCAGCAGCGCCCCGCCGGTGGTGTGGCCGCCCGACTGGGCGGAACCCCGCCCCAGGTCGCCCAGCCACCGGCGGCGAAGCCCCCGCAGCCACCCGTCGCGGTTCCGCAGGCGACCCAACGGGTGCCGCGCCCGCAGCCGCAGCAGAACCGCACCGAGTCGCTCTCCCGCCCGGCGGAACCGCCGAAGGCCCCCGCCGCCGTCGCGAAGGCGGTCGAGACCCGCAAGCCGGAACCGCGGTCCCGCGTGGCCGAGCGAACCGAGATGATCAACCCGCAGGTGCTCGCCGACTCGCGCGCCAAGCCCGCCGGTGGCGGCCGCCGCCGCGCCGACGACCGGCAGGAACCCGAGCAGAACAGCGGTTCCTGGGAAACCCTGAAGCCGTCGAGCGGCGGCACCTCCAGCGGCCGCCGCCGAGCGGACGACACCCCGTCGCGCCCGTCGGAGGACTCACTGGTGTCGCTGCCGCCGGTGGGCCGCCGCGCCGCGGAGCAGTCGTCGACCCGCCTGCCGGTGATGCCGACCGGCCGCCGCGCCGCCACCGACGAGCCGCCGGTAGCCGGTCGCCGGGTGGCGGAGGAGTCGTCCACGCGCCTGCCCGCGGTGTCGACTGGACGCCGTGCGGCGCCGGAGGACCCGTCCGGTGCGCACGCGGACGGCAAGTCGGTGAGCGAGCTGCTGGCCTCGCTCGGTGGCGGTGACGCGCCGCGTCGGCGCCGTCGTCGCGACGACTAGAGCCTTCTGCCCGGAGCGCGTTGCCCGCGGTGCGGGCTGTCGTGGCGGCTCGGTGTGTTGCTGGGTGAGCTGCGTGCGGCCTGAGTTGCCGCGATGAGTGGGACCGCGCGGTGCGCTGGTCGCGACGGCCCGAACCTCGGTCGGTGCATTGCTCGGTGAGTTCCGTGCGGTCTGGCTCGTCGCGATGGGTGGGGCCGTGGGTTCGGCTCGTTGCTGCGGCGAGTTCGCGTGGTGTGGGCCGTTGCCGTGCCGCCACGGCCAGTCGGATCGCTACTTGTCGATGTCCCCGACGATCACGGCGAACGAGCTCAGCACCGCCGGCAGGTCGTCCACCGCGGTGCCCGGCAGCAACGCCGACAGCGCCTGAATGTTGTTGAACGACGGAGTGCGCAGCTTCAGCCGCCACGGTGTCTTCTCGCCGCGTGACGACAGGTGCACGCCCGACGTGCCCAGCGGTGCCTCGACGCGCGTGTAGACCGAGCCCTCGGGTGCCTTGATGGCCTTGGGCAGCCGCACGTTCACCGGGCCCGACGGCAGCTGTTCCAGGCAGGCCGAGGCCAACGACACCGACAGGCGTGCCTCGTCCAGGAGGCACCGCACGCGTGCTGCGGCGTCGCCCTCGGTTCGTACGACGGGGGTGAACTCCAGCGACCTGTATGCGGGCAGCGGGTCGTCACGTCGCAGGTCGAAGTCCACTCCGCTGGCGCGTCCGATCGGTCCGGTCACCCCGTACGCCAGGGCGTCCGCGTGTGGCAGTACGCCCAGGCCGTTCAGCTTCGAGAAGTCGATCTCCAGGGTGTTGACGTCCACAGTGGACAGGAATTCGGCGGCGCGGTCGGTCCAGCCGGCTGGGACGTCCTCGCGCAGGCCGCCGATTCGATTGAACATGAAGTGGATGCGGCCGCCTGAGGCCTCTTCCATCAGGGTCTGCACGCCCTCGCGGTACGTGGCGGCGTTGGGGGACAACGGGGTCAGGAAGACCATGTGTGCCATCAGGCGGTTGAGTTCGCACAGCAGCGCGCGCAGCCACTGGGCGCGGGTTGGGACGTCCATGCCCGTCATGCGTTCTACGGCCAGTGCTACGGCCAGTTCGTTGCAGAAGGCTGCCAGCCAGTCGTGGCGGTTGGCGAGGGTCAGCACCTGGCGGTAGTCGCGGACTTCGAAGAGCTTTTCGGCGCCGCGGTGCAGGTGGCCCACCAGGGGTTCGGCGGCGGTGATCACCAGGTCCGGGGTGACGGTCAGGCGCAGGCGGTAGGCGCCGTGGGCCGACGGGTGCAGTGGGCCCAGGTCGATCACGCGGTCCACGCCCAGGTACTGGGCGCCCGCGCCCACGCCGACGGTGATCTGCTCGCTCACCAGAGCATGGTTTCACGCCCTCGTGATCGCGAAGAGGAAGCACCCGTGGGAAAGGCTGCGGACCTGCAGGGCTTCGATTGTGGGATTGTTGAACGATTCGGCGATTGCACGATCGAACGATCCCGGCTCCACCAGCTCGCCGTCGTGGATCTGGCCCGCCGCGTTGTAGGAACGCAGGATGCGGGGATTGTTCAACAATTCTACGGGGAGACGATCCGGCGACGGCGAGTCCGGGCAGTCCACGTGGGTGAAGATCGGGCCGACTTCGGCGTACGGGCCCTTGCCCGCGGCAGGGGAGTAGCGGAACAGCCAGACCGGTTCGTCAGCGAGCGACTTGCGCAGGCAGCAGCGCAACGGCACGTCGGGCTCGGAGGCGCGGTACTCACGACCCGCGTCGGACAAAGCAGCTGATGGCGGCACGTTGTGGATTCGCATGCCGACCACGATCGTCCTCAGCGGACCGAAAAGCTGGCGGGAATCGGACGCCAGCGCGGCAGTGCGGGCAGCAGGTCCGCGACCGCCACGCCACGCCCGTGCAGCAACCACCCGAACCCGCCCAGACCGCGCGGGTCACGCAGCTCGGCGATCCGCCCGGCCCGCGCGGCCGACTCCAGCCAGTCCCAGCCGGAACCGGAGACGACACCGGTCAAACCCAACGCCGCCAACGCATCCCGCTGCGACACGAGCACGAAGTCCCCACCGGCGGCCGCCGCGCACGCGTCCAGAGCCACGTGCGCGGTGATGTCGCACGACCCGTCGAACACCGGCGGAACCTGACGCCCGTCCCGGTACCCGGTCAGCGTGAACCGCCGCGACGACACCAGGTGCCCGTAGTCGATCGCCAGCGCCGCCCCGCGCACCGACGACACCGCCGCAGCCCAGGCCGCGTCCCGCGGCGCACCCACCTCGGCCTGCTCACCGTCGGGCAGCGAAGGCCACCACCGGGTGATCCACGGATCCGCGGACGGCCCGGTCACCACCGGACACGGAATCGAGTCGAGCCACTCGTGCCCGACCAGCAGCCCGACGCACGGCAGAACGGACGACACCCACTGAACCCCAGGCAGCTCAACGGGTGGACCGAGCTCGACGGCGGTCACGCGCAACCGCGCGGCCAGCGACCCGCGGGCCAGGGAACGCACCGCGAAGGCCAGCTCACCGCCACCCGCCCCGACGTCGACGAAGTCCACGACCGGGGGAAATCCGAGTGCGGCGTCGACCCGCGCCAACAGCTCCAGAAGTGCCGTCGCGAGCTCCGGCCCGACCAGCGGCGAGGTCCGGAAGTGCGACGACGGCTTCTCGCCGCGCGCGAAGAAGCCGGAAGGTCCGTACAGAGCGGCGTGCCAAGCGGCTTCCCAGTCGAACACGGGCCAAGTGTGCCTCTAAGGTCATTTCCCGTGAACGACGCCGACCTCACGCCGACGCCGGCCCGCAAGCGCATCGAGCAGCGCCGCTGGACCGTCCTGTTCCCGGTCGTGGCGCTGATCGCCCTCGCGGCGGCGGGTCTCGTGCTGCTCGCGCTGGGCACGTCGGCCACCGGCTTCGAGCCGATCCTGGTCGGTGCGGCTGCCGCGCTCATCCCGGTCGCCGTGGTGGTCAGCGCGTTCCTGTGGATCGACCGCTGGGAGCCGGAACCGGCGAAGATGCTGCTCTTCGCGTTCTTCTGGGGTGCGTGCGGCGCGACGATCACCTCGCTCGCGTTCAACCAGACCGCGCTCGTGGTCGGCAACATCCTCACCCACGGCGAAGGCAGCCTGATCCAGGGCGTCATCAGCGCCCCGGTGGTGGAGGAGACGACCAAGGCCGTGTTCCTGCTGGCCGTGTTCCTGCGGCGGCGGCACGAGTTCGACGGCGTCGTCGACGGGATGGTCTACGCCGGCATCACGGCCGCCGGCTTCGCGTTCACCGAGAACATCATGTACTTCAGCCGGGTCTTCGTGCAGCAGGGGTTCGGTGACCTGGAGAGCGGCGTGGTCGCGTTGTTCGTGCTGCGCGGCCTGCTCACGCCGTTCCTGCACCCGTTGTTCACGTGCATGACCGGTATCGGTGTCGGCATCGCGGCGAGCACCAACCGCGCCGCCACGCGCGTCATCGCACCGATCGCCGGGTACCTGGCCGCCGTCCTGATGCACGCCGGGTGGAACGCGACGGCCACGCTCGGGAACGCCAAGGTGCTGATCAACTTCTACTTCCTGGTCATGGTGCCGTTGTTCGCGGGTGGCATCGCGATGGTGGTCTGGCAGCGGCGGCGTGAGCAGCGGGTCGTGGCGGGCCAGCTCGCGGCGATGGCGCAGAACAGATGGATCGCGACCAGCGAGGTGGCGTTGCTGGCGAGCCTCGAAGGCCGCAGGAACTGGCTGCGGGCGGTCAAGCGCAAGTCCGGTGACGCGGCGGTCAAGTCGGTGAAGAGCTACCAGATCGCCGTCACCGAGCTGGCTTTCCTGCGGCACCGCATCGAGCAGGGCACGGCGGGCCAGAGCGCCGAGCAGCGCCACGGGGTGCTGCTCGACACGTTGAACGCAGCCAGGGCGGCCGCGCGCCGGTGAATCCCGTCACCGACCGGCCTCAGGCCAGGATCGGCGGGATTACCCTCGGCGGCGTCGTCCGGTACCCGCACAGGGACTGGAACGTCTGAAGGAGTTAGTCGCATGGACGCGACCTCACGTCCGGCCAGGCTCGCCGTCGGTGTCATCTCGGCAGGCCGGGTCGGTTCCGTGCTGGGTGCCGCGCTGGCCAGGACGGGTCACGTGGTGGTCGGCACGTCCGCCGTCTCGCAGGCCTCCCGCAACCGCGCGGAGGAGCTGCTGCCCGGCGTCCCGGTCGAGGACCCGACGGAGGTCGCCCGGCGCGCCGACCTGGTGCTGCTGGCCGTTCCGGACGACGAGCTGCCCGGCCTGGTCAGGGGCCTGGTCGCCACCGAGTCGCTGCGCGCGGGCCAGATCGTCGTGCACACCAGCGGTGCCCAGGGCGTGCAGGTGCTCGAACCCGCTGCCCGGCTGGGCGCCCTGACGCTCGCGCTGCACCCCGTCATGACCTTCACCGGTCGCGAGGAGGACCTGCAGCGGATGCGCGCCGCGTGCGTCGGCGTCACGGCCGCGGACGACGACGAGGTGGCGTGGAGCGTCGGCGAGGCCCTGGTCGTCGAGATGGAGGCGGAGCCGATCCGAGTGCCGGAGGCCGTCCGCCCGCTCTACCACGCGGCACTGGCCCACGGCGCGAACCACCTGATCACGCTGGTCCGCGACGCCGCGGACCTGCTCACGAACGCCGGCGTCGCGAACGCCGAGCGCCTGCTCGGCCCGCTGCTGTCCGCGGCGCTCGACAACGCGCTGCGCCACGGTGATCGCGCCCTCACCGGTCCGGTCGCCCGCGGCGACACGGGTACCTTGCGCAAGCACCTCGACGTGCTCGCCGCGCAGGCACCCGACACCCTGCCCAGCTACCGCGTGCTCGCCCGCCGCACCGCCGAACGGGCAGAGCACTCCGGGCTGCTCAAGCCCGACGCGGCCAACGACGTTCGCACCACTCTTGAGGACTGACGTGACCAAGCCACTCACCAAGGACGACTACCGCCCGGACGACGTCACGGTGCACCGCGACCCCGCCCGCCTGAACCGGGTGATCAGGGCCCTGCGGGGGGCCGGCCGCAACGTCGCGCTGGTGCCCACGATGGGCGCGCTGCACGCGGGCCACCGGCAGCTGATCCGCGAGGCCAAGGTCATGCAGAACACGGTGATCGTGGTGTCGATCTTCGTGAACCCGTTGCAGTTCGGGCCGAACGAGGACCTCGCGAAGTACCCGCGCCAGTTCGAGTCCGATGTGGACATCTGCCGCGAGGAGCGCGTCGGCCTGGTGTTCGCGCCGTCCGTCGAGGACATGTACCCCGCGGGCGCGCAGGTCACCGTGCACCCCGGCCCGCTCGGCGACGAGCTGGAGGGCGCGTCCAGGCCGGGCCACTTCGCCGGCGTGCTCACGGTCGTCTCGAAGCTGTTCAACATCGTGCAGCCCACGTACGCGGTGTTCGGGCAGAAGGACTACCAACAGCTGCAGCTGATCCACAAGATGGCGCGGGACCTCAACTTCCCGCTCGACGTCGTCGGCGTGCCGACCGTCCGCGAGCACGACGGCCTGGCGCTGTCGTCGCGCAACGCCTACCTGAGCCCGGAGCAGCGGCAGCAGGCCGTCACGCTGTCGGCCGCGCTGACCGCCGGTGCCCACGTGTCCTCGCAGGGCGCGGACGCGGTGCTCAAGGCCGCGCACGACGTGCTGGCGCAGACGCCCGAGATCGAGCTCGACTACCTGGAGCTGCGCGGGCCGGACCTCGGTCCCGCGCCGGAGAACGGCGACGCGCGCCTGCTCATCGCGGCCCGCGTCGGTTCCACCCGCCTGATCGACAACATCGCGGTGTTGCTCGGCGAAGGCGACGAGTAGGGGGAATGACATGTTCCGCACGATGCTGAAGTCCAAGATCCACCGGGCCACCGTGACGCAGGCCGACCTGCACTACGTCGGCTCGGTGACGGTGGACGAGGACCTGATGGAGGCCGCCGACCTGCTGGCGGGCGAACAGGTCGCCATCGTCGACGTCACCAACGGCGCGCGGCTGGAGACCTACGTCATCCCCGGTGAGCGCGGCACCGGCGTGCTGGGCATCAACGGCGCGGCGGCGCACCTCGTGCACCCCGGCGACATCGTCATCCTGATCGCCTACGGGCAGATGGACGACGCCGAGGCCCGCACCTACCAGCCCCGCGTCGTCTTCGTGGACGCCGACAACAAGGTCGTCGACCTCGGTGCCGACCCCGCGCACGCCCCCGAGGGCTCCGGTCTGGTGAACGGCTCGACTTCGGCGCCGTCGTCCGAGACCGTCGAGGCGACCGCGCTCGACGCGTTGATCCAAGCCGAGAACTGAGGAATCGCACCGTGCTGCTCGCCATCGACGTCGGCAACACCAACATCGTGCTCGGTCTGTACGACGGGGTCGGCGACTCGGCCCCGCTCGTGCGCGACTGGCGGATGCGCACCGACGCCAGGATGACCGCCGACGAGCTCGCGCTGACCATGCGCGGCCTGCTCGGCGAGTACGCCGACAAGATCACCGGCATCTCCGCGCTGTCCACCGTGCCCGCGGTGCTGCGCGAGCTGCGGGTGATGCTCGGCCGCTACTACGACTCCGTGCCCAAGATCCTGGTGGAGCCGGGCGTGAAGACGGGCGTGCCGCTGCTCGTGGACAACCCGAAGGAGGTGGGCTCGGACCGCGTGATCAACACGCTGGCCGCGCACCACCTCTACTCGACCTCGTGCGTGGTGGTCGACTTCGGCACGTCCACGAACCTCGACGTGATCTCGTCGCGCGGCGAGTTCCTCGGCGGCGCGCTGGCCCCCGGCATCGAGATCTCGGTCGACGCCCTGGCCGCCCGTGCCGCCCAGCTGCGCAAGGTCGAGCTGGTCAGGCCGCGCAACGTGATCGGCAAGAACACCGTGGAGTGCCTGCAGTCCGGCATCGTCTGGGGGTTCGTCGGCCAGGTGGACGGGCTGGTGCGCAAGATCACCGAGGAGCTCCAGCAGACCGACCCCGGCCCCGTGACGGTGATCGCCACGGGTGGTCTCGCCCCGCTGGTGGTGTCGGAGTCCTCGACGATCGCGCACCACGTGCCCGACCTGACCCTGCTGGGGCTGCGGCTCGTCTTCGAACGCAACCTGCCTACTCGCTGACGCGCACCGTTCGGAACACCTCGGTGCGCAAGGGGACGTCGAACGGTCCGTTCGACGTCTCCGGCCGCGAGCGGAGGAACGCGAGCATCTTCTCGTTGATCGCCGCCCGCTCCTCGTCGTCGACGACCAGCATCCGCGAGTGCGTGTTGACCGTGGCGATGAGCGCTTCCGGCGAGTCCCGGCGGTGCGCGTGCGGGAACGTCCTGGTCTCGACCGGGCCGAAGAACGAGTTCGTCATGACACCCGTCGGGTCCTGCCGCTGCGACTCGACGCTGGTGACCGACAGCTGTTCGAGCTCGGCCAGCCACTCGGCGTCGCTCAGGTCGGGTTCGTTCCACATCGCCGCGACGACGCCACCGGGGCGCAGCACGCGGGCGATCTCCGGTAGTGCCTTCTCCTGGTCGAACCAGTGGAACGCGGTGCCGACCAGCACGGCGTCCACCGTCTGGTCCGGCACGGGGATGTGCTCGGCGTGACCCGGCAACGCGCGCACGTCGTGAACGCGGCGCACGAGTTCGGTCAGCATCTGCTCGTTAGGCTCCACGGCCGTGACGCGGTGGCCTTCCGCGACGAGTCCCGAGGTCAGCTTGCCGGTGCCGGCGGCCAGGTCGAGCACGTCCAACCGCGCTGAGGTGCCCAGTGGCTCCAGGGCCCACCGGATCGCCGCCACGGGATAGTCAGGCCGGTGTTCGGCGTAGGCCTCGGCCTGCGCGCCGAACGAGTCCGCTCGCCTCGCGTGTAGATCCATCACCCCAACTTAGGGTGTCGCAGATCCGCCGGGGTATCCGGTTCGCTTTGCCGCTGAGCACTTCCGTACCCTTCTCCGCGTGAGTGAGCAGCCGAAGCAAAACCCCGTGACCAGCGAAGAGGACCTGCCCGAGCAGATGCGCGTGCGCCGGGAGAAGCGTGCGCGGCTGCTCGCTTCCGGCAAGGAGCCGTATCCGGTCGAAGTCGAGCGCACGCACACGTTGCGCGAGATTCGCGACGCGCATCCCGAACTCGAACCCGACACGCAGACCGGCCAGGTCGTCGGTGTGACCGGGCGCGTGATGTTCATGCGCAACACCGGAAAGCTGTGCTTCGCGACGTTGCGCGAAGGCGACGGCACCGAACTGCAGGCGATGCTGAGCCTCGCCGGTGTGGGCGAGGAAGCCCTTTCCGAGTGGAAGACCGACGTCGACCTCGGTGACCACGTTTTCATCCACGGTGAGGTCATCAGCTCGCGCCGCGGCGAGCTTTCCGTGATGGCCGACGCGTGGCAGCTGACGTCGAAGTCGTTGCGCCCGTTGCCGGTCGCGCACAAGGAACTCGGCGAGGAAACCCGTATTCGGCAGCGTTACGTGGACCTGATCCTGCGGCCGTTGGCGCGGGACACCGTTCGGACCCGCGCGAACGTCGTCCGTTCTCTGCGCGACTCGTTCCACCGGCGTGGATTCCTCGAAGTCGAGACGCCGATGTTGCAGACGCTGCAGGGTGGTGCGACGGCGCGTCCGTTCATCACGCACTCGAACGCCCTCGACATCGACCTGTTCCTGCGCATCGCGCCGGAGCTGTACTTGAAGCGCTGTGTGGTCGGCGGCATCGAGAAGGTCTTCGAGATCAACCGCAACTTCCGCAACGAGGGCGTGGACTCGTCGCATTCGCCCGAGTTTTCGATGCTGGAGTACTACGAGGCGTACGCCACGTACGACACGAACGCCAAGCTGACTCGTGAGCTCATCCAGGAAGCCGCGGAAGCCGTCACGGGTTCTCAGATCGTGACGTTGGCGGACGGCAGCGAGTACGACCTGTCGGGTGAATGGACGACGATCAGCATCTACGAGTCGTTGTCCGGAGCGGTCGGTGAGGAAATCACCCCCGAGACGCCGGCCGAGGTGCTGCGCAAGCTTTGCGACCGGCACGAACTGGAGCTCAACCCGAAGTTCGGGCACGGCAAGCTGGTCGAGGAGCTGTGGGAGCACCTGGTGTGCGACTCGCTCTACCTGCCCACCTTCGTGCGCGACTACCCGGTCGAGACGTCCCCGCTGACGAGGCAGCACCGCAGCAAGCCCGGTGTCGCCGAAAAGTGGGATCTGTACGTGCGCGGATTCGAACTCGGAACGGGTTACTCCGAACTGGTGGACCCCGTGATCGAGCGGGAACGCCTCGAAGCGCAGGCCCGCCTTGCCGCGGCCGGTGACGACGAGGCCATGCCGATCGACGAAGACTTTCTGCGATCACTGGAGTACGGAATGCCACCGAGTGGTGGCGTCGGAATGGGTATCGATCGGCTGCTGATGGCCCTCACCGGTCTGGGTATCCGGGAGACCATCTTGTTCCCGCTCGTTCGCCCTGAATGAGTAACTTTCCGGGATGTCGATAGGTGCAATGTGCCACTCGTGCGCTAACCTGCCTCGCAGAAGGCTTTAGTTGGCGACGCGGGTGCACCGCGCATTCGGGGTCCAGGAGGATACGCATGGCGCAGAAGGTCACCGTGACCCTCGTCGACGACCTGGACGGCTCCACTGCGGAGGAGACCGTCGAGTTCGGGCTGGACGGTGTCAGCTACACGATCGACCTTTCCTCGGGCAATGCGGGCAAACTGCGGGACGCTCTCGCCGACTTCGTCGGTAGTGCACGTCGCGCGGGTGGCCGTAAGCGCGTTGGACCAGGTCGTCCGGCGGGTGTGAAGGCGCGCCCGGCATCGGCGGACCGTGAGCAGAACCAGGCCATTCGCGAGTGGGCTCGCAAGCAGGGCATGAAGGTGTCGGATCGCGGTCGCATCCCGGCCGAAGTCCTCGACGCCTACCACCAGCAGGGCTGAAATTCGTTAAAACACGAAGGGGTTCCGGGAAGATTCCCGGAACCCCGAGGCGGGCCACGTTTGCTCGGTGCTGCGCACCTTCGACGTGGCCCGCAGTGTTTTTCGGGATGATCCCCGAACCCCTGGTGTCATTTGGGTGATCGTTCAACTACGTGCCGGGTCCACGCCGAAACCCTTCGCGAGGTCGTCGAGCATCGCGTGCGCGCCCTGAAGGCTGACCGAAGAGACCCAAACGACATCCGAGACGTCCTGTTGCCGACCTTTCAGTTGACCCCACAACGGGCTGGCCGAATATTGTTGCTTGATCTTCTGCGTATCGCCCTTCGGGTCGGCCCAGGCGGAGACGAAGATCCGCTCGGCGTCGAGTGACGAGATCTGCTCCTGGCTGAGGTCGACCGCGATCTTGTCCGAGGTCGGCTGCCCCTGGGGGCGGGCGAGACCGGCATCGGCGAACAGGACGCCGCCGGGGAAGGACTTCTCCGTGTAGAGCCGCACGGTCTGCTCGCCGGCGACGAACCGCGCCAGCGAGATCGACGGGTTGTGGCCGGTCTTGGCGCGGATCGCGTCGCCGACCTTCTTCGCCCGTGCCTCGTAGGCGGCGATCTTCTCGTTGGCCAGCTGCTCCTTGCCCAGCGCCCTGCCGAGCAGGCGGATGTTGTCCTTCCAGGTCGGGCCGGTCGTCACGCTGAACACCGTCGGGCCGATCTTGGACAGCTTGTCGTAGATCTGCTCGTGCCTGACCTTCGCGGACACGATCAGGTCAGGGCCGATCGCGGCGAGCTCCTCGAGGTTCGGGTCGGCCAGTTCACCCACCGCCTTGGCGTTCTTCGCGTACTTCGCCGAGTCCTGCGCCAGGTAGTCCGGAAGGCCGTCGGTGCGGTAGCGGGTGTACGCAACGACCTCGGTCTCCAGGGCGAGCGCGGCGTCCACGTAACTGCTGTCGAGCGCGGCGACCTTCACCGGCCGGTTCCTGATCTCGGTCCGGCCCATCGCGTGGTCGATCGTCACCGGAGTCCAGCTCTGGTCGGCGGGTGCGCTCGGGCTCGTCGTCGCCTGACCGCAGGCCGTCAGCGCGAGTAGCGCCACACTGATCAAAGCTGTTCTTCGCATCGGTGACTCCGGAAATTCGGTTAGGCTTACCTGTCTTTCGCGGAGCATATGTCGGGCATCTGGAGGGGTGGGCGTTGGGCCGTAAGCCGTTGGTCGGCCTGCTCTTCCTGCTGATCGTGCTGGTCGCCGTGGCGTTGGTGAGCATCGCGATCGGCTCGAAGGAGATCCCGCTGTCGGGCGTCTGGCACGGGCTCTTCACGCCGACCGGGGCCGAGGACGACGTGGTGATCCGCCGGCTGCGGATTCCGCGGACGCTGCTCGGCATCGCCGTGGGCGTCGCGCTGGGCGTCGGCGGCGCGCTGATGCAGGGCCACACGCGCAACCCGCTGGCCGACCCCGGCATCCTCGGCGTCACGCACGGCGCCGCGCTGGCGGTGGTCGGTTCGATCTTCCTGCTCGGCGTCTCGTCGCTGGTCGGCTACATCTGGTTCGCCTTCGCCGGCGCGATGGTCGCGAGCGTGGTGGTGTTCCTGCTCGGCTCGGCCGGTCGGGGCGGCCCGTCACCGGTGACGCTGGCGCTGGCCGGTGCCGCGGTGTCCGCGCTGATGAACGGCCTGGTGTCGGCGATCGTGCTGCTCGACCAGCAGTCGCTCGACGCGTTCCGGTTCTGGCAGGTCGGCGCGATCGCCGGACGTGACCTTGCGGTGTTGACGCAGGTGCTGCCGTTCCTCGCGGCCGGTCTGGTGGTGGCCGCGTTCAACGCGCCGGGGCTCAACGCGCTGTCGTTGGGGGAGGACGTGGCGAGGTCGCTCGGCGTGAAGGTCGGCCGGACGCGGTCGCTGGGCATCTTGGCCATCACGCTGCTGGTCGGCGGGGCCGTGGCCGCGTGCGGACCCATCGGGTTCCTCGGCCTCGTGGTGCCGCACGTGGCGCGTGCGTTCACCGGACCGGACTACCGCTGGATCCTGCCGTACTCGGCGCTCCTCGGCGCCGTGCTGATCCTGGTCGCCGACGTCATCGGCCGGGTGATCGCCCGTCCGTCCGAGGTGGAGGTCGGCGTGATGCTGGCGCTGCTCGGCGCCCCGTTCTTCATCTTCCTGGTGCGCCGCAAGAGGCTGGTGAAGATTTGACCGCTCTGAGGCTCGGTCCCGCCTCGTTCAGGCTGCGGCGCCGCCCCCTGCTGGTGGTGGCGACAGCGCTCGTGGTGCTGGTGGCGCTGCTGGTCGTCGGCATCATGATCGGCGACTTCCCGCTGACCGCGGCGCAGGTCGTCGACGTGCTGCTGGGCGGTGGCACGCGCCGCGACCAGTTCGTGGTGACGGAGCTGCGGCTGCCGCGCGCGTTGACCGGCCTGCTCGTCGGTGCCGCGCTCGGGCTGTCCGGCGCGATCTTCCAGGCGATCGTGCGCAACCCGCTGGCCTCGCCCGACATCCTCGGGGTGACCTGGGGAGCCGGTGCCGGGGCGGTCTCGGTGATCACCTTCGCCGGGTCGCTGGGGGTGGTGACCGGGAGCGCGGCCAGCGTCGGGTTGCCGATGGCGGGCCTGGCGGGCGGGCTGGTCGCCGGGCTGCTGGTGTACGCGCTGGCGTGGCGGCGGGGCATCGAGGGCTTCCGGATGGTGCTGGTCGGCATCGGCGTCACCGCGGTGGCCGGCAACTTCACGCACTACCTGCTGACGGTCGGCGACGTGCAGGACGCCGGCCGCGCGATGGTGTGGATCACCGGGTCGTTGAACGGGCGCGGCTGGGAGCACGTCGTGCCGGTCGCGGTGGCGCTGGCCGTGCTCGTGCCGGTGGCGCTGGTCGGCGGGCACGTGCTCGGGGCGCTGCAGTTCGGCGACGAGACCTCGCGCGGGCTGGGCGTCCGGGTCGACCTCGCGCGGTCCGGGCTGATCGTCGTGGCGATCGTGCTGGCCTCCGTGGCCACCGCCGCGGCCGGGCCGATCGCCTTCGTGGCACTGGCCACGCCGCAGATCGCGTTGCGGCTGGCCGGCACGGCTCAACCGCCGCTGTTCGGGTCCGTGGTCGTCGGCGGCGCGCTGGTGATGCTGTCGGACCTGGTGGCGCGCACGATCTACCGCACCGAACTGCCCGTCGGCGTCGTCACGGCCGTGCTGGGTGCGCCCTACCTGATGTACCTGCTGGTTCGCAGTCGCCGGGAGGCGCGGATATGAGTGTCCGTCTTGAGGCTTCGTCGCTCTCGGTCGGCTACGGCGAGAGGCTGGTGGTCGACACGCTGGACCTGTCGATCGTCAGCGGCACCGTCACTGCGGTGATCGGCCCGAACGGCTGCGGCAAGTCGACCCTGCTGCGCGCCCTGGGCCGCCTGCTGCCCGCGCGTTCCGGCGCAGTGCTGCTCGACGGCCGGCAGATCGACCGGATGGCGACCAAGGACGTCGCACGGGTGCTGGGGTTGTTGCCGCAGTCGCCGTCGGCACCGGAGGGCCTGACCGTCGCCGACCTCGTCGCGCGCGGACGGCACCCGCACCAGGCCTGGTACCGGCAGTGGTCGACCGACGACGCGGCCGCGGTCGACGCCGCGCTCGCGATGACCGGCATCTCCGACCTGGCCGAGCGGACCGTGGACGAGCTGTCCGGCGGCCAGCGGCAGCGCGCGTGGATCTCCATGGCGCTGGCGCAGGGCACGGACCTGTTGCTGCTCGACGAACCCACGACGTACCTCGATCTCGCACACCAGATCGACGTGTTGGACCTGGTGCAGGAGCTGCACGCCACCATGGGCCGCACGATCGTGATGGTGCTGCACGACCTGAACCTGGCCGCCCGCTACGCCGACACGATCGTGGCGATGCGGGACGGCCGGATCGTCGCCCAGGGCACGCCCGCCGAGGTGCTGACCGAGCAGCTGCTGCTCGACGTGTTCGGGCTGGACGCACGCGTCGTGGAGGACCCGGTGGCCGGGACGCCGCTCGTCGTCCCGGTCGGGTCGCGGCACCGCTAGCCGCCCAGCAGCAGGTGCAGGGCGACGATCACGGTGCCCAGCGCGCAGAAACCGGCGAGCACCGCACCGGGCACGTTGTGGTTCATCAGGTAGGTCAGCACGCCCACGACACCGGCGCAGGCGAACGCGGTGACGGTGATCAAGGTCGTCCGCTGGCTGATGAACGCGCGCTGTTCGTTCGTCTCGGGCTTCTCGGGTGCGGGGACGTGTCCACAGGTCGGGCACGGCTTGGTGGGGGAGGTCATCGCCATCGTCCTCGTTTCAAGCGGCCAATGCCGTGAGGTCTTGTTTCTGGATCAGGTGGATCGGCATCCGGCGGTTGATCGCCCACCGGTACTCCTTGCGGGTCCACCGCGTCCGCCGGTACCGGGGGGACACGACCGCCACGAACTGGACGCACTCCTCGAACGCGCGCTTCACGTCCTGGTTCCGCTTGTGGTGGCCGCCCCGCAGGTCGCAGATGTACGGGGTGCTGTCCGGGAACAGCGTCTTGACCCGATCCTCGAGCTCGCGCAGGGACGCCTCGTCGTGGTGGTCGGCGCGCGAGTAGCTGACGAACACCTTCATCCGACACCCGCCGATCCACCCAGCTGCGGCTTCAGCTCGGAGAGGAGGTCGATGACGAGGGAGTTGCGGGACCAGCGGTGCTGCAGCACCCCGGCCAGCGCCCTCAGGTCCACGCGGACCGTGTCGGAGTCGACGCGGTGGATGTCCGCGAGCACCGTGCGGATCGTCTCGCAGGCCTGGTCCACGTCTCCGCAGGACGCGTAGGCGAGCGCCAGGCGGGTCGTGAACCGCACCCGTGACCGCACCTTGCCCGGCGCGATCTCGGAGACCACCTTGCGCAGGTCGACCGCGGCCTCCTCGTGGGAACACAGGTCGACCAGCGCCCATCCTCTGGTCATCTCGATCGGATGAGCGATGCTCGTCGTGCCGAGCGGCCGTTCGGCTTCCTCCGCCTTCCCGGCCTCGTGGAACGCCTTGGCGCGGTCCAGTGCGTACAGGCAGCCCGGACGATCTCCGAGCAGGGCGTGCCCCTGAGCCCGGCGCTGCCACGCGACCGAGCGCGTGTGCGTGTCGACGTCCTCCGAATCGAGCGTCCTGCTCGTCAGCTGCACGATCGTGAGCCCGTCGCCCCGGTACAGGGCGATGTCGGCTGATCTGATCAGCTTCCACACCTTGAGCCGGGGGTCACCCGCGGCCTCCGCCACGGCCGCCGCTTCTTCGGTCAGTCGCGTGGCCAGCTCGATCTGGCCGTTCTCCTGGGCCATCCAGCCGGCGTACTCCTTGATCGACGCGACCACCTTCAGGAGTTCGCCCGTGCTGCCCGGCCGGGCCGACCGGAGCACCTTGTTCGCCGTGTCGACGTTGGTGAGCGCCATCGGGAGGATGACCTCGGGGCTCATGTAGTGCCCCATCCTCCGCAGCGTCTGGTCGGTCTCCTTCAGCTGCAGGCAGTAGACGTCGACGCTGCCGCGGAACTTGTCCGCGCGGTCGTCGCGCGGGGCCTCCGGTGCGGGCAGGAGCGCGAGGGCCTGCGCCTGTTCGGCCTTGGCCACCTCGCTCTCCCTGAACACCGCGAGCAGCTGCCCGTCGGTGCCCAGGACGTTGTCGCAGGTCCGCGCGAACGTCTCCGTCGCTGTGCGGACGCCGCTCTCCAGCTTGCTCAGATAGCCCTTGGAGTAGTGGGTCGCGCTCGACAGCTGCGCGAGCGACATGCCCTTCTCCTTGCGGAGACGGTGCAGGGCGATGCCGAAGTCGTTCACCGCAGGCTGCCGTACAGCGACAGGTACAGGCGCTCGAAGTGGTCCACGTCCCCGCCGCAGGCCAGGACGTACAGGCGGACCACCTCCCACCTCGGTTGCTGCCGCCCGTTCGCCGCCCTGGCCAGCGCGGTCTGGCAGATGGGCACCTGCTTGGCCATCCAGCGGTAGGACGGCCGGCCGGCCTTGTCGTCGCGCAGGGCGCGCAGCGCGCCCGCGATGGTCACGTGCGGGCAGCCCGGTGGGCCTACCAGGGGATTCTCCCGCCGCCCGCGTTTGGGCGCGCTGGGCTCAGGACGTCGCTTCGACGCCATCGTCGGTTACCTCCTGCTGCTTGCTCTGTGCTCCGGATGACTGCTCGGGTGAAAGCACCGGGAGAGCGTCCGCGGCAGTTGGCGCTACAGCAGACCCCTTGCGTTCGACACCAGAATGGACCTTCCTGATTTGTTGCGGAAGGTGTGGCGGCGGAGGGGAAACAAAGACGCACCGTCGCGGGCCGTCGTTTGGAAACCTGGCAACCCTTCCGGACCCTGTCCGACAACCGCCATGCTGTCAGCGGGCCTCGGCCCCTGCGGCTTCTGCTAGCTCCGGATGACGCAGCTCAGAAGGCCTCCTCGTTGGCGCGAGGGGGCCTTCATGTCGAACGGGGTCAGGTCAGGAGCAGGTGCGCGGGCAGGCCGTGCAGGGCTCGGCATCCGGCAGCACGTAGTGGAAGCAGCAGCTGTTGCGCTTGCGCTTCCAGCCGTCGGCGGAGAGGTGCAGGGTAGACGCCGAGACGAACGGCTCCAGCTTCTCCGGCAGGATCAGCGCGGCGTCCGTGACGCCGCCGTTCTCGTCGCCGCACGCGCGGCCCGCGGCCCAGGCGCCGTACTCCAGCATGTCGGTCGCGGCGGCCCAGAGGGTGCGGCGGCCGAAGCGGACGACCTGGCCGAAGGAGGCCACGAACTGGGCGGCGTGGGCGGCGTAGCGGGCGCGCAGCAGGGCGGCCAGCGCGGCCTCGTTCGCGACGACGGTGGCGGCCGGGTGGTTCGAGGCCGGGTCGTCCGGCAGGCACGCGAACTCGTCGCAGAACAGGGAGATGCCGTCCGGGTGCGGGCGGCCCTCGGCGTTGAGGCGGAAGGCGATGTCGGACGGCCTGAGCGAGGGGACGCGGCGGGCGGTGTGGAAGAGCAGGCCCGCGAGGGCGCCGGGGACGTGCAGGTACCAGCCCATGACGTAGCCGGCGGTGGCGCGGTCGTCGGACCTGCCGTGCTGCTCGACCATCCACTCGGCGAGGTCCTTGCGCCACAGGTCGAAGCGCGCCGGCTCGGCCAGCAGGTCGGAGCAGATCGTCCAGTCCGGGGAAGTCGGGGTGCCGAAGCGGATCTCGGAGTTCGCTTCCAGACGGGCGATGGACTCGGCCAGGGGCGTGAGCGCACGCGGGTGCTGTCGTGAGACCCTCGCCGGTACGGTCAACGCGCAAGTCCTCTCTCATTCGAATGAGGCTTGCCTAACCTTAGCGAAGGGTGGCCTTTCTTCGCCCCCTGTGGTGGCGCCGGTCACACGAGTATCGCTCAACGGTGGGTTGTTCGCGCTGAGCGGACATCGCCCGATCTGTGGAATCCGTTGCTCCCGACCTGCGTTGATGCCGACGTCAGGGTTTGCCGGACGCCACTGTGCGCTGACGGGAACCACAGGCCTCGGTACCGCCCACTACAGTGGAGCCACGGTGCCGCGCTCACCAGGGTAGATCGGTGGAGCCGAGGACCGCCGACGCAGCAGTCAGGGAGTGCGAATGTTCGAAAGGTTCACCGACCGCGCGAGGCGGGTGGTTGTCCTTGCCCAAGAAGAGGCACGGATGCTCAACCACAACTACATCGGCACCGAGCACATCCTCCTGGGTCTGATCCACGAGGGTGAAGGTGTCGCCGCCAAGGCGCTCGAGTCGTTGGGGATCGCGCTTGAGGGCGTCCGCCAGCAGGTCGAAGAGATCATCGGCCAGGGCCAGCAGGCTCCGAGTGGACACATCCCCTTCACCCCGCGCGCCAAGAAGGTCCTGGAGCTGTCGCTGCGCGAAGCGCTGCAGCTCGGCCACAACTACATCGGCACCGAGCACATCCTGCTCGGGTTGATCCGCGAGGGCGAAGGCGTTGCTGCGCAGGTCCTCGTGAAGCTGGGTGCCGACCTGAACAGGGTGCGGCAGCAGGTGCTGCAGCTGCTGTCCGGCTACTCGACGGAGAAGGGCGCGTCGGAGTCGACCGGTCGTGGCGAGGGCACGCCGTCGTCGTCCCTGGTGCTGGACCAGTTCGGGCGCAACCTCACGGCTTCGGCCCGCGAGGGCAAGCTCGACCCGGTGATCGGGCGCACCAAGGAGATCGAGCGGGTCATGCAGGTGCTGTCCCGCCGCACCAAGAACAACCCGGTCCTCATCGGCGAGCCCGGCGTCGGCAAGACCGCCGTCGTCGAGGGACTGGCGCAGATGGTCGTCAAGGGCGAGGTGCCCGAGACGCTCAAGGACAAGCAGCTCTACACGCTCGACCTCGGCTCGCTGGTCGCGGGCTCGCGCTACCGCGGTGACTTCGAAGAGCGCCTGAAGAAGGTCCTCAAGGAGATCCGCACGCGCGGCGACATCATCCTGTTCATCGACGAGATCCACACGCTCGTCGGCGCGGGTGCCGCCGAGGGCGCGATCGACGCCGCGTCGATCCTCAAGCCGATGCTGGCTCGCGGTGAGCTGCAGACGATCGGTGCCACCACGCTCGACGAGTACCGCAAGCACGTCGAGAAGGACCCCGCGCTGGAGCGCCGCTTCCAGCCGATCCAGGTGGGCGAGCCGTCGCTCGAGCACACCATCGAGATCCTCAAGGGCCTGCGCGACCGGTACGAGGCGCACCACCGCGTCTCGATCACCGACTCCGCGCTGGTCGCCGCCGCCACGCTGGCCGACCGGTACATCAACGACCGGTTCCTGCCGGACAAGGCGATCGACCTCATCGACGAGGCGGGCGCGCGCATGCGCATCCGCCGGATGACCGCGCCGCCGGACCTGCGCGAGTTCGACGAGAAGATCGCCGACGTGCGTCGCGACAAGGAGTCCGCGATCGACGCGCAGGACTTCGAGCGCGCGGCCAAGCTGCGTGACGCGGAGAAGCAGCTCCTGGGCCAGAAGGCCGAGCGGGAGAAGCAGTGGAAGGACGGTGACCTGGACGTCGTCGCGGAGGTCGACGACGAGCAGATCGCCGAGGTCCTCGCCAACTGGACCGGCATCCCGGTGTTCAAGCTCACCGAGGAGGAGACCACGCGTCTGCTCCGCATGGAGGACGAGCTGCACAAGCGGATCATCGGCCAGGTCGACGCGGTCAAGGCCGTGTCGCAGGCGATCCGCCGCACCCGCGCCGGCCTGAAGGACCCGAAGCGCCCCTCCGGCTCGTTCATCTTCGCCGGTCCGTCCGGTGTCGGTAAGACCGAGCTCTCGAAGGCGCTGGCGAACTTCCTGTTCGGCGAGGACGACGCGCTCATCCAGATCGACATGGGCGAGTTCCACGACCGGTACACCGCGTCGCGGCTCTTCGGTGCCCCTCCCGGTTACGTCGGCTACGAAGAGGGCGGCCAGCTCACCGAGAAGGTGCGCCGCAAGCCGTTCTCCGTCGTGCTCTTCGACGAGATCGAGAAGGCCCACCAGGAGGTCTACAACACGCTGCTCCAGGTGCTGGAGGACGGCCGCCTGACCGACGGTCAGGGCCGGACGGTGGACTTCAAGAACACCGTCATCATCTTCACGTCGAACCTGGGCACGTCCGACATCAGCAAGGCCGTCGGCCTCGGCTTCACCTCGGGTCAGGACACCGCGTCCAACTACGAGCGGATGAAGAACAAGGTCAACGACGAGCTGAAGAAGCACTTCCGCCCCGAGTTCCTCAACCGCATCGACGACATCATCGTCTTCCACCAGCTGACTCAGGACGAGATCATCAAGATGGTGGACCTGATGATCGCCCGCGTCGAGACGCAGCTGAAGAACAAGGACATGGCTCTCGAGCTGACCGACAGGGCCAAGGCCCTGCTGGCCAAGCGCGGCTTCGACCCGGTGCTGGGCGCCCGCCCGCTGCGCCGGACGATCCAGCGCGAGATCGAGGACCAGCTGTCGGAGAAGATCCTGTTCGGCGAACTGCAGCCGGGCCAGATCATCATCACCGACGTCGAGGGCTGGGACGGCGTGTCCGACGAGCACGACAAGGCGCGCTTCGTCTTCCGCGGCGAGGCCAAGCCGAACCGCGTGCCGGACGCCCCGCCGGTCGACCTGGCAGCCCCCGCGGCCACCGAGCCGCAGGACGCCCCGGCGACCGAGACCGAGTGATCTAGCAGTTCAGCCGGACAGCCCCCAGGCATCCCGCCTGGGGGCTGTCCGGCGTTTCGGCTCAACAATCCAGGCCACTGGCGACTTGATGACGTGACACGTCTTCGCTGGAGGGGCCATGGAATTCCTGCTGATCCTGCTGCAGCCGTACGTCGTGATCTTCATTGTGATCATGGTCGTGATGCTCGCGCTGCTTCCGGGGCGCCGCGCCCGTGTCCGCGCCGAGGCGATCGCCGAGCAGGCCCCGGACCTGGCCGAGCTGGCCGCGAAGCTGGGCGGTTCGGTGTCCGGCCCTGGTCAGGCGACCGCCTGGACTCCCCGCCTCCAGCGCTCGGAGCTTCAGCCCGAGCTGACGCTGACGTTCCGGCGCGGGCCGTGGCACGTCCGCGTGACCGAGGCCGCCGATGACTCCGCGGTGCGGGAGCACTGGATCGAGGTGGCGACGATGCCCGTGCCGCGCAGAAAAGTCCGGCAGGACTTCCTCGAACTGTCCTTCGAGGACGGTTTCGTGCACGTCGCTGGCGACGGCCCGGTCCGGCCGGAGGAGCTCGTCGTCGTGGTCGACATGATCCTGGAAACGCTCGACGGCACGTTCGGCGTGGCGCCGAGGGACCCCTCCGCGGTCGTCTGACCGGTCAGCGCGGCGTCACGGCGTAGCCGGCCAGCACGATCTGCCCCAGATCCGGGTCGTCCTCCTCGTAGCCTCCTTCGTAGTTGAAGCCGAACAACGCGCGCAGTGCCGCCTCGGCCAGGTCGAGCGGGTGGAAGCGGAACGGGTACTCGTCGTCGTCCTCCAACTGGGCGAGGAACTCCGGATCGCCCGCCAGGTACTTCTCCTCGAACGGCAGGGGCGTGCCGACGTCCTCGATCACGCCGCTGTCGGGGGAGAGGCTGAACGCGCGCCGGACCGTGCCGTCCGGCACCCAGATCGCGTAGGCGAAGAAGTCCACGACGCTGTGCATGGCGTGCAGGTAGAGGGTGCGACCGGCGGCCTCGCGGACGAAGCGCTCGTCGAGCTGGGTCGGGGCGTCGCCGGCGGCGTCCCAGGTGCAGACGATCGACAGGCCGGGGAGGACCGCGGCGTAGACCTCGCCCTCCGGCGGGTTGGCCGAGTAGAGATCGCCGTCGGCGATCGGGCGGATGTCGTGCGCCGGGTAGAGCTGCTCGACCAGGGCGGCGGTGGCCTCGCGGTCGATCTTCGGCGCTGCGCGCAAGACCTTGCTGACGTCGTCGGACGCGTAGAAGAGCATCCAGTCCTTGGCTCCCATGGCCTCAGCATGGCGGAGGGGTCTGACAATTTTCGCGACGCAACGGGACGTCGCGGCCGACCGTCCTTCCAACGTGGGCACCACACCGGAGACTGACGAGCACTCGGCGAGACTGCAGGACGTGGTCACCACCGAGGTGAAGCCGCCCAAGAGCGGGTTCGCCACGTTCCTGCTGGTCGTGTGCGCGATGGCGTTCGTCATGGCGGCACTGATCAGGCTGCTCGGCATCGACGGCACCCGGCAGATGATCGCCGCGACGTCGTTGACCCCGTACATCACCGTCGCAGGGCTGCTCATCGGGCTGTTGGCGTTGTTCCGCAGAAGGTGGGTCGTCGGGCTGACGATGACCTTCGTGGCGATCGTGCTGGTGGCGAACGTGGTGCCGCGGGCGTTCCCCGACTCGCGGCCGAACGGCGTCGGCCAGCAGGTGCGGCTGATGACCGCGAACCTGCTCGTCGGCATGGCCGACGCCGAGGCGCTCGTCCGCGAGGTCAAGGCGCGCGACGCCGACCTCCTGACCATGCAGGAGCTGACGCCGGAGATGGTGCGCGACCTGGAACGGGCCGGTCTCGACCAGGTGCTGCCCAACCGGGTCTTCCTCGACGAACCGGGCGGGTCCGGCAGCGGCATCGCCTCGAAGTACCCGCTCACGCGCCGCGATCTCACGCCGCCGGGCACGTTGCAGCAGGCAGGGGCGCTCGTCGACCTGCCGGGCAAGGACATCGAGGTCGTCTCGGTGCACCCGTTGCCACCGGTCGTGCCGGAAGGCCCGGAGGCGTGGCAACGCGAGCTGGCCGGCCTGCCCGCCCCCGACTCCACCGGCGCGATCAGGGTGCTCGCGGGCGACTTCAACGCGACGCTCGACCACGTCGGCATCAGGCGGCTGCTCAACAAGGGCTACGTGGACGCCGCCGACCAGGTCGGCAAGGGCCTGATCCACACGTGGCCGAGCCACGCCGGGATCTGGCCGCCGCCGGTCACCATCGACCACGTGCTGGTCGACACGCGCTGCCCGGTCGACACGCTGGACGTGTTCGACCTGCCCGGCAGCGATCACCGGGCCGTCGTCACGCAGTTCGTCGTGCCAAAGTTCTGAGCGCTTCCAGCGCGCCGACCGGCAGCGAGACGCCGCGACCGTGCCGGATCTCGGGTTCGCGGACGTTGATCCGGATCAGCGAGCCCGTGGCGGCACTGGCGAGCTCGGCTTGGCGGCGCACGGTCGGCACCGCGGTACCGGCACCGATCTCGATCACGACGAGGTTCCGCTGCGCCCGCCGCCACTCGTTCAGCGCGTCGAGTTGCGCCTGGCTGCGGTGCGGCACCCAGCCCCAGTCGCCGAACATCAGGATGTTGGGCCGGGCCAGGCCGCCGCACGACGGGCACGACGGCAGCTCGCCCACCGCGCGCATCGAATCCGGGTCGACGGAGACGTCGAACGAGCACTCCCAGATCTCGTCGGTGCACGGTTCCACGCACTGGACGTGGTGGATCGAACCGTGGACCTCGGCGACGTCGGTGAACCCCGCCTTCTGGAACTGGCCGTCCACATTGGACGTGAACACGCGGGCACCCCACGAGCGCAGGACCGCGAAACCCTCGTGCGGCACGGTCGCGCGGTAGAGCCCGAGCCGGTGACCGTAGAAACCCCACGCCAGCGCGGGATCGTCGACGAAGTGCACCGGGTCGGCGATCTCCTCGAACTTCAGCCCGAGGCGCTGGTACGGCGGATAGGCCCGCCAGAAGCCCTCGGTGCCGCGGAAGTCCGGCAGACCGGAGTCGACCCCGATGCCGGCACCGGCGCAGACGAGCACCGCGTCCGCGCCGGCGATCAGCTCGGCGGCCCTGTCGTAGGCCTCGTCGATCACTGCTGAGGCTTGCTCCCCAGCACGACCTCGAACTCCAGCAGGTCCGCACCGGTCGACACGGGCTTCGCGCGCTCACCGGAGTGCGCCTCCCGGCCGGCCTGGCCGTCGCGCCACGCCACGAAGTCCTCGTGGCTCTCCCAGTGCGTCACGACGAAGTAGCGGTCCTCGCCCGCGACCGGGCGCAGGAGCTCGAAGCCGAGGAAGCCCGGCTGGCCGTCGACCGCGCCGAGCCGCGCGGCGAAGCGCTTCTCCAGCTCGGGGCCGGCGCCCTCGGGGACCTTGATCGCGTTGATCTTCACGACTGCCATGACACCGACTCTAGCGGCGCACACCGACGGGCAGCAGGTACTGATCTTCCGGGATGCCCGAGCCGCGGAACCAGGCGGCGAAGAACCCGTCCAGCTGCTGCCCGGAGGCCTGCTTGAAGTGGTTCTCGAAGTCCGGCCACGAGGCGTTGCCGTCGCGGTGCTCGGCCGTCCACGACCGCAGGGCCTTGAAGAACACGTCGTCGCCGACCTGCTTGCGCAGCGCGTGCATCGCCAGGATGCCCTTGTCGTAGACGCCCCGGAACTCGTTGCCCTTGCCCATGTCGTAGAGCTTCGGCGCCCAGAACGACGCCCGCGTGCGCAGTTCCTGGACGCGGTCGCGGTAACGCTGGTCGAGGTTGGTGCCGTCCTTCTCCAGCCACAGCCACTGCGAGTACGACGCCAGGCACTCGTTCAGGCAGATGTCCGCCCAGTTCTCGATGGTCACGGAGTCGCCGAACCACTGGTGCGCGTTCTCGTGCACGACCGTCTCCAGGTCCGCCCATGACGCGTAGGTCGGCCGGGTCTGGGTCTCCAGCGAGAACCCGATCTGGTCGGCCACCCAGATGCTGCCGGCCGCGCGCTGCGGGTACGGGCCGAACTTCGTCTCCAGGTAGCCGAGGATCTCCGGCAGCCGTCCCTGGATCGGCTTCTTGGAGCCGGCCGTGCCGGGCGCGTACGCGTCGAGGATCGGGGCACCGCTCGGCAGCTTGCCGCGCACGATCTCGAACTTGTCGATCGCCACCGTGGCCAGGTAGGTCGCGATCGGGGTCTCCTCCGACCAGTTGAACGTCGTCCAGCCGCCGTCGCGCGTCACCGGGCCTTCGAGGCCGTTGGACACCGCCGTCCAGCCGTCCGGCACGCGGGCCGCGAGCTTGAGCGCGGCCTTGTCGCGCGGGGTGTCGTTGGCGGGGAACCACGTCGTCGCGGAGTGCGGTTCACCCGCGGCGAAGGCGCCGCCGGTGGTCGAGATCTGCCAGCCGCTGCGGCCCAGCGAGGCGTCGTTGATCGTCGTGGGCTTGCCGGCGTAGGTGACGACGGCGGTGAACGGCTTGCCCTTCGCGATCGGCGCGGACGGCGTGATCACCAGCTCGTGGTCGCCCTCCTGCGCGAATTTCGCCGCCCGGCCGCCGACCTTCACGTCGCTGACCTTGAGGCCCTCCAGGTCGAGGTTGAAGCGTGAGAGGTCTTCGGTGGCGGTCGCGGTGACCGAGGCGACGCCGTCGAGCTGCTTCGACGTCGGGTCGTAGGTGATCGCCAGGTCGTAGAGCGTGACGTCGTAGCCGCTGTTGCCGTCCGTGGGGTAGTACGCGTCGCCCGCACCCGCACCGGCCTCCACGGCTGCCTGCGGTGACGTCTCCTGACGTTGCTGCGCGGGGTCGTTGCCCGGTGTGCGGAACACGACGAGCAGCCCGGCGACGAGCACGATCAACACCAGGGCGATCAGGTACGGACGGGCCTTCATGCGTTAATCATTCCTGTGTCGGTGGTGGAGTTCGGCGGAACGGGTCAGGGAGTACTGCTGCTGCACGGCCTGATGAGCAGGGCCACCGCCTGGTGGCCGGTCGCGCAGTGGCTCACACCTTTCGGCCGGGTCGTGGGCATCGACCAGCGCGGACACGGCCGCAACCCGCAGCGCGGACCCTTCCGCACCGAGGACTTCGTCGCCGATGCCGCTGCCGCCATCGAGGAGCTCGGCCTCGGGCCCGCCGTGGTGATCGGGCACTCCATGGGCGGACTGCACGCCTGGTGCCTCGCGGCCACCCGCCCCGACCTGGTCCGGGCGATTGTGGTGGAGGACTTCGCTCCGGACAACAGGGGTAGAACGGTCGACGAGTGGAAGTGGTTCTTCGACGCGTGGCCGGTGCCGTTCCAGTCGGTCGCGCACGTGACCACGTTCTTCGGCGCGCCGGTGTTCGCCGAGTACTTCGAGGAACGCGAGGACGGCTGGCACCTGATCGCGTCGATGGACGACCTGTACGAGATCGCCGGCCATTGGGGCACGCGGGCGTACTGGGACTTCATCGACCGGGTGAAGTGCCCCTCACTGGTGATCGAGGCAGGTCGGGGCGGCCAGCTGCCGAACCAGATGGAGGAGGCCGCACGCCGGTCGAACGGTCGGTACCTGTACGTGCCGGAGGCGGGCCACGTCGTGCACGCCACCGCGCCGTGGGTCTACCGGGGTGCCGTGGAGGCCTTCTTGAGCACGTCGATCTCGCCGGTCTGAGTGTCGACGATCGACACTTCGCGGACCTTCGCGCGGATCGGCTCGACCGGGAACACCTTCGCGAACGCCGCCTTCATCGCGTCGTCGTCGACGTCGTGCACGAGCGTGCAGTGCGGCACCCAGTTGCCCGGCAGGTAGTAGGCGCTCGGGTTCTTGACCTTGCTCGCCAGCACGTCGTGGATGGCCGAGTGGACCGCGAGCAGCTCGGTGTCGACGACGGCGCCGAGCATCAGCACGTTCTCCGAGGTCGAGAACGTCCCGAGGGTGTGCAGCCAGAGGTCTGGCATCCACAGCCGTTCGAGGTCCTCGCGCAGTTCCTTGCGGACCTTGGGGCCGATGGTGCTCGCGGCGGCGTAGGTCAGGTGGGGTGCGTAGGATTGTTCAACACCCAGATCGTTCAACAATCCGACGATTCTACGTTCCGCGTCTGCGTCGAAGAAGGCGACCAGGGCGTGCATCAGCTTGTCCCCTCGTCGGATCGTTCAACAATCCCCGCGCTGGGCACGGGGAAGAGGCCGTCGTGGGATTGTTCAACGATCCTCTCGCCGGGCAGGTGAAAGAGCTCGTCGTCGGATTGTTCAACGATCCTCTCGCCGGGCAGGTGGGAGAGGCCGTCGTCGGATTGTTCAACGATCCCCTCGCCCGGCAGGTGGAAGAGGCCGTCGTGGGATTGTTCAACAAGTCCATCGGTCAACAAGGAGGCAAGGCACTTCTCCCGCTGCGTCACGTCGTGCCAGACGATGTCGAGCTGCGCCTTGGGCACCGGACCCGGTGCGCCGCGCAGCACGTCCAGCAGCTTGCCGCGCACCTGCCGGTCGGTACCGGCGAACTTCTGGACCTTCTTCTCCGGCCCTGCATAGGCAGGTCGTCCGGCGAGCTGCCACGCACACACGTCGTACAACGGGCAGTCGGCACACTTCTGGTTCTTGGCCGTGCAGATCAACGCGCCGAGCTCCATCAACGCCGCGGAGAACACCGCCGCGTCCTCCTGGCTCTCGGGCAGGATCGCCTCGACGTCACGGAGATCGCGCTTGGTCGACGGCGGACCCGCATCGCCCGCACCGTGCACCGCGCGTGCGACGACGCGCCGGACGTTCGTGTCGACGACAGCGCACTTCTGCCCGTACGCGAACGTGGCCACCGCACGGGCCGTGTAGCTGCCGATGCCCGGCAACGACTCCAGCGTCTCCACGTCCGATGGCACCACGTCGTCGTGATCGCGAGCGATGGCCGTGGCGGCCTCGTGCAACCGCAGCGCGCGCCTCGGGTAGCCGAGCTTGCCCCACATCCGCAGCACTTCACCCTGCGACGCCGCCGCCATCGCCGACGGCACCGGCCACTTCGCGAGCCACTCGTGCCAGATCGGTTCGACGCGGGCCACCGGCGTCTGCTGCAGCATGATCTCGCTGACCAGCACACCCCAGGCGGTGCAGTCGGGACGGCGCCACGGCAGGTCGCGGGCGGCGGTGTCCCACCAGCCCAGCAGCAACTCGTGATTCATCGCGCGCCATTCTCGCAAACGCACGCGGGGACCTTTCGTACTCTCGTGCAGTACGAAAGGTCCCCGCGTGCGGAAAGCTCAGGCGGCGGCGGTGTCCACGGCGTCGACCTCGCGGAGTTCGCCGGTGTGCACGTCGTAGACGAAGCCGCGGATCTTGTCCGTGTGCGGGATGAACGGGCTGCGGCGCAGCCGGGCCATCGACCCGCGCACGCTCTGCTCGACCACCTTGAACGCCTCGACGGCCCAGGTCGGGCGCAGGCCGGTGTCGGCCTCCAGCTCGTCCTTGAAGTCGTCCTCGGTCACCATCTCGAGGCCGCAGTTCGTGTGGTGCACGAGCAGCACCTCACGGGTGCCGAGCTTGCGCTGGCTCAGCGCCAGCGAGCGGATCATGTCGTCGGTGACGACCCCGCCCGCGTTGCGCAGCACGTGCGCCTCACCCTGCTTCAACCCGAAGATCTCGAACACCCGGATGCGCGAGTCCATGCAGGTCAGAATCGCCACCTGCAGAGACGGCTTGGGGGACGAACGGTCTCCGGGAACCACGTTCCCGAGCTCGTAGTTCCGCTTGAGCAGTTCGTCGATCGCGGTCATGACACCCTCCATGGCCTACCGGCGGACCTCGCGGCATCGATTGGAACCGGTGTTAGCACCCGTTCACAAGGGGTTTCCGGTCAATGTCACGTTCAACCGATCGAGCGATGCTCGCCTACCACTGGATTCCACCTGGTCCGGCTACGTTCGGGCCGTGATCGAGCCCACAGGACCGTTGCCGCCCGCGGTGTACTGGCGCCGCCGCATCGCCGCGATCGGTGCCGCGCTCGTCACACTCCTGCTCCTGATCTGGATCGTCGGCCTGTTCTCGTCCGACGAGCAGCCCGCACTGCCCACCAACGCGGCCGCGGCGTCGTCCTCGGACCCGCCGCCGAGCCTGTCCGAGTCGCCGGCCGCGTCGTCCTCCTCGACGACGCCGCCACCGCCGCCGTCCTCGACGTCGCCCGCGCCGCCGCCCCCGCCTCCCGGACCGCCGCAGCCGTGCGCGGACGACGTGATCGGGGTCGTGGCGAAGACGAACAAGCCCTTTTACACCATCGGTGACCAGCCGGAACTGTCGATGGACGTGGCGAACAACGGCCCGGTGCCGTGCATCAAGGACATCGGCCGCCAGCACCGCGAGCTGGTCGTGCTGACCGCGGACGGCGCGACGCAGCTGTGGTCGAGCAACCACTGCCTGGCGACGGCGGGGTCCGAGGTGCGGGTCATGCAGCCGAAGGAGGTCTTCAACTACGGCACGAAGTGGGCGGGCTCGACCTCGCAGCCGGGGTGCGGTGCGCACACCCGCGTCGGGCCCGGTGACTACCTGCTGGTGGCGAAGCTGGCCGGAAAGGCCAGCTCACCCGTGGTCTTCAGGCTGGAGTACTGAGCCTCACGGCCCGAACCAGCGCTCCTCGGCACCACCGCGCGGCGCCCCCGACGTCTTGCCGATGATCAGCTCGGTCGCGAGGTTGACCGACCGCGGCCGCGACCGCTCGTTCGTGTCGAGCAGCAGCTTGCCCGCCGCGCGGCCCTTCTCCAGCACCGGCTGGCGCACCGTGGTGAGCCCGGCCTCCTCGCCGGCGCGGATGCCGTCGAACCCGGTCACGGTGATGTCGTGCGGCACGCGCAGACCGCGCCGGGCGGCCTCGGTGAGCGCGCCGAGCGCCAGCACGTCCGAGGTGCAGATCAACGCGGTGACCTGCGGGTCGCGGTCGAGGACCTGGGCGGCACCGGACGCGCCGGAGGCCATGTTGTGGTCGAAGCGCTCGACCACCGGGACCTGGGACCAGTCGACGCCGGCCTCGCTGAACGCCTCGGCCAGGCCGGACAGGCGGTTGCGCTGCACGTGGAAGTGCGCGGCGTGCTGGCGTTCAGGGGTCACGAAACCGTCGTTGCGGTCGCGCGCGAGGCGCATGCACACGACGCCGATCCGCCGGTGCCCCAACGAGATCAGGTGCTTGGCGAGCTCGTACATCGCGCCGCGGTCGTCGATGCCGACCCGGTCGACGGTGCCGAGGTCGGGCTGGTCGCAGACGACCGTGGGGACGGGGCGCTCCAGCACCGCGGCGAGGTGCGGGTCGTCGTCCGGCACGGAGTAGACGACGAAGCCGTCGACGCCGGCGCGGTGGACGGACGCGACGTCCTCCCGTTCGGGGTTGGCCGGGACGAGCAGCAAGCCCGTTCCGGCGTCCTCGCACGCCAGCGCGAGGCCCTCCAGGAAGCCGATCGCGGCCGGGTCGCGGAACGCGTAGGAGAGGTTCTCGGTGAGCAACAGGCCCACCGCACCGGCCTTGCGCGTGCGCAACGAGCGCGCCACAGGATCCGGGCCGGGATAACCCAGCCTTCGGGCCGTGTCCAACACCCGCCGACGCAGCTCGGGCGAGAGCTGGTCGGGCCGGTTGTACGCGTTGGACACCGTTGTCCGGGAAACGCCCAGCTCAGCGGCCAGAGAGGCCAGCGTCGCCGGACGTCGCACATGCATCGACCGCGCCATGAAAGGACCGTAACGGTTCAGAACCAATTCGTGAAGCGAGGGTGACCTGTGTCCCTCAAATGACGCATCACCGCTGGTTGACCCATCTGCCTTGTTCAGAATATGGTCCAGACCACCTGGAGTCTCACTTGGGCGGGGCCGTCGACTCCCGCACGACCAGCCGCGGCCGGAACACGCGCGTGTAGTTGTCGGTGCCCTGCCTGCGGCGATCCGGGTCCAGGCGCAGCACGAGCTCGTCGATCGCCGCCGCCGCCATCTCGTCGATCGGCTGCGCCAGCGTCGTCAGAGCGGGTGATGAATAGGCGGCCAGAGGAATGTCGTCGAATCCCACGACGGACAGTTCGTCCGGCACGGAAATCCCTCGTTGGTGTGCCTCGCGCATGACGCCCAACGCCATGTGGTCGGACGAGCAGATCACCGCGGTCGGCCGGACCGTGTCGAGCAGCTGTCCCACCGCCACGCCACCACCCTCCGCGCTGAACGGCCCGTGCGCGACGTACTCCGAGCCCGCCGGCAGGTGGTTCTCCTCAAGAGCCGCGGCCCAGCCGGCGCGCTTCAACCGTGAGGGCAGAGAGCGCGCCGGACCCGAGACGAACCCGATCCGCGCGTGCCCCAGTTCGATCAGGTGCTTGGTGGCCGTGTAGCCCGCGAGCTGCTCGTCCACCGTCACGTCGGGCACGTCCAGCGCGGGCGTGGCACCGTTCAGGAAGACCATGTGGACGCCGTCCGCGAGGAGCTTCGCGTAGTAGCTCGGCTGCGGCGCCTGACCGAGCGGCACCTCGACGTTGGTGATCTCCGGTGACACGAACACCATGCCCTCGACCCCGCGGGCCAGGAGCATCCGCACGTACTCCTCCTCGCCCATCGGCGCGCCGCTGCGGGTGTTGCACAGCAGCGATGAGTAGCCGAGGCGGGCGGCCCGCGTCTCCAGCGCCTCGGCGAACGCGGGGAACACCGGGTTCGAGAGCTCCGGCACGAGCAGGCCGATCACGCCGGTGCGTTGCAGCGCACCGAGGCCGCGCGGGGTGTAGGGCATCTCCGCGAGCACCGACAGCACCCGCTGCCGAGTCTCCTCGTTCACACCTGCGCGCCTGTTGAGCACACGGCTGACGGTCGAGATGGACACCCCGGCTGCCCTGGCGATCTCGGACAGTCCGGACACGTTGCCTCCCTGGTCACCTCGGTTCGGCGCAAGCTTGCCGCGCTTAGAAAAATTTTGCAACGCGCGTTTGCAAGACGGTGTCGTTACGGCTTGGTTACGGTCGACATCTTGACCTGACCATGGTTCGGGTAGTGAAATCGCCCGCAACATTCTCGCAAAACCTTGCAACACCCTCATCTCGCTGGGAGATGAGGCCCAGCTGGAGGGAACGGCAGCAACGATGCGACGGACAACCCTCGTGACCGCCATGGCGACGGGTGTCGCCCTCGTGCTCACCGCCTGTGGTGGCGGTGGATCGAGCAGCAGCGGATCCGACTCGGGCGAAGTGACCTTCTGGGACACCAGCGGCCCCAACGAGAGCCCCGTGTTCACCAAGATCGCGAACGACTGCGCCTCGAAGGGCGGTTACAAGGTCAAGACCGAGACCGTCGCGTTCGACCAGGCGCTCAACAACTACAAGACCGCCGCGCAGGGCGGTCAGGGCCCGGACGTCTTCCGCTCCGAGGTCGCCTGGGTCGCGCAGCTCGCGAAGAACGGCCTCGTCGCCGACCTGAGCGACACCGACCTCGCCAAGGACACGAGCGACTTCCTCGAGGTCCCGCTGGGCTCGACGAAGTACGAGGGCAAGTCGTACGGCGTCCCGCAGGTCACCGACTCGCTCGCGCTGCTCTACAACAAGAAGAAGCTCGCCGACGCCGGCGTCGAGCCGCCGAAGACGTGGGACGAGGTCAAGGCCGCGGCCGCCAAGCTGGGCGGCGAGAAGTCGTTCTTCCTCAACAACGACGCCTACTACGCGCTGCCGTTCATCTACGGCGCGGGCGGCGACCTGGTCGACGCGGGCGCGAAGAAGATCGTGGTCAACTCGGACCAGAACGTGAAGGCGCTGCAGACCGCCAAGGGCCTGCTCGACGCCAAGGCCGCGACGACCGCGCTCGACCCGACGAACTCCTACGCGAACATGCAGGCCGCGTTCTCGTCCGGTGACGCCGCGATGGTCATCAACGGTCCGTGGGCCGTCGCCGACTACCTCAAGGGCACCGCGTTCACCGACAAGGCGAACCTCGGCATCGCGCCGGTTCCCGGTGACAGCGCGGGCAAGGGCAGCGCCCCCGTCGGCGGCCACGACTACGTGATCCGCCAGGGCACCAAGGCCAAGCAGTCGTCGGTCAAGTTCATCCAGTGCATGAGCTCGGCCGAGTCGCAGGCCCAGGTCGCGAAGGAGCTCGGCCTGCTGCCGACCCGCAAGTCCGCGTACTCCAACGCCGACGTGAAGGCCAACGCCGTCGTGTCCGCGTTCGAGCCGGTCGCCAAGGCCGCGCACGCCCGTCCGTGGATCCCGGAGGGCGGCCAGCTGTTCGACCCGCTGAAGATCGCCTACGCCGACGTCCTCGCCGGCAAGAAGGAGGCCAAGGCGGCGCTCGACGAGGTCGCCAAGGCCTACAAGGACACCGTCGTTCCCGAGTACTCGATCGGCTGATTCCTGACCGGGGTGGCCGGGCCTCCGGCCACCCCTTAGTCGGAGGGGAGAGATCGGTGCGCCGGTTCTTGGAACGGCACTGGTACGCGTACGCGATGGTCCTGCCGGTCGTGGTGGTCATCGCAGTGTTGGTGCTCTACCCGCTCGCCCAGGGCGTGTTCTTCACCTTCACCAACATCAACGAGGCCAACATCGCGAACCCGGTGCTCGACCGGCCGGCGACGTACGTGGGCGTTGGTTTCAAGAACTACCTGAACGTGCTGTCCGGCGACTCCTCGTACGGAGCTTTCTGGAGCACGCTGGTCCGGACGCTGATCTGGACCTTCGGGTGCGTGTTCTTCCACTACACGATCGGCCTCGGGCTGGCGCTGCTGCTCAACCGCGAGGTCAAGGGCCGCACGCTCTACCGCGTCCTGCTGATCCTGCCGTGGGCGGTGCCCGCGTTCATCAGCGCGTTCGCGTGGAAGTACATGTTCAACGCGCAGTACGGCATCATCAACCAGCTGCTGCGCGCGGCAGGCCTGCCCGACCCGGTGTGGCTGGGACAGTCCGACTGGGCGCTGTTCGCGGTGATCGTCGTCAACGTCTGGCTGGGCGTGCCGTTCATGATGGTCGCGCTGCTCGGCGGCCTGCAGTCGATCCCCGGTGACCTGTACGAGGCCGCCGAGATGGACGGCGCCACGCCGTGGCAGCGGTTCCGCCACGTGACGCTGCCGGGCCTGCGCTCGGTGTCGTCGACGGTGGTCCTGCTGGGCATCATCTGGACGTTCAACATGTTCCCGGTGATCTACCTGATCGCCGGTCCGAACCCGAACACCCGCATCCTCGTCACGTACGCGTTCGAGCGCTTCTTCTCCGGCGCCTCACGTGACTACGCGGTCGCGTCGACCTACGGCGTGCTCATCCTCTCCGTGTTGTTGGTCTTCGCCACGGTCTACCGCCGTGCGCTGCGCAAGCAAGGCGAGGTGTGGTGATGACGCTCGACGCTTCCTCATTGCAGGTGGTGCGCGCTTCGGACAAGCGTCTGAAGCGCAGCGACCGCTCGGTCCTGGCCTCGGTCGGCCTGCACGCGGCGTTGATCGTCGCGTCCGTGATCGCGGTGTTCCCGGTCTTCTGGGTGCTCGTCACGTCCTTCAAGCCGGACGCCCGCGCGGTGGAGACCACGCCGAAGCTGTTCAACGAGTCCTCTTTGGACAACTACACGCGGATCCTGGGCGGCGAGAAGGGCGCGTTCCTGACCTGGTTCGGCAACTCGGTGCTGATCGCGCTGCTGACGACGGTCATCGCGGTGTTCCTGTCCGCGACGACGGGCTACGCGGCGTCGCGCTTCCGGTTCCCCGGCAAGCGATCGCTGCTGATGTCGTTCCTCGTCGTGCAGATGTTCCCGTTCGCGGTGCTGATCGTGCCGCTGTACAACATCCTCATCGCGTTGGGGCTGCAGGGAACGTCGATCGGCCTCGTGCTCGTGTACTGCACGACCGCGGTGCCGTTCTGCACCTACATGCTCAAGGGCTACTTCGACACGATCCCGACGGACATCGACGAAGCCGGCCGCGTGGACGGGCTGTCGCCGTTCGGCGTGTTCTGGCGGCTGGTCATGCCGCTGGCCAAGCCGGGCCTGGCGGTCACGTCGTTCTACGCGTTCCTGACGGCGTGGGGCGAGGTGGCGTTCGCGTCCGCGTTCCTGTCGGCGGCGGACGACTCGAAGACGCTCGCGGTCGGCCTGCAGGTGTTCGTGCAGCAGAACCGGACCGAGTGGGGTCACCTCGCGGCGGCGTCCATCCTGGTCGCCATCCCCGCCGTGATCGTGTTCTACCTGGTGCAGCGATTCCTGGTGACCGGGCTGTCGTCCGGTGCCGTGAAGGGCTAGTTCCCGTCGTAGCGCAGCCTGGCCCGGTCCACCTCGGCCAGGTTGCGCTTCGACCACTCGGCGAGGTTGTGGAAGATCGGCGCGAGGCTGCGCCCCAGCTCGCTGATCTCGTACTCCACCCGTGGAGGAACCTCCGGGTGGTAGGTCCTGGTGATCAGGCCGTCTCTCTCCAGTTGCCGCAACCGTTGCGTGAGCACTTTCGGCGTGATGGTGCCGATCCTGCGTTCCAGCTCCACGAACCGTTGGCGGCCGTATTCGTTCAGCGTCCAGAGGATCGGTGTCGTCCAGCGGCTGAAGACCAGGTCGACGACCGGGGCGATCGGGCAGGCCAGCTCCGGCTCCATGGATAGTCACTTTCCTCTAGGTACCTACTAACTTCACGATGTTAGCTTTCCTCGGGATACCGAAGCAACGACTGAGGAGAAGCTCGTGATCGTGGTGACCGGGGCTACCGGCAACGTGGGACGCCCGCTGATGGAGTTGTTGGGGGACAAGGCTCGTGGGGTGTCGCGGCCGGAGGTGGACCTGACGCGTCCCGCTTCGCTGGAACCGGTGCTGGACGGCGCTGAGGCGTTGTTCCTGCTGTTCGGCGGTGATCTGCTCGGACCGGACACGGACATCGCCGCCCTGCTGGACGTGGCCAAGGCCGGTGGGGTGCGGCGGGTCGTGCTGCTGTCGTCGCAGGGCGCCGGGACGCGGCCGGGCATGATTCCGCACTCGCGGCTGGCGTCGTTCGAGGAGGCCGTGCGGCAGTCGAGTCTGGAGTGGACGATCCTGCGGCCGAGCGGGTTCTTCACCAACGCCTACGCGTGGGCCGGCGGGGTGGCCGCGGCGCCGTTCGCGGACGTGGCGCTGCCGTTCGTCGATCCCGCGGACATCGCCGCCGTGGCGGCGGTGGCGCTGCAGGGAGGTCACGAGGGGCGGACGTACGTGTTGACCGGCCCGGAGGCGATGACCCCGCGGCAACGGGCGGAGGTGCTTTCGCTGCCGTTCGTCGAGCTGTCCGTTGAGGAGGCTCGCGAGCAGATGCTGCAGTTCATGCCGCCGCCCGTGGTGGACGGGACGCTGACCATTCTCGGTTCGCCGACGCCGGAGGAGCAGCAGGTCAGCGGCCGTGTGGAGCAGGTGACGGGACGCGCGGCCACCCGGTTCGCCGACTGGGCGGCCCGCAACGCGGAGGCCTTCTGAAACGTAAGCGCTTACGTCTGTTCCCGTAAGCGCTTGCAATGCCTAACGTCGCGCCCAGACAAGGGTGAAAGGTGCGTCACATGGCTGAGGTGTCCTACGTCAAGGCGTCGCGGGTCTTCTCCGGCAACCCGCCGGTCCGTGCCGTCGACGAGCTCTCTCTCGAGGTGAGCGACGGCGAGTTCCTGGTGCTGGTCGGTCCGTCCGGTTCCGGCAAGTCGACCGCGCTGCGCATGCTCGCGGGCCTCGAGGACGTCGACGAGGGCGCCATCCACATCGGTGGCAAGGACGTCACGAACGTGCCGCCGAAGGGCCGGGACATCGCCATGGTGTTCCAGTCGTACGCGCTCTACCCGCACATGACGGTCGCGGAGAACATGGGTTTCGCGCTCAAGCTGCGCGGTGTCAACAAGACCGAGATCAAGGCCAAGGTCGACGAGGCCGCCAAGATGCTCGACCTGACCAAGTACCTGGACCGCAAGCCGAAGGCGCTGTCCGGTGGTCAGCGGCAGCGTGTCGCCATGGGGCGCGCCATCGTGCGTGAGCCCAGCGTGTTCCTCATGGACGAGCCGCTGTCCAACCTGGACGCGAAGCTGCGCGTCGAGACCCGCGCGAACATCGCGGCGCTGCAGCAGCGGCTCGGCACCACGACGATCTACGTCACGCACGACCAGGTCGAGGCCATGACGATGGGTCACCGCGTGGCGGTGCTCAAGGACGGTCTGCTGCAGCAGTGCGACACGCCTCGCGCGCTGTACGACCGCCCGGCCAACGCGTTCGTCGCCGGGTTCATCGGTTCGCCGGCCATGAACCTCAAGACCGTGCCGATCACGTCCGAGGGCGCGAAGCTCGACGGCATCATCGTGCCGCTGTCCCGTGCCGCGCTGGACGCGGCCGGTGGCCTGGACGAGGTCACCTTCGGCATCCGCCCGGAGGCGCTCGGCATCGTGCCGTCGGGTGAAGAGGGCATGGAGATGGTCGTCGAGCTGGTCGAGGAGCTCGGTGCCGACGCGCTCGTGCACGGTGCCGTGAAGATCGGCGACTCGTCGCAGCGCTTCGTGGTCCGCGTCGACGGCCGCACGCCGCCGACCCTGGGCCAGCACGTCAAGGTCGCCGTCCGCGACCACAGCGAGATTCACCTGTTCCACCCCGAGTCGGGCGAGCGCCTGGAGGCGTGAGTCACACCTGAAAGCCCCCGGCGTGACCGCCGGGGGCTTTTTCGTGTTCTAAACTGAACTCGACAACGGTTTCCATTACCTGATCGAGGTACGTGTGATGACTCTCCGCAACCTCCTGGTGGGCGCACTTGCGGTCGTGAGCCTTGCTGCCTGCGGTACGACGAGCACGCCCTCGGCGGACGGCGGCAAGATCAAGATCGTCGCGTCCACCAACGTCTGGGGCAGCGTGCTCAAGGCGGTCGGTGGTGACGAGGTCGACGTCAAGGCGCTGCTGGACGACCCGAGCGCGGACCCGCACTCGTACGAGAGCAAGCCCGCGGACGCCGCGCTGGTCAAGGACGCCAAGCTGGTCGTGTTCAACGGCGGCGGCTACGACGACTTCTTCGCCAAGCTGATCACCGGCGACGCCCAGAAGAAGATCGAGGCGTTCCCGCTGCGCAAGCACGACAAGGACGACAACGAGCACGTCTGGTACGACTTCGAGACCGTGCGCGCGGTGGCCGAGGCGGCCGCGAACGAGCTGGGCGCCGTCAAGCCGGACAAGAAGACGGCCTTCGAGAGCAACACCCAGCAGTTCACCGCCAAGCTGGAGGAGCTGGAGAAGAAGGTCGACGGCATCGGCAAGGGCAAGAAGGTCGTCGCCACCGAGCCGATCGCCCACTACCTGCTCGACTCGACCGGTGCCGAGGACGTGACCCCCGAGGCGTTCAGCAAGGCCGTCGAGGAGGAGTCGGACGTGCCGGCCGCCGCACTGGCGTCGATCAACCAGCTGGTCGAGGGCAAGCAGGCCAACGTGCTGGTCGACAACACCCAGACCGAGAACCAGGTCACCAAGCAGCTCGTCGAGAAGGCCAAGACGGCGGGCGTGCCGGTCGTCGCGGTCACCGAGACCCTGCCCGAAGGTGCGACCGGCTACCTTGACTGGATGAGCAAGCAGGTGAACGCGCTTTCGCAGGCGCTGAAGGCATGACCGCGATCTCGCTGCGCGGTGCCCGGCTGTCCTACGCCGACCGAGTGCTGTGGGACGGGCTCGACCTCGACGTCGAGCCCGGTGAGTTCCTCGCGGTCCTCGGTCCGAACGGGTCGGGCAAGACCAGCCTGATGAGGGTGCTGCTCGGGTTGCAGCCGCTGTCGTCGGGCACGGTGACGGTCGCCGGTGGCAAGGAGGCCGTCGGCTACATCCCGCAGCAGCGAGCGCTCGACCAGTCGATGACGTTGCGCGGCCGCGACCTCGTCGGTCTCGGCCTCGACGGCTACCGCTGGGGCCTCGGCCTGCGCCACCGCCGGGAGCGCAGGATCCGGGTCGACGCGGCCATCGAGGCCGTCGGCGCCACGCGGTACGCGGACGAGCCGATCGGCCTGCTGTCCGGTGGCGAGCAGCAGCGGTTGCGCGTCGCGCAGGCGCTCGTCGGCGACCCGGCGGTGATGCTCTGCGACGAACCGCTGCTGTCGCTGGACCTCGCGAACCAGCGGGTGGTCAGCGAGCTGATCGACAAGCGGCGGCGGGAGGCCGGCACCGCCGTGCTGTTCGTGACGCACGAGCTCAACCCGGTGCTGCCGCTGGTGGACCGGGTGCTGTACCTGGTGGGCGGCAGGTTCCGCGTCGGCACGCCGGAAGAGGTCATGAACTCCCGCACCCTGTCCGAGCTGTACCGGACGCCGGTCGAGGTGGTGCGCGTGCGCGACCAGATCCTCGTCGTCGGCGCGGGCGCCTGCGAGGAGCAGACCCACCACCTCACGGCGGAGGCCGCGTCGTGACGATCTTCGACCTGCTGGAGATCGACTTCGTGCAGACCGCGTTGATCGCGGCCGCGGTGCTCGGTCTCGTCGCCGGCGTGCTCGGCCCGTTCATCGTCACCCGCAAGATGGCGTTCGCGGTGCACGGCACGAGCGAGCTCGCGTTCACCGGTGGCGCGGCGGCCCTGCTGCTCGGCATCGGCGTCGGCTACGGCGCGCTGGCAGGGTCGATCATCGCCGCCGTGCTCCTCGGCGTGCTGTCGCGGCGGGAGAGCGACCGCGACTCGGTGATCGGCGCGATCCTGGCGTTCGGGCTCGGCATGGGCATCCTCATGCTGTCGCTCTACAAAGGACGTTCGAAGAACAAGTTCGGGCTGCTGACCGGGCAGATCGTCGGCGTCGACTCGACGGACCTGAAGCTGCTGGTGGTGTCGGCGATCGCGGTGCTGGCCGTGCTCGCGTTCATCTACCGGCCGCTGTTCTTCGCCTCGGTCGATCCGGACGTGGCGATCTCGCGCGGCGTTCCGGTGCGCTCGCTGTCCATCGTGTTCGCGGTGCTGGTCGGTGTCGCGACCGCGCTGAGCGTGCAGGTCGTCGGCGCGCTGCTGGTGCTGGCGTTGATGATCACGCCGGCCGCGGCCGCCATGCGCATCACCGCCTCACCTTTGCGCGCGACCCTTCTTTCCGTCGTTTTCGCGGAGACGGCGGCGGTCGGCGGCATTCTTCTGTCGCTGCAACCAGGGCTTCCGGTTTCCGCTCTCGTCACGGCGGTGAGCTTCGTGATATACCTCGTATGCCGAGGTATTGGGGCCGTTCAGCGCCGTTCCACCTGATGGACTGGCGTAGCTGCGGTCTTTTCCCTGCTTGGCGCGCTGACCAGGTGGCGTAACACGCCCGTAACAAACTGATCCTCTTTCTCCGTCCATGCTGTGGGCCATGAGCAGCAGCCCGCGATCCGAGCGGCGGTTGCGCGCCGACCGGGCGCGGCAGGCCGCCGACGTAATCCGTCAGCAGGTGGTGCGCCGTGCCTTTCCCAACGGCGTGCTGCCCGACGAACGCTTTCTCGCCGCCGAGTTCTCCGTGTCGCGCAACAGCATTCGCGAGGCGTTGGAACTGCTGCGCGAAGAAGGCCTCATCGACCGCGTGCCCGGCGTCGGCACGGTGGTCGTGGCGGACAAGGTCGAACACGGGCTGAACCAGTTGATGGGCCTCGCGGAAACCCTGCACGAACACGGGCAGATCACCAACGACGTGCGGGCGGCGACCGTGATCCGGGCGCCTTCCGTTGTCGCGCAACGGTTGCAGCTCCCGTCCGACTCCTCGGTGGTCTACGTCGAGCGGTTGCGGCGGCTGAACGGGCTGCCGTTGTCGCTGGACCTCACCTATCTCGCGCTGGACGTCGGCGAACCGCTGCTGGACCAGGACCTCGTCCACCGCGACATCTTCTCGTTGATCGAGCAGACGTCCGGGCAGCGGCTCGGGACGGCGTCGGTGGCGCTCGAAGCGGTCAACGCCGACCTGCACTCCGCGACCGTGCTGGAGGTGCCGCGCGGGGCGGCGCTGATGGTCGTGGAACGGCTGAGTCATTTCGCGACCGGGCGGCCGGTCGATCTGGAGTTCATCCGCATGCGCGGCGATCGCCTCACCATGCGCGCCGAAATCTGTCGCTGAACATTTCCCAACACATTCACCTGGAGTTGAGTCATGGCTCTGGTCAACAACCGTGCCGACGTACCGGTGACCATCGATGAATCCAAGTGCATTGACGGCTGTCGGCTGTGCGTTGACATGTGCCCGCTCGACTCGCTGGCCATCAACCCGGAGTCCGGCAAGGCCTACATGCACGTCGACGAATGCTGGTACTGCGGTCCTTGTGCAGCTCGCTGCCCAACGGGCGCCGTGACCATCAACATGCCCTACCTCCTGCGGTGAGAGGAAGATTCGTGAAGCGCTATTTGCTGGCCTCTGTTCTTCTGCTCGCCGCGTGCGGCACGGGCGAGGCGGCTTCGGGTGCGGAGGTCCCGGTGGTGATCGGCTACCAGTCGAAGACCATCAACACGGTCACCGCCGGGACGTTGCTGAAGGACAAGGGCTTCTTCGAGCAGCGGCTGGCCGAGCTCGGCAAGAAGACCGGCAAGACCTACAAGGTGACGTGGCAGGACTACGACACCGGCGCGCCGATCACCGCGCAGATGATCGCGGGGAAGATCGACATCGGGTCGATGGGCGACTTCCCGTTGCTGATCAACGGTTCGCGCACGCAGAAGCAGGGCGACGAGGGCACCCGGATGGTCGCGGTGACCGGGTACAACGCCCGCGGCGCGCTGAACATGGTCGTGGTGCCGCCCAGCTCGTCCGCTCGCACGCTGGCGGACCTGGCCGGGCAGAAGGTGTCGGCGAGCGTCGGGTCCGCCGGCCACGGGACGCTGGTGCGCGCGTTGGGCGACACCAAGGTGACCGTGGAGAACCAGCAGCCGTCGGTGGGCGCCTCGGCGCTGCAGTCCGGGAACGTCGCGGCGTTGGCGCAGTTCGTGGCGTGGCCAGGTGCGCTGGTGTTCGCGAACCAGGCCAAGCTGCTGTACGACGGTGCGGCGCTGAACCTGCCGACGTTGCACGGGACCGTGGTGCGCAATCCCTTTGCGCAACAACAGCCCGAGGTGTTGCGCGAGTTCCTGCGGGCGCAGCTCGACGCGACGAAGTTCTTGCACGAGAAGCCTCTTGAAGCGGCGGAGATCGTCGCTCGGGCGACGTCCCTGCCCGTCGAGGTCGTGTACCTCTACAACGGGCCGAACGGCATCGCGACGTTCGACCTGTCGCTCAAGTCGGTGCTGCGCAAGGCTTTGCAGGACGATGTGCCGTTCCTCAAGTCGATCGGCAACATCGACGAGCTCGACGTGGACAGGTTCATCGACGACAGGCCGTTGAAGGACGTCGTGGCGTCGACCGAGGACCTGACGAACCCGGCGTCGCTCGGCGGTGACCCGAAGGTCGCGAGCGAGGCGTGGTTCGAGGGTGCCGCGCCGCAGGCCGTGGCTTCACCGACGGCGTTGCTGAAGCTGGTGAACTCCAGCGGCCAGAAGCTGCGCGCCGGGTACGTGCCGGACACCGAGACGGGCACGCGGTGGTTCGCCGACCACGCGTTCTGGGTGCGGTCCGGCGCGGACCTGCTGCCGTTCACGACCGAGGCCGCCGCCGCGAAACGCGGTGCCGTCCTGACGTTCCAGCAGGCGCTCTCCTTGGCGGGCAAGTGATGCGCTGGGTGTTGCGGATCGGTTCGCTGGCGGCCGGCCTGGTGCTGTGGCAGGTGCTGACGGCGTCGAACGTGCGGGCGTGGCTGCGGTTCGACCAGCTGCCGACGGTCGTCGAGGTGGCCCGGCGGTTCGCGGTGCAGGTCGGCGCCGCGGAGTACTACCACGACCTGGGCAACAGCCTGGCGCGGATCATGACGGGCTTCCTGCTGGCCGCGGTCCTGGGCATCGCGCTGGGCGTGGTGATCGCGCGCTCGGCGTGGCTCGGCGACGTGCTGCGGCCGCCGTTGGAGGTCGTCCGGCCGATCCCGGCGATCGCGCTGGTGCCGATCGCGATCCTGCTGTTCCCGACCGATGAGCAGGGGATCGTGTTCATCACCTTCATCGCGGCGTTCTTCCCGATCCTGGTCTCGACGCGGCACGCCGTGCGCGCGCTGCCGACGATCTGGGAGGACGCGGTCCGCACGATGGGCGGCTCGCGGTGGCAGGTGCTGTTCCGCGTGGTGCTGCCCGGCACGTTGCCCGGCGTGTTCGGCGGCCTGTCGGTCGGCATGGGCGTGGCGTGGATCTGCGTGATCTCGGCCGAGATGATCTCCGGCCAGTTCGGCATCGGCTACCGCACCTGGCAGGCCTACACGGTCGTCGACTACCCCGGCGTGATCGTCGGCATGGTCACCATCGGCCTGCTCGGCTACCTGACCTCCGCCGCTGTCGAACTGCTCGGTCGCCGCGTCACGCGGTGGTTGCCGCGGGAGGCCCTGCGATGAGCCTGAGCGTGCGTTCACTGACCGTCGGCTACGGCCGGTCCGCGGTGTTGGCCGACTTCTCCCTGGCCGTCTCGTCCGGCGAGTTCGTGGTGGTCGCGGGGCCTTCGGGCTGCGGCAAGTCGACCCTGCTGCGGGCGGTGGCGGGCCTGATTCCCTTTTCCGGCGCCATTTCCGTGGACGGCGTGGCCGTGCGCGGGCCGTCGCGCGACCGGGCGCTGGTGTTCCAGGAGGACGGCCTGCTGCCGTGGCGCACTGCTCTGCGCAACGTGGAGCTTCCGCTTGCCCTGCAAGGGGTTCCGCGCTCGCTCCGGCGTGCCCGAGCGATGGAGTGGCTGGACCGCGTCGGACTGGCGGGCTTCGAGGGCTACCTGCCGCGGGAGCTGTCGGGCGGCATGCGTCAACGCGTGCAGCTGGCGCGGACGCTGGCCCAGCAGCCGTCCGTCGTGCTGATGGACGAGCCGTTCGGCGCATTGGACGCCCAGACGCGTTCGTCGATGCAACAACTGGTGACCGAGGTGCTGTCCGGCACCACAACCCTGTTCGTCACGCACGACGTCGACGAGGCCGTGCTGCTGGGCGACCGCGTGGTCGTCCTCGGCGCCGGCGAGGTCGAACGCCGGCGCGACGCGATCCTGGCGGCGGTGAAGGCATGACTGTTGAGCTGTCCTGCGACGTGCTGGTCATCGGCGGCGGCACCGCCGGTTCGATGGCCGCGATCACCGCGGCCGAGGCCGGACGGTCCGTGCTGCTGCTGGAGAAGGCGCACGTGCGCCACTCCGGCGCGTTGGCCATGGGCATGGACGGTGTCAACAACGCCGTCATCCCCGGCAAGGCCCGCCCGGAGGACTACGTCGCCGAGATCACCCGCGCCAACGACGGGATCGTCGACCAGCGCACGATCATGCAGACCGCGACGCGTGGCTTCGAGATGGTGCAACGGCTTGAGCGTTACGGCGTGAAGTTCGAGAAGGACTCGTTCGGCGAGTACAACGTCCGCCAGGTGCACCGGTCCGGTTCCTACGTGCTGCCGATGCCCGAGGGCAAGGACGTCAAGAAGGTCCTGTACCGGGTGATGCGCGAACGGCGGCTGCGCGAGCGCCTGCGCATCGAGAACCGGGTGATGCCGGTGCGGGTGCTGGTGTCCGAAGGACGTGCCGTCGGCGCGGCCGGCTTCAACACGCGCACCGGCGAGTTCGTGACCGTGTCCGCCGGTGCCGTGGTGCTGGCCACCGGTGCTTCCGGGCGGCTCGGACTGCCGGCTTCCGGCTACCTGTACGGGACTTACGAGAACCCGACCAACGCCGGTGACGGCTACTCGATGGCGTACCACGCCGGGGCCGAGCTGTCCGGGATCGAGTGCTTCCAGATCAACCCGCTGATCAAGGACTACAACGGGCCCGCTTGCGCGTACGTGGGCAATCCTTTCGGGGCGTACCAGGTCAACGCGCTGGGGGAGCGGTTCGTCGACTGCGACTACTGGTCCGGGCAGATGATGGCCGAGGTCGCCTCGGAGATCGCGTCCGCCCGCGGGCCGATCTACCTGAAGACCACGCACCTGCCGGAGGAGTCGATCTCGGCGTTGGAGGGGATCCTCCACTCGACCGAGCGGCCCTCCCGCGGGACTTTCCACAGTGGACGCGGGCACGACTACCGGACGCACGACATCGAGATGCACATCTCGGAGATCGGCTTGTGCGGTGGGCACTCCGCTTCCGGCGTCTGGGTGGACGAGAACGGCCTGACGACCGTGCCCGGCCTGTACGCGGCCGGCGATCTCGCTTGCGTGCCGCACAACTACATGATCGGCGCGTTCGTGTTCGGTGATTTGGCCGGGGCGCACGCTTCCTCGCACTTCGTGCCCGGATTGCCGTTGCCCGCCAATCAGGTGGCGGAGGCGTCGGAGTTGATCTACCGGCATTCTCGGCAGCCGGACGGGCCGCCGCAGCCTCAGGTCGAGTACAAGCTGCGCCGGTTCGTGAACGACTACGTCGCTCCGCCCAAGACCGCGACGAAACTGTCGTTGGCGCTGGAGGCCTTCGACCGGATGTCGGCGGAGATCGCCGAGATGGGGGCGCGGTCGCCGCACGAACTGATGCGGTGCGTGGAGGTTTCGTTCATCCGGGACTGCGCGGAGATGGCGGCGGCCTCGTCGTTGATGCGCGACGAGTCGCGGTGGGGGCTGTACCACTCGCGCGTGGATCTTCCGGAGCGTGACGATTCGCGGTGGTTCCATCACCTGAACCTGCGGAAGAACGCGCGCGGGGAGATGGAGTTCATCAAGCGGCCGGTTTCGCCTTATGTGGTGCCGGTGGACGGGGTGCCGCATCGGGCCGGGTCGGTTGAGTTCCTCGGGGTGCGGTCGGCTTCGGTTGCTGCTTCTGCGGTCGAGTCGGTTGCCGATGCGGTGGCGGTGGAGTCTGCGCGGGTGCTTGAGGTTCTGGGGTTGGTCGAGGCTCAGCCTTCGTTGGAGGTGTTGGAGCCGTATCTCCTGGATGCGGACGTGACCGTGCGGCGGGCGGCGGTTTCGGTGTTGACCGAGGTTGTGCCTGCGGGGTTCGAGTTCGCGTTGGTGCGGGCCATGGCTGACGACGGGGTTCGGGACGTCGCCGCGGCCGGGCTGCGGGAGTTGGTCGAGGTCGTGCCGGCCTCTGATGCTTTGCGGGAGGCGCTGGAGTTGTCGCCGGCTCGGGCGGTGGCTCTGGAGGTGTTGTGGGCGTTGAAGCTCGGTACGGCCTCGGTTTATGCGGCTGGGCTTTCGTCTGAGGATGTCGAGGTTCGGTTGGCTGCGGTTCGCGGGCTGGTGGCTTTGGGGGAGGACGGGCTGTTGGCTTCGGCGGCCGCGGATCCTGCTCGTGAGGTTCGGGTGCAGGTCGCTCGGGGGATTCGGGATGTCGACGTGCTGGTCGCGTTGAGCCGGGATTCGGATTCGCTGGTGCGGGCGGCGGCGTTGGAGGCTGCGCCTCGGATCGGGTGGCCTGCCGGGTTGGTGGCTCGGGCTGGGGAGCTGGTTTCGGATCCGGCTTGGGAGGTTCGGGTCGGGGTGGCTTGGGCTGCTGGGGAGTCGGAGGTGGTGGTCGGGCTGTTGTCGGATTCCAATTTGGACGTTCGGAAGGCTGCGGTTCGGGCTTTGGGGCGGTGGGGTGAGGATGCTGGGGTTGTTTTGGCGTTGAAGAGGGCGCTGGGGGACTCTGACGCCGATGTTCGGGCGTATGCGCGGATGGCGTTGGGGTGACGCGGGTGGTCGGCTTGCGTTGGGCTTTCGGGGCTGCGCCCCGGACCCCGCCAATCTGATCAACGACCGGCCAGCGCCGCACGCGGGTAGATGGCACGCCGGTTGCTTGGTTTGGTCGCGGTGTGACGGGACCACCCCACCGGGTTCGTGTGGAAAGACGGCTCGGCTTCGCCTTCGCGGATGATCAGCGCGCGGTTGAGGTGCGTGCGTGCGTGGTTTTGCTCAGTGTCAGACCCGCTCGGTACGTTTGGTCGCGGGGGAGCCGAAACTCAAGGGGACCCCTGCGGCAGCGTGGCGTCAGGCGGTGCGGGACGTGATCGGCTTGGTGATGTCGTCCTGGCGTGGGGCCGGCATCAGGCGCGGCGGGATGTCCAGGCCTGCCACGCGGACCTGGTTGCGGCCGTTTTCCTTGGCCTTGTAGAGCGCGGCGTCTGCGGAGTGCTGGGCGGTGGCCATGTCCGGGCCGTTGTCCGGGATCACCGCCACGCCGATCGAGGCCGAGATCGCCTGCAGGGATTCGCCTTCTGGTTCCTGGGGCTGGGTTTCGCGGCCGTAGAGGGTGACCACGTTGCGGTGCTTGTCGGTGGTCGGGACGGCCAGGTTGCCGATGGCCTCGCGGATGCGTTCGGCGATGGTCACGCCCTGGGCCACCGGGGTGTCCTTCAGGGCTACTACGAACTCCTCGCCGCCGTCGCGGCCCGCCACGTCGCCCGGGCGGAGCTTTTCGCGCAGGATTCGGCCCACTTCGGCCAGGACCGCGTTGCCGGCCGGGTGGCCCCAGGTGTCGTTGATGCGCTTGAAGTGGTCCAGGTCGATGACCAGGACGGTCATCGGTTCGCCGTCGATTCGGCAGCGTTCGGCCAGGCGGCCTGCGTATTCGGCCAGGCCGTTGGTGTTCAGCAGGCCCGTTCGGTAGTCGGTGTGGGCGTCTGCGGCGAGGCGTTGGTGGAGCTGTTCCTGTTCGCGCAGCAGGCGTTCCAGGTGGGCTCGGCGTTCGCCTGCGCGGGAGAGCAGGGCGTTCACGAGGATCACCGGCACTACCAGGAGCAGCGGGCCCACCCAGTGGGAGGTCATGAGCATGCCGAGCATGGCGCCGGCGCCGAGGGTGCTCATCTCCAGCATGTTGTCGATCTTGGAGCCGAGGAAGTCCAGGACCTTCGAGTTCGGGGTGACGATCTTGAAGGCGACCGCGACGGTCATCACCTGCACGAACCAGTAGAGGACGGCGGTGATGGCGAGGACCAGGACCAGGCCCAGGTCGGTCGGGACGTTGCCGGTCGCTGCGAGAGATACACCCGAAAGGTGGACCAGCGCCCAGGAGAGCAGGGTCGAGGCGAGCATCGAGGCGGTGCCGAAGACGAAGCGGTACGGCTGGCGGCGGGCGATCGGCTGGATCAGGATGCGCATCCAGATCGTGGCGATCACGGCAAGACCACCCGGAAGAGCTACGGCTGCGGCGAAGGTCCACACCGAGGTGAGGTCGATGTGGGGGCCGGAGGCCTCGTTGCGGCGGGCCTCTTCCGCTCTGCGTACCACGGTCAGGTGAATTGTGATCGCGGCGATGAGCGCGCCGAAGCGGAGCCAGTCCGAGGTCGAGACGGACGTGAGCTTCGTGAGGAGCCAAATGGAGGCTACGATCACGGCCGCTTCGAGCACGAAAAAGTACGCGATCGCACTAGGCGCAACGGTCCAAAGGTCCCAGTTGCGAATCGGAGTCAAGCCGAGTGCCCGCGATCGCCTGCGATCAGTCAAACTGTTCTTCACCACGACCCCCTACGCTCATGGCACATCATGAGCAAAGCCGCCGCTGACCAGGTCGTAGACCTACCGCGCTGCCGCTCGTTGCAACGAGGAGGTGCCTTCCATGTGCAACCGTGACTTCTGACGCCGCCTCTCTCTTCGCGACCCGACTTCAATCGCACCTCTAGATCATCAGGTGCCCCTGGTACGGATATCGCTATTGGTGACCGTTCTGTTTCAGATTGCCACCGCCTTCGTGTCGTTGCGACCGCGTGCGCGTCGCCAGGCGATGGTGGCTTGCGTCGCCAGCAGCAGCCCGACACCTCCCGCTCCCGCGATCGTGGCCGTCACCGAGCCGATCGAATGGGCGACGACACCGGCCAGCGCCATTCCTCCGCCCTGGCTCGAGCGCAACGCAGCGCGCCCAATGCCATAAGCCCTTCCTCGGTACTCATCGGGCAGCAGCCGCATCCACGCCGAACGAGCCGGTGTGTGATAAGCGCCCCCGATACCGGCAATCACCAGTAAAACGATCGTCCACGTCAGGTTCGGCCTGAGCGCGAACATGATCAATGGTGCCAGTGACAGGATCGCAAGAGGACCGATCAACCGTTCACGTTTTGCCGGATCTCGCACGAGACGGAACAACAGCGCCACGCCCAGCACGTTCGCCGCGGGTTCAATTGCGAGGATCAAGCCCACCGCCCACACCGCGTTCAGGCTTGCCGCGAGGGGGACCGCGAGACCTTCCGGGACCATCGCGAGGCCCGCGAGCAGCCGGACGCCCAGCAGGGTCCGCAACCGCGGCTCGGCCACCATCAACGTCAGCGCGCCGCGCGGCTCGTCGTCCTTCTTCTTGCGGCCCAGCGGGTCCGCGGCCGGACGGTGCTTCACCGACACCTGCACCAAGATCGCCAGCAGAGCGAACGTGCCGGCGTTGATCATGAGTGCCACGCCGGGGTTCGTGCGGGCGACCAGGAAGCCGGCGGCGGCGAGGCCCGCCATCTGAGCTATGTCGACGGACGTGCCGAAGAGCGCCACGCCGTCGTCGTAACGGCGTGGCGGGAGAACGTGCGGGAGGCTCGCCTCCTGGGCCGCGAGGTACGGCGACGAGATCGCCAGGACCACCACGAGCAGCACGATCATGGCCCAGAGCGGCATGCCCGGAATGGCCATCGCGGCCATGAGCACCGCCTGCAGCCAGGCCGTCGTCACCATTACCGTGCGTCGCGGGAACCGGTCGGCGACCCAGCCGAGCAACGGGCCCGAAATCAGGGGTGGGAAGAGCGTCAACGACCAGGTGAGGGCCGTCCACGCTGCGGAATGTGTTCGCTCGAATACGAGCAGTGACAATGCGACGGCGGCGAGTTGGTCACCGGCGGTCGAAGCGGTCGAACCGATCCACATGGCGCGGAACTCACGCAAACCGACGAGCTCGCGGAGAGCGCCGCGGGTCGTCATGCGGGTCCTCGGAGCACCGCGCCACGCGCGCGGCGAATCAGCACGTCCTGATTCGCTCTACGCCGAGTCACGTCGCCCCCGCCGGTGGTAATCAATTTCTATCGACAATCACGGTAGAAGCTGCCTGACCGTTCAACGTCTGTCCTACCACAGTGTGTACCTAAACGGAGCAGGCCAGTTACCTAAAGTAGTTACAATAGCGAAACGCGGGGCTGATCTTCTTCACAGTTGACCTGGGATTCGCCTGATTGGACCCCAAATGGTCACGCCCCGTGTCAACCGGTGCCAAACGGGTGTGGGGTGCTCGGCCAACCGGTCCAACCCGCTCCGACTCCTGCCTGTAGAACTGGCAATTGGCGAACACGGGAGAACGTACCCGCGCTCGGGAGTGCCGCGGAATGGGCCACGCCGTTTGTCATGGCAGTCACCCGCAAGCCCTTGGCAAGAGGGTAGATCGGCGTTTCCCCGCCCGCTGGGCGAAACCGGTTCAGCGGACAGGAAAACGATCACTAACGTCGGCGAATGGACGCCGTTAGCGTCACGAACTAGCCGATATCGTCAGGCCTTGGCCGCGATCCGGCGGCGCCGGGCGACCTCGGCCAGCACGACACCGGCCGCGACGGACGCGTTGAGCGACTCGACGCCGGAGGCCATCGGGATCGACACGGTCTGGTCGCAGGTCTCCTTCACCAGACGGCCGAGGCCGCGGCCCTCCGAGCCCACCACGACGACCAGCGGGCCGGTCGCGAGGTCCAGACCGTCGACGTCCACGTCGCCGTCGGCGTCCAGCCCGACGATCATCAGGCCGGCCTCCGCCCAGTCACGCAGCGTGCGGGTGAGGTTCGTGGCCATCGCGATCGGCAGCTTGGCCGCCGTGCCCGCGCTGGTCCGCCAGGCGACCGCCGTCATCGACGCGCTGCGCCGCTGCGGCAGCACCACGCCGTGGGCACCGAACGCGGCGGCCGACCGCACGACGGCACCGAGGTTGCGCGGGTCCGTCACGCCGTCCAGCGCCACCAGCAACGGCGGCTCGCCGGCGCGCTGGGCGAGTTCGAGCAGCTCGTTCGGCGTGGCGTAGTCGAACGGCGGCACCTGCAGGCCGAGGCCCTGGTGCATCGCCCCGCCGGTGATCCGGTCGAGTTCGCCGCGGGCCACCTCCAGCACGGAGATGCCCCGGTCGGCGGCCAGGCGCACGGCCTCGGCCACGCGGTCGTCCGCGTCGATGCCCAGCGCCACGTACAGCGCCGTCGCCGGCGTGCCCGCGCGCAGGCACTCCACGACGGGGTTGCGGCCCGCCACGGTCTCGGCCTGGGCCTTCTCGGTCTTCTGGCGCCGCTGCTGCTTGACCGCCTCGGTCTTCGCGACGGCCTTGGCCCGCTTGTACGCGGGGTGGTTCGGGCGGTCCGACGCCTTGGGGGTCGGGCCCTTGCCCTGCAGCCCCTTGGACTTCTGCCCGCCGGAGCCGACGACCGCGCCCTTCTTCGAGCCCGGATTGCGCATCGCGCCCTTGCGCTTGGAGTTGCCAGCCACGGAAGTCAGTCGTCCTTCAAAGTCCACTGCGGACCGTCGGGGGTGTCCTCGACGGCGATGCCCGCGTCCAGCAGCGAGTCGCGCAACGCGTCAGCACGCGCGAAGTCCCTGCTCTTGCGGGCTTCCTGGCGCTCGACGAGCAGCCGATCCACGAGCGTGGTCAACGCCTGTCGCATGCCGAGGTCGGCAGCCGAGACGTCGTTCCACTTCGGCGACAACGGGTCGACGCCGAGGATGTCGGCCATGCGGCGGACGCACTCGGCGGCTTCACGGGCCGCGTCGTGGTCGCCGTCGGCGAGCGCCGTGTTCCCCTGCCGCACCTTGTTGTGCAGCGCGGCCACGGCCTGGGGGGTGTTCAGGTCGTTGTCCATCGCGACGACGAAGTCGGGGCACATCTCACCGCGCAGCTCGACCGGGCCGACCCGCTCGACGGTGCGGCGCAGGAACGACTCGACGCGCCCGTAGGACGTCACCGCCTCCTGCAGCGCCGCCTCCGAGTACTCGATGTGCGAGCGGTAGTGCGGCGCCACCAGGTAGTACCGCAGCTCCTGCGCGCGGACCTTGTCGAGCATCGCGGGGATGGACACGGTGTTGCCCAGCGACTTGGCCATCTTCTCGCCGGACATCGTGACCCAGTAGTTGTGCATCCAGTAGTTCGCGAAGCCGTCACCGGCCGCGCGCGACTGGGCCTGCTCGTTCTCGTGGTGCGGGAAGATCAGGTCGAGCCCGCCGCCGTGGATGTCGAACGTGCTGCCGAGGTACGTCGTGGCCATCGCCGAGCACTCCAGGTGCCAGCCGGGCCTGCCGTTGCCCCACGGCGTCGGCCAGGACGGCTCGCCGGGCTTCGCGGCCTTCCACAACGTGAAGTCGCGCGGGTCGCGCTTGCCGCGGACATCGGTCTCGCCCTGCTGCTGCTCGTCGAGCTTGCGCCCGGACAGCGCGCCGTACTCGGGGAACGAGCGCACGTCGAAGTAGACGTCGCCGTCGACGTCGTAGGCGTGGCCCTTGTCGATCAGCCGCTGCATCAGCTCGACCATCTGCGTGACGTGCCCGGTGGCGCGCGGCGCGTACGACGGCGGCAGGCAGCCCAGCGCGTCGTAGGCGTCCTCGAAGGCGCGCTCGTGCGTGTACGCCCACTCCCACCACGGCCGGTCGTGCTCGGCGGCCTTGGTGAGGATCTTGTCGTCGATGTCGGTGACGTTGCGGACCAGCGTCACGTCGGCACCGTCGCGCGCCAGCCAACGACGCAGGACGTCGAAGTTCAGGCCGCTGCGGACGTGGCCGATGTGCGGGATGCCCTGCACGGTCGCCCCACACACGTAGATCGACGCCGTTCCGTTGACCTGCGGGTGGAACTCCCGCATGCTCCGGCTCGCCGTGTCGTAGATGTGGAGGCTCACACGGGAATGGTACGGGCCACATCCAAAAGAGCACTCGGGCGGTCACTCGTCGGAACCGGGTTGACGAGCCGGAAGGAGCAACCGAGGGCCTCCGCGCCGCCGTCGGCCTCCGCGCTGTCGCCGACCATCACGGCGTTGCGGGGATCGACGCCGAGCCGTTCGCACGCGGTGGTGAAGATCTTCGGGTCCGGCTTGATCACGCCCTCCTCGTAGGAGAGGACGAACTCGTCCACGAGGTGGGTGAGGCCGTGCCGCTCGAAGACCGCGCGGATGTCCCAGCCGATGTTGCTGACGACCGCGACCGGGACGTCGGCGAGGTGCTCCAGCGCGGCCCTGGTGTCCGGGTAGGGCTGCCACGAGTCGGGGTGCAGCAGCTGGTCGTAGAGCGCCTCGGCGTTCGGCACGAGGGCGTCGTTGAGCACCCGCACGTGCACCCAGCGGTGGACGTCCGGGTCGAGGTCGCGGCGGTGCCACGCGTCGACCAACTCGGGGTCCATGCCGTCGGCGATCCCGACGGGGGCGGTGAGCGCACGCATCAGGTCACCGTTGGACTCGAGCTCTGGGTGCTCGAGCCGGAAGAGCGTGCCGGAGAAGTCGAAGAGCGCGGCGTGGGTCGTCACGCCCCCGACTCTACGTTCTCCGGGGCTAGGTGGTCTGGACCTTTTTGAGCTCGGCCTCGACCTGCGACGGGTCGTAGTCGATGGTCAGCGTCAGGTCGCCGGCACCTCGCTGGGCCGCCGTGGCGAAGTGCTCGACGAACTCCTCGATCTGCCGCAACGGCTCGTCGGCGAGCTGCGCGGTGGCCGCGTAGAGCGCGCGGTGGCGGTCCGGGGTCGTGGTGCCCCGCAGGTCCGCGGCCCAGCCGAGCAGATCCGCGTAGATCTTCGTGAACTTCGTCGCGAGGAGACGGATCTTCTCCGCGTTGCCCGCCTGCCCGGCCGGGCCGAACGCCCACTGCTGCTTCTGCGGTGAGAGCACGTCCGCGGCGGCGTTGACGATCTCGTCGAACTTGCGGGTGCGGGCGGTGTAGTAGTCGAGCGACTCGGTGTCCGTGCTGAACGTGCGCTGGTTGTCCGCGAAGCCCATCTCGTGGTTGAGCTTCTCCTCTTCGAGGTTGCGCATGCCCTGACGCACCAGGTCCGCGAACATCCGGTACTCCCAGCCCGCTTCCGGCGGCCCGATCTCGACGCCGACCTTCTTCGCGATCATCTCCGCGAGCTGACGCGGGGTGGTGTTCTTCAGCGCGAGGTAGCCGAGGCTGGGACGGACGCCGGGCACCTCGGTGTCGTCGAACCTGGCGGGCAGGACGTACGGCTGATGCGGGTCCATCAGGCCGCGGGCCAGCGCGGACCGGCGCTCGTGGATCGTCCAGTTCTTCTGCACGTAGTGCCGCGACACGAACATCACGCAGAAGCGCGAGTCCTCGCGGTAGACCTTGTCCAGGTACTCGGTGAGCTCCTCGCCCCAGAGCTCGTGCTGCAGGTCGTTGTCGTAGAAGTAGCGCAGGCCCAGCTCCTTGAGGTGCTGGGCCACCTCTTCGACGTAGGGGCGGTCTTCGCCGGCGAAGGAAAGGCAAACGTCGTACTTCGGCACCGCGCTGATGTTAGTGGCGGGAACCACACTCCTGCGCCGGGAGTTGTACAGGACGTGGAACTGGGGATGATCTGGGCGATGTCGTTACCGGGTGTGGTGACGATCCTGTTCGCGCTGGCCGTGGTCGAGTGGGTGGCCCGGCGCAAGAGGGGCGGCACGCCGCTCGCGACGATCAGCTTCGACGAACTGGGTGCGACGTTCGAGGGCGCCAAGCGCGACGAGCTCGAGTACCGCAAGGAAGAGCGGCAGCGGCGGGACGAGGAGGGTGACGCGGCACCGCCGCGCACCCGGATCGACCTCGACGGCGGCACGGCCGTCATCAAGCTGCCGGACTAGGCGCCGGCGGGCATCAGCAACGCCGTGGCGATGGCCGCGATGCCCTCGTTGCGTCCGGTGAGCCCCAGACCGTCCGTGGTGGTGCCCGCGACCGAGACCGGGCCGCCGACGGCGTCGGAGAGCGTTTTCTGGGCCTCGTCGCGGCGCTGGCCGATGCGCGGCTGGTTGCCGATCACCTGGACTGTGGCGTTTCCCACACGGAAGCCGGCCTCCTCGACGAGCCGGCGCACCTCCGTGAGAAGGACCACTCCGTGTGCGCCTGACCAGCGCGGATCGGACGTGCCGAAGACCGCGCCCAGGTCACCGAGGCCCGCGGCGGAGAGCAGCGCGTCGCACAGCGCGTGCGAGGCGACGTCGCCGTCGGAGTGACCCGCGCAACCGTCGACGCCCTCCCACAGCAGTCCGGCGATCCAGCACTCACGACCTGCCTCGATCGGGTGGACGTCGACGCCCTGGCCGATCCTCACGCGCTTCCTCCAGCGAACAGTGCTTCCGCGACCGCGAGGTCGAACGGGGTGGTGATCTTCATGGCGTGCGCGTGGCCGGGAACCGTGTGGACCTTGCCACCGTTCTTCTCCACGAGACCAGCGTCGTCAGTCGCGGCGATACCGGAGCGATAGGCGGCTTTGAGAGTCTCGGCGCGGAAACCCTGCGGGGTCTGCACGACCCGCAGAACGGCCCGGTCAGGTGTGGAGACGACTACTCCGACCTCGTCCACCTGCTTGATCGTGTCGGCCACCGGCAGAACCGGGATGACGGCGTCGTGCCCGTTGCGCACCGCGGCCACGACGTCGGCGATGACCTCGGGAGGGGTGAACGCACGGGCGGCGTCGTGCACGAGCACGATCGAGGTGTCCGGAATCACGCGGAGCGCGTGGTCGAGGGCGAGGCGCACCGAGTCGGTGCGTTCGGCGCCCCCTGAAAGCACGTGCACCGCCCCGCCGGCCGGGGCCAGCGAGGCGGTTGCGGTGTGCACGAGATCCACATCGGACGGTGGAGCGGCGATGACGACGTGCTGAACCTGGCCTGACGCGAACAGACCACGAACGGCGCGGGTCAGGAGCGGTACCCCGTTGACCGGCACGAGCGCCTTGGGCATCCCGTAGCCCAGACGCTCACCCCGCCCTGCCGCAGGAACGAGCGCGACAACACTCATCTTGCGGCGTTATCCGATGCTCAGTGTGATTTGTTTGTATTACGACGCTGTGGCGAGAACTTCGTCGAGAAGAACCTCGGCCTTGTCCTCGTCCGTACCCTCGGCCAGCGCCAGCTCGCTGACCAGTATCTGCCGCGCCTTCGCCAGCATCCGCTTCTCGCCGGCGGACAACCCGCGATCCTTCTCGCGCCGCCAGAGGTCGCGCACCACTTCCGCAACCTTGTTCACGTCGCCGGAGGCGAGCTTCTCAAGGTTGGCCTTGTACCGCCGAGACCAGTTGGTCGGCTCCTCGGTGTGAGGAGCGCGCAAGACCTCGAAGACCCGGTCGAGCCCTTCCTGGCCGACAACGTCACGAACGCCCACGATCTCGGCGTTGTCAGCGGGAACCCGAACGGTGAGGTCGCCCTGCGCCACCTTGAGAACGAGGTACTTCTTCTCCTCGCCCTTGATCACGCGGGTCTCGATTGCTTCGATGAGAGCGGCACCGTGGTGCGGGTAGACGACGGTCTCTCCGACCTTGAAAACCATGTGTCCTCTGCCCCTTTCGCTTCCTCCATCCTAACACGTCCGGCAAGGCCGCGAACGCCGCGCGATGATCCGTTAGTGCTGGTCAGGGCCATGCGGGGGGTTGACAAACCACCTGTTCGCGTGCAACGTACGGGGTTGTCAAGATCGAACGGCACCACGTCGAGTCGGCTTTCGGGCCCCCGGTTAGGCTCCTTGCCTGGTGGTTGTTCCCTAGGAAGGACGCTGGAGCCGTGAACTCAGGAGTGTCTCGCCGGATGATCGTGACGGCAGCGCTGGCCGCGGGCCTCGGCCTGGTGGCGGTCGGCTGCAGCGCCGGTCAGATCACCCAGACCGACACCCAGGTCGCCGCCGTCGACGGTGCGAGCGGAAACGCGGGCCCGATCGCGGTGCGCAACGTCATGCTGGCGTTCCCGCCGGACGGCAACCGCTACCACGAGGGTGACGACGTGCCGTTGACGTTCGTCATCGCCAACACGGGTGAGAACACCGACAAGCTGCTGTCGATCAAGTCGGAGGCCGCCGAGGGCGAGGCCGAGGTCGTGGGCGGCAAGGAGATCCCGTCCCGCTACGCCCTGCAGGCCGAGTACGACCCCTCGAAGGCGCCGACGAAGACCTCCGCGCCGTCGTCCTCCTCGTCCGCGCCGTCCTCGACGGGCGCGCCCTCTTCGTCGGTGTCGCCGACCTCCGGTGCGCCGTCGTCCTCGTCGGTCGCGCCGACGTCGGGTTCGGTGTCGCCGTCGTCGTCCGGTTCGGTGTCGCCGTCGTCCGGCAAGCCGTCGGGCTCGTCCTCGGCGTACCCGAGCGCGTCCGCGATCCCGAACGACCTCGAGGTGCTGCACGTCCGCTGCACGCTGAAGAAGATCAAGCGTGACATCGTGGCCGCGCAGACCGTCAAGGTCACGTTCGTCTTCGAGAAGGCCGGCACGGTCACGCTCGAGGTGCCGATCGCGCCGTCGGAGCACAAGCGCACGAGCGAGAACCACGAGCCCTCGGGCCACTGAGCTTTTGGCCGCTGCTCCGCAGACGGCGGCGAGTTCGTCGGAAAGCCGGTCATCCGGCCACCGCTTCGGCCCGAGTCGCCTTCGGCGGTTGACCCGAAGGGGCGACCGGACGACCGACACGAACTCGCGAGATGCATGAAGGCGCCGCTCCCTCCTGGTGAGGGGGCGGCGTTTTCGCTTGCGGCGGGCGCGACCTGTCCCAGGACTGTCAGACCCTTGCTCTAACGTTCGGCGTGTGGCGAAGACAGCGCGGCCGATCTTCCGGTGTGCCGAGTGCGGGCACGAGGTGGCGAAGTGGTTCGGCCGCTGCCCCGAATGTCAGGCGTGGGGCAGCATCGAGGAACGCGGCACCGCGTCGGTGACCCGCGTCGTGGCGGGCGCGCCCACGTCGGCGGCGCGGCCGATCGGCGAGGTCGACATCGAGTCGGCGCGGGCGCTTTCGACGGGGGTCGGGGAGTTCGACCGGGTGCTGGGCGGCGGCCTGGTACCGGGCGCGGTGGTGCTGCTGGCGGGCGAGCCTGGTGTCGGCAAGTCGACGTTGCTGCTGGAGACCGCGCACCGGTGGGCCGAGTCGCACGGGCGCTGCCTCTACGTCACGGGTGAGGAGTCCGCGGGGCAGGTGCGGCTGCGCGCGGAGCGCACCGGCAACCTGCACCCCGAGATGTACCTGGCGGCCGAGAGCGAGCTCAGCGCGTTGCTCGGGCAGGTCGACCAGGTGAAGCCGTCGATGCTGATCGTCGACTCGGTGCAGACCATGTCCACGGTGAGCGTCGAGGGCGTGCCGGGTGGCGTCACGCAGGTGCGCACCGTCGCGTCCGGGCTCATCGCGATGGCCAAGGAGCGGGGTCTGCCGGTCGTGCTGGTCGGGCACGTCACCAAGGACGGATCCGTCGCCGGGCCCCGGGTCCTGGAGCACCTCGTCGACGTCGTGCTGCAGTTCGAGGGCGACCGGCACTCCAGCCTGAGGTTGTTGCGCGGCATCAAGAACCGCTACGGCGCGGCCGACGAGGTGGGCTGCTTCGAGCTGCGCGACGACGGCATCATCGGCGTGCCGGACCCGTCGGGGTTGTTCCTCACGCGCCGCGAGAAGGCCGTCGAGGGCACCTGCGTCACGGTGATCGTCGAGGGCAAGCGGCCGATGCTCGGCGAGGTGCAGGCCCTCGTCGCCAAGACGAACCTGCCGGCGCCCCGCCGCGCGGTCAGCGGGCTCGACTCCGCGCGGATCTCGATGGCGCTGGCGGTGCTGGAGAAGCGCGGCAAGGTCAACCTGTTCCAGAAGGACGTCTTCACCGCGACCGTCGGCGGCATGCGGCTGGTCGAGCCCGCCGCGGACCTAGCGGTGGTGCTCGCGGTGGCCTCGGCCGAGCGGGAGATCGCGCTGCCTGCCGACCTGGTGGTGCTCGGCGAGGTCGGGCTGGCCGGCGAGATCAGGCGCGTCAACGGCGTCGGCAAGCGGCTCACGGAGGCGGCGCGGCTGGGGTTCAAGAAGGCGCTGGTGCCGCCGGACCACGGGCCGCTGCCCGAGGGCGTGCGGGCGCTCGTGGCGAACGACCTGGTGTCGGCGCTGGACGTGCTGGGCCTGAACCGGCGTCGCAGCACCAAGGGCGAGGACGACTGAGCCACCGTGATCGAATAGGCGGGTGTTGGGGAGACACGACCGCGAGATCGGCGAGTTGTTGCGGTTCGCGGCGGGCATGGTGCCGGCGGAGGTGCAGAGCGAGGACGTGCTCGACCACCTCGACCACGAGGAGTGGGAGCTGGTGCTCGACCTGCTCGGGGAGTTCGACGGCCACACCTGGCAGACGCCGCGCTACTGGGCGCTGCTCGCCGAGGCCGCCGTGCAGCTGGACGCGGACGGGGCCTGGTTCCAGTGGCGGTGCGTCGAGTCGATCCAGGGCGTGCTCAGGGTCGAGCTGGTGCTCGGGCGTGACGCGGAACCGCTGCGGGCCAGGGGAGAGCGTCCGATGTGGGACGTGACGGGCAAGCACCAGCGCCTGGCCGCGTTGTGGATCGAGACCAAGCCGGTGCTGGGGCCTGGTGAGCGCGCCACGGCCCGGTTGCGGCCGTTCGTGCCGCCGGCGTGGGCGCACCTGATCCGCGGCGACATGATCACGCTGGTGGGCAGCTCGCCGGGCAGAGCGACGATCATCGAGCGAGTGCCGCCGCGCCCGTAGTCGAGATGCACGCGGGGACCTTTCGTACTGTCGGAGAGTACGAAAGGTCCCCGCGTGCGGTCAGATCACTGCGAGAGCAGCTGGGCGCAGCGGATCAGGCCCAGGTGCGAGTACGCCTGCGGGTGGTTGCCCAGCGAGCGCTCGGCGACCGGGTCGTACTCCTCGGGCAGCAGGCCCGTGGGACCCGCGGCCGCGACGATCTGCCCGAACAGCTCCTCGGCCTCCGTGCGGCGGCCGGTGAGCAGGTAGGCCTCGATCATCCACGCGGCGCACAGGTGGAAGCCGCCCTCGTCGCCCGGCAGGCCGTCGTCGCGGTGGTAGCGGTAGACGGTGCAGCCGGACCGCAGCTCCGCCTCGATGGCGGTGACGGTGGACTGGAAGCGCTCGTCGGTCGGGTCGATCAGGCCCGAGAGTCCGACGAACAGCGACGCGGCGTCCAGGTCGTCGCCGTCGTAGGCGGTGGTGAACGACTGGACCTCGTCGTTCCAGCCGTTCTTCAGCACGTCCGTGGCGATCGTGTCGCGCAACGGCACCCAGGACGGGTCCAGCGCGCGGCCGAACTGCTCGCCGAGCTTGATCGCGCGGTCGATGGTCAGCCAGCACATGACCTTCGAGTACACGTGGTGGCGCGGCGCGTGCCGCTCCTCCCAGATGCCGTGGTCGGGCTCGTGCCAGCGACGCGAGACGGCCTCCGCCATCGCCTGGACCATCTTCCAGTCCTGGTCCGACAGCGAACCGCGGGCGGTGGCCAGCTGCACGACCAGGTCGACGACCGGGCCGAACACGTCGAGCTGCACCTGCTGGTTCGCGAGGTTGCCGACGCGCACCGGACGCGAGCCCGCGTAACCCGGCAGCGTGTCGATCACGGCCTCGGCACCGAGCTGCGTGCCCTGCAGCGTGTACAGCGGGTGCAGGCGCTCCGGGCCGGGAATGGTCTCCAGGACGCCGTGCAGCCACGCCAGGAAGCCGTCGGCCTCCGCGAAGGAGCCCACCGACACGAGCGCGGCGGCGGTCATCGCGCCGTCACGCAGCCAGCAGTAGCGGTAGTCCCAGTTGCGGACACCGCCGAGCTCCTCCGGCAGCGACGTGGTAGCCGCGGCCATGATCGAGCCGGAGTCCTTGTGCACCAGGCCGCGCAACGTCAGCGCCGAGCGCAGCACCAGGTCGGTCTGCACCCTCGGGAGCTTCAGCCCCGCCGCCCAGTCCGACCAGTAGCCGGCCGCGCGGTCGCGCCGCACGGACTCGGCGAGCGCGTGCTCGGAGATGTCGTCGGTGCCGCAGCGCAGTTCCAGCAGCACCGGCGCACCCTCGCGGGGGCGGACGACCGCGCGGGCGGTCTCCTGCAGGCCGTCGGAGGTGATCTCCCAGTCCACGCCCGGCGAGCGCAGCACCATCGGGTCCGAGGTGCCGACCACGCGCAGGCCGTCGCGTTCGCGGATGAACCGCACCGGCACCTGGCCGAACTCCGGCCGCGGCGCGAACGTGATCACCGCGTTGGTCGAACCGGAAATTCGCCGCACGAGGTCCGTGCGGTGCGAGGCGAGGTCGTGCTCCAGGTAGTCCGTCACGAGGAGCCGCGACCAGCGGGTCTCCACGATCATCGTGCCCGGCAGGTAGCGCTGGCCCAGCGGCAGCGACCCGTGCTCCGGCTTGATCGAGAAGTGGCCCGCGGCGGGACCGCCCAGCAGGTCGGCGAAGATCGCCGCCGAGTCCGGCTCGGGGTGGCACAGCCAGTTGACCTTGGCGTCCGGCGTGACCAGCGCGACCGAACGCTCGTTCGCGAGCATCGTGAGGCGCTCGATCGGCACCGCCTGGTCGCCGTGCAGCCACGCCCGGCGCTCCTCCAGCAGGAACGCGAGCACGGTGGCGACGTCGGCGGGGTCCTTGACGTAGTGCTCGGCGAGCGATTCCCCGGCACCGACGCGGATGCCGACGTCCGGGCCGGACAGGCGCGCGAACGCCTTCTCGTCCGTCACGTCGTCGCCCAGGAAGATCGCCGCGGTGGCGCCGACCTGGTGCCGCAGGATGTCGAGGGCGTGGCCCTTGTTGGTCTCGACGACCGCGAGCTCGATGACGGCCTTGCCCTCGGTGACCTGCACACCTTCCCAGGTGCACGGACCGGAGCGGACGGCGTCGAGCACGCTCTCGCCGACGGACGCCTCGGCGCGGCGCACGTGCACCGCGATCGAGGCGGGCTTGACCTCGAGGTGCACGCCCTCGTGGCCGTCGACGATCTGTTCCAGCTCGGCTTCGATGCGGCGCAGCAGCGCCTTGGCGTTCGCGTCCAACGCGTGGACGAAGCCGACGTCGAACTCCGAGCCGTGGGAGCCGACGAGGTGGACCTCGCCGGGTAGGCGGGACAGGGTGGCGAGGTCGCGCAGCGCGCGACCGGAGATCACTGCTGAGGTGGTCTCGTGCAGGCTCGCGAGTGAACGCAGCGCGTTCACCGACTCCGGAAGCGGGCGAGCCTGCTCCGGGTCAGCCACGATCGGCGCGAGTGTTCCGTCGTAGTCGCTGGCGACCAGCAGTCGCGGGGTCCTGGCCAGTTGCACGATGGCTCGGCGCAGTTCGGCGGGGAGGGCCTCGGCGGTCAACGCCCCTCCTGGAGCACTCGATGGGTCAGTGGGATCTGAAAGGATTCAGACCGAGGTCTGCGTGCCCAACGCCTCCAGGAACGACCTCGCCCATCGGTCAACGTCGTGGGTGAGGACTTGGCGGCGCAGCGCGCGCATCCTACGGCGGCCTTCAGCAGGATCGATGTCGAGGGCGGCCTGCAGAGCGTTCTTGACACCGTCCAGATCATGGGGGTTCACCAGGAACGCGCTGGTCAGTTCTGCGGCAGCGCCGGCGAACTCGCTGAGCACCAGAGCTCCACCAAGATCATATCGGCAGGCCACGTACTCCTTGCAGACCAGGTTCATCCCGTCCCGAACCGGCGTCACGACCATGACGTCCGCCGCGCTCATGAACGCGACCAGTTCCTCGCGGTTGACCGACTGGTGGAGGTAGTGCACCACCGGTTTGCCGACCCGCCCGAACTCGCCGTTGATCCGGCCGACCGACTGCTCGATGTCCCTGCGCATCGTCACGTAGTGGTCGACCCGCTCCCGGCTGGGAGTGGCGAGCTGGACCATCGCGACGTCCTCCGGGTCCACGCGACCGTCCGCGATCAGCTCGTACAGAGCCTTGATCCGGACGTCGATGCCCTTCGTGTAGTCGAGGCGGTCCACGCCCAGCAGGATGCGCTTCGGGTTGCCGAGATCCGCTCGAATCTGCTTCGCGCGGGCCTGCGTCTCCTTCTTCCGCGCCAGCGCGTCGAGACCGGCGCTGTCGATCGAGATCGGGAACGCGCCGACGCGCACGGTCCGGTCGCCGACCTGCACGACACCCGGCCGGGTGCGGACACCGACCGTGCCGCGGCTCGGCTCCAGGCCGACGAGGCGGCGGGCCAGCCAGAGGAAGTTCTGCGCGCCGCCGGGCCGGTGGAAGCCCACCAGGTCGGCGCCGAGCAGGCCGCGGATGATCTCCGTGCGCCACGGGAGCTGCATGAACAGCTCGACCGGCGGGAACGGGATGTGCAGGAAGAAGCCGATCTTCAGGTCGGGCCGCTGCTCGCGCAGCATCGCCGGGACGAGCTGCAGCTGGTAGTCCTGCACCCACACGGTCGCGCCCTGTGCGGCGATCTTCGCGGTCGCGTCGGCGAACCGCTGGTTGACCCGGACGTAGGTGTTCCACCAGTGCCGGTGGAACGCGGGCTGCGCCACGACGTCGTGGTAGAGCGGCCAGAGCGTGCCGTTGGAGAAGCCCTCGTAGTAGTCCTCGACCTCTTTGGCGGACAGCTGGACGGGGTGCAGCAGCAGTCCGTCGTCCTCGAACGGCGCCACCTCGGCGTCGGCCACGCCCGGCCAGCCGACCCAGGCTCCGCTGTGGGAGCGGAGGAATGGTTCGAGTGCGCTCACCAACCCGCCGGGGCTGTGCTTCCACCGTTCTGTGCCGTCGGGCAAACGCTCCAGGTCAACCGGGAGCCGGTTGGCCACGACTACGAACTCCGCCCCGTTCTCGCCAATGTCCATGCTCACATTTCCGAGGCTAGTGCGAGCACGTGTCCGAGGCGTGTCGTGTAACCCCCGTCACAGCAACGTTCACTCCAACCGACGCTTGGTGGGTTTGAGCGGGCCGGACATGCGCGGACCTGCGAACTTGCGCTCCAAACGGCCCAGTCCGGTGCGCACGGGCTGGGCCAGGTACTCGCCGAAGACCACCCCTCCGGCCAGAGCGAGAGCAATACCACTCGCGAACACCAAAGTGCTCAAACCGGCCGGATCGCCCTCGGCGGTGAGCAGGAACAGCCCCCGGTAAGTGGTCCAGCCGGGCAGCAGCGGCACCACGCCCGCCTGCACGACGACCAGCGTCGGGATGCGCAGCCGGCGGGTCATCGTGGCGCCACCGAACCCGGTGATCGCGGCCGCCACGGCCGACCCGAGCAGCGCGTCCGCGCCGAGGCTCGTGAAGAGCCCGTAGGAGGCCGTGCCGATCGCGCCGGAGATGGCGGCGGCGACGAGCGCACGGGGCTGGGCGTAGCAGGCGAGCGCGAAGAACGCACTCGTCGCCGCGCCGGCCGCGAACTGCATCGGCACCGCGGAGATCAGCGGCGGCAGCGGGTCGGTGAGCTTGATCTGCAGTCCGAAGTGGACGGCGGTGCGGATCGCGATCGCGACGCCCGCGATCAGCCCGGCGCTGAGCAGCACGGTCTCGACGGTGCGGCCGGCGGCGGTGACGTTGTAGCCGGAGATCGCGTCCTGCACGGTGCTCACCAGCGCGAGCCCGGACAACAGCACGACGATGCCGACGGCGACCAGCAGGCTCGGCCGGACGTTGGGCAGCAACCCCGTGGCGAACACGGTGAGCGCCGCACCTGTCGCGAGCGCACCGCCGACGAGTTGCTGGAAGAAGAACGGCAGCGCCCGGCGGTTGAGGATCCGGCCGACCCGGTCGATCACGGCGGTCACGACGGCAGCGGTGATCGCGAGCTCCCACCCGCCGCCGACGAGGAACGCGACGGCCGCGGCCATCCCGGCCCAGGCGACGGTGGCGACCCAGCGCGGGTACGGGTGCTTGGCGTTGGTGATGTCCTCCAGCTGCGCGTGCGCGGCCTCGATCGGCCCGAGGTGGCGCACGAGGTGTTCGACGGCCGCGAGGCGGGTGTAGTCGAGGCTGCGCTGCCGGACCACCCGCACCGCGGTGATCGGTGGCGCGTCCGTTCCCCGGTGGCACGAGACGCTGATGGAGGTGTAGATCACGTCGACTTCCGTGTGCGGAAGTCCATAGCTCTCCGTGACCGAGAGAATCGTGGCTGTCACGTCCGCGGCACCGGCCCCGCTGGCCATCTGGACCTCGCCGATCTTCAGTGCGAGATCGAGTACCAGGTGAACGGTGGTGTCATCGGGCAGAGAGGGGCCGTGCAGGCTGTTCGGGGAAATCTCGCGCACCTCCGTCGTGTGATCGTGAGGAGTCCTTCGACTGTTGCTGTGGCGTCTGCCACCTCCGATCGGGCGACCCGAAAAGGAGGACATGATCACTGTCCGTTGGTTACCCTCCTGACCTGGTCAAGGCGACCTGTCCGGCGCTTTGATCCACTCAGTTGGTTGGTCAGCCTCCGACCGGAGCAATCCGATCACACTGAGAGCAGACCGTTCGCCGCAGGTAGCTCCCGCAACGGGCGCTTACGATGTTCGCGAACACGAGCCAGGCCGGCGTAGCTCAATTGGCAGAGCACTCGCCTTGTAAGCGAAAGGTTAGGGGTTCGATTCCCCTCGCCGGCTCTTCTCCGACGCGGGGTTCGCCCAGGTGGGCGGGCCCTCGTCTCGTTTCGGCGTCAGCTCCTGCGCACGAGTCCGGTGAAGCCCGCGACGCTCAGCGTGGCGAACGACCAGCCCAGGATCTGCACGACCCAGCCTGCTCCGGTCGCCCACTGCCCGGCTGGGCCGTTCGCCAGTTCGCATCTCGGTGTGCCGCCGAGTTTCACGAGCGGGATGGCGAGATCCGCCGCAAGACTGATTCTGTTCACGGGTGAACAGGAGTCCGCTGGGCGGTCCTTGGCCGGTGTCAGGCCGTTATGGGCATTCGCTGTCCACACGAGACAGAGCGAGAGCACGAAGGTGATCAGCAGTCCGGCGACCGCTCTGGAGGGCTTGTAGCCGTAGGCCAGCGTCACGCCGAGAAAGCGGTGCCAGAGCTTGTTGCCGGGGTCGCCGCGGCGGCCGAGGTCTTTCTGTTGCGCGATGAGGACCTTGCGGGCGGTGTGCTCGTGACCGGCGGCGCGATGGACGGCGGCGAGTTGCTGGTACGGCTGGGCTTCGTACTGGTACGTGTGATCGCGCAGCATCCTGAGCCACACGTCGGTGTCCACCGGTGGGTTCGGGTAGGTCAGGCCGTCGAGGGTCACGGCGAAGTCCTCGGCCTCCATCAGCTGCCACTCGCGGATGAGGAGGATCTTGCCCACTTTCGTGCCGGTGAGATCGAGCTCCTCGCCAACGCCGTGGTTGATCAACCGGCTCCGCCTGAGGTCGAAATCGCCCTGCACCACCGTGTCCGAGAGGTCGACCGCGGCGCGGCGCTCGGTCGCCTCGATCTCGGTGTCGGTGATCGTGATGCTCGCGCCGATCGCCGTCCGGTGCAGCACCAGGGCCTGGCCGCCGTGACTGCGCACCGAACCGTCGAGGATGAGCCCGGCGCCGATGCGCGTGTCGATCATGCTGACCGCGTCGATGTCGCCGTGCGTCCGGGCGTTGAAGCCGTTCTTGAGCCGCACCTCGTTCGTGAAGTGCGCGGCGTCGAGGCACAGCGCCCAGTCATCGGCGCTGCGCAGCACCGTTCCGTTCATGTCCAGGCAGTGGCTGGTGGCGCCCATCAGCACCACCGCCGCGCCCCCGGCCTTGACGACGGCTCTGTCGAGCAGGAGGTCACCGCCGATCTTCGCGTTGGTGGCCAGGAAGGCCACGCCCGACTCGCTGACGATCGCCGCCTCGGTCAGGTTCACGTCGCCGCCGATGTCGCACCTGTCGAGCAACACGTGGCGAGCGAACAACCTCTTGGCCTCGACGTCGCGGCTCACGTGCAGGCCGGAGCCGTGCAGCGGCATCGCGGTGGCACCGGAGAGCAGCAGCGAGCCGTCGATGCGCGCGTTCTGGAGGTCGAGCGGCCCGGTGCAGCGGGCCGCTCGCAAGGTGAGGTAGCCGGTTTTCAGGCCCTCCGCGGTGATGCCCGGCATCGTCGACTCGTCGAGCGACAGGCCCGGCAGTTCGGCGTGGAAGAGCGACATGGGCGCTTCGAACAGGCAGCTCTCCAGCAGAAGCGGCCTCGCCGACCGGATGAAGTCGAGGTTGAGCTCGCCGGTGACCCGTGCGCCGATCACCATGAGCCCCTGCGGGTCGATGTCGTCCGACCGCAGCAGGTCGCGGATCACCGTCGCGGGGAGGGTGTTGTCTCCGCGGCGCGAAAGATCGAGCACCTCACCGGCCTCGGCGGCACGGCGCAGCTCCCGCTCTGTCTCACTAGGACGTGACATCGTGTGCACCATGTCCTACCTCGCGGATAGCGCGCGCTACGACCAGATGACGTACCGGCGGACGGGTCGCAGCGGTCTCAAGCTGCCTGCCATCTCGCTCGGCCTGTGGCACAACTTCGGCGGCGACCGGCCGTACGAGCTGGGCCGCGGCATCGCACGGCGAGCGTTCGACCTCGGTGTCACGCACTTCGACCTCGCCAACAACTACGGCCCGCCGTACGGTTCGGCGGAGATCACGTTCGGGCAGATCCTCTCCGATGATCTCAGGCCTTACCGGGACGAGCTCGTCATTTCCACGAAGGCCGGCTACGACATGTGGCCGGGGCCGTACGGGGAGTGGGGCAGCCGCAAGTACCTGCTGAGCTCGCTCGACCAGTCGCTGACCCGGATGGGCCTCGACTACGTCGACATCTTCTACTCGCACCGGTTCGACCCGGAGACGCCGCTCGAGGAGACGATGGGCGCGCTGGTCAGCGCGGTGCAGCAGGGCAAGGCGCTCTACGTCGGCATCTCGTCGTACTCGCCGGCCAAGACCCGCGAGGCGGCCGAGCTGCTCAGGTCCGCCGGGGTGCCGCTGCTGATCCACCAGCCGAGCTACTCGATGCTCAACCGCTGGATCGAGCCGGAGCTGCTGGACACGCTGGAGGAGGTCGGCGCGGGCTGCATCGCGTTCTCGCCGCTCGCGCAGGGCATGCTGACCGACCGCTACCTCAACGGCGTGCCGGCGGACTCGCGTGCGGCGCAGAACAAGTCGCTGTCGACGGACCTGCTGAGCGAGCAGAACCTCGGCCGGATCCGGGCGCTGAACGAGGTCGCGGCCTCGCGCGGGCAGTCGCTCGCCCAGCTCGCGCTGACGTGGACGATCCGCGACCCGCGCGTGACGTCGGCGTTGATCGGTGCGTCGTCGGTCGCGCAGCTGGAGCAGAACCTCGCGGCGCTGCAGGCGCCGCCGTTGACCGACGACGAGCTCGCCGAGATCGACAAGCACGCCGTCGAGTCGGGCATCGACCTGTGGGCGACGAGCTCGCAGGCCGAGTAGCGGAGTGCACGCGGGGAGCTTTCGTACTCTCCTGGAGTACGGGAGGGCCCCGCGTGCGGTCAGGACAGCAGGCGGCGGGGGAGGCGGATGGTGAAGGTGGTGGAGCCGGGGGCGCTGGTGAGGGTGATGGTGCCGCCGTGTGCCTGCACCAGCGACTGCACGACCGCGAGGCCGAGGCCGCTGCCGCCGCGCTGGCGGGTGCGCGAGTTGTCGACGCGGTAGAACCGGTCGAAGATCCGCGCCTGGTCGGCCTCCGGGATGCCGGGACCGGTGTCGCTCACCTTGATCACCGCCTCGCCGTCTTCCGCGGTTACCTGCAACGACACCGCGGTGCCCGCCGGGGTGTGCACGGCCGCGTTGGTCAGCAGGTTGTCGAGCACCTGTCGCAACCGGGTCGCGTCCGCGCGCATGGACACCGTGTCCGCGTCGACCTCCAACGAGTGCGACGGGCGGGCCGCGCGGAACGCGTCGGCGGCCGCCTCGGCGATCACCGCCAGGTCCAGCTCCTCCGGCCGCAGCGGCGGTTCGGACTCGGCGGAGTCCAGGCGTGCCAGCAACAACAGGTCGTCGAGCAGCACGCTCATCCGTGACGCCTCCGACCGCAGCTTCTCCAGGTGCTGCTCGCGTTCGCCGGGCTCGTTGGCCGCCGCGTACCGGAAGAGGTCCGCGTAGCCGCGCAACGACGTCAACGGCGTGCGCAGCTCGTGCGAGGCGTCGGCGATGAACCGCCGCAGCCGTTGCTCCGCGGCCGTGCGGGCGGCCAGCGAGGAGTCGATGTGCGCGAGCATCTTGTTGAACGCCTCGCGCAGCTCGTCGACCTCGACGCCGCCGCCGTTGCCGTCCACGCGCACGGTGAGGTCGGCCGAGTCGGTCAGGTCGTGCGAGGAGATGTGGTGCGCGGTGTCGGCCATGTCCGACAGCGGCCGCAGGCCTCTGCGCAGCAGGGTCTGGCCGCCCACGACCAGGGTGACCAGCGCGGCCAGGAACCCGAGCACGCTGACCGTGATCAGCTGGGACATCGTGCTGTCGGTGTCGGCCAGCGGCGCGGCGCTGACCAGCACGAGCTCGTTCTCCTTGATCGGGCACGCGCGCAGCCGGAACTTGCCCTTGCCGTCCAGGTAGGCGAGGTCGAGGTTGTCGCCGGTCAGCGACCTCTTCGCGAGCGCGTCGAACTTCGCCCGGTCGGCGGGCTGCTGGTCGCCGGGCAGAGCGCGCAGCACACCGTTCTGCATCTTGTAGACGACGGCGAACCAGTCGGGTGGCAGCTTGGTGATCGTCTCGTCGTACTCGACCTCCTGGGCCGCGCTGGTCTGGCTGATCGCTATCTGGTCGTCGAGCCGCTTGTCGAGGAACGTCCGCATCGAGGTGACCATGACCGCGCCGACGGTCGCGAACACCGCGAGCGCCAGCGCGCCGAGCCCGAGTGCGAGCCGCGTGCCGAGGCGCAGTTGCCGCCCTCTCATTCCGCGGCTCGGCGGAGCACGTACCCCACGCCGCGCACGGTGTGGATCAACGGCTCGCGGCCGTCGTCGAGCTTGCGGCGCAGGTGGGAGATGACCAGTTCGACCACGTTGGACCGGCCGCCGAAGTCGTACTCCCACACGTGGTCGAGGATCTGCGCCTTCGTCAGCACGGCCGGTGAGCGGCGCATCAGGTACCGCAGCAGCTCGTACTCGGTCGGCGTCAGCGTCACGAGCTTGCCGCCGCGGCGGACCTCGCGCGTGTCCTCGTCCATCACGAGGTCGGCGACCTTCAGCACCGAGCGCTTCCACGACGGACCGGTCGAGCGGCGCAGCACGGCCCGCAACCGGGCCATCAGCTCCTCGACGGAGAACGGTTTGACCAGGTAGTCGTCGCCGCCGCGGGTGAGTCCCGCCACACGGTCGGCGGTGCCGTCGCGGGCGGTCAGGAACACCACCGGCACCATCGCGCCGGCCGCGCGCATTCGATCGAGGACGGTGAATCCGTCCAGGTCAGGCAGCATGAGGTCGAGCACGACGATGTCCGGCTGGAACTCGGCGGCCTCTCTCAAGGCGTCCTCACCGTTGAGCGCGGTCGCGGCCTGCCAGCCCTCGTACCGGGCGACCGTCGCGACCAGGTCAGCGATGTGCGGCTCGTCGTCGACGACGAGCAATCGAACCGAGTTCCCCTTGTCCACGTGCTCATGGTGCGTCACCTGGTGCTCCACCCGCCCGATCGACAGGAAGTCGACAGCCCGGGCAAAGCGGGGCCACAGCTGCGGAGCCCAGGATCGCGACAGGACGAACGAGACCGCCGACCGAGGAGCCCGCCGTGACGACCACCCTGCAGCAACCCGTGCGACCGGCTGCGGCCGGCCGTGCGACGCCGCACAAGGTGCTGGCCAAAGCCGGCCTCTACGTGTTCCTGCTGGCCAACGCGGCGTTCGTGACCTACCTGTTCAACGCGGCCGGCGTCGGGTCGAACAAGCTGGTCAACTTCGGCCGGCTGACCGGTCTGTACGGCGCGCTCGCCATGGCGTTCCAGCTGCTGCTGGTCGCACGGCTGCCGTGGCTCGACCGCAGGCTCGGCATGGACAAGCTCACCTCGTGGCACCGCTGGGTCGGCTTCACGATCTTCTGGATGCTGATCGGTCACCTGACCTTCATCGCGTTCGGCAACGCCGGCGCCGACGGCCCGATCGCCGAGATCATCAGGCAGGCCACCGAGCTCGAAGGCATCCTCCGCGCGCTGGTGGCGTGGACGATCATCATGGTCGTAGGTGTCGTCTCGGCCCGGTTCGCACGGCGCAAGCTGGCTTACGAGACGTGGCACTTCATCCACCTGTACACCTACATCGCGATCTTCCTCGCGTTCACGCACCAGGTCGCGGTCGGCAGCACGTTCCGCAAGTCCGCGCTGGCCACCGGCTACTGGTGGGGGCTCTGGGCGTTCGCGATCTCCTCCGTCGTGATCGGACGGTTGGTGCTCCCGTTCTGGCGCAACCAGCGGCACCAGTTCCGGGTCGCCGCGGTGGTGCCGGAGGCGCACAACGTCGTCTCGGTCTACATCGAGGGCAAGGACCTGGACCGGCTGGGTGCCAAGGCCGGCCAGTTCTTCCTGTGGCGCTTCCTCACCAAGGACCGCTGGTGGCAGGCCAACCCGTTCTCTCTGTCCGCGGCGCCGAACGGCAAGTACCTGCGGCTCACCGCGAAGGCGCTGGGCTCCGGCAGCGCCGACATCCGCAACGTCAAAGTCGGCACCCGCGTGTTCGCCGAGGGGCCGTACGGCGCCTTCACGACCATGCACCAGACCAAGCCGAACGCGCTGCTCGTCGCGGGCGGTGTCGGTGTCACGCCGATCCGCGCGCTGCTGGAGGAGATCCAGGGGCACGTCGTGGTGCTGTACCGGGTCACCGACCCGCGGGAGGCCGTGCTGCTGCGCGAGCTCGAAGGACTGGCGCGGGCCAAGGGCGCGGTGCTGCGCCTCGTCAGCGGTTCGTCGAAGACCATCACCGCGAACGGTCCGCTGCTCGGGCCGGAGAACATCGCCGCGCTGGTGCCGGACGTGCAGGACCGCGACGTGTTCATCTGCGGCCCCAACGGCATGACCGACGCCGTGGTGCGCAGCCTTTCCGAGCTGGGAGTGCCCGGCAACCAGGTCCACGCCGAGCGCTTCGCGCTGGCCGACTGAGAGGGTTCGACGACGTGAAGAGGGCGATTCCCGTACTGGCGCTGAGCGTGGCCGGTCTCGTGCCGGTCTGGCTGTACTCGCCGGGCCCCGCGCACGAGGGCGAGATCAACGAGGCAGCCGCCGCTCCGGAGACCCAGCAGCAGGCGCAGACCACCACGCCCGCGCCGAAGACGTCCGGTTCCGCGCCGGCCGCCCAGCAGCAGAAGCCCCAGCAGCAGACCCAGCAGCAGGCCCAGACCAGAACCGTGGCCGGCCCGGCGGTGAACACCTCCGAGGGCACGGTCCAGGTGCAGATCACGTTGCAGGGCAAGAAGATCACCGACGTGAAGGCGTTGCGGGCCCCCAACAGCGAGCCGACCAGGATGGCGCTGCCGATCCTGAAGCAGGAGGCGCTCAAGGCGCAGAGCGCGGACATCGACACGGTGTCCGGCGCGACCGCGACGTCGCAGGGCTACCGGCAGTCGCTCCAGGCCGCGCTCGACGGGGCGCAGTAGGCATGTCGGTGCGGCGCGTCGAGCAGATCATGGGCCTGCCGATCTCGGTGGACCTGCGTGACGGTGACGACGCTCTGGCCGACCGGGCGTTCGCCTGGCTGCGGGAGGCGGACGAGCGGTTCTCGCCCTTCAAGCCGGACAGCGAGGTGTCCCGGTTGGACCGGGGTGAGCTCACCAGGGAAGAGCTCACCCCGGATCTGGTCGAGGTGCTCTCGTTGTGCGACTGGTACGAGGAGTCCACGGGCGGGGCGTTCACGGCGCAGGTGCCGGGCCGCGGGCTCGACCCGTGCGCGGTGGTGAAGGGCTGGGCCGTCCAGCGCGCCGCCGACCTCCTGCGCGAGGGCGGGGCGTCGGCGTTCTGCCTCAACGCCGGCGGCGACGTCGTGACCGCCGGCGAGCCGGAGCCGGGAAAGCCTTGGCGCGTGGGCGTTCGGCATCCCGATCTCGCCGACCAGCTGTGCGTCGTGCTCGGTGTGCGCGACGGAGCCGTTGCCACGTCAGCGTTGTACGAACGCGGGCAGCACATCCTGGACGGCCGTACCGGTCGGCCCGCCACCGGAATCCTGTCGGTCACGATTTTCGCCGAGGACCTCGCGATCGCCGATACCACTGCCACAGCGGCGTTTGCGCTGGGCAAGGAGGGGATCGACTGGGCGGCGGCGCAGGAGGACTGCGAGATCTTCATCGTCGACGAAGATCGTCGCGTCTTCCGCAGCCCTGGACTTCCGGTACACATCTGTTAACATGCCCGCCCAACGGAGCTTGACTCCGGGGCACGGATTTCGTTGATCAAGAGCTGGATCGGAGCTCGCGCTCGGGGCAAGTCCCGGCCTGCTGTCGACCAACTACTCGTGCGGAAGAGCCTGCCGGCGCGCGAATTCGGGAGCGCGCACCGGCAGGCTCTTTCTGTGTTGGACGGCCGCTCAGGCGTAGCGGTTCTCGTCGAACTCCAGGTTCACCGCGGAGCAGCCCAGGTCGCGGCCCATCGTGTCCAGCACGTCCACGAGCTCCAGCCCGCTCAGCCAGTCGCGCGGCAGCGCATCAGTGCCGTGCAACGCGCCGAGCACGTTGCCGGTCAACGCCGCGGTGGCGTCACTGCCGCCGGAGTGGTTGGCGGCCGCGCGCATCGCGTCGACGAACTGCACCGGCTTCGGATGCGTCAGCACGGTGTAGACCGCGATCGCCAGCGCCTCGGGGCCGGTCCAGCCGCTGCCGAGCCGGTCGACGCGCACGGACGACTCGCCGTCGTGCTCCTCCGCCAGCACCACGGCGCGCGTCAGCACCGTCGCCGTGTACGTGTCGTCGCGGAGCACGCGGCCGATGACCTGGTCGATCGCCTCGCGCAGCGGCCTGCCCTTCACGGCGAGCAGGTGGATCAGCAACGCCAGCGCGCCGCCGGACACCCAGCCGCCGGTGCCGCCGTGGGTGAGCGCCGCGAACCGGCAGCCCAGGTCGTAGGCGATCGAGGCGGACGGCGCGAACCCGGCGGGCGCGGTGCGCGTGACGCCGTTGCAGCCGGACGACTCGTTGTGCGGGTTCTCCGGGGTGGACGGCGTTTCCGCCGCGAGCGCGCGCAGGCACGTCAGGCCCGGCGAGCGGCTCTCGTACAGCCGTTCGTCTGCGAGCAGGCCCACCGCACCCCGTTCCGGGGCCGGTTGCTGCTGGGTGACCAACCAGCGCCGGTAGCTGTGCCACACCATCTCCGACGGCTCCCACTCGCCGGTGCGTTTCCCGCGCACCCAGGCGCGCAGGTACCCGTCGGCGGTGAAGAGCGTCAGCTGGGTGTCGTCGGTGACCAGTGCGGGCTTCGGCGGTGCGAGCACACCTTCCGTGCCGTGTTCGCGCTGGATGTCCGCCCAGCCGAGGTACTGCACAGGTGCGCCGAGCGCATCACCGAGAGCGCCGCCGAGGAGGCACCCGGCGCCGCGGTCAACCACGGAGTTCCGATCTCGCGGCACAGATGAACAGTAGCGTCCCGCGAACTTGAACCGTACTTGTATCTGGCACCCCGGCCAGGACACCTGTTGAAGTGACAAGGTCAGCGGGCGTGAGGGAGGGGCATGCGGAGCAAAACCGGACTCGAGTTCGGCGTGCTCGGTCCACTCCAGGTGCTCGCGGACGGACGGCTCATCCAGCTGGGCCGCCGTGGCATGCGGGGACTGCTGGCCATGCTGGTCGTCGAGGCGAACCGACCCGTCTCGATCGACCAGATCGTCGACGCGCTGTGGACGGACTCGCCGCCGGCCACGGCACGGACGATCGTGCACGGCTACGTCTCCCGGTTGCGCAAGGTGCTGGAGGAGGCCGACCCGTCGGGCTCCGCGACCATCCGCACCACCCCGACCGGGTACCAGCTGACCGTGGACCCGTGGCGCCTCGACCTGCACCGCGCCCGGCAGCTCGTGGCGTCCGCCCGCGGCAAGCCCGCCGCCATCAGGGCGGGCCTGCTGCGCGAGGCCCTGGGGCTGTGGCGCGGCCCCGTGCTCGCGGACGTGCCGGGTGACCCGATGACCTCCGACCTGGAGGAGCTGCGGCTGTCGGCGTTGGAGGAACGCATCGACGCCGAGCTCGAACTGGGCCGCCACCTGGAGCTGGTGGGCGAGCTGCGCGGGCTGTGCACCGAGTACCCGTACCGCGAACGCCTGGTGGCGCACAGCATGCGGGCGCTCTACCGGTCCGGTCAGCGGGCCGACGCTCTTGAGGCCTACCAACGGTTCCAGCGGCGCGCGAGCGAGGAGCTGGGCATCGATCCCGGGCCTGAGCTGCGGTTGCTGCAGGAACAGGTGCTGCGCGACGACCCCGCGCTGAGCCTGATCAGCCCGGTCGAGTCGCGGCCGGTCGCGCCACGTGCGGGGATCGTGGCACCGGCGTTGCTGCCGGCTTCGGCGTCGCGGTTGTTCGGCCGGGACGATGACAGGGCGTGGCTGGACGACGTGTGCGCGGCCAGGAACCTGCTGGGGACCTGCGTCGCGGTGCTGACCGGCCCGCCGGGGGTGGGCAAGAGCGCGCTCGCGATCACGTGGGGGCACGAGAACGCCGAGATGTTCCCGCACGGAGTGCTGTTCGCGTCGCTGGGCGACACCGAGCCGGGCGAGGTGCTGGCCAGGTTCCTGGTGGCGCTGGGCGTGCCCGCGGACGGCGTGCCGGTCGCGCTGGAGGACCGCGTCGGGCTCTACCGGTCGTTGCTGAACCGCCGCCGCGTGCTGGTGGTGCTGGACGACGCGACGGGCTTCGAGCAGGTGCAACCGCTGCTGCCGCCGGGGTCCGGTTCGGTGGTGCTGGTGACGTCGCGTTCGCACATGGAGCGGCTGGTCGTCACCAACAGCGCTCGGGTGCGCAAGCTCGGGCCGTTGGACGACGACGCCGCGCGTGAGCTGGTGGACGACGTGCTGGGCAAGCCGTTGTCGGCCGAAGACCCGGTGGCGGCGCGCAAGCTCGCCGAGCTGTGCGGTGGGCTGCCGCTGGCGTTGCGGGTGGCCGCGGCGAAGCTCGTGATCAGTCCGGAGTGGACGGTCGAGGAGCTGGTGGGGGAGCTCGCCGACGACGGGCACCGGCTGCGTGGCTTGGACCTACCTGAGGCAGGCGTGGGGGTGTCGCGGGCACTGGACCTGTCGACCCGCGACCTGCCGTCCGAGCTGGGCGACGTCTTCAAGTCCGTCGGACTCGCGCCCGGCCGGTTCATGTCGTCGCACGCCGTCGCCGCCCTGACCCGGATCCGGGTCGAGTCCGCGCGGGCCAGGCTGGCCCAGCTGGTGGAGGTGAACCTGCTGGTCGAACCGTGGCCGGACGGGTTCACGATGCACGAGCTGGTGCGCCTGTACGTGCGCGGAGCCGGCCGGCCGGACCTGGACTCGTTGCGGCGCCTGGTGAACTACTACCTCGTCGCCTGCGACCACGTCCGCCGCGCCATCCGGCCGGCGCGCGACGGCCTCGACTTCGCGTTGGGGGACAACGGTTTCACGGCCCTGCCGGCGTTCGGCGACCCGGTCGCCTGGTTCGACCGGGAGTGGCCGAACGTGGTGGCGGTCGTGCACGCGGTCGCCGAAGCGGGTCTGCACGACCAGGTGTGGCAGCTCGTTCGGCTGTTGCACCCGTACGCGACCGTGCGCGCGCTCACCGGGGAGTGGGTCGCGCTGGTCGGGTTCGGCCTGGCCGCGGCCGAGGTGACGGGGAGCCGCCTCGGCCAGATCCTGATGCTGGACACGGCCTACACGACGAACGCCCGGCTGGGACGACCCGTCCTGCTGCCGGACGCTCGCCGCGCGCACCGGCTCGCGACCGAGCTGGGCGAGCGCCAGTACCTGGTGCTGACCCTCGCCCAGCTCGCCGACGTGCTGTTCCGGCTGGAGCAGCACGACGAGGCGCTGCTGCACTTCTGGGAGTCGGTGCAGCTCGCGAAGCAGTCCGGTGACGTCGTCGGCGAAGGCCACGGGCTGAACAACGTGGCACAGGTCGAACAGGCGCGCGGGCGGATCGACGTCGCCCTGCAGCACCAAGCGCACGCCGTCGAGGTGTACCGGCGCTCCGGCGACCAGGTGGCGTTGATCCGCGGTCTGGTGAACCTGGCGGAGCTGCACCTGGAGGCCGGTTCGCTGGACGAGGCGGAGTCGTTGGCGCGCCAGGTGGTCGACCTGGCCGCCGTCGCCGAGGTGACGTACCTGGAGGGCTTCGGCCGGCACGTGCTCGGCGGCGTGCTGCTCCGGCGGGCGGAATGGGTTGCTGCCGCGGCGGAATTGACGGAGGCGCTGCGCCTGTACGCGCAGGTCAACTCGGCTCGCGCGGTCGAGGTGCGGGCCGCTTTGGACTCGCTGTCCTCCGAGGTTTAGCGGGCGTTTAGTCGTCTGGTCCCAAAAAATGGGATGTTGGAGGTGCAGGCCGCCGATTGGGGGATTACCGAGGGGGTAAGGCGCGCCTGCGGTGAAGAGGCTCGACCGGCATTCGGGGGAGAGTGCCGGTCGGGCCGCTTCGTGCTACTGGTAGTTCTCCCCGGTGCAGCGGGCCACCGGCAGGAGCTGCGGCCGCTTCGGCGCCAGGCCGTCGCCCATCGACTCGCCCCGCAGCTGCCGGCCGATCCACGGCACGACGTGCTCGCGCGCCCACTTCAGGTCCGCTTTCCGCTGCGTCACCCAGTCCGCCTGCTCCAGGACGGGCCACGGCGCGCTCCACGAGTGGTCGTCCATCAGCCCCAGCACCTCGGCCGCCTTGAGCGCAACCCGTTGGTGGCCCTCGGGAGAGAGGTGCAGCCGGTCTTCGCTCCAGGCTCGGCGGTCGTGCAGGACGTGCATCGACCAGAGGTCGACCATGCGGCAGTGGTAGCGCTCGGCGATCGACCACAGGTGCGAGTTGTAGATCGCGATCTTGCCCCGCAGGCTCCTGAGCAGCGGCGTCGACCGCGTGTCGAAGCCGGTGAAGATGACCACGTCGCAGCCGGCCGCCCTGAGGTCGGCCACCGCCACCTCGTAGACCTCGGCCAGCGCGTCCGGGTCGCTGTTGGGGACCATGATGTCGTTGCCGCCACCGCAGAACGTGACGAGGTCCGGTTTGAGGGAGATCGCCAGCGGCACCTGCTCGTCGATGATCTCCTGCAGCATCTTGCCCCGGATCGCGAGGTTGGCGTACCTGAACTCAGGCGCCTGCTGGGCGATCATCCCGGCCAGCCGGTCCGCCCAGCCGACGTAGGTGTCTCCCGGGCCCGGGTCGTCCATGCCCTCGGTGAAGCTGTCCCCCAGGGACACGAGACTGTTCCATCGCAGCAGCACAACATCCCCCTCATCGCGCGACTTCGGTCCTTGCACCGCTGTGCCCGCGGCTCCCGATCGCGGGCGACCGCTCAGCATGCACAACCAACCGGTGGTTACGCCACCGTCGGTTACGCGATCGTAGGTTTTGTCGCTGTGGGTGACGATTCTTTTACCACTCGATCGAGCGAAGCTTGAGGCTCGTCCGGGGTGATCGCGGGCGATTTGTCTCGGTCGGTCGCTAGCTTCTGGTGCGTGCGTTCTCGGGTGCCGCTGCCTACTGTTTCGCTTGGTGTCGCGCTGGTCACGGTCGGAGTGCTGGCCGGAGTGGCCATGTCCGCCGGAGTCGTACCGGTTCCCCTGCCCGGTCCTGGCGCGGAACCCGACGTGGCCCAGGAGGGCGGGGATCAGCCGCCCATGGAGTTCGCGCCGGATCCGGTGCCGGCCACGTCCTCGTCCGCGGTGCGGGTGGTGCCGGGGCGGGCTTCCGGCGTTCGGGTGGTCGTCACGCCGCCGCCGCATTCGAACCCGGTGGTGACGCCGGAGAGCGCGGAGCCGCGCGCCAGTGTTGTGGAGACCACCGCGGTGCCCTCGGTTTCGCTGCCCGGCCTGTCTTCGGAGCCGTTGGTCAGTTCGTCCTCCGAGACGCCGGACCCGTAAGGGCGCAGGACGTGGAGAACCCCCGCGGCGACGTGGCGCGTTACGTCGCTGCGGGGGCGTGGGACCTTTCCGAAGGGAAGCGCCGCCGCCGATCAGCTCCCCCTCGGAAAGGGGTGGGACCACTGCTCGGGACGCCGCCGCCGATCTGCCCCGAGCAGTGGGCTTGGGACCGTCTCAGGGGGCGCCGCCGCCGATCTACCCCCTGAGACGGGGTCTGGTCAGCCGCCGGCTGCTATGCCCAGTGCGGCTGTGGGGAGGTGTTCGTCGTAGGCCGAGCGCAGCCTCAGCTCCGCGCTCGGCGAGGCTCCGATGTGGTCCAGGCCCAGCAGGGCGGCGCCCACCACGGGCGGGACGTCCACCACCCGCACCTGGGCCAGCGGGGCGGCTTCGGTGATCTGCTGACGCACCGGGCCGACCACCACGTCGCCGGTGTTGGTCAGGACACCGCCGCCCAGCACCACGTCCACGGGCTCGTTCATCAGGTCGAGCTTGCGCATCGAGACGGTGGCGAGGAGGACGATCTCCTCGATCAGGCGGTCGATCTGGGCCAGGGCCACGGCGTCACCGCGGGCCGCCACCTCGAAGACGAGGGGGCACAGGGCGTGCGGGTCCAGCTCGATCTCCTCGAAGTGGATCTTCTCGACCACTTTGAGGATGGACGTTTCGTCGTAGTGCGCGAGGAGGGCCGGGAGGAGCTCGGTCGGCCGGCCTCGGCCGTCCTCCGCGCGGACCGCGTGCCACAGGGCGTCGTTGCCGAGCTGACCGCCGCCGCCCCAGTCGCCGGAGATGGCGCCCAGTGCGGGGAACCGGTGGGTGCGGCCGTCCCTGGCCACGCCCACCGCGTTGATGCCCGCGCCGCAGACGACCGCCACGCCGCCGGCCGCGGCCGTGCCGGCGCGGAGCAGGGCGAAGGTGTCGTTGCCCACGAAGGTCGTGGTGGACCAGCCTCGCTCGGAGATCGCTCGCGTCAGGTCCTCCTCCTCGCGGGGGAGATCTGCTCCCGCGAGGTAGGCGGAGGTGTGCGAGGCGATCGGCTCGTCAGGGGACAGTCCCGCCAAAGCCGCGGCCTCACGTGCCAGTCCCTCGAACACGTCGAGTCCGCGCTTCATGCCGACGGTCTGCGGCGGCGCGCCGGGGCCGCGCACCTGCGCCAGCACCCTGCCGTCCGCGTCGACCAGCAGCACCGCGGTCTTGCTGTTCCCGCCGTCGATCGCGAGCACCCGGTCCGTCATCGGTGTCAGGCTCCCTTCACCCACGGCAGCAGGTCGCGGTTCTGCGCGATCAGCTCGTCGGCCAGCCGGTCCGCGATGGCGTGCTGGCCGATCAACGGGTGGGCGAGCAGTGCGTTGGCCACTCGGTCGCGGCCGCCGTGGATCGCGGCCTCCAGGGCCAGGTACTCGTAGGCGGTCACGTGCGAGATCAGGCCCGAGATGGTGGGCTCGACCGGGCGCACGGGTAGCGGGGAACCGCCCTTCGCGTCCACTGTGGACGACACTTCGATGACGGCGTCGTCCGGCAGGAACGGCAGGGTGCCGTTGTTCTGGACGTTCACGACGTGCTTCTCCGCACCGGCACCACCGGTCAGCGCGTGCACGAGCTGCACCGCGGCCTCGGAGTAGTAGGCGCCACCGCGCTGCGAGAGCTGCTCCGGCTTCGTCACGACCGACGGATCGGCGTAGATGTCCAGCAGCTCCTTCTCCACCGTGGCCACGACTTCGGCCCGCGGCGGTTCCTTGAGCTGCTTCTTCACGACGACGTCGTGGTTGTAGAAGTAGTTCAGGTAGTACGAGGGAACCATGTTCAGGCGCTGCATGAGGGCGGCGTCGATGCCGATGTGCTCGGCGAGGCCCTCCGCGTGCTGGGAGAGGAGCTCCGGCAGGCGGTCCACGCCGTCCACGTGCACGCCGCGTTCCCACGTCAGGTGGTTCAGGCCGACGTGCTCCAGCTCCACAGTGGACGGATCGACGCCCAGCAGGCCGGAGGTCCAGCGCTGGAACGTGATCGCCACGTTGCACAGGCCGATCGCCTTGTGACCGTGCTGCAGCAGGGCTCGCGTCACGATGCCGACCGGGTTGGTGAAGTTCACGATCCAGGTGTTCTCACCGGCGATCGAGCGGACCTTGTCCGCGATGTCCAGGACGACCGGCACGGTCCGCAGGGCCTTGGCGAGGCCACCCGCGCCGGTCGTCTCCTGGCCGACGCACCCGCAGGTCAGCGGGAACGTCTCGTCGGAAGCACGGGCCGCCTGGCCGCCCACCCGCAGCTGGAGCAGCACCGCCGCCGCGCCCTCGACACCCTGTTCCAGCGACGTGGTGGTGCGCACCTTCGCCGGGTGCCCGGCGTGTTGCAGCAGCCGCTGGCAGAACGGGCCGATGATCGACAGACGGTGCTCGTCCGGGTCGACGAGGACGATCTCGTCCACCGCGAGGCTGGTGCGACGGCCCGCAATGCCGTCGATCAGCTCCGGTGTGTAGGTGGACCCGCCACCGACGACGGTGAGTTTCATCCCTTGACTCCAGTGAACGTGATGCCCTTGACGAAGGACTTCTGGGCGAAGATGAACAGGATGATCGCCGGGATCATCGTCAGGAACGTCACCGCCATTGCTGAGTTCCACTGCACGATGTGCATGCCCTTGAACGTCGCCAGTGCCAGCGACAACGTCCACTGCTCCTTCACCTCACCGGTGTAGAGCAACGGGCCGAAGTAGTCGTTCCAGGTGAAGAGGAAGCAGAACAGCGCCGTGGCGGCGATGCCGGGCTTGGCCATCGGCACGATGATCCGCACCAGTGCCTGGAACTCCGAGCAGCCGTCCACCCTCGCCGCGTCCACATAGGACTGAGGGATGGTCAGCATGAACTGGCGCAGCAGGAAGATGCTGAACGCGTCGAACAGGAAGTACGGGGCGATCAACGGCACCAGCGTGCCGGTCAGGCCGAGCGACGACCACGTGTCGTACAGCGGCACGGCGACGACCTGCGGTGGCAGCATCATCGCGCCGATCACCAGCAGGAAGGCCACGTTCCGCCCGCGCCACTTGAGCTTCGCGAGCGCGTAGGCCGCCGGGATCGACGAGAGCAGCATGCCCGCGGTCGCGAGCAGCGAGTACGTGAGGCTGTTGAACAGGTACTGGAACAGCGGGGCCTTGTCGAAGACCTCGATGAAGTTTCCCCAGTGCCATTCCCTCGGCCACAGGTCCGAGGTGAACGCCTGGTTGTCCGACATCACCGCGGTGAGGAACACGAACAGCACGGGTGTCGCGAACATCAGGCCCAGGACGAGACCGATCGCGTGCGTGGCGACCCAGGTGAGGATTCCCCTGGTGTCACGGGGTTTCTTCGGCTGTTCCGGCTCGGTGGAGACGTCCACCGGTGGCTTGGTGAGCGTGGCGGTCATGCTCCCGGGCCCCCTTCCTCAGCGGCGGAGCCCTTGCGCATCCGCTGCACCAGCACGATCGTCACGGCGAACGAGATGACGAACAGGACGGTCGCCATCGCGGCGGCGTAGCCCATGTCGAAGTACCGGAAGCCTTGCGTGTACAGGTAAACCGGGAACGTCAGCGTCGAGTTGTCCGGGAACCCGAGGTACTTCGTCGATCCCGTCGAGTCCGCCGAGCCCGAGCCCGCCGACCCCGCGACGACGGCCTGGGTGAACAGCTGCAATGCGAGGATCACCGAGTTCACGATGCCGAAGAGCAGCACCGGGGAGATCGTCGGCAGCGTGACGTGCCACCACCGGCGGATCGGGCCGGCGCCGTCGAGCTCGGCGGCCTCGTACTGCTCCTGCGGCACGTCGAGGATCGCGGCCAGGATGATGATCATCAGGTCACCGGAGATCCACAGCATGATCGCGGTGATGCCGGGCTTGGCCCACGAGGGGTCGGAGAACCACAGCGGTGAGTCGAGACCGAACCAGCCGAGCACCGTGGCGAACGGGCCGCCGTTGGGGCGCAGCACCATGAAGAACACGAGCGTCGCGGCCACCGGCGGTGCCAGCGACGGGAGGTAGCAGAGCGTGCGGATCAGGCCCACGCCGGATTTGAGACGTGCGATGACGGACGCCACGCCCAGCGCGAACACGGTCCGCGCGAACGTCAGCACCACGACGAACCACAGCGTGTTCTGGATCGCCTTGGTGAACAAGGGGTCCTTGAACATGAACGTGTAGTTGTCGAGGCCGGTGAACTCCGGAGCGTTGATCAGGTCGTACTTCGTGAAGGAGAAGACGACCGTGGCGACCAGCGGATAACCGAAGAACAGGACGAAGCCGATGATGGCCGGGGCCATGAACCCGAGCACGGTGAGACGGTGGCGGGCACGTGCCCGCCCCCTGCCGGGGGCGGGACGGGCGCCGAGCGTGGCGGTCATCGTGAGATCCCCTACTTGCCGCTCTTGGCGACCTGGTCGTCGATGTTCTTGTCGACTTCCTTGAGGCCCGCCGCCAGGTCCGGGACCTTGCCCGAGGTGTACGCCACCGCGAAGTCGGTCACGGCCTTGATGTGCGCGTCACCGATCGGCGTGACCGGGTTGCCCTTGAGCTTGTCGCTCTTGGCGAGGTCGATGAACGTCTTGAACTGCTCGTCCACCTCGAGGCGCTTGTCGTCCATCGCGGCCTTGGTGCTCGGCACGTTCTTGATGGCGTTGGACAGGTCGACGATCGTGTCGGTGTCGAACGACAGGTGCTTGATCAGCTCCCACGCGGCGCCGGGGTGCTTGGCGCCCTTGGGAATGCCCATGATCGTGCCGGTGGTGAAGGCGGTGCCGTAGTCGGCGGGCTTCCAGGTCGGGAACGGAGCCGTGCCGAACTTGATCTGCGGCGCCTGGGCCTTGAGGAAGGCGGTGCGGTACTCGCCGTCCATCATGATCGCGATCTTGCCCTGGTGGAACGCGTGGTCGGCCGAGTACTCCTGGCCGAGACCGGCGCGGAAGCGCTCCAGCGGCTCGTAGCCGTAGAAGTCCACGAGCTTCTTCTGGAACGTCATCATCTCGGTGAAGCCGGGCGAGGTGGACAGCGCCGACTTGCCGTCCGGCGTCGCCCACTCGGCACCGAAGGACGGCGCCAGGATGGTGGGGCGGTTGGCGTAGAAGCCCATGGTGGGCAGGTAGCCCGCGACCTCGATGTCGCCGTTCGGCGCCTTCTTGGTCAGCTTCTTGGTGTCCTCGAACAGCTCGTCCAACGTCTTCGGCGGGGCCGAGATCCCGGCCGCCGACAGCATGTCCGTGTTGTAGTACATGGCGTAGACGTCGGTGAGCATGGGCATCGCGCAGCGGTTGCCCTTGTACTCGGTGTAGTCCCGGACCGCCGGTGAGATCTGGTTCAGGTCGACCTTGTCGCGGTCGAGGTACGGCTTCAGCGGCTGGAACGCGCCGGAGGAGCAGAACTGGCCGATGTTGTCGGTGGTGAACGACAGCGCGACGTCCGGCGTGTTGCCAGACCGGATGCCCGCGGTGATCTTGTCGTCGTCCTGCGAGCCCTCGTGCTTGATCTCGATGTTCGGGAACTTCTTGTTGAACGTCTTGAGGGCCTTGGTGACCTCTTCGTACTCGCGGTCGGCGTAGTTGCTCCAGACCGTGAGGGTGAGCTTCTCGTCCTTGCCAGGAGCAGCTGCGGCGTCGGAACTCGCGCCGCCACCCTTGCCCGCCGCACACGCGGTGAGGGTCAGCGCTGTAGCCATTCCTGCGGCGACACAGAGCAAGGCAGCACGGGTGTGCTTGCGCATGTGCACTCCTTCTCGATCAACGTGGGGACCCGGCGACCACAGGGCCGCGGAATGGAGCCGTGGTGGCTGCCGGCAGACCGAACACCTGCTCGCGTGCCACGGCCAGGGCCGAGTGCAGTGCGCCGCTGCGCACCGGCTTCCCGGTCACCAGAGCCAGCTGGACAGGTGTCCTCGGCACCACCAGTTGCCGCAGTTCCGCGGCAACGAGATCGTTCAGCGTGGTTCCACCTGCCTGGGCGATGTCGCCGGACAGGAGGATGAGTTCCGGGTCGAGCACCGCGACGACGCTGGCCACGCCCGTGGCGATCCGCCTGGCGAGGTCGACCATGAACTCCCGGCCCGCGGGTCCCGCGGCCAGCGCCTTGCGCACGGCCCCGTGGCCGTTGCGCGCGGCGAGCCCGTGAGCCCTGGCGAGCTTGCAGATCGATGCGTTGCTGAGCAGCTCACCGAACGTGCCGCCGGAGCGGTCGGTGTCGGTGTCGGCCGCTGCGCGGTCGGGGATCATCAGCCCGTCGATCTCGCCCGCGCCACCGGAGGCGCCGCGCAGCAGCACCCCGTTGATCACGACGGCGGCACCGACGAGGTCCGCGGGCCAGATGACGACGAAGTCGCTCACCTCGGTGGCCCGTCCGGCGACCATCTCCTCCAGCGCGACGAGGTTGACGTCGTTCTCGACGCTCACCGACGTCGCGAGCTGCTCGGACAACCGGCTGGGCACGTCGAAACCGCTCCAGCCGGGCAGATGAGGTGCGTAGGCGAGCTCACCGTTCGCGGGGTTCACCGCTCCCGGACAACCCACCACGACGTGCAGCAGCTGGTCGGGCTGCAGGCCTGCCTGCCCGCACGCCTTGCCGACCGCGCTCACGAACGCCTCCAGCACACCGTGCTTGGCGGGCATCGGCGCCTTGTGCTCGGTGAGCACGGTGCCGGAGATGTCCGCGATCGCGATGTCGACCGTCTCGGGGGTGAGGTCGATGGCCGCGATGTGCGCGAGGGCCCCGTTGACCGACCACAGCTGGGCACGCGGCCCGCGTCCGCCGCCGCGCAGCCCGTTGCGGACCACGGTGTCGGCGGTTTCCAGCCGGGTGAGCAGCTGTGCGGTCGCCGGCTTGGAGAGGCCGATCAGGCCTTCCAACTCCGACCTGGTCAGCGGCCCGTTGCGCAGCAAAGCCTCGATGGCTGCGCGGTCGTTGATCTCCCGCAGCAGTCGTGGGCTTCCGGCACGCATTAGGTCCGCTCCTGTCTGTTAACTTTCCAGACGATTTCGTGGAGACGGTAGTGACCTGGTTCACCGGGGTCAATCCCCGATATGGGTCCGTTACCTGACTTAGGTTCGCCTAAGGCACCCTGGAACCATGACGGACGTGCGCCAGGAGTCGCTCGCATCACTGCTCGGGGGTCGCAGCGGCGCCGTGGACGCCTCGCTGCCGCCACTGGCGTTCGTCGCGGGCTGGCTGCTGTGGAGCCACTCCATCGGCGCGGGTGCCGTTGCCGCGGTGCTGTGCGGTGTGGCGATCGGCGTGATCCGCTTCGTGCGCGGCGAGAAGCCGCGCGCGGTCGTGCTGTCGGTGCTGCTCGTGGTGGCGGCGGCTCTGGTGGCGCTCTACACAGGACGCGTCGAGGACTTCTTCCTCATCCAGCTGCTGTCCAACGTGGCCTCGGCCCTGGCGTGGGCGGGTTCGATCGCGGTGCGCTGGCCGTTGCTCGGCGTCGTCGTGGGGACTTTGTTGGGGCAGAAGACTCGGTGGCGGCGGGATCCTGCCCTTTTGCGCGCCTACTCCGTGGCGTCCTGGGCCTGGGTCGGTCAGTACGTGCTGCGGGTCGCTGTTTTCACGCCGTTGTGGCTTGATGCGCAGATCTTCTGGCTGGCCGGTTTGCGGGTCGCGTTGTCGTGGCCGTTGCAGATCGTCTGCGTGCTGGTGTCGGGGTGGTTGCTGAAGCGGGCGTTGCCCGCCGATCACCCCGGGTTCCGGCACCCTCGAACGCAGGCGAACTCGACGACCTGATCTCCGCGGATTTGGGCCGAACGCCGCGAACTCCAGCCTGGTGACGTGATCAGCGTCCCACTACCGTGGCAGCTTTGGCTCAAGATCTCCGGGGGAACAAAAGATGAGTCGCAGACTCTGTTCAGCGCTGTCCACAGCACTTCTGGCGACGGCCGTCGTCACGGCACCGGCACAGGCGGAAACGCTGATCACCGATCTCGGTCACCTGCCGGGGGCCAGGAGCAGCCGGCCCGTGTCGATCAACTACGGGAACCAGATCGTGGGAACCTCCATCAACGCTGCCGGTGTTGAGAGTGCGGTGCAATTCGACGGTTTCGGTACGGCGAGGGAGATCGTCGGACCGGCGGGTGCGAGCACGAACGTGCGAGCGGTCAACAGCTACTCCGCCATGGCCGGTACGACCTACATCTCCCGCGTCGGCAACAGGGCCATCCGGTTCAACCTGGACGAGACGTACACGGTGCTCGCCCTGCCGTCGGGTTACAGCAGCGCCCAAGGGCTGGCGATCGACGACGCCGGCACGGTCTACGGTGTCGCCGTCACCAGGGCCAACAAATCGATCCCGATGCGCTGGTCGCAGGACGGCGTGCCCTCCCCGATGACGATGCCGGAGGGCGCCACCTCGGCCACCATCACAGGAGCTTCGTCGAACGGGTACGTGTCCGGCCACGTGCTCGGCATCGGTGCGTCGTACCTGGCGGTGCGTTGGAATCCCGACGGCACCGTGACCATGCTCGCGAAGCTGGCGGACGCCTCGTCCGCCGCCTCGTCCACCGCCTACGCGGTGAACCGGTTCGGTGAGGTGGTCGGCAACGCGGACACCGACCAGGCGAAGCCGACCTACGGCGTGCGCTGGAACGCCGACGGATCGGTGACCACGCTCGGGACCAAGGTCTATCCCAAGGGTGTCAACGACGACGGCGTGGCAGTCGGCTTCACCGAGGTCCAGTTCTTCAACCGCCCGACTCGCTGGACCAGGAACGGCGACGCGCTCGACCTCGGTCTCCCGGACGGCGTCGGCAGCGGCGTTGCGCTGGCCATCAACAACAGGGGTCTGATCGTGGGAACCGCGGGTTCGGCCGCGGTGATGTGGAAGATGTGGGATCCGCGCTAGCGGCACTCAGGCCAGGCCGGTCGTGAGCTTCAGGAAGGCCGACCACGCATCTGCCGACACGGGGATGTGCGTGGTCGGCGCCTTGCTGTCCCGGATGCCGACTCCCTGGCCGACCTCGACGCAGTTGTTGCTGCTGCCTGCCGATCGAGGAACGATCCGGATGCTGACGTACTTCCGCACGGACATCCTGAGCAGGTGAGCCAGCTGCTCGCGATCAGCGCTTTTTCCTCTTCCTGGCGGATCCAGGCGCTGTGCCGGTGTTCTTCGGGGGCGCGGGCGGCTCGGGGAACGCCTCGATGAAGTTCTGCCCTTCCATGAACTTGAAGAAGGGCTTGAGCACCAAGCGGTGCAGCAGGAACAGGAACAGGACGGAGGCAACGCCGAGCGTGGCGACCCAGATCGGGTCGATGACGCCGTTGATCACGTGAAACTGCTTCTGCCACTTCGTCGAACCGGTGAGCAGCGACAGCACTGTCCCCGTCAGCATGAAGAGAGGCATCAAGAAGAACGCTCCGACGACGGTCATCAGGTAAGGCCGGTAGTCGGTGCGGTGGTGTGCGCCGGAGCGGCCTTCGGCAACGCTGAGGGCATCGGTCTTGCGCGTACCGCTCCTCCACCGCCACCGATCTGCCGTGAGCGGTTCCTCATCGACCTCCACGCCGGCGGACCGCAGTTCCACAGCGTGGAGGACATCTCGTCCGACCTTCTCGGTGACCGGCACGAGCAGCTCGCGCGCCGTGCCGACGATGTGCAGTGCGGGACCGGGCGTCACGTCGAACTCGCGCGTCGCACCTCGCGGCCACCCGGTGAAGATCACGACCTGGCAGACCATCTCCTGGTCGACGTCGACGAGCTCGATCGACCGCAGTGCGGTCCACGGAACGGCGACGACATCGCGCGACCGCTTCAGCCGGGACGTCAGGCTGTCCAGGGCGAGCCGGTCCTCCCGCACGCACAGCCGGGCCTTGAGACCCCTGGTGGCGAAAGGGATTTCCAGCTCGGAGGCGAGCAGGCCGGGGGTGACGGGCCTGGTGGTGACCAGCACGACCGCCTCACCCAGCGCCCAGCACACCACGCCCAGCCCGGCCACGACGACCAGGGCGATCGGCCGGCCGCGGTCGAACGCGAGCTGGACGCCCTCAACCAGAGCGATGAACACTCCGGGGAACGCGGCCCACCGCGCCCAGATCCGCCACATCGGCGGGCGGCGGCGGTGCCACCACAGCCCGGCGATCGTGACCGCCCAGAACACGACACCGCCGACGACCAGGTCGCGAATTCCCAGCTTCGCGTTCTCCCAGGCGGCCAGCTGTGCGGCGACGATCAGCGCGAGGGCCGCGGTGAGCGCGATCAGCAGCAACCCCGCGGCCCTGCGCGCCAACGACTCGGTCACAGATCGCCTTCCATGCGCTGGAAAGGACCGGTCTTGCCCGCGTTGCCTCGCTGCTGCTCCCAGTACTCGCGCCAGGCCGCGTCCTTGTCGTCCTGCTTGACCTGCTGGTCGGCCTCGCGGTGCGACTGGTCGCTCCACTCCTGCACGCCCGCGTTGGCGATGATCTTGGGGGCTTTCGGGAGCGACGCGCCGCCGACCTCGTGTTCGAGCATGTCGGTGGCGTTGTCCAGCCTGGGGCTGTCGGTGCCCCAACGCTCGCGGAGGTTGGCGTTGCGCGTGTTCGCGAGCGACTCGGCGGCCTCGCTCTTCGCCGCCTTCAGCTCGTCGCCGTGTTTGCCGAGTTCCTTGAGCCTGTCGAGGTCGTTCGCGTCGAGCTTGCCCGCCCGGGCCTTCTTCGCCGTGTTCAACGCCTTCCTGGCGTGGTCGACGGCGTCCTTGTTGTACTTCGAGACCGTCTTCTCGAGGTTCTTGGTCGTGCCTTTGATCATGTTCCGCGAGTTCTTGGCCTCGTCGGCGACCTTCTCGAGCTGCTTGACCACCTTGCTGATCTTCTTCGCGTTCTTGCCCGCGGTGATCGCGCCTTCGGCCACGGTGTCGGCGATGAACGCCGCCTCCGAGGCACCGAAGGTGACCGGTGCCAGTGCGGTCGCCGCCGCGAACTTGATGATCGCGTTCGAGACGAAGCTCGCGATGGCGTCCCGGACCGCTCCGCGGACCACACCGACGGCCGAAGCCGCGACGGTCATCGCCTGTGCGGCGGAGGTGGCGTGGCCGGCGCCGCCCTTCACGACGTTCGAGAAGTCCTGCACGGCCTTGCGGTAGCCGTCGATCGCGGCGCCCTGCGCGCCGCTCAACGCGGTGAGCGTGCTGGAGTACTTGTCCGCGGTCTCCTGCATGCGCTTGGCGATGTTGCTCCACGTCGTCGCCATCGCGTTGACCGCGTCCGGGTCTCCTGCCAGGAGGTCGAGCGCCTCCTTGAGGAAACCGATGTGTTCGATCAGCCAGCCGATGCCGGCCGACAGCAGGCTGCCGAGGGGGTTCGTCACGAACCCGAGCAGGTCCATGCCGAAACCGGCCAGGTCACCGAGGACAGCGGTCCAGTCGCCCTTGATGCCGTCGTAGATCAGGTTGGCGGAGCTGGTGAAGATGCCCGCCGAGTCCCACGCCTGGGTCGGGCTGTCGAAGTTCGAGAACTCGCCAAGGCTGGCCGGGTCGAAGCCCTCGCTCGCGTTGAGCGGGTTCAGCTCCCCGATGTTCTGCGGTCCGTCGCTCACGGCTGCACTCCGTCCAGGCCCTCACGCAGCTTGCCGAACATCTGTGCCATGGCTTCCTCGTTGTCGGCGTAGGTCTGGCGCATGCCGGAGAACCTCTCGACGACCGAGTCACCGGCCTTCTTGACGGTGTCGACGTACTCGCTCGCGTCGTTCGTCCAGTTCTGCATGATCTCGGCGAAGAACATGCCGACGATGCCCCACGCCTGCGGGTTGCCGATGTAGGACGACGCTGCGTCGGCCGCGCCGGGGAGGCCCGCGATGAGGGCTTTCAGCTCGCGTTCGTGCGCTTCGAGAGCTTGCAGGTCGATCTGGAAACCGGACATCACCAGCCACCTTCTTTCTTGAAGAGGTCGCGCTGGTCGTAGTCGGTGTCGTCGTCCTCGACCCGACGGTGTGCCGGGCGCTGGACGGGCGGCTGGGTCGCGGCGGCGTCCTGCTGTTCCTCGTTCACGACGAACTGCTGCGGCGGCGTGTCGCCGGGCTCGTCCGGGACGTCGATCCGCGGGATCTGGGACTGGACGAACCGCATCGCGTCGCTGTTCTCGCCGATGACCGGGGCCATGATGGTGGCGATCTGGCCGACGGCCTGGGCCTGGGCGCGCTTCGCGGTGGTCATCACCAGGGCGGCCAGGCGGTCTTTGGGCATGTTGTCGGCTTTCGCGCCGAACGACAGGCTGAGCAGGGCGCCGCCGGCGCTGACGCTCACCGTGACGGCGCCGTCCGAGCTGGTGGCGGCGCCGGTCAGGCCGGCGATCTGGGACTTGGCCTCCTCCGCCCTTTCGAGCAGGGCGGCGGTGCGCTGCTCGTAGTCCTCGATGAGCTGGTGTGGATCGGTCATGCAGGCCCCCTTGCACGTGCGTCAGGGGGAAGCTACCGACAGTCACGAGGTTGTGCTGCCGAAACGCTCACGATCGCGCTTGGCCGGCCAGCACGTCCGGGTTGCGGATGATCTTTCCGCTGGACGTCCTGGGCAGCGCGTCGAGTACGTGGATGTGCGCGGGGAGCTTGAACTCCGCGAGCCGCTCCGCGCACCACGCCGACAACGCCTGCGCGGTCAGCTCCGAACTCGAAGTGCCCACGTAGGCCTGGATTTCCGAAGGCCCCACCACGACGGCCTCGGTCACCAGCGGGTGTCCTCTGAGGACGTGTTCGACCTCGGTCAGGTCGACCTTGTTGCCGCGCACCACGACGAGCGAGTCCGCGCGGCCGAGCAGGCGCAGTTCGCCCTCGGCGGTGAACTCGCCGCGGTCGCCGGTGCGGAACCAGCCGCCGGAGAAGCGCGCCGGGTCGTCCTCGTACGGATAGGGCGATTCCTCCTGAAGCACCTCGACCAGTCCGTCGTGCACGCGTGCCAGGACACCCGGCATCGGCGGGCCCACCGACGGGCGGACCGTGCCGCCCACGGCCATGGTGAGCGCGCCGGTTTCGGTGGTGCCGAAGCATTCGCCGACCGGGAAGCCGTAGGCGGCGGCGAACCGGTCGGCCACGTCCTGCGGCATCAGCTCGCCGCCGGAGAACGCGCCGCGGACCGTCCGCAGGCAGGAGCGGTCCGGTGAGGAGGCCAGCAGGTCGAAGTGGAACGGCAGGCCGGTGACGAAGTCGACCTCGTGGGTGCGTGCCTGCCGCAGAGCGTCTGAGGGGTTTGCTGCGAACACGAGGTGTACGCCCACCGCGAGAGAGTGCAGCAGACCACCGATCAGGCCGAAGCTGTGCGCGGGGGAGTTGAGCAACAGCAGACGTTCGCCGCCACGGACCATGCCTTCCGACGCTTCGAACCGCGCCACCTCGTCCATGAGCGACTGCGTGCTGCGCCCGATCACCTTCGGCCGTCCGGTCGAGCCGGAGCTGAACTGGACGAGCCGGTGCTTGGTCGGCGCGGGGGCGCCGCCCGCGGGCTCGATCGTCAGCTCGTAGCGCTCCTGAAAGCCGTCAGCCGGGTTTCCCTTCTGCCGCACGAAGAACTCGGGACAGGTCAACGAACGCAGGACGTCGACCTCGGTGGGCCGCAACCGGTGGTCGATCGAGATCACCTGGGCGCCGCTGCTCCACAGCGCCAGCACCGCCTCGAACTGGCTGAAGCTCGGCGGCACCTGAACCGCGACCGTGCTGCCGTCCTGCACTTCGCTGAACTGTGCGGTCAGCGCAGAGACGTTGGCGCGCAGATCGCCGTGCGTCACCGTGTTCTCGTGCGTGAAGATCGGCACGTCGTCGCCGTGCCGGTGCATCAGGTCGTTGACGAACTCGCGCATCTTCATGACTCCTTGCAGAACTCGCCGATCGGGAGGCCCACGTGCCGTTGCTCCGGCGCGAGGTAACCGAGCAGCTCGTCGCCGCGCTGGAGCTCGGTCACGTTGAGGACCTTGCCGCCGGGGCCGAGCACGCGGACGTGCCAGTCGTCCTGGACCATCAGGCTGACCTCGACGTTCTCCGGCGAGCGTGCGGTGATCGTCAGCATCGGGCGGGATTCGAGCTTGGCCCTGCCGACGGTGACCTCGCGGGTGCGGCCGTCGGCGTCGACGGCGAGGACCTTGCTGCCGGAACGCAGTTCGGACAGGTAGTTCGTGCGGTTCGCCGGGCCGAGCACGTAGGAGTGCAGCGCGCCCGCGTTGACCCGGAACGGGCGGGTCGGCATGTAGGGCAACGGATGCGTCTCGCTGCAGCACAGGACGAAGCCCGACGAGAACGACCCGACGAGGATGCCCTCGTCCTCCCGGAAGTGCGAGGCGGTGTCGACGCACACCCGGTCGCCGAGACCGTTGTGCGTCAGGGCCTCGACGGTGAGGGTGGTCAGGGTCAGCGGCGGGGACGTGGTTTCCAGCAGCCGGGCCAGTTTGAAGACGTCGGACGCGTCGCGCGGGGCCATCAGCACGCCGTCCGAGCCGTGTTCGAGGACCTCCAGCACGATCGCGGCCTCGACGAGGTCGGCCACGACGGTCACGAGCTTGCCGGGTGCGCCGTCGGCGGCGGCGATCACGATCTCCAGCGGGATCTTCGTCGGGTCGGTGAACGCGACCACGGTGTGGCCGAGCCGTTGCGCCGCGGCACAGGCGAGCTTGAGCGTGCGGTCGTCGCTCACCTGGACGAACGCGGCGGACAGGCCGTCGAGCTCGTCCTGGTCGTGCACCGTCACGGTGACCAGGTGCGGGCTGTCGACCGGTTCGGACGCGAGCAGCACGCGGGTGATCGTCGGCGGGAGGCCGTCCAGCAGCGCGGGGTCGTCCGCCACGACGCCGGCGATCCGGCTGTGCACCGCCGCGTCGACCACGGCGGTCCGGTGCGCTTCCGGGACGGTTCTGAGGTCGATCCAGGCGAACTTCACCGGTTCTCCAAGCAGGTCAGTGCGCGGATGAGGCTTTCGTCGGTGGGGGCGTGCACGATCGAGGTCAGTTCTGCGACCAGTTGCATCGGCGTCGGCGAGGTGAAGACCCGCCGGCCAACGGCGAGACCGGCGCAGCCGGCGCTCATCGCGACGCGCGCCTGGCCGGGAAGGCTGTTGGCGGAGGCTGGACCGCCCGCGACGACCACGGGGATCGGGCAGCTCGCGACCACCTCGGCCATCGCCTCGGCCGGGTGGGTCAGGTTGGTCTTGACGATGTCCGCGCCGAGATCCGCCGCGATGTTGACGACGTGCGAGACCAGAGCGGGGTCCTTCGCGTCGCTGACGCGGGGTCCGCGCGCGTAGACCATCGCGACCAGCGGGACGTTCCACGAGTCGCACGCGGCCGCGACCGTGCCGAGGTCGGACAGCTGGCGCGACTCCGTGTCGGAACCGATGTTGACGTGCACGCTCACCGCGTCGGCCCCGAGCCGCAGCGCCTCGTCGACCTCGCCGACCAGGACCTTGGCGTTGCTGTCGGCCATGTGCGCGGTGCCGGCGCTCAGGTGGATGATCAGCGCACAGCCGCCGAGCACGGCGGGGTCGAGCGTTCGCACCCGTCCTTTGTGGACGATGATGGCGTCGGCGCCGCCCAGCACGACCGCGCTGATCAGGTCCTGCCACCGGTCCTGCGGCACCACCGGGCCGTCCGACACGCTGTGGTCCAACGGCACGAAGAGGTACCTCTCGTCGTGCGGACGGGAAAGCCGTCGCAGCCGCAACGCTTTCCTCATGACACTCACACCTCCTGGGGTCGTTTGACGTCAACCAGAAGCGTGGTGCAGACCACTCTCGTGGCGGCAGGTGTGAGGTGCCGATAATTCCCGGGTTATCGGCCTGACAGAGCAATCGCGCTTACAACCGCCACGGAGCGTCACCTGGTGACACCCGCGTGGCCGTATTTGTCGCTCATTCACTGCCCTAGGCTTCCTCGGTGCGAATGGAGCTGAGACATCTGCACGTGGTGCTGACCGTGGCGCAAGCAGGCAGCATCAGCCGGGCCGCCTCCCGGATGAAGATCGCCCAAGCCGGACTGACCGCTCAGGTGCGGCGGATCGAGGCGAGTCTCGGCGGCCCGTTGTTCCTGCGCCGCAACGACGGTGTCGAGCTGACCGAACTCGGCCGGCACGTCGTGCTGAGAGCCCAGGACCTCCTCGAACGGTTCGACGACCTGCTGGCGACCTCGCACAAGCTGGTCGAGCGCGGTGACTCGGGCATCCGGCTCGGCGGGGTGGCCGGCTCACCGACCGCGCTGCTGGTCGCGGTGGTGCGGGAGATGCTGCCCGGCCTGCCGCAGACCACGCACGTCGAACGCGGCGGCGACGCGGTGCTGGAGCTGGTCAGCACGGGTGAGCTCGACCTGGCCCTGGTGGTGGAGTTCCCGCGCAGCCCGTTGCGGTTCCCGGAAGCGGTGGGCGTGCGCGGGGTGGCGACGGAACGGATGCTGGTCGGCGTGCCGGTGGGGCACCGGCTGTCCGGCCGCAGCGAGGTGCTGCTGTCCGAGCTCGCCGGCGAGGAGTGGGTGGTGCCGGACGAGAACCACGGCGGGCGGCTGAACCTGGAGCTGGCCTGTGAGGCCGTCGGGTTCACCCCGCGGTGCGCGCACTTCGGCGTCGACCCGGCGGCCGCGGCCGACCTGGTGCGGTCCACCGGTGCCGTGGCCGGGTTCTTCTCCGTGCACGACCTGCCGGGGGTGCTGCTCAAGCCGATCATCGGCAACCCCGTGCACCGCCGCATCACGCTGGTGTGGCACAAGAGTGCCGCCGAGCACGTGGACGCGGTGCACGCCGGGTTGCTGCGCGCCTACCACCAGCGGATCCGGCACGCGGACCGACTGCTGGCGTCATGACCTGCTGGGCCTCGGCGCCGTGGGGCCCAGCACGTCGACGGCCGCGAGCCAGGCCGCGCCCGCCGCACCTTCCGTCGCCATGATCACCTGGGCGTTGCAGCGCGTCAGCAGCTCCTGTTTGAGGTGGGTGCCGACCGGGGTCTTGATCAGGCTGCCCACCAGCACGATCGGTGAGGTGTCGGACGGTTCGCGCACGGCCGACGCGGTGTTGGCGAGCAGACGGGCCGCGGACGCCACGATCGTCAGCGCTTCCGGGTCGCCGTGGTGGTAGGCCGAGCTGACCAGCGGTGCGAACTGGGCGAGCTTGATCGGTGGCTGGGCGTTGACGGCGTTGATCAGCTGGCCGCGTGACCGTGCGCCCGCGGCCGTCAGCACGGCGGTGGCCAGCCCTTCGAGCGGTGCGTCGAGGTCCAGCAGCCGCAGCGTGGCCCGGACGGCCTCGCGGCCCAGCCAGAACGCCGAACCGTCGTCGCCGATCAGCCAGCCGTAGCCGCCGGACCGGCCGACCATGCGGTGGTCTTCGATCCGGCCCGCGATGGAACCGGTACCCGCCACCAGGACCGTGCCGTCGGGGGAGGAGGTCCCGGTGGCGAACGCGGCCTCGCAGTCGGTGATCACCCGCATCGGGCAGTGCAGGCCCGCGTTCTCCCACGCCTGCTGGAAGAGCTCCAGCACGGCGGGGTCGGCCATCTTAGACGCGCCCGCCATGCCCAGGACGCCGGAGCGGACCTTGCGGGAGTCCAGGCCGTCCAGCGCCTCCGCCAGGGCCTCGCCGATGTGGGCGGCGGCGACCGACGGCGGGTGCGAGTTCGGGTTCGCGCCGCCCGCCACGCCCTGACCCAGGCGGGCGCCGTCGAGATCGAGCACCAGTGCCCTGGTTGAGGTGCCGCCAGCGTCGAGTCCCACGACCAGATCCATACCGACCGAGTATGCCGAGAGACGCTCACCAGGGGCACGCCCAACCGGGTGTCACCGCACCAAGGCCCGGTTACCGCTTGCGTTGTGGTGGAACAACACCAGCGACCCGGCCGGAACTCGATCACCCGGATGGACCACTGTGGACAGTGATGGGACGGTCACCTCGTAGTCGAAGACGGCAGAAGGAGCAACGTCGACCAGTTCGTCGGAGTCCGCGGGAGCGGTGTAGTGGCCGTCGACGCCGACGGTGTAGGTCACCGGGCCGGCGGGCAGCACCGACCGCGACACCGGCAGCACCACGACGTCGCTGTCGAAGACGTTGGTGTCGACCGAGCCGTCGTAGCCGTTCAACGGCTGCTCGTCCACGACGTCCTTCGTGCCGGCGACGACCGTGCGGGCCAGCCAGAGGTCCGCGGTCACGTCGCCGTCCGGGTTGGTCGGCTTCACGGCCGTCGTCACGAAGTTCTTGCCGCCCACCGAGAACCGCACCTCTGGCTTGGTGTTGCTGCCGAGGTTGGTCCAGGTGTCCCAGGTCGCGACGCCGAACGCGAGCAGGTCAGGCGTCGCCGTCGCGCCCACGTACCGCAGGTCGCCGCCGCGGGCCGTGCGGTTGACGGCGCAGTTGTCCTGCAGGTCGGGGCCGCAGTCGGGCAGGCGGTCCGAGCGGGCGCCGAGCTGCAGCACGGTCATGCGCGCCTGGTAGTCAGGCTGGTCGAGGCCCTGGCCCGCGACCCGGCCGGCCACCACCGTGAGCCGCGACACCGGCTTCGGCGCCGCGTAGACCGGCACCCGCAGCGAGCGGTCGCCCTCGAACGTCAGCAGGCCGGACGCCTCCGCCAGGAACTGCCGTCCGTCGGAGAGCGAAACGGTGGGGTCGGGGGACTTGCGCAGGGCCGCCGGGTTCGGGATCCGCAGCTGCACGGTCACCGGCGCCGACCCGTTGGGCGGCACGACCACGTACGGCGCGGTGACCTGGAAGGACACGCCGGGCACCGAGGTGATCGGCTCGTAACGGGCCTTCAGCCGCACCGCGGCGTTCCCCTTGTTCACCAACCGGATCGTCCGCCCGGTGAGCACCGGCCCGCCGACCTCCACCGCGCCGAACGACGCGTCACCGAGCGCCAGCACGTCTGCCGACAGCGCGGCGAGGCCGTCCACCCGTCCCGCGCCGACCCGCATCGGCGCCTCGCGAACGCCGTCCGCGTTGTGCACCACGCCGGAAGCGGTGTTCATCAACGCGGCCTTGATCTCCGCGACCGTCCACTGTGGATGAGACTCGCGCAGCAGCGCCGCGATCCCGGCGACATGTGGTGAAGCCATCGACGTTCCGCCCATCGACACGCCGCCCGAGGCGGTGCCGGCCGCGGCGGAGAAGATCGTGTCGCCCGGTGCGGCCACCGAGATCGACGAACGCGACCGCGAGGACGAAGGCGTGATCGTGTCCTCGATCGAGGGCTCGATCGACGGCACCGCCTGCTTCAACGCCGACGTCAGGTGGGCTGTCAAGGTCCCGGCCTCCAGAGCGGGGTGCAGCGCGGTGGCGGCGGCCGCGGTCAGCTGGAACGCCGGGATGTGCGCGTTGCCGGCGATCCCGGCCGCGAACACCGGCAGCGAGGTGGGCAGCAGCACCCCGGCCGCGCCCGCCTTCCAGGCGTTGTCCGTGCGCACCGCCGAACCGCAGGCGCGGGTGGCGTCGTTGTCGTCCCACTCCAGCCAGACGATCTTCCCGGTCAACGTCTCGGAGATCGGCTGACAACCATCCACATCGGACTTGAGTCGCACCACGGGCAGCGTGAGGTCGAAGGAGTCCTTGAAGTTCTGGCTGTACTGCCCTGGCCACTGCCCGCCGAGCGCCTCCAGCCCGTCCAGCTGCGAGAACGAGTCCCGGCTGTTCGCCACCGAGATCGCCTCTGCCGAGTTGCCAGGCGATCCGGCCACGTCGTAGAAGTCGCCACCGTTACCGGCGGCCGCGACGACGACCACCCCGTGCTGCGTCAGCTTGCGCACGAACAGCGCGTCCGGGTCGTCCGCGGCACCGAAGTCGCTGCCCAGCGACAGGTTCACCACGTCGAGCCGGTCGGCGAAGTCGCCGTCACCGTTGGGATCGAGCGCCCAGTCCAGTGCCTGCGCGGTCAGGTTCGTGCTGCCCTCGCACCCGAACACCTTCAGCGCGTAGAGCAACGCCTTCGGCGCGGTGCCGGGTCCGATCTTCAGCGAGTCGAGGTCGACGGAGGTGTAGGAGCCGCGATAGGTCGTGCCGTCGGCGTTCACCCCGAACCCGGCCGCGGTCCCGGCGACGTGCGTGCCGTGGCCCTCGCAGTCCAGCGGGTCGGCGTCCGGTTCCGGCACCGAGCCCGCCGAGCCGGTGTAGGCGTCGCCCGCGAAGTCGTGGCCGCCGACCACCTTGGCGTTCGGGAACGTGCCGCCGCCGAAGTCCGCGTGCCGGTAGTCGATGCCGGTGTCGATCACGCCGATTCGCACGCCGTCGCCGAAGCGCCCGAACGACTTCCAGGCCTCCGACGTCCTCGTGAGACGGACGGCGTGCGCGTTGGAGAGCTGCTTCGGCACCATCCGGTGGACCGCCCGGACCTCGGGCATCCGCGCCAAAGCCGACAGCCGGGACTTCTCCGCCGACAGCACGACGCCCGGCACGGCGTTGGCCGTTCGGGCGACCTCCCGGCCGCCTGACCGGGACACGACCCGGGAAGCCTGCGCGGACGTGTGGTCACGGGCTGAACGGGCCTGTGAAACAGACCCCGTGTCGACCGCTGCGGTCGAGGTCAGCTCCACGAAAACGGTTACGGGCTCGGTTGGGCCGGACGGCGTGAGCAGTGCGCCTGCCAGGAGTGATGCGGCCACCAATTTCATGATCAACCTCTCCTAGTCATCGGACGACTTCACGCTGAGGCCTAGACGGGCGGGGTCTCCCGGGGCTATACATCCGATGTATTTCGAGCGGAGTGACCAGAGGAGGAGCGGCCGTGCAGTTTTTGCGCCTGGGGCCGGTCGGTGACGAACGTCCCGCGGTGAGGACCGATGACGGGGCGACATACGACCTCCTACCGATCACCCCGGACATCGACGGGGCGTTCCTCGCGAACGACGGCGTGGCGCGCGTCCGTGCCGCGCTCGAAGCCGGTGAGCTGACCGCGATCGGCACCGAGGGAGTGCGGGTCGGTCCGCCGCTCGCGCATCCCGGCAAGATCATCTGCATCGGCCTCAACTACCGCGACCACGCGGAGGAGACCGGCGCGGACATCCCGGCCGAGCCGGTCATGTTCCTCAAGACGCCCGACACGATCGTGGGCCCGTACGACGAGGTGCTCGTCCCGCGCCGGTCCGTGAAGACCGACTGGGAGGTCGAGCTCGGCGTCGTCATCGGGCGCACCGCCCGCTACCTGGAGTCCGATGAGGACGCTCTGGCGTGCGTCGGCGCGTACGTGCTCTCGCACGACGTCTCCGAGCGGGAGTTCCAGATCGAGCGCGGCGGCACGTGGGACAAGGGCAAGAACTGCGAGACGTTCAACCCGCTCGGCCCCTTCCTCGTGCCCGCCGGCGAGATCGCCGACCCGCAGAGCCTGGACATGCGGCTCTGGGTGAACGGCGAGCTCAAGCAGAACTCGTCCACCAAGAACATGATCTTCCCGGTGGCGGAGATCGTGCGCTACCTCAGCCAGTTCCTCGTCCTTCGTCCGGGTGACGTCATCAACACAGGTACACCCGCTGGGGTGGCGCTCGGCCAGGCGGAGCCCAAGCCGTACCTGCGCGCCGGCGACGTCGTCGAGCTGGAGATCGAAGGCCTCGGCAGGCAGCGGCAGATCCTCGGGCAGGCGTGATGCCGAAGATCATCGAACTGGACGTCCTGGACATCAGGTTCCCCACCTCGCGCGAGCTCGACGGCTCCGACGCGATGAACCCGGACCCGGACTACAGCGCCGCGTACGTGGTGCTGCGGACCGACGACGGGCCGGAGGGCCACGGGCTCGCGTTCACCATCGGCCGCGGCAACGACGTGCAGGCCGCCGCGATCAAGGCGCTGGCGCCGCACGTGGTCGGCAAGGACGTGCCGGAGACCGCGAAGGCGCTGGCGGAGCTGTACTTCGAGCTGATCGGCGACTCGCAGCTGCGCTGGCTCGGCCCGGAGAAGGGCGTCGCGCACATGGCGATCGGCGCGGTCGTCAACGCCGCGTGGGACCTCGCCGCGCGCCGTGCCGGGCTGCCGGTCTGGCGGTTCCTCGCCCAGATGACGCCGGAGGAGATCGTCGGCCTCGTCGACTTCCGGTACCTCAGCGACGCCCTGACGCCCGACGACGCGTTGCAGATTCTGCGCAAGGTCGAGCACGGCAAGGCCGAGCGCGCGGAGACCATCGCCCGCGACGGATATCCGGCCTACACGACGTCACCCGGCTGGCTCGGCTACTCCGACGAGAAGCTCGCGGGCCTCGCCCGCCAGGCCCTCGCCGACGGCTTCGACATGATCAAGCTGAAGGTCGGCGGCAGCCTCGACGACGACGTGCGCAGGATGAAGCTCGCCCGCGAGGTCGTCGGCGACGACGTGCGCGTGGCGGTGGACGCGAACCAGCGCTGGGACGTCGACACGGCGGTCCGCTGGATGCGCGAACTGGCGCCGTACCAGCCGTACTGGATCGAGGAGCCGACCTCGCCGGACGACGTGCTGGCCCACCGGGCGATCGCCGACGCGCTGGCCCCGATCCGGGTCGCCACCGGCGAGCACGTGCAGAACCGCGTGGTGTTCAAGCAGCTGCTGCAGGCCGGTGCGATCGACGTGCTGCAGCTCGACGCGTGCCGGGTCGCGGGCGTGAACGAGAACATCGCGATCCTCTTGCTGGCCAAGAAGTTCGAGGTCCCGGTGTGCCCGCACGCCGGTGGCGTCGGCCTGTGCGAGCTGGTCAGGCACCTGTCGTTCTTCGACTACGTCGCGGTGTCCGGCGAGATCGGCGACCGGGTGATCGAGTGGGTCGACCACCTGCACGAGCACTTCCTGGACCCGGCCGTCGTGCGCAACGGCCGGTACCTGGCACCGGCAGAGCCGGGGTTCTCCGCTCAGCTCAAGGACGAGACGCTGGCCGACTACCTGTACCCGGAAGGTCCCGTGTGGACGGAACTGGAGGGCGAGAAGTGACCGACTTCGAAGGACTCGTCGCCGTCGTCACGGGCGGTGCCTCCGGCATCGGCCTCGCCACGGCGAACCTGCTGTCGTCGCGCGGTGCCGCGGTTGCGGCGCTGGACCTCAACCCGGACGTCAAGGACCCGCTGGTCGGGATCCGCGCGGACGTGTCCGACGACGAGAGCGTCAAGGCCGCGATCGACGAGGTCGTGCAGCGGTTCGGGCGCCTCGACGTCGTCGTGAACAACGCGGGCATCGGCGCCCAGGGCGACGTCACGGCCAACACCGACGACGAGTGGTCGAAGGTGCTGGACGTCAACGTGCTCGGCATGGTGCGCGTGTCGCGGGCCGCGTTGCCACACCTGCGGAAGTCGCCGTCGCCGGCGATCGTCAACACCTGTTCCATCGCTGCCTGGGCCGGGCTCCCGCAGCGCGCTCTCTACTCGGCCAGCAAGGGCGCGGTGTACTCGCTGACGCTCGCGATGGCCGCCGACCACGTGCGCGAAGGCATTCGCGTCAACGCGGTCGCTCCCGGCACGGCGGACACCCCGTGGGTGGGCCGTCTGCTCGACTCGGCGCCGGACCCGGCCGCCGAACGAGCCGCGTTGGAGGCACGCCAGCCACACGGCCGCCTGGTCTCCGCCGATGAGGTCGCGGGTGCGATCGCCTACCTGGCGAGCCCGCTTTCCGGTTCCACCGCAGGCACGATCCTCGCTGTCGACGGTGGCATGCACGGCCTGCGCTTGCGTCCCAAGCAGTCATGAAAGGCAAATGACACGATGAAGCGTCGCAACCTCACCGCCGCGGTGTGCCTCGCATTCGCAGGTGCACTCACACTGACCGCCTGTGGCGGTGGTGCCAGTGGCACCGGTGCCAGTGGGGTCGGCCCGATCGGTGCCGACCACCCGCGGGCCGACTCCGACTTCTGGAACTCGTACATCAAGTACTTCCCGGACAAGGCCAAGGAACTCGGCGTCAACCTGCTGAACCCCACCAACTCGCAGAACAAGGTGGAGAACCTCGTCGCCAACGCGCAGTCGCTGCAGTCGCAGGGTGCCAAGGCGATCATCATGGCCCCGCAGGACACCGGCGCGATCGCGTCCACTTTGGACCGGCTGGACAAGGCGAAGATCCCGGTCGTCACCGTCGACACCCGTCCGGACAAGGGCAAGACCTACATGGTCGTGCGCGCGGACAACAAGGCGTACGGCGAGAAGGCCTGCAAGTTCCTCGGTGACAAGCTCGGCGGCAAGGGCAAGGTCGTCGAGTTCCAGGGTGCGCTGTCGTCGGTCAACGGCCGCGACCGCTCCGAGGCGTTCGCCGCCTGCATGAAGCAGAACTACCCCGGCATCACGGTGTTCGAGGAGCCGACCGACTGGGAGGGCCCGAAGGCGTCCGCGGCCCTGCAGACCAGGCTCAACCAGCACCCGGACATCAACGGCATCTACATGCAGGCCGGTGGCGTGTTCCTCGCGCCGACGCTGCAGATCCTCAAGCAGAAGAACCTGCTGGTGCCGCCGACCGACCCCAAGCACATCTTCATCGTCTCCAACGACGGCATCCCGTCCGAGCTGGAGTCGATCCGCAAGGGCGAGATCGACGCGACCGTGTCGCAGCCGGCCGACCTCTACGCGCAGTGGGCGCTCTTCTACGCCAAGGCCGCGGTCGAGGGCAAGACGTTCCAGCCCGGCAAGACCGACCACGACTCCACCATCGTCGACGTCGGCGGCGGCCGCCTGGAGGACCAGCTCCCGGCACCGCTGATCACCAAGGAGAACGTCGACGACAAGGCCTTCTGGGGCAACCAGATCGCCAAATGAGTGAATTCGCAGCCACTGCGCGTGGCGTGACGAAGCGGTTCGGGCGGACGCTCGCGTTGGACGACGTGGGCATCGAGATCCGGGCCGGTGAGTCGCACGCGCTCGTCGGTCGCAACGGCGCGGGCAAGTCGACGTTGGTCTCGATCCTCACCGGCATGCAGGTGCCGGACGCGGGCGAGGTCGGCTTCTTCGGCGAGCCCGCGCCGCCCGTCGCCGACCGCGCGGCGTGGCGGCGTCACGTCGCGTGCGTGTACCAGAAGTCGACGGTCGTGCCGGAGCTGTCGGTCGCCGAGAACCTGTTCATCAACCGGCAGGACCTCGGTGGCGGGCTGATCAGCTGGAAGAAGCTCCGCGCGGAGGCGTCCGCGTTGCTGGAGACCTACGACGTCGCCGTCCGGCCGGACGAGCTGGTGTCCGCGCTGACCGTCGAGCAGCGGCAGCTGGTCGAGATCGCGCGGGCGCTGTCGATCGGGTCGCGGTTCGTGATCCTCGACGAGCCGACCGCGCAGCTCGACGGGCCGGCGATCGAGCGGCTGTTCGGCCGGATGAGGTCGTTGCAGGACAAGGGGGTGACGTTCCTGTTCATCTCCCACCACCTGCAGGAGGTCTACGAGGTCTGCCAGACGGTGACGGTCTACCGCGACGCGCGGCACATCGTCACCGCACCGGTCGCCGAGATGTCCAAACCGGACCTGATCGAGGCGATGACCGGTGAGGCGGGCGGGCTGAACGTGCCCAGCGGTGCCGACCGGCCGTCGTCCGCCGAAGAGGTGCTGAAGGTGACGTCGTTGAGCGGGGAGTCCTTTTCGGACATCTCGCTGTCCGCGACGCGCGGTGAGGTCATCGGTCTCGCGGGCAGTGCGTCGTCGGGCAAGCACGAGTTCGCCGAGACCGTCTACGGGCTGCGCAAGCCGTCCACCGGCACGATCTCGGTGAACGGCTCGGTCGTGCGCGGAGGTGACGTTCCGGCTGCTTTGAAGGCCGGAATCGGCTGTGTGCCGAGGGATCGGCACCACCAGGGGCTCGTGCTCGACCTGTCCATCGCGGAGAACGCGACGATGAGCACCGCGGGTTCGTTCGTGTGGCCGTCGGCGCAACGGTCGGCGGGGTCCACCGCGATCGCCTCCTACGACGTGAAGGCCGCCGGGCCGGACCAACCGGTGTCCGACCTGTCCGGCGGCAACCAGCAGAAGGTCGTGATGGCGCGGGCACTCGCCGGCGACCCGTCCGTGCTGGTGCTGATCAACCCGACCGCGGGTGTCGACGTGAAGTCCAAGGAGTCGCTGCTCGGGGTCGTCGACGCGCAGGCGCGCCGGGGCAGGGCGGCGATCGTCGTGTCGGACGAGCTGGACGACCTGCGGGTCTGCGACCGTGTTCTGGTGATGTTCCACGGTTGCGTTGTGCGCGAGTTTTCTCGTGGCTGGCGCGACCAGGAACTCATCGCGGCCATTGAAGGAATGAGCTCCGAATGACGAAGGCCATGACTCCGCCGGTCCCGGTTCCCACACCGCCTGGGAAGCAGAAGTTCCAGTTCGCGCGGTACCAGGACCTCGCGCTGGTTCCGGTGATCATCATCCTGCTGGTCATCGGGGCGGTCCTGTCGCCGATCTTCCTCACGCCCGGCAACCTGATCGCGGTGCTGACCCAGCAGAGCGAGCTGTCGTTGCTGGTGCTGGGACAGGCGATGATCCTGATCGTCGGCAAGATGGACCTGTCGCTGGAGTCGACGGTCGGTCTCGCGCCCGCGCTGGCCGTGGCGTTGATCATCCCGGCGGCGTCCGGCGGGCTGGACGTCGGGCTGCCCGCGTGGACGGCGCTGCCGTTGTGCCTGCTCATCGGCGTGCTGATCGGTGGGCTGAACGGGTTCTTGATCCTCAAGGTCGGGCTGTCCGGGTTCATGGTGACCCTGGGCATGCTGACCATGCTGCGCGGCCTGCAGCTCGCGATCACCGAGGGCAAGTCGCTGATCGACGTGCCGGACTCGTTCCTGTACCTGGGATCGACGACGTGGCTCGGGCTGCCGGCGGCGGTGTGGATCTGCATCGTCTGCTACGCGGCGGGCATCTTCGTGCTGAAGTACCTGCGTGCCGGGCGCTCGCTGTACGCGATCGGCGGCAACTCCGAGGCCGCGCGGGCCGCGGGCATCCGGGTGGACCGCGTGGTGTGGCTCGTGCTGATCATCGGCAGCGTGCTGGCCGTGGTCGCGGGCGTCCTGATGACCGGCCGGTTGGGCTCGGTCGCCGCGACGCAGGGCGAGGGCATGATCTTCCAGGTCTTCGCGGCCGCGGTGATCGGCGGCATCTCGCTGCAGGGAGGCAAGGGCACGCTGTTCGGTGCGCTGTCCGGCGTGCTGATGCTCGGCCTGGTCGAGCAGATCCTGCGCCTGCAGGGCGTCTCCGGCTTCTACATCAAGGCCTCGTACGGCGCGGTGATCATCCTCGCGCTGATCGTGACCCGGTTCGCGACCGGCCAGAAGCAGGAGTGAGCTCGTGGGCGTTCCGTGGCAGGCTCGGGTGAACCTGGTGTGCGACTTGTGGGAGCTGCCGTGAAGGTCGCTGTTTCTCGCCTGGGCTTCGGTGCCGCGCCGATCGGCAACCTGTACCGGGAGGTCTCCGACGAAGAGGCCTTCGGTGCGGTCGAGGCGGCGTGGCAGACCGGTGTCCGGTACTTCGACACCGCGCCGCACTACGGACTCGGACTGTCGGAGCGGCGGTTGGGCGTCGCTCTGGCAGGCCGTCCCCGCGACGAGTACGTGATCTCCACCAAGGTCGGGCGGCTGCTGGAACCGTTCGACGGCTCCGGGCTCGACGACGAGGGTTTCGCGGTGCCGCGGCACTTCCGGCGGGTGCGGGACTACTCGGCGGACGGGGTCAAGCGGTCGCTGGAGTCCTCTTTGGAGCGGCTGGACACGGACCGGGTGGAGATCGTCTACATCCACGACCCGGACGACTATTGGGACGTGGCGTTCGCCGAGGCCTATCCGGCGTTGGAAGAGCTGCGGTCGCAAGGTGTCGTCGGTGCCATCGGCGTCGGCATGAACCAGTGGGAGATGCCGGAGCGGTTCGTCCGCGAGACCGACATCGACGTGGTGATGCTGGCCGGGCGGTACACGTTGCTGGAGCAGCCCTCGCTGGCCTCGTTCCTGCCCGCCTGCGTCGAGCGCGGTGTCTCGGTGGTCGCGTGCGGGGTGTTCAACTCCGGCCTGCTGTCGAAGCCCGTCGTGGCGGCCGATGCGAAGTACAACTATGAGGACGCGCCTTCTGAACTGGTGGAGCGGGCTCGGGCGATCGCCGCGGTGTGCGAGCGGCACGGCGTGACGTTGCCGGAGGTGGCGATCCAGTTCGCGCTCGGCCACCCGGCCGTGGTGTCGGTGGTGATCGGGTCGCGCACGGCCGAGCAGATGAACGCCAACGCCGCGTACTTCTCGACTCCGATCCCCGCGGAGCTGTGGGACGAGCTGAAGTCGTCGGGCCTGCTGGGCGCGGAGGTGCCGACGCCGTGATCGTCGACGCCCACCACCACCTGTGGGACCTGGCGGTGCGCGACCAGGACTGGATCACCGACCCGCCGATGGGTGCGATCCGGCGGTCGTTCCTGGAGCCCGACTTCGTTCTCGCGGCACCTGAGGTGTCCGCCTCCGTGCTGGTGCAGACGGTGTGCGTGCCGGAGGAGACGCCGGCGTTCCTGGCTGTGGCGGCGTCTTCGTCCGTGGTCTCGGCCGTGGTGGGCTGGACGGATCTGACCTCGCCCGCGGTGGACGATGCGCTGTCGTCGTTGACCGATGGCCCCAACGGCTCTTGGCTGCGCGGGATCCGGCACCAGGTGCAGGGCGAGCCGGACCCGGAGTGGTTGTGCCGCAAGGAGGTCTGGCGCGGGCTCGCGGCCGTGGGGGCGCACGGCCTGGTGTACGAGCTGCTGACGTTGCCGCATCAGCTGCCGGCCGCGCGCCGGACCGTGGCGGCGTTGGGGAACGTGCGGTTCGTGCTGGACCACTGCTCGAAGCCCGCGATCGGGTCTTCCGGTCCGGGTGAGTGGGCCGAGCTGATCCGGTCGTTGGCGGCGCACGAGAACGTGACCTGCAAGCTGTCCGGCCTGGTCACCGAGGCCGACTGGAAGTCGTGGACCGTTGCCTCGTTGCGGCCGTACTTCGAGGTCGTGCTGGACGCGTTCGGGCCGGACCGGCTGATGTTCGGCTCGGACTGGCCCGTCTGCCTGCTGGCGGCTTCCTACGGTGAGTGGCTCGACGCCGCTCGGGAGCTGGTGTCGGAGCTGTCACCCGACGAGCAGGCCGCGATCTTCGCGGGCACCGCTCGCCGGGTGTACGGGCTCTAGGTGAAGAGGGCCTGCAGCTCGGCGATGAGGGTGGGCGTGGCCTCGGCGAGCGGTTCGCGCACCGGTCCCGCCGGCAGTCCGAGCAGGTTGAGCGCGGCCTTGACCGCGACGGCACCGGGCTCGCGGGTCATGATCGCGGTGATCACCGGCAGCATGGCCTGGTGGCGGCGCAGGGCTTCCTTGTTGTCACCCTGGTCGTAGGCGTCGAGCATCGCCCTGATCTCACTGCCGACGACGTGGCCGACCGTGGAGACCGTGCCGACGCCACCGATCGAGTACAGCGGCAGGATCAGCTCGTCGTTGCCGGAGTAGAAGTCCAGCCCGGTCTCGGCGATGACCTTCGCCGTCGCGAGCAGGTCGACCTTGCAGTCCTTCACGCCGACGATCCGCGGGTGCTCGGCGAGCCGCATCAGCGTCTCGGTGGCGATCGCCGTGCCGGTGCGGCCGGGGATGTCGTAGAGCAGCGCGGGGAGGCCGGACGCGTTCGCCACCTGCCGGAAGTGGTTCTCGACGCCTTCCTGCGTGGGCTTGCTGTAGTACGGCGTGACGACGAGCAGCCCGTCCGCGCCGCTCTCCTCGGCCTGCTTCGAGAGCTCGATGGTGTGGCGGGTGGAGTTGGTGCCGACGCCCGCGAGAACCTTGGTGCGGTCTCCGACGGCTTCGGTGACAGCCCTGATGAGCTGGGCTTTTTCGCTGTCGGTCGTGGTCGGCGCCTCACCGGTCGTGCCGTTGACGACCAGCCCGTCCACGCGTTGTTTGTCGACGAGGTGCGCCGCCAGCTCCTGCGCACCCTTGAGGTCCAGGTCACCGTCGGGGGTGAACGGGGTGACCATCGCTACCAGCACTCGTCCGAACATGACTCCAGAGTGGCTTGAGCGTTCTGAAAGTTCCAGTTAGAAGTTCTGCCCGGAACGTTAAGCTGAGCTTTGTGTTGGATGTACGCCGCTTGCGTTTGCTCCATGCCCTCTCGGTCCACGGCACGGTCACCGCCGCCGCGGAGGCCCTGCACGTGACCTCACCCGCGGTGTCCCAGCAGCTCGCGGCTCTGGAGCGCGAAGCCGGGGTCGCCCTGGTCGAACGCGACGGGCGCCGGTTGGCGCTGACCCGTGCCGGGCACGTGCTGGCCGCCCACACGCAGCTGGTTCTGGACCAGCTGGCGGCGGCCGAGGCCGACTTGGCGTCTTTGCGCACCTCGGTGTCCGGCGTGGTGCGCATCGGCGCGTTCGTGTCCGTCGCCGCGTTGCTGCCGCGCGTGATCCAGGTGCTGCGGTCGGCGCACGGGTCCGATGTGGACCTTTTCGTGCACGAGATGGAACCGGAGGCGTCGCTGCCCGCGTTGCGGCGCGGGGACATCGACATCGCGGTGATCCACTCGTACAACATCATGCCGCGCTCGCTGCCCGAGTCCTGCGAGTCGTTCGAGTTGTTCGTGGAACCGGTGAACGTGGCGTTGCCGCTCTCAGATCCGTTGGTGCAGCAGGACTCCGTGGACCTGTCGGTGCTGGCGGACCGGCCGTGGATCATGCCGCGCACCGATGCCTCGTGCCACGAGCTGACGCAACGGGCGTGTGGTGCGGCCGGGTTCGTGCCTCGGGCGCAGGCCTACTGCGACGACTTCGGGGTCATGTGCGGGCTCGTCGAGGCCGGGCTCGGGGTGGCGTTGGTGCCTTCGGTGGCGCGGCGGCCCGGGGTGGCGTTGCGGCCGTTGACGCAGCAGGTTTTCCGGACGGTGTCGGCGGTGGTGCGGAAGCGGGCGGACGGTCAGCCTGCCGTGCGTGCGGTGCTGGAGCAGCTACGCCAGGTCTGACCGAGGTTCACTCGTTTGGGTCCAATGTGGATTCGCGTTATGGTCGCCGGATGCGAGTTGGCGTTTACGTGGATGGCTACAACCTTTACTACGGCGGACGAAAGCACTGCGGCCGTGGTACTGCGGGTTGGCGTTGGCTCGACGTGCGAGCGCTCGCGAGCTCCCTGCTGACCGAACAGGCGTCGAACTGGCCTGGTGCTCAGATCGAGCGAATCATCTACTGCACGGCGAGGATCAGTTCGGCCCACAACGCGTCGGGTTCGCAGGACCAGGACGTCTACCTGAAGGCACTGCTCGCGGCTGGAAGCGTCGACTACATCGAGTACGGCAACTACATCAGCAAGGTGATCAAGCGACCGTTGGCGACCGAAGGCAATCGAGGCCGTCCGGTGCTGGCTCATCCGGAGTGGCCGATCAAGGTGCAGGCTCAGGGGCAACCTGTGGCCGGAGCGCTGTTCATGGCATCGGTGGCGACATTCGAGGAAAAGGGCTCTGACGTCAACGTTGCCGCCCACCTGCTCGTGGACGTGCTGAGCGGGGCGGTCGACGCGGTGATGCTGATCAGCAACGACAGCGACCTCCGCCTGCCTGTCCAGCACGCCTGGCAGAGGGTTCCGGTGGGCGTGGTCAATCCTGGCAACGGCTACACGGCAGGTGCTTTGTCGACGAGTGCGGGTACGGGTGTCGGCACCGGTCATCACTGGTGGCGGACGTTGGCCGCGGTCGACTACCAGGCCAATCAGCTGTCTGATCCGGTCGGCCGCTACACCCGGCCGCCAGGTTGGTGAAACTTGATCGGACACAGTTCGTGCTAGACTGAACACATATCCGCCCGGTCCCTCGTGGGCCGGGTTTCTTTTTGCCCTCAGTCGCCTACGCCAGGTCTGAGCTTCGGCGGTAGTGGACGGGCTCGCCGAACTCCAGGCTGTTCTCGTCGAGGCCGTTGGAGATGGTCACTCGTCCTCCGGGAAAGGCGAAGCTGACGGCCACCATGCCATCGGCCATGTCTCCTCCGGCGTAGACGAGCAGTTCCGCTGAGTGGAGCTGTTGGCCTTGCAGCGCGACTGTCTCCGGCCGGGCGTCGTGCCGCCAGCCGAGGCGAATCGGGCAGTCGTCCGGGTGACCCCAGTCGCCCGAGGTCCAGGCCTGTTGTTCGGCCGGGTCGACGGTGTTCCAGGTGATGGACAGGTCGTCGAACTTCCTGTGGTTGATCTCGACCTGCTCACCGTCGAAGTCCAGCAGGACCGGGCCGTCGGCGAACCACTCGTCGTCGTCGAGGTCCCAGAGCAGCCAGGTGCGCCGCAGCCGGCGTCCTGCCAGCGCCTGAAGCCGTGGGCCGTGCGCGGTGGCGATCTGGGACAGGCCGGCGAGCCAGTGCGGTTCGTAGCCCCGGATGTCGAAGTACGACACCGATCAGGCCAGGTCCGAAAGCCACTGCTCCACGCCGGCCACGTGCACCGTCGACCAGCTCCGAGCGAGCTCCGGCTGGTGCGCGGCCAGCGCGTCCACGATCGCCCGGTGCTCCGCCACCGTCCGGTCCACCGCGTTGGACTGCGTGATGCCGCGCCAGATCCGCACCCGCACGGTCGGCCCGGCCAGCGTGTCCAGCAGCTGCGCCAGGTAGGCGTTGCCGGAGCAGGTGGCGATGGCGCGGTGGAAGTCCAGGTCGTGTTCGACCAGTTCCTCGACGGACTTCGCGGACTCGGCGGCGTCGCACAGCGCCCGCAGCTTGACGACCTCTTCCGGGTCGATGCGCTGGGCGGCCATGGCGGCGGCGGCCGGTTCGAGGATGCGGCGGACCTGGAGGACTTCGAGCACCGAATCTTCGCCGCGGTGCAGGTCGAGCACGAACGAGAGGGCGCCCAGGAGGTCGTCGGCGCGCAGGGACGAGACGTAGGTGCCGTCGCCCTGGCGGACGTCGAGCACGCGCACGAGTGACAGCGCCTTCACGGCCTCGCGCAGGGAGTTGCGCGACAGGCCGAGGCGTTCGGCCAGGTCAGCCTCACGCGGGAGGCGGTCGCCGGGCTTCAGCTCGCCCGAAACGATCATCTCCTTGACGCGCAGGATCGCATCGTCAGTGACTGCCACGGCACCCTCAACTCGTCGTAGACCTCGGATGTCTGAGGACCAGTATGCGCCACGGTTGGTCATCTTCGGCGCATCCCGGTACGAACGGCCGTGATTCACGGATTGGGATGTGAGATGGTTATCTACTAACGATACGTGACGCGAACCCCTGTTGTCGCCATAATGGTCTGGACCATTCAAGGAGGGATCTTGGACGCCGTTGTCGCAGCACCGCGCGCTTTGCTCGGTCGCACGATCGTCGGTCCTGCCTCGGTGCGGATCAGGGACGGCCGCATCGTCGAGGTGACCACCGGTGAAGCACCACCCGGCGCGGAGGTCCTCTCCGATGGACTGCTCACACCCGGTCTGGTCGACGTGCAGGTGAACGGCGCCGTCGGCGTCGACTTCGCCGAGGTGGACGCCGACGGGATGCGTTCCGTCGCCGAAGCCCTGCCGTCCACCGGGGTGACCCGGTTCCTGCCCACGTTGATCACCGCGCCGGTGGACGTGGTGCTGCGCCAGGCGCGGGCCGTGCTGGCGGCCTCGGCGGCCCTGCCGGACGGCGTGGGGGCGCGGCCGCTCGGCGTGCACCTCGAAGGCCCGTTCCTGTCGCCCAAACGGGCAGGGGTGCACGATCCGTCGTTCATGGTCGAGCCGGGGCCGGGCGAGATCTCGGCGCTGCTGGAGGACGACACGCTCCGGCGCGCGCTTCGGATGGTGACGCTGGCGCCTGAGCAGCCCGGTGGGCTGGAAGCGGTGCGGCGGCTGGTGGAGGCCGGGGTGCTGGTCGCCGTCGGGCACTCCGACGCGACCGGTGAGCAGACGCGGGCCGCCGCCGACGCGGGCGCGCGCATGGTCACACACCTGTTCAACGCCCAACGGCCGTTGGGACACCGCGAACCGGGCGTGCCGGGTGTGGCCCTTGTGGACGAACGTTTCACGCTCGGCCTGATCGCCGACCTCGCGCACGTGGGGCCGGACGTGTGCCGTCTGGTGTTCAACGCCGCCGGTGCACGGGTCGCGCTGGTCACCGATGCCGTTGCGGCCGCGGGGATGCCGCCCGGCCGCTACCAGCTCGGCGGGGCGGACGTGCTGCTCACCGAGGACGGCGTGCCCCGCTCGCCCGAGGGCACGATCGCCGGCTCGGCGCTGACGCTCGACCGCGCCGTGCGCAACATCGTGTCCGTGGGTGTTCCCGTGGCCGACGCGCTCGCCTCCGCCACGATCGTGCCCGCAGAGGCGATCGGCGAGTCTGGTCTCGGCCGTCTCGCACCAGGTGCCGTCGCGGACCTCGTGTGGTGGGACGACGACCTGCGCCCGAAGAAGGTCTGGGTCGACGGCCGGGTCGTCTTCGACGCCGAGCAGCCGCAGCAGCCGATTACAGCGAGTTACGCCACCGCTGGCCACTGACGCACGCGGGGACCTTTCGTACTCTCATGCAGTACGAAAGGTCCCCGCGTGGCGTCGAAGTTAGAGCGTTCGGGTGACCTTGTTCAGGCCGCGCGGGCTGTCCGGGTCGCCGCCGCGAGCCAGCGCCAGGCCGTAGGCGAGCCGTTGCACCGGGAGGATCTCCAGGACGGGGGCCACTTCCTCCGCCGTCTCCGGGATCGGGATCGACAGGGTCGCCCCCACCTTCCCCGACGCCGAACCGACCGCGACGACGTCCGCACCGCGCTGGTGCACGACGTCGAGCGCGTCGCGCAGCGAGTCGCCGCCCTTGCCCAGCGACGTGATCGCCAGCACAGCGGTCTCCCCGTCCACGGCCGCGACGGGGCCGTGCAGCAGGTCCGCGCCGCTGTACGCCCGTGCCGCCAGGTAGGACGTCTCGGCGAGCTTCAGGGACGCTTCCAGGGCCGTGGCGTAGGAGTAGCCGCGGCCCGTGGTGAGAACGCGGTCCACGAACCGATAGCGGCGCACGGCCTCTTCGACCGTCGGCGCGCTGGCGTCCAGCGTCACCTGCGCCAGTTCGCCCAGAGACGCCGCCGCCTCCCCGTTGCCGCCGCGCACTGCGTCGATCAGCAGGTACAACGCCAGCAGCGTCGCCGAGTAGGTCTTGGTGGCCGCGACCGCGTGCTCCACGCCCGCGCCGACGTCCACCGAGAGCTCTGCGGCCGCGTCCAGCGGCGAGGAGGCGGTGTTGGTCACGGCCACGGTCAGCGCGCCGCGCCTGCGGTAGGAGGCGGTGACCTCCAGCAGGTCGGGGGAGCCGCCCGACTGGGAGACCGTGATCAGCAGGACGTCCCGGAGGTCGGGCTCGGCGCCGTACAACGTCGTGGTCGAGGCGGAGACCAGGCCTGCCGGGAGCTGGAGCAGGATCTCGGTCAGGTACTTCGCGTAGATCGCGGCGTGGTCGCTGGAGCCGCGGGCGGCGAAGAGCACGAAGCGCGGGGCCCGCTCGCGGATCACGGCCGCCACTTCGGCGATCGCGGCGCGCGATGCGTGCAGCGAGGAGAAGATCGACGGCTGCGCGGCGATCTCCGCGGCCATGTGCTGGCCCGGCTGGGGCGTGGTCATGTGGTGCCTTTCAGGATCAGCTCGGCCGCGGCCCGGAGGCTCACCCGAGAACCGCCGTGGGTGTCGATGCGGGCGACGCTGCCCAGGTCCGGACCCGGCACGCCGGTTTCCACGTGCACCACGTCCAGGCCCAGATTAGTTAAGTTTGTTACCAGTTGTCGAGCGCCGGTGTGGCGGTGGGCGTCTCGGGTCACAACCACAATCGTCCGGTCGCCTGCGGCTTTCGCAACTTCGTCCGCGTCGATGTCGCGAGCCGCGATCACCTCGGTGCCGGGGAGCACCTCGCGCAGGTACGGGCCGAGGCCCCACGGGACGTCGCCGACCGCGATCGACGGGTCGACGACCAGGTCGACGACGACCGGGTCGGTGCCGACGTCGACCCTGCCACGCACCTCGACCGCGCGTCGAGCGGCTGTGAGACCGATCTCGGCGTCGTGTGCGTCCACTGTGGACGGCGGCAGGCCGAGGGCCAGCGAGCGCGCCGCGGCCTGGGCGAGGCGTTCCTCGGAGAGCTCGCCGGACTTCACGGCGGCGACGATCGAGTCGATCAGCCACTGCAGGTCGTTGTCGTCCAGCGCGATGCCGCCGAGGCACAGCGCGTCGACCCCGGCGGCCAGCGCGCGGACCGCGCCGTGGGCCAGGTCTCCACCTACAGCCTTCATGTCCAGGCCGTCGGTGATCACCGCACCCGTGAAGCCGAGGTCGGTGCGCAGCAGGTCGATCGCGTGCTTGTTCAACGTTACCGGCGCGCTGCCCCACTCGGGCACGACGAGGTGGCCGGTCATGATCGAGCGGACGCCCGCGTTGACGGCCGCCCGGAACGGCACGAGCTCGACCGCGCGCAGTTGCTCCTCGGTGCGCGGCAGCACCGGCAGCTGCTCGTGCGAGTCCTCTGTGGACGCTCCGTGGCCGGGGAAGTGCTTGGCGCACGCGGCAACGCCCACGGCCTGCAGGCCCTCGACCCACGCGGCGACGTGCCGGGCGGCCAGCACCGGATCCGAGCCGAACGCGCGGACGCCGATGATCGGGTCGTCCAGGGTCAGCACGAGGTCGGCGGACGGCGCGAGGTTCAACGAGATCCCGCACTTGGCCAGCCGCGCGCCGATCGACGCGGCGACGGACCTGGTGAGGTCGAGGTCGTTCGCCGCGCCCAGGGCGTGGTTGCCCGGCACCTCGGAGCCGCGGCCCGCGTCCAGCCGCGTGACGTCGCCGCCCTCCTCGTCGATGCCGATCACCACGTCCGGGCGCACCGAACGCAGTTCACCGCACAGCGCGGTCACCTGTTCGTCGGAGACGACGTTGCGCCCGAAGAGCACCACGCCGCCCAGACCGTCGGCGACCCGCCGCAGCAACCAGTCGGGGGCGGTCGTTCCGTGAAATCCGGGCAGCAGAACGGCAGCGGCCAACTGATCCACGTGTCATCCCTTCACGGCACCGGCGGTGACACCGGCGACCATCTTGCGCTGCACGATCAGGAAGAAGACCAGGGCCGGCACGGTGAAGAGCACCGAGGCGGCCATCGCGCCGCCCCAGTCGGTGCCGAACGCGGTCTGGAAACCGGACAGCCACACCGGGAGCGTTTCCCTGTCCTGGCTGCGGATCAGCACCTTGGCGAACAGGAACTCGTTCCACGCCGTGATGAACGCGAACACCGAGGTGGCCACGAGACCCGGCCCCAGCAACGGCAGCGTCACCTTCTGGAACGCGCCCCAGCGGCCGCACCCGTCGACCATGGCGGCTTCTTCGAGCTCGATCGGGATGCCGTTCACGAAGCCGCGCAACGTCCACGCGCAGAACGGCAGCGTCACCGCGAAGTACACGAGCACCAGCGACGTCAGGTGTTCGTAGAGCTGAAGATCCCGCATCATCAGGAACATCGGGATCAGCAACGCCTCGAACGGCGCCATCTGCGCGACGAGCATCAGCAGCACGAAGCCCTTGCGGCCGCGGAAGCGGAAGCGCGACATGGCCACCGCCGCGGTGATGCCGACGATGATCGAGGCGAGCACCGCGGACAGCGTCACCATGAGGCTGTTGCCCAGGGCGGACAGGAATCCCGGCTTCGTCCACGCCGTGACGAAGTTCGAGAACGTCACGGACAACGGCACGAGGTCGTAGTCCGACGTGATCGCCGAACCCTTGGGCTTCAACGCGGACGTGATCATCCAGTACGTCGGGAAGAGGAAGAACAACGCGAGAGCGACACCCGCGAGGTTCGCCGCGGACTTCTTGAGCATCAGATCTTCCCCTCCTCGGTCTGCAGCAACCGGCGCAGGTACTGGAACGTGATCAGGCCGAGGATGATCATCATCAGCACGCTGACCGCGGCCGCCACCCCGAAGTGGCTCTTCGCGATGCCCTCCAGGTACTGCAGCACGGCGAGCGTCGTGCTCTCGCCGCTCGGGCCGCCCTCCTTGAACACCCAGATCTGGGCGAAGACCTTGAAGTCCCACAGCGTCGACAGGAACGTCACCATCATCAGCAGCGACTTGATCTCCGGCCAGGTGACCGCGCGGAACGTCTGCAGGCCAGAAGCGCCGTCGATGCCCGCAGCCTCGTAGAGGTCGCGCGGGATGCCGACGAGCCCGGCGTAGAGGGAGAACGCCAGGAACGGGATCGCCTGCCACACGATGAGCAGGCCGACGACCGACAGCGTCGAGGTGCCGGAGCCGAACCAGGAGTGGCCGCTGAACTGCGTGAAACCGAGCCGCACCAGCGTTTTGTTCAGAATTCCGTAGTTCTGGTCGAACATCCAGATGTAGACGGTGGCGGACGCGAGGATCGGCATCGCCCACGCGCACAGCATCGTGACCTGGAGCAGGATCCGCACCCACGGTGTGAGCGTCCGCATCAGCAACGCGATCAGCAGGCCCGCACCCACCGAGACGCCGACGACGGCGACGGTGAAAACGACCGTGCGCAACGTGACGGTCCAGAACCGCTCGTCCTGCAGCACCGTCACGTAGTTGTCGATGCCGGTCCACACGATCTCGCCGCGGACCAGTTCACCGAGGTTGAGCCGGCGGAAGCTCGTCACGAGGACCGAGACGACCGGGAACCCGATCAGCCAGAGGATCGCGATGAGCGCCGGAGCCAGCAGCAGGTAGGGCAGCGCCCGGTCGAAGGCGCCGCCCCGGCGACGACGCTTGCGCGCGTCACCCGTCACGGCAGGCGGCAGCGCCGGCGGGGTGGTGCCCCCGGCCGGCGCTGCCGTTTCGGTCGTCTTGACGGCCGTCATCTCGGCTGGGCTAACCCATGGCCTTGGTGACGGCGTCGCTCGCGTCCTTCGTCGCCTGGTCCAGCGGCTTGGCGCCGGAGAGGTACGCGGTCAGCGCGTCCTTCAGCGGGTTCTGGCCCGCCTCGACGGCCGCCCACTTCGGCGTGGTCGGGGTGACCTTGCCGTTGGGAGCGGAGGCGGCGAGCGCCTTGCCGACGGCGTTGGACTCGAGCTTCGAGGTGTCCTTCGAGGTGCCGGGCACCGCGCCGCCCTCGGCGAGCATGTCCTGGTACTTCTTCGACGACAGCAGCGCCAGGTACTTCTTGGCGGCGTCCGCGTTCTTGCTGGCGGCCGGGATGGCGAGGTTCGAGCCACCGAGGAACACCGGCGCGGTCGAGCCGGCCTTCTTCGACGGGATCGGGAACGCGCTGGTCTTGTCCTTCAGCTCCGGCTTGGCCTTGACCGCACCGGCGAGCTCCCACGGCAGACCGATCATCATGCCGACGTTGCCCGTGCCGAAGACCTCCATCTGCTGGGGCTTCGCCTCGTCGATGTCAGCTGGGGCCTTCTTGGTGGCCGACGCGTCGTAGAGCGCCTTGTAGGCCTCGAAGCCCGCCTTGGACTGCGGCGTGTCGAGCGTGCCGGTCCACTTGCCGCCGTCCTGCTTGGCGACGTCGCCGCCCTCGTCCCACAGCAGCGAGAGCAGGAAGTACCAGGACTGACCGGGCAGGTACAGGGCCTGGAAGTCCGGGTTGGACGCGTTCGCGGCCTTGAGCTTGTTGATCGCGTCGATCCACTCGGCACGCGACGTCGGCGGCTTCGCGATGCCCGCGGCCTCGAACAGGTCGGTGCGGTAGATGACGGTGCGGTTCGCCGCGTAGAACGGCACGCCGTACTGCTTGCCGTTCAGCGTCAGCGAGTCCTTCAGGCCGCCCAGCCACTCGCCGCCGTTGAACTTGCTCGCGTCCGCGGTGAGGTCCATCAGCGTGCCCTGGTCGGCGAAGCTCGCCGTCTGGGTGTTGCCGAGCTCGATGACGTCGGGCGGCGTGCTGCTGGCCAGCGCGGTGGTCAGCTTCTCCTGGATGCCGGTCCACTTCTGGACCTCGTACTTGACCTTGATGCCGTTCGCGCTCTCGAACTCCTTGTTCAGAGCGTCGGTCAGGGTCGTCGGCGCGGAGCCGTCCATGAGCCACACGGTGATCTCTTTGGTCTCCGTGCCGCTACCGCTGTTCGTGCTCGTGCCACATCCCGACACGGCCACTGCCAGTGCGGCGGCACCGGCAGCGAGTCCTCTCCAGCCCTTCACAGTCGCGCCCTTTCAGCAAGCCCGGCCCCTCGGCCGGAACGCCCAAGTGGTGTAGACCAATGCGGAACAGCGTGTGCTGCGTCACCGCGTCTGTCAAGCGCGTTGCCAAAGCGTTGCGGAGTCGTCCGATCAATTTCGTGTCGATTGGCGGGGGTTCGAACGCACGAAACGACACGGACAAGGCATCCTTGTGGTGCGTGACATGGAGTGCGAGGAGGAGGCCATGCTGGAGACGACGCCTGCATCAGGCGTGGACGCCAGGACGCGTGCGCAGCGCGAGCCGAAGTACTGGGGTCTCAAGCGGCACCTGCTCGACCTGTTGAGGGCGCTGCCGCCCGGTTCGCCGATCCCCACGGAACGGTCGCTGGCCGCGGAGTTCGACGTCTCCAGGACGACCGTTCGCCAGGCCCTTGCCGAGCTGACGGTCGAAGGGCGACTGCTCCGCGTGCAGGGCAAGGGCACCTTCGCGGCCGAACCCAAGGTCGCCCAGAGGTTGCAGCTGTCTTCGTACACAGAGGACATGCGCGCCCAGGGCCGCGTGCCGTCGTCCAAGCTGATCGAGGCCTCCGAGATGCCCGCGGAGGCAGAGCTCGCGCGGCTGCTCGGCGTGCGCCCCGGTGCCAAGGTGCTGCGCCTGCACCGCCTGCGCCTCGCCGACAACGAGCCGATGGCGATCGAGACCACGCACCTGGCTCTGGGCCGGTTCCGCGGGCTGCGCCGCTACCTGGCGCCCGGTGCCTCGCTCTACCAGGTGCTGTCCGAGCGCTTCGGCGTCGAGATGGGGCACGCCGAGGAGACGATCGAGACCGCGCTGGCCTCGCCCGAGGAGGCTGAGCTGCTCGGCGCCGACATCGGCCTGCCGATGCTGCTGCTGTCCCGGCACTCGTTCGACACCGAGGGCAACCCGATCGAATGGGTGCGCTCGGTGTACCGCGGTGACCGGTACAAGTTCGTCGCCACGCTCAACCGGCCGTCTTGATCGCCTGGGGCACGCCGCGCGCCCGCGCGGTGCTGGCCACGACGATCCTCGGCTCGGGCATGGCGATGCTCGACGGGACGATCGTCAACGTGGCGCTGCCCCGGATCGGCGCGGAGTTCACCGCGTCGGTCACCGATCTGCAGTGGATCCTGAACGGCTACCTGCTCGCCCTCGCGTCGCTCATCCTGATCGCCGGGTCGCTGGGGGACCGGTTCGGCCGGCGTCGCGTGTACGTGATCGGCGTCGTGTGGTTCGGCGTGACCTCGCTGCTGTGCGGTGCCGCTTGGTCGGTGCCCGTGCTCGTGGCTGCGCGCGTGCTGCAGGGCGTGGGTGCGGCGTTGCTGACGCCCGGTGCGCTGGCGATCCTGCAGTCGTCGTTCAACCGGGAGGACCGGTCGCGGGCGATCGGCGCGTGGTCCGGGCTGTCCGGGGTCGCCACCGCCATCGGGCCGTTGGTCGGTGGGCTGCTGGTGCAGGCGTGGTCGTGGCGGCTCGCGTTCCTGGTGAACCTGCCGGTCGCCGCCGTCTGCGTGTGGCTGGCGCTGCGGTCGGTGCCGGAGTCCCGTGACGAGTCCGCCGGGCACCCCAACTACCTGTCGGCGCTGGTGGGAGCGGTGGGTCTCGCCCTGTTGACAGGTGGAATTGTTGAACAATCCTACGTTGTGACAATCCTCGGATTGATCGCCATGGTGGCGTTCGGCGTGCTGCAGAAGCGGTCCGCCGACCCGCTGGTCCCCGTAGAATTGTTCAACAATCGAACATTCCTGCTTTCCAACGTTCTGACATTCCTCGTCTACGCGGCACTCGGCGGCGTGATGGTGCTGCTGGTGCTGCAGCTGCAGATCTCGCTCGGCTACTCGCCGACGGCGTCCGGCCTGGCCAGCGTGCCGATCACGATCATCATGCTGCTGGCGTCGTCGACCTCGGGCAAGATCGCGCAACGCCACGGCCCGCGCTGGCAGCTCGTGGCGGGCCCGATCGTGATCGGCCTCGGCATGCTGCTGCTCCGCAACGCCGCACCCGGCTCGACCTACCTGACCGGCGTGCTGCCCGGCGTGCTCGTGTTCGGCCTGGGCCTGGCCGCCGTCGTGGCCCCGGTGACCGCGACCGTGCTCGCCTCCGCGCCCGACCACCACGCGGGCGTCGCGTCGGGCGTGAACAACGCCGTGGCCCGCACCGGCAGCCTGCTGGCCATGGCCGTGCTGCCGGCCGCCGTCGGCCTGACGGGCGAGGACTACCGGAACCCGGCGGTCATGACGTCGGGCTGGCAGATGGCACTGGTGCTGTGCGCGGTGGCGGCGATCGCGGGCGGCCTGCTCGCGCTGGGCGTCGACAACCGAGTGCTGGCCACGGAACACGAGCAGCCGGACAACCCGCACCCCGGCGACTGCCTGCACTGCGGCGTGGAAGGACCGCCCACGCACGTCCGCTCGGTCGGTCAACCGAGCCGGTGACCGGTTTCGCGGCGGGCGAGGCGCAGTGGCGGGCGAACTCGGGCACGCTGCGGCAGGTCGTCCGCCAGGAACTGGTGTCGCGGCAGCTGACGACTCATCTGCCGCCGCCTCCGTCGCGCGTTCTGGACGTGGGATGCGGGCAGGGCACGCAGCTGCTCCGGCTGGCGCGGGCCGGACACCACGTGACCGGCGTGGACTCCTCACCGACGCTGCTGGCGGAGCTCGGCGAAGCCCTGAGCGGCCAGCCCGACGAAGTCCGGGAGCGGGTGCGGACGGTCCAGGACGACGTCGCGAACCTGGCCTCGCTGTTCGGCGCCGAGAGCTTCGACGTGGTGCTGTGCCACGGCGTGCTGATGTACTTCGCCGACCCCGACCCGTTGCTGGACGACCTGGCGAGGCTGGTCGCACCGGGTGGCGTGCTGTCGTTGCTGGTCCGCAACGGCGACGCGCTGGCGATGCGGCCGGGCCTGCTCGGCGACTGGGACACGACGCTCAAGGCCTTCGGCACCTCGTCCTACGACAACCGAATCGGCGTGACGGCGCGCGCCGACCGCCTCGACGACCTGACCGCCTCGCTGGCCGACCGCGAGCTGACGGTGCGCGCCTGGTACGGCGTGCGGGTGTTCACCGACACCGCGGCGACCGATGCCGCGGTACCCGGCGAGCCCGCGCTGACGGCGTTGCTGGACTGCGAGGAACGGGCCGGCGCCACCGATCCCTACCGCCGGGTCGCGGCGCTCACGCACGTGATCGGCCAGAGGGCCTGAGGGTGCGGGGAGCCGCGCCGGATCGATGGTGCCGCCGGAGACAGCCGCCGCTCCGCTGGGCCCGGAGGCCAGCCGTGTGCCGCGCCGGGCGCGGCGCTGGCGCACGTGACCAGTCGGGCTTGAGAGCACGGGAAGCAGCACCGGATCGATGGTGCCGCCGGAGGCAGCCGCCGCGCCGGGTCGCGGCGCTCACGCACGTGATCAGTCAGAGGGCGCGAGAGCGCGCGAAAGCAGCGCCGGATCGACGTTGCCGCCGGACACGACGGCGACCCCGCGCCCGAACTTGGCCTGCGCCGCCACCGCCACGGCCCCGCTCGGTTCGGCCACCAGGCGCGCCCGCCGGGCCAGGTCGGCCACCGCGGCCAGGATCTCGTCCTCCGACACCGTGATCACGTCGTCCACGAGCTTGCTGATGTGCTCCCACGTCAGCTCCGACGGCTCGTCCCTCAACGCGTCGGCGGCCGTCCGAGCGCGCGCCACCGGGTCCCAGCGGACCAGCTCGCCGGCCTTCAGCGAATCCGCGATGTCCGCGGCCAGCGCAGGTTCCGCGCCGATCACCCGCACGTCCGGCCGCAACGCCTTGACCGCCGTCGCCACGCCGGAGATCAGCCCACCACCGGACATCGGCACCACGACGGCGTCCAGGCCGGGCAGGTCGGCGCAGATCTCCAGGCCGATCGTGCCCTGCCCGGCGATCACGTCCGGGTGGTCGAACGGCGGGATGAGCGCCGCACCGCGTTCGGCGACCAGTGCCTCGGCCCGTTCGACGCGTTCGGTGATGCCGACGATGAAGACCTCGGCTCCGAGTGCGCGCGTGGCCGCGATCTTCACCTCCGGGGTGTTGGACGGCATCACGATCGCCGCCGGAACGCCGTGCAGGCGGGCCGCGAACGCGACGGCCTGGGCGTGGTTGCCGCTGGAGTAGGCGACCACGCCGTTCGCGCGGTTCTCCAGGCGTGCCAACGCGTTCAGCGCTCCGCGGAGCTTGAAGGCGCCGATCGGTTGCAGCGACTCCGGCTTGAGCCAGCGGGACGGGCCGAACGGCAGCAGCGGTGTGCGCACCACGTGCGGTGCGATCACCGTTGCCGCGGCGCGGATGTCGTCGAGCGAGATCATCCGGTGACCAGGGAGGCGAACAGCGCGGGCTCGATGTTGCCGCCCGACACGACGGCGACGGCCGGACCGGCGGGCAGGGGCCGGTTCAGGTACGCCGCCACGGGGACCGCGCCGCTCGGTTCCGACACGACCCGCGTTCGGCGGGCGATCTCCCGCACCGCGGCACGGATTTCGTCCTCGGTCACGGTGACGATGTCGTCGACGTGCTCGCGGATGTGCGCGAACGTCAGCTCGGACGGCTCGGCGCGCAGGCCGTCGGCGATGGTGCGGGCGCGGTCGTGCGCGTCCCAGTGGACCTGCGTGCCCGCGGCGAACGAGGCGGCGGCGTCGCCGGCCAGCTCGGGTTCGACGCCGATCACGCGGACGTTGGGGCGCAAGGACTTCACGGCCGCCGCGACGCCGGAGATCAGGCCGCCGCCGCTCACCGGCACCAGGATCGTGGCCACGTCGGGCAGGTCCGCGCAGATCTCCAGGCCGATCGTGCCCTGGCCGGCGATCACGTCCGGGTGGTCGAACGGCGGGATCAGCGTGGCACCGCGCTCCTCGACCAGTTCGGCGGCGCGCGACTCGCGTTCGGTGATGCCGACCACGAACACCTCGGCGCCGTGCGCGCGCGTCGCGTCGATTTTCAGCTGCGGTGTGTTGTCCGGTACGACGATCGCCGCCGGCATGCCCAGAAGCTTGGCGGCGTAGGCGACTGCTTGCGCGTGGTTACCGCTCGAGTACGCCACGACACCACGGCTGCGCGCCTCGGAAGGTATGCGGGACAAGGCGTTCACCGCACCGCGTTGCTTGAAGGCGCCGATGGGCTGCAGGCACTCCGGCTTGATCAGCAGTCCGGAGTCGAACGGCAGCAACGGAGTGCGGACGACATGCGGTGCGATCGCGGCAGCCGCCGCGTGGATGTCATCGAGAGTCACCAGGCGCATGTGTTGATGATGCACGTCACCGGCGCACAACCGGTGAACTGTGCCCGACGTCCCACAGATGTCATGGCTGAGAAGGAGAAGATCACCCCCGTCAAGCTCGTCGCGAGTGTGCTCGCCGCCGTCACCGCGGCCGTGCTGAGCCTTCGCCTCAACGTCGTCGGCACCATCATCGGCGCGGTTCTCGCGAGTGTGGTGACCACAGTGGGCGGCGTGCTCTATCAACGGTCGATGGAACGCGAAAAGCGTTGGCAGGTCATCGCGGTGGGCGGGCTGCTCGTCTTCGTGGTGACCGTCCTCACCGCCACGAGCGTCCAACTGGTCACCGGCACACCGACATCCGCGGACACCGGGCCGACGACCACGAAACCGACCGTCCACACCGAGATCCACACCGAGACGACGAAGACCGAAACGATCACCGTGACGGCCCCTCCGAGCACCTCCGGTCAGTCGCCCGCCGAAAGCACCACGACGACCGGACCGACCACCACGTCGACAGGATCCCGACAGCCGACCGACAGCTCGGCACCGCCGTCAACTGTCGACCCCATTCGGTGATCAGGTCACTACTTTGAGCGATAGTTAACTGTCAATTGCTACGCACCGCAGTTGATCTGTCGTGAGCTGTGACACACTTCGTCCACGGTCGAGGTTGGGCGTAACAGGTAACAGGCCCATAACGTCACTCGAACGGGCGAAGGAATCGGTCCGAAAGAGACCGAGAGGAGGGCGCAATGAGGCTCGTGGCGGGACCACTTGAGCGCGGCGCCCTCGCACAGAACGAGAGAACTGGGGATTGGAGAGGGGTGGGGCGACCCCTGCCGCCGCCCCACCACCCGTCCCCCTAGAGCCCCCGAGAGAGGTCCCTGCAACCGATCTCTCGGGTTCCCCTGCACCCGAAAGTGAGGGAGACGTCTGATGAACCGCACGAGTGCGGCCCGTGTAACCGGTGCCGTTCTGCTCGCCACCGGAGTCGTGACTGCTCTCAGCGTACCGGCGTTTGGCGCCCCTGCCGCACCAGTCGCCCCAACCGGTTCCGACACGGAGAGCTACCCGGCCGAATTGCTCCAAGCGGTCCAGCGTGATTTGGGCCTGAACGCTGACCAGGCACGCGTCCGGTTGGCTTCTGACCAGACCTCGAGCGAAATCGCCGAACGCGCGAAGGCCTCCCTGGGCGACGCGTTCGGCGGAGCGTGGATCGACCGGGCGAGCGGCAAGCTGACCGTCGCGGTGACCAAGTCGGGACTCTCCGTGAGCGGCGCCGACGTCCAGGTCGTCAAGAACTCGCTCACCCAGCTCAACGGCACCAAGTCGGTGCTCGACCTCATGAGCGCCCCTCAGTCGGTCACCAGCTGGCGCGTGGACGAGAAGTCCAACAGCGTCGTGGTCGAGGTCAACAAGAACACCCGTGACGCGGCGACGGACCAATGGCTCGCCACCGCGAAGTCCATCAGCGGTGCCGTCCAGGTCGCCGAGGTGACCGAGAGCCCGACGCCGCTGTACGACCTGCGCGGCGGTGACGCGATCTACATGGGCGGCGGGCGCTGCTCGCTCGGCTTCTCCGTCCAGGGCGGCTTCGTGACCGCCGGCCACTGCGGCACCACGGGCACGGCCGTCTCCGGCTACAACCGCGTCGCGGCCGGCACGTTCGCCGGCTCGGTCTTCCCCGGCAACGACTACTCGTGGGTGCGCACCAACGCGAACTGGACCCCGCGGCCGTGGGTCAACCGCTACAACGGCACCAACGTGATCGTGAAGGGCTCCTCCGAGGCGGCGGTGGGCGCGCAGATCTGCCGTTCCGGCTCGACCACCGGCTGGCACTGCGGCAGCGTCCAGGCCAAGAACCAGACCGTGAACTACGCCCAGGGCACGGTGCGCGGCCTCACCCGCACCAACGTCTGCGCGGAGCCCGGTGACTCCGGCGGTTCGTGGGTGGCGGGCTCCGGCTTCGGCCAGGCCCAGGGCGTCACGTCCGGCGGTTCCGGCAACTGCACCTCCGGCGGCACCACGTACTTCCAGCCGGTCAACCCGATCCTGTCGCGCTTCGGCCTGCGCCTCGTGACCGGATGACCTAGCTGAACTGCACGGATCGTTTCGAGAGCCCGTACCAGAAGCCTTCAACGCTGGTACGGGCTTTCTCGTCGCTCGCCGCGCCGAGCGCCACGAACAGCGGAGCGAAGTGCTCGGTCCGCGGGTGCGCGATGCCCGCCGCGGGCGCCTTCTGCTGGAAGTCCAGCAACGCGTCCACGTCACCGGCGGCCAGCTGCTGGTGCGCCCAGTCGTCGAACTCCTTCGACCACGACGGCGGCTCGTAGGCGGGGTCCTGGTCGAGGCGCACGCAGCTGAGGTTGTGCGTCATGAACCCGCTGCCGACGATCAGGACGTTCTTGTCCCGCAACGGCGCCAGCTTCCGCCCGATCGCGTGCAGCTCCCGCGGGTCGAGCGTGGGCAGCGACATCTGCAGCACCGGGACGTCGGCCTCGGGGAACATCTCCTTCAACGGCACGTAGGCGCCGTGGTCGAGCCCGCGCTCGGCGTCCTGCTGGACGTGCCCGCCGAGGAGCTTGCGCACGTCGGCGGCGAGCTCGGGCGCTCCCGGAGCCTCGTACGTGACCTCGTAGTACCGCTGCGGGAAGCCCCAGAAGTCGTAGACCAGCGGCACGGTCGTGGTCGCGCCGATGGTCGTCGGCGCCTCCTCCCAGTGCGCGGAGACCATGAGCACGGCCTCCGGGCGCGGGAGGGTGGCGGACCAGTCCTTGAGCTCTCTGGTCCACGTCTCGTCGTCAGCCAGCGGGGGTGCCCCGTGGCTCAGGTACAGAACTGGTGCGCTCACGTCTTCAAGCGTACGCCAGCTTGTTCAAATTTCAACTACAAAGTTCAGATTTGAACAACTCGGCGGCCTTGCGCGGGTCCTCGGCCTCTGTGATGGCCCGCACGACGACCACCCGCGTGGCTCCCGCGGCCTTCACCTCGTGGAGGTTCTGCAGGTCGATGCCGCCGATCGCGAACCACGGCCGCCGCACGCCCTTGGTGGCGCGCACGAGGTCGAGGCCCGGTGCGGGACGTCCCGGCTTGGTCGGCGTCGGCCAGCACGGGCCGGTGCAGAAGTAGTCCACGCCGTGCTGGGTCGCCGCGGCCCGCATCTGGTCGGTGTCGTGCGTGGAGCGGCCGATCACCGGGTGCTCGCCGATGAGGTGGCGCGCGCACGAGACCGGCAGGTCGTCCTGGCCGAGGTGCAGCACGTCGGCCTGCACCGCGTACGCGATGTCCGCGCGGTCGTTGACGGCGAGGAGCTTGCCGTGGGTGTCGCAGGCCTCGGCGAGGATCTCCAGTGCCGCGATCTCCTGCTTCGCCTCCAGTGACTTGTCCCGCAGCTGGATGATGTCGACGCCGCCCGCGAGGGCCGCGTCCGCGAACTCGGCCAGATCGGGCCGGTTCGGCGTGCAGAGGTAGAGCGTCGCGTCGGCGAGTCGTTGCCTGATCAGGTTTCCGTCGAGTCCTGGCACGCTCGCACGGTAACCGTTATGTTGGTGTCGGTCCGCACGGGAGCCTGGAGAACACCGGGCTGAGAGGGAGCGTGGTTCGCTCCGACCGTCGAACCTGATCCGGGTCATGCCGGCGCAGGGAGCGTGAATGCCTTGAGCAGTGTGCAAGTGGCCGTCCGGGGTGGCGGCGTCATCGGCCTGTCCGTCGCACTGGCGTGCGCACGCGCCGGGTACTCGGTCTCCGTGTTCGACCACGGTTCGCCGCATGCCGGGTCGAGGGTCGCGGGCGGCATGCTCGCGCCGTTGACGGAGGCCTGGCCCGGCGAGGAAGCCGTGGTGGCGCAGGGTGTCGAGGCGCTGGCGATGTGGCCCTCCTTCGCCGAGTCGATCGGTGTCCCGTTGTTCACCGCCGGGACGCTCGCGGTCGGCACCCAGCCCGGTGACCTCGCCGACCTGCGGCACGCGGGGGAGTTGCTGACCTCGCGGGAGATCCGCGCTCTCGAACCGTCGCTGGGACCCGCGGTGCGCGGTGGTGTCTTCGCCGCCGGTGACCTCGCCGTCGACAACCGCGAGCTGCTTTCCGCGCTGTGGAAGGCATGCGTGGAGGCCGGAGTGCGGTCCGATGTGGACGGGCAGGTCGAGGTGATCGCGGCCGGGGCGTGGAGCGGCCGGCTGCACCCGGCGCTCGCGGACGTGATCCGCCCGGTCAAGGGCGAGATCCTGCGGCTGACCCACCGGCCTGGCGCGTTGCCGCCGCCTCGGCACACCATCCGCGCCCTCGTCTCCGGGCGTCCGGTGTACCTGGTGCCGCGGGCCGACGGTCTGGTCGTCGGTGCGACGCAGTACGAGGCCGGGTTCGACACCGACGTGTCGGTCGCCGGCGTGAGGGACCTGTTGCGGGACGCGGAAACCGTGCTGCCGGGCATCGCCGAGTACGCGCTCACCGAGGCCGCGGTCGGGTTCCGCGCGGGCAGCCCGGACAACGTCCCGGTCGTGCGCTGGCTGGAGCCCGGCGTCATCGCCGCGACCGGCCACCACCGCAACGGCCTTCTGCTGGCCCCGTACACCGCACGCCTCGTGGTGGCTCTGCTTCAGGGAGGAAGTTCGTGAAAGCACAGGTCAACGGCACTTCTCGGGACCTGGTCGACGGCACGTCCGTCGCCGCGGTGGTGTCGCTGGTGGGGGCACCCGAGAAGGGGGTGGCCGTGGCACTGGACGGTGCCGTGGTGCCCAGGGCGTTGTGGGACTCCACGATCGTGCCGGACGGCGGCGTGGTCGAGGTGCTGACCGCGGTCCAGGGAGGCTGACGTGGACGATCCGCTGATCATCGCGGGCCGGGAGTTCCGGTCCAGGCTCATCACCGGCACCGGCGGTGCCGCGAACCTCTCCGTGCTGGAGCGGGCCCTGGTGGCCTCCGGCACCGAGCTGACCACCGTGGCCATGCGCCGGGTCGACGCCGCCGGCCAGACCGGTGTGCTGGAGTTGTTGCGGCGCCTGGGAATCGAGGTGCTGCCCAACACCGCGGGCTGCCGCACGTCCGCCGAGGCCGTGCTCACCGCGCAGCTCGCGCGCGAGGCGTTGGAAACAAACTGGGTGAAGCTCGAAGTGGTTTACGACGAGCAGACCCTGCTGCCCGACCCGGTCGAGCTGCTGGACGCGGCCGAGCGGTTGGTGCGGGACGGCTTCGTGGTCCTGCCCTACACCAACGACGATCCGGTGCTGGCGTTGAAGCTGCAGGACATCGGCTGCGCGACGGTGATGCCTCTCGGTTCGCCGATCGGCACGGGTCTGGGCATCCGCAACCCGCACAACATCGAGCTGATCACCTCGCGCGCCACCGTTCCGGTCGTGCTCGACGCGGGCATCGGCACCGCGTCGGACGCCGCACTGGCGATGGAACTCGGCTGCTCAGCGGTGCTCCTGGCGACGGCCGTCACGCGCGCCCAGGACCCGGAACGCATGGGCGCCGCCATGCGTTGTGCGGTCGAGGGCGGACGTCTTGCGCGAATCGCGGGACGAATTCCGCAGCGCTTTTGGGCCCAAGCGTCTTCGCCGGGTCTCTGAGTCGCTACCTTGGGTACTCACGTGTTGGGGGATGATTGACCATTACCTGATTTCCGCCGAGGAGGACGACAAGCCGTGACGGCCCCCATTGACGCCGAGGTCGAGGACGCGACCGCGCGCCTGTACCTGGCGATCGGCCGACTGGCCCGGTTGCTGCGACGCACCGGTTCCCCCGGACTCGGCCCCGGTGCCGTCTCCGCGCTCGCCACGCTGGCCAGGTGCGGCCCCATGCGCCTGGGCGACCTGGCGACCAAGGAGGGCGTGGCGCCGCCGACGTTGTCCCGCATCGTCGCCGCGCTGGTCGAGGCCGGGTACGTGAAGCGAGAGCCCGACCCGCAGGACGGCCGCGCCTGGCTCGCCACCCCCACACCCGAGGGCGAGACGATGGTGTCCGGCGTGCGGTCCGCGCGGGTGCGCGAGCTGCAGCGCCGGATCGAACAGCTCACCCCCGAACACGTGTCGGCTCTGGTCAACGCGCTGGACGCGTTGGAGACGCTCGTCGGCGAGGAGTCGAAGTAGCGCATGAGGTCGCGGACCACCGGCATGTGGTGGGGAACGACGATCGAGGCGCCCGACCCCGGTGGCCTGGCGAGGTTCTACGCCGAGCTCCTCGGCTGGCACGTCGGGCACGAGGAGGCGGACACCGCGATCGTCGCCGCCTCCCCGGACGGTCCGTTCTTCGTGTTCCAGCGCGCGGACGGCTATCGGGCGCCGGTCTGGCCGCCGGTCGACGGGCGGCAGCGGCCGATGATGCACCTCGACTTCCAGGTCGGTGACCTGGAATCGGCGGTCGCCGAGGCGGTGTCCCTGGGCGCGACGGTGGCGGAGTTCCAGCCACAGCCCCACGTCCGGGTGCTGTTCGACCCCGCAGGGCACCCCTTCTGCCTGTGCCTGGACGACTAGCCCGCTACTCGCCGAGCCGCCACAGCGGTGAGACCGGACCGACCCCCGCACCCAGTGGATAGGCCGCGGCAACGGACTTCACGATGAAGTCCTTGCCGAACCGCACCGCTTCCGGCACGGTCGCGCCCTTGGCCAGCGCGGAGCTGATCGAGGACGCGAGCGTGTCACCGCTGCCGTGCGTGTGCTTGACGTCGTAGCGCGGTCCGGGCAGCTCGATGAACTCACGGCCGTCGTACAGCAGGTCGAGGCACTCCGGGTCGTCCCACATGTGGCCGCCCTTCACCAGCACCCACTGCGGTCCCATGGCGTGCAACGCCTCTGCGGCCACCCGCTGGTCCGCGCGGTCCTTCACCTCGATGCCGGTGATCAGCCGCACCTCGTCGAGGTTCGGCGTCACCAGCGTGGCGCGCGGGAAGAGCAGGCCCCGCAACCCCTCCAGCGCCGAGTCGGCCAGCAGCTGGTCGCCGTGCATCGACGCCGACACGGGGTCGACGACGAACGGGGTCTTGCCGGAGCGGCCGATGCCGACGCGGTCCAGTGCCGGGGTGATGGCCTCGATGATCGCCGCCGACGCCAGCATGCCGGTCTTGGCGGCCTGCAGCCCGATGTCCTCGGCCACCGAGATGATCTGCGCCGCAACGGTTTCCGCGGGGATCTCGGCGACACCCGTGACTCCCAGCGAGTTCTGCACCGTCACGGCGGTCAGCGCGACGCAGCCGTGCACTCCGCACGCGAAGAGCGTGCGGAGGTCGGCCTGGATGCCCGCACCACCGCCGGAATCGCTTCCGGCGATGGTGAGCACCCTCGGTGGGGTCGTGGTCACGAAGTCTCCACGACCGGGAGGTAGACCTTGTTGCCCGTGCCGGCGAACTCGTCGGACTTCTCCGCCATGCCCGCCTCAATGGCCTCCACTGTGGACAGTCCGCGTTCCTCGGCGTAGCGCCGCACGTCCTGCGTGATCTTCATGGAGCAGAACTTCGGCCCGCACATCGAGCAGAAGTGCGCCGTCTTCGCCGGTTCCGCCGGGAGCGTCTCGTCGTGGAACGAACGCGCGGTGTCCGGGTCGAGCGACAGGTTGAACTGGTCCTCCCAGCGGAACTCGAAGCGCGCCTTCGACAGCGCGTCGTCCCAGTCCTGGGCACCGGGGTGACCCTTGGCGAGGTCGGCGGAGTGCGCCGCGATCTTGTACGTGATCACGCCGGTCTTCACGTCGTCCCGGTTGGGCAGGCCGAGGTGCTCCTTCGGCGTGACGTAGCAGAGCATCGCGGTGCCGAGCCAGCCGATCTGCGCCGCGCCGATCGCGGAGGTGATGTGGTCGTACGCCGGCGCGATGTCCGTGGCCAGCGGGCCGAGCGTGTAGAACGGCGCCTCGCCGCACCACTCCTCTTCCAGCCGGACGTTCTCGGCGATCTTGTGCATCGGCACGTGGCCGGGGCCCTCGATCATGACCTGGACATCCTTGGCGCGGGCGATGTGCGTGAGCTCGCCCAGGGTCCGCAGCTCCGCGAACTGCGCTTCGTCGTTGGCGTCCGCGATGGAACCCGGCCGCAGCCCGTCACCCAGCGAGAACGTCACGTCGTAGGTGCGCAGGATGTCGCAGAGCTCCTCGAAGTGGGTGTAGAGGAAGCTCTCCTTGTGGTGCGCGAGGCACCACGCGGCCATGATCGACCCACCGCGCGAGACGATGCCGGTGACGCGCTTGGCCGTCAGCGGCACGTACCGCAGCAGCACGCCCGCGTGCACGGTCATGTAGTCGACGCCCTGCTCGCACTGCTCGATCACGGTGTCGCGGTAGACCTCCCACGACAGCGCCGCCGGGTCGCCGTTGACCTTCTCCAGCGCCTGGTAGATCGGCACCGTGCCGACGGGCACGGGCGAGTTGCGCAGGATCCACTCGCGCGTCTCGTGAATCCGCTTGCCGGTGGACAGGTCCATGATCGTGTCGGCACCCCAGCGGGTCGCCCACACCATCTTCTCGACCTCGTCCTCGATCGACGACGACACGGCGGAGTTGCCGATGTTGGCGTTGATCTTCACGAGGAACTTCTTGCCGATGATCATCGGTTCGGCCTCGGGGTGCTTGCGGTTCAACGGAATCACCGCACGCCCGATGGCCACCTCCTCGCGCACGAGCTCCGCGTCGAGGTTCTCCCGCGCCGCGATGAAGCGCATCTCCGGGGTGATGATCCCGGCCTTCGCGTACGCGAGCTGACTGACAGCTCCGTTGATCGGTTCCCGTGCGGCGAGCCACCCCGACCTGAGGTCGGGAAGTCCACTGTGGACGTCGATGGTCGCGTTGTCGTCGGTATACGGACCGGAAGTGTCGTAGAGATCGACATGCTCGCCGTTGGTCAGCTCCACCCTGCGGTAGGGCACGCGGATGTCCGGGGACACCTCGCGGTACACCTTGCGCGAGCCCGAGATCGGGCCGGTGGTCACACTGGGCTTGACCGAACGGTCGTCAAGTGCCGTCACGACATTCCTCCCTACGCCGGCATTACCCGGTCAGGTTCAGGCGGTCGGTGACACCGGCAGCACTGCCAGTCACCCTCTCAGCCCGCTCAGGCGCGAGCTCCCGCGTTGTGTTGAGTTGTCGAGACCCGACCATAGTCAGCGCGCGCCGCAGCTGCCAAGGCTGCCCTTTACCCCTAATCTCTTCCCCGTGGCTGATCACCAGCCGTTCCCGCCCGGCGCGCGTCGCGGTCAGCGTCCCGCCGTGGTCTCGGCATGCCCTTCCTGCGGAGAACTCGCAGGTCGCGGCTACCCCGACTGCGGTTTCTGCGCCGAGCTGCTCGACCAGTTCTGGCTGGCGGACTGGGAGGCCCTGCGGACGTCGTCGCAGCTCGCCGACCGGGAACTGGCCGAGCTGGTGGTCTCCTCCGACGTCGGCGAGTACCCGTGGACCTGCGTGGACTGGGCGATGACGCTGCTGGCGTGCTCCCGCTGCGGTGCCGAACTGGGCACCGGGCCGGTCGAGTGCGTGCGGTGCGCCGTCACGGAGGAACGCCGGTGGAACTGGGACCACTCGGCGCACCCGTACACGATGAGCGCGAACGAGCACCTTTTACGAGTCGCCCGCGCGGCCCTGCGCGCACCCCACCGGCGCCGGCCCGCGGTGGTGCAGGCCTGGCAGCTGGTGCTGCCGTTCCTCATCGCCGGTGAGGTGATCGAGTTCGGCCGTCTCGACCGAATTCGCGCGCACGTGCTGGCCGGTGGCTACGCGTCCATGGCCGCCTGTCACACCCTCGGTGAGCTGGCCGGACTGCCCGAGCTGTTCTGGCGCCGGGGCAACCCGATCTCAACGCGGGTCGAGTACCAGCCGGATTCCGAGCGCCAGCAGCACGCCGCCCGACAGCTTCTCGAGCGCCGGGCGAACCCGCGGGCGGCTCAGCCAGCCGCGGATGGTGTGCAGGATCGACACGATGATCAGGTACCAGACGGTGTCGATCAGGACCCACCCGATGGCGAGGAAGAGCAGAACCCCCTGGCCGGCCTCCCCGGCAGGCACGAACTGCGGTAGGAACGAGATCGCGAACACGCCGAGCTTCGGGTTGGCCAGGTTCACGATCAGCCCGCTGCGGAACGCGTGGCTCGCGGGCGGCGGCGCTTTTTCCGTCTTGGTCTTGCTGAGCAGCGCCTTCACGCCCAGGTAGATCAGGAAGACCGCGCCGGCGATCCGCAGCCCGTGGTAGGCGATCTCGGACGCCGTGAGCAGCACGCTCAGGCCCAGCGCGGCGGCGACGGCCCAGCACGCGACGCCGACCTCCATGCCGAACACCGTCGCCAGCGCGGCTTTTCGCCCGTGCACCGACTGTCGCAGGACCATGGCCGTACCGGGTCCTGGCGACAGTGCGATGAGGAACGAGGCCGCGACGAAGGCGACGATGTTTTCCAGTGGCATGCGTTGATGGTCGCTGACGCGAGCAATTTCTTTTTTCCTGGAAGCGGCTGGTTGACCTGGAGCGCGCTCCAGGTTGTTCGCTGGTGCCCATGACGGATCTGGGCAAGATGGGTTTCGGCACGTGGGCCATGGGCGGCCCGTTCTCCGGCCCCGACGGCGCGCCCGTCGGGTGGGGACCGGCGGACGACGGCCAGTCGGTGAAGGCCCTGCAGCGGGCGTTCGAGCTGGGCGTGACGCTGTTCGACACGGCGGACGTCTACGGCTGCGGGCACGCGGAGACGCTGGTGGGGCAAGCGTTTGCGTCCGTGCGTGACGAGGTGGTCATCGCGACCAAGTGGGGCTGCGGGTTCGACGCGGCCACCCGCCGGATGACCGGGAACGAGGGATCGGTCGAGTACCTGCGCCGCGCCGTCGAGGGGTCGTTGCGGCGACTGGGCACCGACCGGATCGACCTGTACCAGCTGCACATCGGCGACCTCGGGTTCGAGGAGGCGGCGTTGCTGCGCGACGAGTGCGAGGCGCTGGTCGCGGCCGGGAAGATCCGCTCGTACGGCTGGAGCACGGACGACGTCGAGCGGGCGCGGTTCTTCTGCGAGGGCGAGCACGGGATCGCGGCGCAGGCCGACATCAACCTGCTGTTCGACCACCCCGAGATGTACGCGGGCGACTTCACGGTGCTGTGCCGCCGTCCGCTCGCGATGGGGTTGCTCGCGCGGGAGACGTTCGACGTGCTGCCCGCGGACGACGTGCGCGTCACGAACCCGTCCTGGCTGCGGTTCTTCGTCGACGGGAAGCCGTCGCCGGAGTACTTCGAGGCCCGTGAGGCGGTCCGCGACGTGCTGACCTCAGGCGGCCGGACGCTGGTGCAGGGCGCGCTGGCGTGGTTCTGGGCGCGTTCTCCCCGGCTCGTTCCGATCCCGGGCGTCCGGACGGTGGAGCAGGTCGAGGAGAACGCGGGCGCGCTGGCGTTCGGGCCGCTGTCGGCCGACGAGCTGGCGCAGGTCGAGTCCGTGCTGCGCGGTTAGTCCTCGTCCTCGAAGTTCGCGGGGTCGGCCGGGTCCCACGAGAGGCCCGGCCGACCCCACTCGTTGTCGCGGAGCCACCCCGGGGGCCCCAGACAGTGGCCGGCGAACCGGCGGAGCCGGGGACGATAGCCCGGCCGGTGG
>NZ_JBSGBE010000016.1:0-241779 GCF_053601075.1 Lentzea sp. NPDC004789 | reverse complement strand
TCGAGTCCCAACACACCTCGAAGTTGATCACGGTGGCCGTCTCACATCCCCGGCAGGTCATCGACCAAGATCACGCCATGCGGCTGTAGTACTAGTTCGGTACCAGTTTGGTCATAGCTGTGAGCGCGCCGCCACCCGCTGTCACCGACGATGTCAATCACGATCTCGGCGGGTTCGGAAAAAAGGCGCTCCGACACTTCTCGTGGAGCGTCGCCCCTCTTGGAGCGGGCACGCGCGCGCGAACCTTTTCCGGCTATTCGGGTGGCTGTGAATCGGGCTTGAGAAAGTTGCCGGGAGCGTGTCCCCAAAAGGCCCATATTTCGGAGTTCAGGGGTGTCATCAGCGCCTCACACCGACAGGCGCACCCAGCCTGGCGAAGGGACACCCGTGACCCAGTCCGACGACTCCGCCCGCCGCTCGCCCCGACGGCGCACCGACTCCACCCACCCCGCTCCGGCCCGCCCCGGCGGACGCCGGGGCGGACGCCGGGGCGGCGACCGCCGACCGTGGCCGACCGCCCCGACCACCACGCGCGTCAGCCCCGGCAAGCCCGCGAAGCCCGCAACCGGCAACGGCCGCACGCGGTCACGCGGGTCGGCGTCCACCCCGACTCCGGCGACCGTCTGGACAGCCGGCACCGCCCCGATCGACCTCGACGCCACCTGGCCCGCGGCGCTCGTCGAGCGGATCGTCACCTCGTTCAGCAAGCCCGCCGAACGAGTCGTGCTGCTGGACTGGCCGACCCCCGAGCGCGCCCGTCCGGCGCTCGGCGTGGTCGGTGCCGACGGCGTCATCGACCACGCGCCCGGCACCGAGCCGGACCCCGAACTGGCCGACACCATTGCCGTCGTCGAGCGTCTCGACCGCGCCGCGCGCATCGAACGCATCCCCGTCGACCCGACCTCGACCGGCCCGGCGTCCCGACCGTTCTGGGCCGACCTCGTCGGCGGCGTGGACCTGGCTCCCGAGACCATCCCCACCGCGCCGGAGGCCACCGTCGCGGCGCCCGTTCCGGACACGGTGACGAACCCCGGCGACGCTGCCGACCTGATCGTGGCGAGCCTGCCGCCGCACCTGTCCGGCAACCAGAGCGCAGACCTCGTCGCGCTCTACGCGGCACGGCGTCTGCGGGTCGGCGGCATCCTCGTCGTGCTCACTCACTGTGACTGGACGTCCGGTGAGTTGACCGATCCGACGGGCGCGGTGGTGACCGCCGGACAGAACGCCGACCTGCTCTACCTCCAGCACATCGTCGCCCTGCACGCATCCGTCCGCGACGGCCGGTTCCACCTCGCCGACACGCCGTCCGGCGACTACTCCGGCGGCGTCGTCGGTGACCGCGACACCGACGAGACCGACGCGCGAACGCGCCACCGCGCCGCCGTGCGCGGACTGCCCGCGCCGCATCGGCGCATCCACTCCGACGTCCTCGTCTTCGCTCAGCCGCACGACCACCAGCCGACGCCCACGGTGTCGCCGAGTGCGCCCGTGAACGCGGACTCGCAGCCCGAAGACCTCCGATGACAGCCACGCCCGGACCCGCGTCGAACGACGACGTCGCCCACCCCGGACCGCACCCCCAGGAAGGCACACCCGTGACGCACGACGCCATCCGTCAGCCCACCGCCGAGTCCTCCGCTTCGGCCGCCGCAGCGGTCGGCGACGAGCCGACGCAGCGCATCCCGCGCGCGCTCATCGCCGCGCTCGACACCCCACCCACCGCTGTGGACAACTCTGTGGACAGCGGCGAGCAGAAGAACGGCGGGGAGCCGCCCGCGATGTCGGTGTGGACGACCGCGCAGTCCTCGCCGGCCGCCCAGCGCAAGAACAAGTACACGCCCGAGTCGACCGCGCACCCCGCCAAGATGCTGCCCGAGGTCGTGCGCCACGCCGTCGCCCACTACACCAAGCCCGGCGAGTTGGTGCTCGACCCGATGTGCGGCATCGGCACCACCCTCGTCGAGGCCGTCCGGCTCGGTCGCCGCGCGGTCGGCGTGGAGTACGAACCCCACTGGGTCAAGGTTGCGAACGCCAATCTCGACGTCGCGCGGGAGCAAGGCGTCGGCGGTGAGAAGGGGATCGACGCGCGGGTGTTCCACGGTGACGCCCGCCAGCTCGTGACACTGCTTCCGCCCGAGTACGTCGGGCAGGCGGCGCTGGTGGTGACCTCTCCGCCTTATGGTCCGTCGACTCACGGGCAGGTGTCGGTCGCGCCCGGCGCGGGGGTACAGAAGTACCACCACCTCTACGGCAACACCCTCGACCGCGGCAACCTCGCCAACATCGGCCACCACCGGCTGCTGGCCGGATTCACGCGCATCCTCGCGGCGCTGCGCACCTTCCTGAAGCCGGGTGGACACATCGCGATCACCATCCGGCCGTGGCGCGAGCACGCCGAGCTGATCGACCTGCCCTCGCAGATCCTCGCGTGCGGACGCGCGGCCGGCCTGATCCCGGTCGAGCGCAACGTCGCGCTGCTCGCCCGCGCCGCCGAGACCGACCTCGTGGCCCGCGGGTCGTTCTTCCAGCGCGACTTCATCCGCAAACAGCGCGAGGCCGGACTGCCTCTGCACCTGATCGCCCACGAGGACGTCCTCGTCTTCCGAACCGCCCTGCACAAGTCCGCCGGACGCACCGCTGGCGGCACGTCGACGGGGAACGTGGTCGACCTCGGGCAGTACCGCTCGGCGCGATCCACGGATGCCGCGCGTGACGGTGCGGGTGAGCGAGGCCAGGCGGCATGACACGCCGTTCACCGCGCTCGCACCGTGAGCGGGCGGCCCGTCCGCTCACTCTCGTCCCGGCCCCGGTGGTGACGCTGGGGCCGGGACGGCGGCCCCGCCTCGTCACCGGGGACGGTCCGGTCGTGGGCTCGTTGTGCACCGGCTACGGCGGCCTGGACCTCGGCGTGCTGGCCGCCCTCGGCGGCGGCCGAATCGCCTGGGTCGCCGACCCCGACCAGCACATCGCCCGGATCCTCGACGCCCGCACACCGGGCATCCCGAACCTCGGCGACCTGCGGCACATCGACTGGACCCGCATCGAGCCGGTCGACGTGCTCGTCGCGGGGTTCCCCTGCCAGGACATCTCCGCAGCCGGTAAGCGCGCGGGCATCGAGAAGGGAGTCCGCAGTGGACTGTGGGCCGACATCGTGGCGGGCCTTCGCGTACTACGACCCGCGCTGCTCATCGTGGAGAACGTCGCCGCGCTTCGCTGGCGCAACGGAGGACTCCACCGTGTACTCGGCGACCTGGCCGAAGCGGGGTATGACGCGCTCTGGCGTAGCGTCCGCGCCGCCGACGTCGGAGCCGCGCACCGACGCGAGCGAGTGTTCCTGCTTTATCTGGACAGTTTCAGGATCTTTGAGCTCAGGTTCGCCCCGTCGTGTGTCATCCAGTCGAGCCAGCTTGTCGTGAGTCGGTCGCCTCGGTGGTTCGCCGGCTCGGGGTCATTGGTGCATGACGGGGTTGCCGCGAAGGTTGCCGTCGGAGCACGGCCAACTGCTGGTGTCGAGTGGTCCGAGGCCGGTGTCACTGAAGAGAAGCAGTTCGTCGTGCAGGGCGAAGACGGCCTGTCCCTGGTCGAGCAGCAGCATTCTGCTCATCACCGCCCGCTCGTCGTCCATGGCGAACAACTCGTGTATCTCGAAGTCGGCGTCGACAGCCAGGAGCCGACTGTCACGCCAGAAGATCGCGGTGCCGTCGCGGTCGAGTGCCGGGTAGGTGGTGTAGTAGCCCGAGAGCGCTGGACCGGCGCGCAGCGCGCCGCCGGGGCCGAGGCCGCGGAAACGCGACCGGGACGGCAGGACGTTCTCCGATTCCGGGCCACGGATGTAGCCGTGACGGTCGACGAGCATCATGGCGTGGCTCGGCCATTCCTCGGTCACGATGCCGGACGGGTCGTACCGGGCTGTGCTGAAAGCGCCGTAGCCCTGGGATCCGATGAGGAATTCGCCTGGCCCGACGATCGCCTTGTGGTGGCTGGGACCGGGGCGGGTCGTGGCGACGATCCGGCCGGTCGTGGTGTCGAGGAAGAACGTGACAGCGATGCCGCTCCTGCCGTCGGCGAGGGTGGCCGCGATCCTGTTGCCGGAAACCAGCAGCGGCTCCCAATGCGACACCTCGATCGTCTGCGGTGTCCAGGGCTTCATCGGTCGTGTCTGCCAGTCGTTGTCCGCGCTCATCTCGACAACGCCCGGATGGGTCAGTTGATCGAGCGCGGCTGGCGTCGACCACCGGCAGGTGCCGTTCTCGTCGTAGCGTGCGACGCGGGCGGTTCGACCCGCTTCCACGACGCGGCCGCGGGCCGTAGGCAGCCAGACGGCGCAGATGCCGTCGGGGAGCAGCGCGAACGCCCCGAGGTGTTCGTGGGGCGCGTGCTCAGGTACGACCGTGCGCAACACCGCGCCGTCGGCATTCAACTCGCTGATCGTGTGGCCTGCGGATCCGGAATGAGCGATCCACACGGTGCCGCTGTCGCTGACGCGCGGTGGGCTGGGATGCCCGTCGAACTCACGACGCCACAGCACCGTTCCTGCCTGGTTGACCGTCGTGAGCACGGTGGTCGACAGGTTGCGGCCCTCGTAGCTGGTCACGAACAGAGGTCCTGTCGCGTCCGCTGCTGCCAGACCCCAGACTTGGCCGGGCATCGTCACCTTCTGCGGGCCGCTCATCGATCAATTCCCCTCGCTCGATCCCGACGCCGCCATATCGTTGCAGAGCTGATCGGGTGCTCACGGCGATTCCCCCAAGTCATCGAGCAACTGGCGTATGCGGTCGGCCGTGCGTTGATGCCGATCGACCTCGCGTTCCCAACCCCGTGTGTGAGCGTCGGTCGTGAGCTGCTCTTCGACGCAGAGACGCTCCCGGAGACGCGGGGCGTATTGCGGTGTGGTGATGAACTTCGCGCAGTTCAGGTAAAGATCGCATTCGCACGGGCCTTCCTGCGGCAGCCGCAGGCACCGGCCGAGTTCAAGCTCGGTCTTGTAGAAGTTGGTCTTGAGCCAGTCGAGGGCTTCTTGGTCGAGACGCCCAGTGCGCAGCGTCTCGGCCAGCGGGCCGGCGATGACCGCGCCTGGTTGCAGGACGGCTTGGTAGTCGGCCAGGACGGTGGGGTCGGAGATGTTGGCGTAGGTCATCGACATGCCGGGGCTCTTGTGGCCAAGGACCTTCATGATGGTCTGCATCCGGGCGCCCTTCTCGGCCAGTTGCGTGCCGAGGGTGTGGCGGAAGCGGTGGGCGTGGATGGCCGGTTTGCCTTCACCGTTGAGGATCGCCAGCTCGGCGCAGATGTCGCCAAGCGGATCGGAGAACAGATAGTCGGCGTGGGCGAGGGAACCGTTGCGCAGGAACAGGTAGCGAACCGGACGTCCCAAGTCGGGATCGACTATTCCGCGGTCGGGTTGGCCGACGCGGGTCTTGACGAGGTCATGGATTGCGTCGGCGGCCTCGTGGTGCAGCGGGACGGTGCGTTCCTTGAGTGCCTTGCCGGCGGCCAGTCTCAGGCGCGGTGTGCTGTCGGGGTAGGTGTCCAGGCAGTCGAGGTGGAGCTTGCGGATCTCGCTGCGGCGGGCGCCACTCCAGCGAGCGACAAGCAGGGCGCAGCGCTGCAGTGGGCAGTCCAGTGCGCGGATGCGGTCCATGACGGGTTCGAGTTGGTGTTCGGGGATGAACCGCGGAACGCTCTGGATGCGGCGAGGCATGTCGGCGCGGGTGAGCAACGGTCGTGCCGGGACGTCGTCCCACTCGGCGAGGGAGGCGTAGCGGAAGAACACCGCGACCGTGGAGATGATGCCGGCCCGGAAGGCAGGGCTCAGCGGCTCGTCGGGATGCAGGATCTTTCGCTCGTGGTGGACCGACTGCATGAACTCGACCAGGTCCGCGCGGCAGAGTTGATCGAGGTTGTCGATCTGAGGGCGTGCGGTGTCCAACCACAGCCCGAACCGACGCAATCCGCCGCGTGTGCTGGACATGCTCTCCGGCCGCAGTACCAAGGCACGCTCAGTGAGGAAGCGGTCCATGACAGCGGCGATGCGCGGCTTGGTGCTCAGCGGCGGGCGGGGCAGACCCCGGTAGGGCACCGGCGGACGGTCGGTGATTCCGGCGTGGAACAGCGCCATGCCGGCGCGGAACGCGTTGGTTCCCCAGCTCGAGCTGAGCATGGCCCAACGTTCTGGGGCGATGACCTGGCCGATGCCGGGGATTTGGTCCAGATTCCGGATGGCCTGACGCATCTGTTCGACGTCATCGAATGTGATGGCGTCCAGCGTGGGGTCGCCGCGGTGCAGCACCAGTCTGATCAGCGCCCACGACAGCCGGAAGCTCTGGTCGTCGCGGACGTGCCCGAGTCCGATCATCTGTTCGCGCAGCTCCGTTGCCTGACTGCTCAGCGGCAGGCCCAGTTGATCGGCCACCAGCCAGGGTTTGAGCACCCCGATGCCCAGCAACCAACCCCAGTCCAATCGCAGCCGACCGGTCAGCGCCAGGTAGGTCAGGTAGGGACGTGCGTTGAAGTTGGTCCAGCCGACGGTCGTGTCGAAGTCTTCACCGGGGCCTTGTCGCCGGTTCTGGGCTTCTCCGGCGCGCCAGCCCAGGCGATCTCGCACCGGCTGCTCGAACCAGGTCTGCAGGTCGGGGTAATTGGTCACAAATCGCCGGTAGAAGGCCAGGAGCTTGCCTCGCGTGTTGGCGCTGTTCGGCAGTCCCGCGACGAACGCGGCGTACTCGTCATCCGGGCAGTGCCGGGGAACCGACAGATCGGAGGGAGGCGATGAGGCCGACCGGGCTACGTCCTTCCTCACTGGTGATCGTCTCCGATCGCCTGCCGATAGTCCTTGACGACATCCGGATCGCTCACGCGGGTGTAGACCTTCATCGACTCCGGAGTGGCGTGGCCGAGCCGGGTCATCAGCGTCAGTTCTCGCATGCCGCCCTGGAACATCCGGGTCGCGTGGGTGTGGCGCAGGCTGTGCGGCGTCAGCCAGGCATCGCGGACCCCGGCCCGCTCAGCGGCGCGGGCGAACATCCGCACCAACCCGTCGTAGCCAAGCGGCTCGCAACGCCGCTTCCCCTTGCCGCCGATCAGGAACACCCACGAGCAGCCCGCGTCGGTGGGCCGCTCACGCATCACGTAGTCGTTGAGAGCGGGCAGTGCCCGTCCTTCCAGCAGATCGACGACTCGGTCACGACGCGACTTCTGCCGGACCCCAGCCGGGTGGTCGTTGCGTTTGCGGACAGTGATGCGCCGCTGGCCGTAGGAGATGTCCTCCAGCTGCAACCCGAGTGCCTCGCCGGGCCGCAGCCCGCTCTCCCACATCAGCTCGAGCAGCGCCCGGTCCCGCCGCGTCCGCAGCTCGGTCAGCAGTGCCCCGTAGGTCTCCAGCGGCATCGGGCGCGGCAACGCCTCGACCGTCTTCACTCGCAGCACCCGGCGAATCGGCTGCTGACGCCGGGCGTTGTCCAGGGGCGGTCGGAATCGCCCAGGAACACGAGCCGCCGCGTGGTCGGCGACCTTGACGATCGGGTTCTCCCGGCCGGAGTAGCCCTCGCTGGCGATCAAGAACTCGTAGAACGACGAGACCGCGGCCATGACCCGATTGCAGGTCTTCGCCGACAGCACTCGCCCCGCGCTGGTCGCGATCCCCAGCTCCAGCCGCTGAGCGCGCCGCGGGGAGGAGGACAATCGCAACCACTGCAGGAACTCCATCGCCCGCGCCGGCGTGAACTCCGGAGCACACAGAGCTGTCTCTTCGAAGAAGAGGTACAGCTTCTGCAGATCATGGGCGTAGGCACGGACCGTGTTCGGCGAGTACTCCCGCACTGCCAGCAGCCGCAGGAACTCGTCGACCTCCGTGACCGGTTCACCGGCTGCGTCCACCAAACTCACTCCTGGGCGCCCCGGCTTGGGATCGATCACCTTCTCCACACGCATGGCCGGAACCATAAGCACAGAGTCCAGTTTGGATATTCCCTGGAATGGGTGAACTGTCCAGATAAGATGTTCGCCTGGCTGCGCGAGCCCGGCCCTGGTCGACGAGGCGGAGATGCTGCCGACGCCGACCGCGCACGACGGCTCCTCCAATGGCATCAGCGCCGCCAGCAGGCAGGGCGGTCCGTCCCTGCTGGACCGGCTTCGGTTGTTGCCGACTCCGCGAGCCTCGGACACCGGCACAGCGGGCCGCAGGGCCGGAGCGGGGTTCCGGCCACCGCTGTCACAGCAGGTGCTCCCGCTGGTGGACCCCGAGGCATTCCTGCCGACGCCGCGAGCGACGGACGGGACGAAGGGCTGCCCGGCGCAGCGGGGGTCCAAGGGCGACCTGATGCTGCCCTCGGCGGTCATCCGCCTGCTCGTCCCGCCGGCGCACCACCGGGCCGGGGACAGCGAGACCGACGACATCTCGTAGCGGTCGCAGACCCCGACATCGAGACGAGTTCGGCATCCGGCGCCGAGTCGACGGCGGTGAACTGGGGCGTCTACGAGGCGGCGATCCGCCGTTGGGAAGCGGTGCTGGGCCGCCCGACACCGCACCCGACCCAGCCCGGCAACCACGGCCGCCCGGTCCTTGCCCCCGCCTTCGTCGAGCACCTCATGGGGCTGGCCGAAGGCTGGGTCACCGACCTTCCGCTGCCCCGCACCGCGCAGCTGCGGGCGCTGGGCAACGGCGTGGTTCCCCAGCAGGCCGCCTACGCGGTGGCCCTGCTGCTGGCCGACCTCGCCGAACTCCTCGACATCAACACCGACACCGACCACCGGTCGCCGACCGGGCAGGAGGTGACCGCGGCATGACCACGACCAACCTCGCGGTGCCCGACCCTGGGCCCGCGTTGCGACTCCTGTCCCTGGGCGCCGGAGTGCAGAGCACGACCGTGCTGCTGCTGGCGTGCGAGGGCGAGATCCCGCGCTTCGACGTCGCCCTGTTCGCTGACACCGGCTGGGAGCCGCGCGCCGTCTACGCGAACCTCGACCGCTTGGCGGCGCACGCCGAGAGACACGGCATCCCGGTGCGCCAAGTCTCGGCGGGGAACATCCGTGCCGACGCCCTCGATCCCCGTCACCGCTTCGTGTCCATGCCCCTGCACACTCTCAACCCCGACGGGTCGCGAGGGCTCGCGAGGAGGCAGTGCTCAGTTATCTGCACCATCTCCCGCTGGTTGATCATGGCGCTCCACGTCGTGATCAAGGAGAAGCCAGTGGACCTTCGCCGTCAGCTAATGGAAGGCCGTGCGTCCGTGCCCCGAGCGGGATCAGTCATCAAGGTGGAGCGAATCCACCCGCCGTTCGTCGTGCTGGACCCGGCGGGCGTCGAGATCGTCGACGTCACGGAATACTTGCGGGACCTGGCTTTGGGTGACGGCAGCCCGCTGACCGGCCGCAGCTACGCGTTCGGCCTGCTGCGGTGGTTCCGCTTGCTGTGGTTGCTCGGCGTGGCCTGGGAAAGGGCGACCGAAGCTGAGGTCGCAGTGCTGGTCGGCTGGCTGCGTACCGCGCCGAACCCGCAGCGCCGGCGGAGCGCACCAAGTACCAGCAGGCCAGGCGGGATCAACCCGAGGACCGGCAAGCCGACGCTGGCGGCTGGTTACGCGCGCACGACGATCAACCACGCCTTGTCGTCGGTGAGCGGGTTCTACGAGTACCACGGTCATCACGGTCGGGGCCCGGTGGTGAACCCGGTGCCGTCCTCGCCGCAGCGGCGTCGGGCGCTGGCGCACCTGAGTCCGTTGGAGCCCAAGCCGGTGGTGGGCCGGGCACGGCTGCGGCAGCGGGTGGTGCAGCGGCCACCCCGGGCGATCCCGGACCGGTTGTGGGGCGAACTGTTCGACGCGATGGGCTGCGAGCGCGACCGCGCGCTGCTGGAGTTCTTCGTCTCCAGCGGCGCCCGCGCCGCCGAACTGCTCGGTGTGACGCCGGAGGACCTGGACTGGGCCGGGCGCCGGATCTACGTGGTATCCAAGGGCACCCGTGAGCGGGAGGCAATCCCGGCCTCGCCGCAGGCGTTCGTCCGGCTGGCGCTCTACTTCGACGAGATCGGCACACCCGCACCCGGAGAGTCGATCTGGCGCACCCGGCGCGGTGAGGACCGGCCGTTGACCTACTGGGCGCTGCGGCGGATCTTGCAGCGAGCTAACGAGGTCCTGGGGACGAACTGGACCTGGCACGACGCCCGGCATACCGCCGCGACCCGGATGGCCAACAGCGGGACGCTGACCCTGCCTGAGGTGCAGGCCATCCTGCGGCACGCCAACATCCAGACCACCAGCCGCTACCTGTCGGTCGGGGTGGAGGAGCTGTTCGACAAGCTCACCGAGCACTACACCCGCCCGAAGCCACAGACTCACTTCCCGACCGGCTACGCCGCCGCCGACATCGAGGCGGTGTTCGGTGCCTAAATCGCAGACCAGCCCCACGACCGGCCTCAGCCGGCGGCACCGGCACGGTCCGATGGTCGAGGAACTGGGCTTCGCCAGCCGATTCGTCTCCGGCAAGATCGAGCCGCAGCCAGCCGTCGCAGCGATGCCGCCCCGTCCTGCCGGTGAACTCGGCCGCGCGCCCATCGAGCGGATCGCCCGGCTGGTGACCACGACGTGGGAGGGCGCATCGGTCACCTGCCAGCAGCGCGGACAGGCTGCCGGGATCGTCCTGACCTACCTGACCGACTTCCAGGGCGAAACCTGGCAGCAGCGGTGGGACGCCAGCCCGATGGGCCAGGGTGAGACCAAAGTCAGCATTCTCGGCACGTCGCGCGGGCACGGGATGGCTGTCGGCCAAGGCTTGCGTTCGCTGTTCTGTCTTCGTGTGATCCGGCCTTCCCTGCTGGCCTTCCGGGTGAACTCGTTCCAGGAGTACGGGCAGTTCTTCGTTGTGGCCCAAGGTGATCCACTGCTGGAGAAGTTCGCCGAGCAGGTCGCCGCGTCCGACTTGTCGTGGGCGCACCGGCGCGAAGCCCTGTTCGATGTGTGCTGCCTGCTCACCGTCCAAGGTGTCAGCCTCGCTGACCTCACCCCGGCCGCTTTGCTGCACTACGGACACGAGACCCGCCGCGCCCGCGCGATCCTCCGCCCCGGCAAGAAGGATTCCAACCGGTTCGCCGGCCTGTCGGCCTGGAACATCCTGCACCAGATGGGCCACTTCCCGCCCGGAACACCATCCACCATGCGCGCGGCACTGTCCCGTGGCCAGCTCACCATCGAGCAACTGGTCGACCGCTACCCGATCCGCAACCAGTCGGTACGGCAACTGCTCATTGACTACTTCACCCGCCGGTCCGCCGACACCGACTACGCCTCCATCTCCCACATGGTCCTGGAGATCGCCCATCACTTCTGGGAGAAGATCGAACGGATCAACCCCGACCAGGCCGACCTGCGCATCGCGCCGGAGGTCTACACGACCTGGCGGCACATGATCAGCACCCGCGAGGACGGCAAAAACGCAGGCAAACCACGCGCCGGAGTCGACGGCATCGTGATCTGCGTCCGCAGCTTCTACTACGACCTGCACACCTGGGCCAGCGACGAGCCCGAACGCTGGGCGCACTGGGTCGCGCCCTGTCCGGTGCCACCCAACGAGATCCGTGGCCTGGGCAAACGACGCCGCCGGATCAACGAGCGCTCCGCCGACCGCACCCGCCAACGCCAGCCACTGCTGCCGCTGCTGGTCCAGCACGTCGAGAGCCGCTACGACCGGGCGCGGACCCTGCTCGAACACGCGCGCCTGGCCAAGCCGGGCCAGACGTTCCTGTTGGATGGGCGCTCCTACCAGCGGGTGCTCACCACCAGCGACCTCCACACCCGACGTCGCTCCGGAGGCAAGAGCCCGGTCCGCGTTGTCGACGAGGCCACCGGCGAACTCATCCATATCGAAACCGACGAGGAAGCCGCGTTCTGGGACTGGGCCTGCGTCGAGACGCTCCGCCACTCCGGGGTCCGCATCGAGGAACTCTGCGAGCTGACTCACCTCAGCATCCGCCAACACCAGCGGTCCAACGGAGAAGTGATCGCGCTCCTGGTGATCGCACCGTCCAAAACGGACCGAGAGCGGGTCATTCCGATGAGTGCCGAGCTGTTCCACGTCATCGCCTCGGTCATCCGCCGCCACGCCCAAACCGGGCGCAGCATCCCGCTGCTGAGCAGGTTCGACCCGCACGACAAGGTCTGGAGCCCCCATCTGCCGTTTCTGTTCCAGCGCCGCATCGGGTCCACCGACCGGGTCATCTCCGGCGGCACCGTCCTGAACATGATCAAACGGCGATGCGACGAACTGGCCGAACAACACCCTGGCTTCCGCACAACCCGGTTCACACCCCACGACTTCCGCCGGATCTTCGCCACCGAACTGGTCAACAGCGGCCTGCCCATCCACATCGGCGCAGCCCTACTCGGCCACCTCAACATCCAGACCACCCGCGGCTACGTCGCCGTCTTCGACGAGGACATCGTCCGCCACTACGTCGCTTTCCTCGACCACCGCCGCGAACTCCGGCCGATCGAGGAATACCGCGAGGCCACCAGCGAGGAATGGGCCGAATTCGATGAGCACTTCGACAAACGCAAGGTCGAACTCGGCTCCTGCGGGCGCCCCTACGGCACGCCCTGCCAGCACGAACACGCCTGCATCCGCTGCCCGATGCTGCATGTCAACCCAAAGATGCTCGCCCGGCTCGACGAACTCGAAACCGACCTGCTCGACCGCCGTGACCGCGCACAGGCCGAAGGCTGGATCGGCGAGATCGAGGGCATCGACATGACCCTGACATTCCTGCGAGCCAAACGCGACGACGCCCAACGGCGAGCCAAACGTCCGACGGTCGACCTGGGACTACCAGGACTCACCGGCACATCTCAAAGGAAGATCAAATGAGTGGCGCAACGTTTAGTGAAGAGAGTTCGTCCGGACTAAGACTTCTTACGCTTTTCCCTACGGAATACAACGCCGCCGTCCGTGCCAACATGGAAGACAGTGCCCGAGAGGGAGCCGTCCACCCTGTTAGAAATAGGCCCTCTACCTCCGAATGCAACGTCTCGCCCGTTCTTGCTTGCGGACTCTTGAGGGGAAAACGTGCTGCCCGATGGAGTTTCGTCTCGGTTCTGCTTCATCGCCCGACGACGTTGCCGGCGCACCTTAACCGCCTTGCGCCATCCACTACGCCAGGGCTGCCACCAGCGCGGCTGATACCACAGATCTTCCCGGCAAGCGCTCGTGAAGCCATGCATGGCATCGACGTACAGCGTCATCTCGGTGTCCGTCAACGCTTCACGACGCGCAGCGGCCGACTCGAAGGAGTCGGCAACGGCCTGGCAGACGATTTCAGCCGCTTCAATTGGCTCCGGGTTTCCCACAAGGCGAAGCTCATAGAGGGCCTGAGCAAACTCGGTCATTGCTCTGAGCAACGCATCCATATAGGGCTTGCGTTCTTCAAACTCAAGCTTCATGAGTTCAGGCGATACCCGACTGTCACGAATCTGGACGACGTAGGCCACTACAGCTTCTTGGAAGCGCGTGTACACATGCCGCCGCTCTTCCCGTCCTCCGACACGTGGCTGGCCATTGGGCCGATAGCGGCTGGCTATTACAGCCGAGCCGATCTTCGCTGCGGTGGCGGCCAAACTCAGCGGGTCACTCATGCACCCAGTACAGCAAGGATCGGTAGTGCTTTGGCGGCACCTCCACGAACGAGCTGGGCCTCGTCACCCGTTTGCAGGAGCAGCAGGCTGTCGCCGCACCGTCGCGCTGTACGTCGATGGCAGCCGAGGGCTCTAGCCAAGATCGTCAGCAGTGAGAAACCTGGGGCGTTTGATCAACAGGTGAGAGTGCAGATAAGCGGCGGCGGTCCAACTTCCGGCAGCGGGCGTGGTTGCCCGCGAAGGCCGGCAACCCGAAGCTGGGGTGGAAACCGCTGAACCCGGAACTGCACTTCCACGATCTGCGGCACACGCACGAGACGTGGCTGATCGAGGATCAGGTTCCTCGGGTGGTGCGGCTGGCCCGGTTGGGTCACAAGCGCAAGGACGTCGACGACAACTACTCGCATGTGACGGACGTCATGATCGCCCGGATGCTGGCGGGGTTGCAGCGCCGCTGGGAAGAAGACGGGGGATGGACCCGGGAGCGGGAAAACGGGCCGTCAGCGGCATGAACGCTTAGGTATCGCGAATGTGTTCATCAGGCCGTGCTCCCCATTTGCTCCCCGCAACGACAAACGGCCCGCCGATGGAATCCATCGACAGGCCGTCTGATCAGGTAAAACACACTGTGGGCGATACTGGGATCGAACCAGTGACCTCTTCGGTGTGAACGAAGCGCTCTCCCGCTGAGCTAAACGCCCGTGTTCTGTTGTCTTGCTGTCCCGCTCTCGCGGTGTGGTCATAGCTTACAACATCATCAACGAGAACCAAAAATCGGGCTCTGCAACCAGGTCCAGTCGATGCCGAACCAGCCGCCGACCAGCGCGAACGCGTTCAGCAGGTACAGGGTTGCCAGCACGATGGCGCAGACGCCCGCCATCACGAGGGCGCGGACCCAGACGGGCTGGCGCTTGAGCCACTCGACCCAGCGGTCGTAGTAGCGCTTGGCGAACTTCAGGACTCGGCCTGCCCACTCGAACTCCGTGGCGAGGATGGCGAGGCCGGCGAAGACCACCAGCCAGCCCGGGCCGGGGTACGGGATCATGACGATGCCGGTGATCAGCACGAGGCCGCCGATCACGCCCACGCCGATGCGGTAGGCCAGGTTCAGCGCCGGGTTGCGGTGGAACCAGTGGCGCCAGCCCTTGTGTTCGTCGGGCTGCACGTCGGGCTTCGTCATGTGTCGATCATCCTGGTGGGACTCAGGCGGGTGCAACCTGGCCTCCTGCCAGCACCTCCGAGGGCTTCGGCGGGGCTTGGCGGCCCGGTTCGAGCGACACCGCGAACGTCGTGTGCTTGTGCGCGTCGGCGGACCAGGTCAGCAGTTGCGGGTCGGTCGAGCCTGCGCGCACGTCGAACACCGCCAACGGTACCGGCGCTTTCGTACTTGCACCCCAAACCACGTAAATGTGACTTGTGTCGTTGGGCTTGAGGTTCATCGGCATCACCGCGCCGGCGGTGGGGCTCGACAGGACGATGGCCACCTCGTCGCCGGAGCCGGTGCGCAGCACTGCCCTGTTCGTCGCGGGATCGGCGGCTAGTGACAGGGCCCTGTTCAGCTGGTCTGAGCGCGACTGGGCGGCCGTCACCTCGGTGGACAGCTGGTTCACGCGGACGCCCAGGTAGCCGCCGCCTGCCAGGACCGCAGCCGCTGCTGCCGCGGCCAGCAGCACTCGGCCGGTGCGGCGGTGGTGTTGCGGGCGCAGCGGGGTCGGGGCCGCGTGGCGCGGGCCCTGCGGGGTGGGCACGTCCTGGGGGATGTGCTCGATCTGTTCCATCAGCCTCGCGCGCAGGCGGGGTGGTGGCTGCTCCTGGCGGACGGCGCCGCCGATGCCCGCGAGGACCTCCTGCGTCGACCGGACCGTGTGCTGGCACGTGGGGCAGGTCGGCAGGTGGTCGCGGACCACTGTTTCCTCGTCCGGCTCCAAGGAGTGCATCGCCCAGCCGACGGCGAGCTCCTCGTGAGGGCACAACTCGCCGTTCACCGGCTTGCTCCTGTCGTCTCGCCGGTCTCGCCGGCCCACAAGTTCCCCAACGTGCCTCTGAGGCGTCTGATCGCCGCGAACGTGCGCGATTTCACAGTCCCCAGTGGCACGCCTGTCAGCTTCGCCACCTCGCACTGCGTGTAGCCGCCCAGATAGGCCAGTGCGATGACCTGGCGCTGCTCTTCCGGCAGCGTGTGCAGGGCCGCCCTGACCTCGGCGCTCACCACGCTCACCAACGCTGCGTGGTCGGAGCCCTCGGCCGGTGGTGAGACGTCGTCAGTGAGGGGAACAGTTCGGCGACGCTGCGTGTTCTCCTTGCGTACGGCATCCACTGCGCGGTGGTGAACAAGAGTCATCAACCAGGTGCCGAAGCTTCCGCGCGTGGGGTCGAACCTGGCGGGGTGCCGCCAGAGTGCGAGGAAGGCTTCCTGGACGACGTCCTCGGCCAGTTCCGGGTCCACGCAGATGCGTCTGGCCAGCGAATACGCTGGTGTGCCGTACCTGTCGTACAGCTCGCCGAACGCCGGCCGATCGCCCTGTGCGAGCCTTTGCACGAGGTCGAAATCGGACGGCCGGCCGTCGCGTGACGCGGCGGATGGACCGGGCGAGTCAGCCACCAGAGATGTCCTCACGTCCAACATTCGCGCAACAGCCGGTACCGGGTTCAGGTTAGACCCAGCAAGATGGGACTGGCTGAACGCGGGCTAAGAGCGAGGAGGACACGGAGCGCGTGCAGACGGTCGCCGTGCGCAGTCAAGCTGACCCGATGGGGTGATCTGCGTCCGATCGGCGAGCGTTCCTCGCCACATGCACGTCACAACTAAGGTGCTCGGTCGTTTTCATGACCGGGAAGGGAGAAGAGGGTAACGACGATGCGCAACGACCACGTGACGCTCCGCTCGACAGCGGTCTTCGACCTGCTGGCGCCGAGGACCCCCGCGGTCCCGGTCCAGGTGGAGCTTCGATACGACACGAAGGACCCGTACGCGGTCGTGGCCGCGTTCCGCACCGGCCGTGCCGGTTGGGTCGAGTGGGTTTTCGCCCGCGATCTGCTCGCCGACGGTCTGATCGCCGATGCCGGTGACGGCGATGTCCGGATCCGTCCTGCCGCCGACGACCCCGAGGTCGTCGTGATCGAGCTGAGCTCGCCGTCCGGCCACGCCATGTTCGAGGCGTCCGCCCAGGAACTCGCTGACTTCCTCGACCGGACCTACGACGTCGTCGTGCCGGGCAACGAGCACCTGTGGGTCAACGTCGACGAGGCGCTCACGCACCTCATCTCGAACGACCTGAGCTGAATCATCCGAGGTAGGGGGCCCGTGAAGGCGGTGCGGGTACCCCCGGTGAAACCCGGTTGAACCCCTCGTATAAGGTTGTTTCAACATCACGAAGTCAGTGATGAACGCGGATGTAGCGCAGTTGGTAGCGCATCACCTTGCCAAGGTGAGGGTCGCGAGTTCGAGTCTCGTCATCCGCTCTGTGAGTCCCCTGTGGGCATCCACTGAGGACTCATGCTCCTGGCGGAGTGGCCGAGTGGCTTAGGCAAGGGCCTGCAAAGCCCTGTACACGGGTTCGATTCCCGTCTCCGCCTCGGACGATTAGCTCAGCGGGAGAGCACTACCTTGACACGGTAGGGGTCACTGGTTCAATCCCAGTATCGTCCATGAGGATCACCAGCGGGGCCAGGTGCACAACGCACCTGGCTCCGCTGGCGTTTCAGGCCTGACCGGCGGCCCCGGTCAGGCTCAAGATCAGCCGATTTGGAACTTCGGGGGCCCGTCGGATAAAGTTCCTCTCGCACCACGGGAAACCGGGGAGCAACGCGGATGTAGCGCAGTTGGTAGCGCATCACCTTGCCAAGGTGAGGGTCGCGAGTTCGAGTCTCGTCATCCGCTCGGACGATTAGCTCAGCGGGAGAGCACTACCTTGACACGGTAGGGGTCACTGGTTCAATCCCAGTATCGTCCACTCACTCCGGAAGCCCTCGATCGAACCTGATCGAGGGCTTCTTGCTGTTCGCGGTCCGGTGGGTGCCGCCCAGTTTTTGTCCAATTTTTGGTCGCAACGGCCGAAAATGCCCACTTTTTTGTCTTTTATCGACCGGGGTGGCGCCTCTACCGTTGTGCGCTGTGTCCGGCTACAAGTACGACTTCTTCATCAGTTACTGCCGATATGGCAGTGTCCAGAAGTGGCTGTTGAACCACTTCCTGGACAAGCTCAAGGAATGCTTGGCCGACCAATACGCGCCAACACCGACGGTATACGTCGACCGCACGATGGAGCGCGGCGTGCACTGGCCGTCGAACCTGCAGGACGCCCTGCGCCACAGCAAGATCATGATTCAGCTGCTGACGCCGCAGTACTACCGGTCGCGCTGGTGCATGGCCGAGCAGAAGAGCATGCGTGCCAGGGAGCAGATGCTGGGAATCGCCAGCGTCGAGGTCTCTCAAGGGCTGATCTATCCGATCCTCTACTCCGATTCGGAGAACTTTCCGGCGGAGGAGAGGGAACGGTCATGGGTGGACTTCAAGGACGTGGCCCACCCCGATCCGGTGTATCAGCAGAGTCGGAAATACCTCCGATTCCACACGCGGGTGAACGATCTTGCGGCCGATCTCGTCCGGCTCGCCAAGTCGGCACCGCCCTGGCAGTCGGACTGGCCCGACATCGACCCGCCAGAACCCCCGCTCCTGCCGCCACCACAGATACCGAGGTTCTGACCATGGCTGGGACGGTCATCACCTTCTACTCGTACAAGGGCGGCGTCGGGCGCAGTTTCACCATGGCCAACATCGCGGTTTTGCTCGCGCGATGGGGTTATCGGGTTCTGACGATCGACTGGGATCTCGAAGCTCCTGGCCTGCACCACTACTTCGCGCCGGTGCTCCAGGAGGCGCCCAAAGGCGGAGTGATCGATCTCGCTCACGACTTTCTCAGCGGTGCGAAGCAACCTACCTCCCACGCCCTCGAAGTCGATGTAACGGGCAGCGGAAGACTCTCGTTGCTGGCCGCAGGAAGAATGGACCGCTCTTACATGGGGCGGATGCAGGCGATCAACTGGGGAGACCTGTACCGGCGGGGCTTCGCGACCTTCCTCGAAGTGTGCCGGGAGCGCTGGACCGCCGACCACGACTTCGTGCTGATCGACAGCAGGACCGGCATCTCCGACATCGCGGGCATCTGCACGGCGCATCTGCCGGACCGTCTGGTCGTGCTGTTCACCGCGAACGACCAGAACCTCGACGAGGTGGTGGACATCACCCGGCGGGCCGACGACGCCAGAGACCGGCTGCCCTACGACCGGCCTCGGCACACCGTGCTTCCCGTGCTGTCGCGCCTGGACAACCGGGTGGAGTACGAGCGCGCGGAGAAGTGGCAACGCAAGTGCGCCGCGGTGGTCGCTCCGCTGTTCGAGAACTGGTTGGTCAAGAGCGTGCCCGAGGACCTGATGCTGCGGCATCTGACGGTCCCCTACGTCTCCTACTGGAGCTTCGGCGAGCAGCTGCCGGTGCTGGAGGAGCTGGTCCCGTCACCAGACCAGATCTCGTACGCGCTCGAAACCATCGCGGCGGTGGTCGCGCAGGGGTTCGATCGGACCGACGTGCTGGAGGACAACCGGGACGCGTACGTCGCAGCCGCGCGCAACCACCACCGGGACTTCGACCTCGATCTGCTGGTGTCCAGTCCCCGGACGTTGCTGAAGGCCACCGAGGAACTCATCTCCGAACTGAACGTGCTCGGCGTGCGGGCCGGGCGGTCCGTCTCCGGTGACCCCGAGATCCTGGAACAGGCAGGGGAACCAGCACAGCACCTGTGCCTCCTGGTGGACGGTGAGGCGAGCCGATGGCAGATCACCGAAGCGGAACGTTTCCTGCGGCACGCGATCGGGCCGGAAGGCGACCAACGTCAGTTGTTCTGCGTGTTGTCGAGAAGCACCGACCGAGATCGGCTACCGGGCTTCCTGCGCAACCTGCGGCATCTGGAGCTCGGCTCACGGCCGGAGCTGGTCGCGCGGCAGCTCCGCGCCCTCATTCAGGGGATTCCCGGACACGAAGCGAACCACGAGGCATTGATGGCGGCGGCCACCGCGCTGCGCGGTCTTCCGGACGAGATGCCCTACGCCGGCCGCTTCGCGCTTGTCCAGGAGACCGTGCACGGCATCACGGCGGCGCTCGACAGCGACGACATGGAGTTGCTGCTTGATCACACGGCTGATCTGGCACTGATCAGCAAGGCGCACGGCAACGGCACCCAGGCTGTGATGCCGGCGGAACTGCGCTCCGCCGTGCGTGACCTGCTCGCCCGGATCGATCGACGACTCAACGCGTTCACCGACTGAGAAAGGCGGCGTGATGCCGGAGAAGTTTGGTGCCCCTGAGCTCGCGGCACTGATGGTGTTGATGCTGGAGAACCGCAAGATGCTCAACACGGAGCTGAAAGAGCAGGTCAGGCTGGACAAACCTGCTCGCGACAAGTTGAACAAAGCCGGCTTGATCCGGACGGACGAGACCGTCAAGCCGATGGTTCACGAGATCACCGATGAAGGCATCGCCCGATGTCTGAAGGATCTCTCCCGGGGCGAGCTGCCGCCGAGAACGCCCTCGCACGCACGCGCCGCGTTCAGTCTGCTGAGGAAGTTCATCCTGCACCACGAGGCGCGCGGCACGCTCGTGGAGGTGATCCGGTCCCGCGACCTGGAGTCGTTGATCCGGGAGGTCTACGAGGAATTGGCCGTCGAGCCGCAGGACTGGATCAGGCTCGCCCGCATCCGGCCGCGGCTCAACGGTGCGGAGAAGGGCGAGGTCGACAAGGCGTTGGTGAAGATGATGAAGACGGGCACCGTCCACCTGGCGCCCGAGTCCAACACGAAGGTGCTCACCGCCGACGACCACGCTGCGGCGCTCCGCGTCGGCAGCGAGGACCTGCACCTCGTGGCCATGGAGGAGTCATGACCGCGCAGCTCCGGGAGGCGCTGGCCGCGTTGCGGTTCAACTCCGCCGAGACCCCGGACGATGTCTGGCGCACCTCGCCGTCTCACGTGGACGGTCTGCACACCAGAGCGGAACACCGCATCAGGACGGCGATCGCGGATGCGAGGGACAGCACCGGTTCCAATCCGATCGGACTCGTCCTGCAGGGGCGCAAGGGCGTGGGCAAGACCCATCTGCTCGGCACGGTGCGCAGCATGGTGCAGGACACCGGCGGCTACTTCTTCCTGATCGAGGTCACTTCGGCCGCGATGTTCTGGGAGGACGTCGCGGACGCCATGCGCAGTGAGCTGCTCAGAAGCCACGACGGTGGCGAGCTGCAGCTCATCGTGCTGCTGCGGCAGTTGTGCCGGGGTGCTGACGTGTCCGAGGAAGTCACGAAGGCGATCGTGAACGAGGCGCCGCTCTCGCCCGACCACCTGGTCGTTCTCCTCGGTGGGCTGCGGAAGGTCGACGCGCGGATCGCGAGCGAGTGTGAAGACGTGATTCGGGCATTGGTGCTCTACGCGTCCACACACACCGCCATCGGCCGCACGTACCTCGAAGGGCTCGACGACGCGGCGGGGGAGCGTCGGGCGTGGGGTTTGTCGACGAGATCGAAGTCCGCGCAGCAGCTGGTCCGGGACATCTCCCGCGTTCTGGCGATGACCGGTCCGTGCGTGATCGCGATCGACCAGCTGGACACCGTGGTCAACAAGACCCAGGACCTCATCGAAGACGACATCAGCCCGGAGGAGGCACGGGAGATCGCGCTCATCTCGGACGGGTTGATGCAGCTGCGTGAGCTCACCAGGCGAACTCTGACCATCGTCGCGTGTTTGCCGACGACCTGGAAGAAGCTGGGCATGGCCGCCAGCGACACGGTCGGCGACAGGTTCACGACGACTCCGATCCTCGGCGCCATCATGGACCCGGCGATCGCCAGGACGCTGGTCGAGAAGTGGCTCGGAGTGATCTACCGGAGTCGTGGGATCACTCCGCCGCATCCGACCTGGCCGGTGGCTGACGAAGCGTTCGGTGACGACTGGCAGGCAGAGACCCCGCGCACGCTGCTCAAGCGCGTGCACTCGCACGCGGAGGCGTGTCTGCACGGCGAGATCCGTGAGCTTCGCTCGTTCCAGGAGACACAGCCCGAGGAGACACCCGCGCCGACCGCCGCACCCGTGGCACAGGCAGGTCTTGAGCCGGATTACCTCGCCGAGCTGGACGCCAAGTTCGCCAGACTGAGGGAGAAGGCCGCGCTCGCCGCCGCTGACGTCAGGCCGCACAACGAGGACGACGTGATGCCGTCGTTGTTGCTGGCAGGGTTGAGGTCGTGGGTCACGGAGATCGGCAACGACGACCTCGCGTGGCATCCCGAGCCGCAGTCTCAGGACAACAGTCTGCACGCGAGCCTTCGCCACACCGTGGACGAGGAGCGGGATGTCGAGGAGCGCTGGGTCTTCCGGCTCATCGCGAGCAGCCACGGCAACAGGGTGCTGCGCAGGCTGCGCGACGCTCGTGCGGCCGCGGAGGACGGGCGTGGCAGACATCTGGTTCTGATCCGGAACGGGTCCAAGGGCTGGACCGGGGCGAAGACCAAGGGGGAGGTCGCGGAGTTCGAGAAGCGCGGCGGCAAGAGCATCGACGTGTCCGACGAGGATCTGCGCACGTTCAGCGCGCTCAAGGAGATGTGGTCCTCGCAGTCGCACCAGTTGCTCGCATGGCTGGTGGCGCGCAAACCCGCCAGCAGCAACACGTTCCTGCAGGTGATCTTGCCGGACCCGGCGGGGAGCAGGGTGCGGACCGCGGCGAGCCATCAGGAGACGCGTCCGCCGCCGCCGCAGGCCGAGCGCGCCGGTGAGATCGTGCTCGGGATGGACGGGGAGGTCCGGATCGAGCTGGAGTCGTTGCGCAAGCACGCGATCGTGTTCGCGGGGTCCGGCAGCGGGAAGACGGTGCTGTTGCGCCGGATCGTCGAAGAGTGTGCGTTGCAAGGGGTTTCGGCGATCGTGCTGGACCCCAACAACGACCTGGCGCGGCTGGGTGATGCCTGGCCCGAGGTGCCGGGGGAGTGGCGGCCTGGGGACGAGGCGAAGGCCGCGGAGTACCTCGCCGGCACCGAGGTCGTCGTGTGGACGCCCGGGAGGGCGAGTGGCCGGCCGTTGAGTTTTCATCCCCTGCCGGACTTCGCCGAGGTGCGGGAGGACGAGGACGAGTTCTCCGCCGCGGTGGAGGCCGCGGTGGCGCGGTTGGTGCCGCACGCGCGGATTGCGAACGGGACCAAGTTCGCGGTCAGGGGGCGGGCGGTGCTCAAGGAGGCGCTCAAGCGGTATGCGCGCGGGGATCGGCGTGACCTCAACGGGTTCGTGGATCTGCTGGCCGAGTTGCCGGACGGGGTCAGCAAGCTGCAGTCGGCGGCGGCCACGGCGGCTGATCTCGCCGAGACGTTGCGGGCCGCGATGGTCAACGACCCGTTGCTCGGCGGGCAGGGGGAACCGACCGATCCCGGGATGTTGCTGGCGCCGTCGCCGGGCAAGCGGGCGCGGGTGTCGGTCATCAGTTTCGTCGGGTTGCCGTCGGACGAGCAGCGGCAGGGGTTCATCAGCCAGTTGCAGCTGGAGGTGTTCGCCTGGATCAAGCGGAACCCGGCGGTGGACCGGCCGCTCGGTGGGCTGATGGTGATGGACGAGGCGCAGACGATCGCGCCGTCGGGTGGGGTCACCGCTAGCACGCAGACGACGATTCTGCTGGCGTCGCAGGCTCGCAAGTACGGGTTGGGGTTGTTGCTGGCCACGCAGGCGCCCAAGGGCGTGCACAACCAGGTGACCGGTAACGCCACCACGCAGTTCTTCGGGCGGCTCAACAGTCCGGCGCAGATCGCCGCGGCCGTGGACATGGCTCGGGCCAAGGGGAGTTCGATCGCGGACTTCTCGCGGCTGGAGCGCGGGCGGTTCTACGTCACCGGGGACACGTTCGGGTTCCGGCGGATGCGGGCGCCGTTGTGCCTGAGCCACCATCCACCGAGTCCGTTGCGGCTTGAGGAAGTGATCGAGCGAGCCCGGCAGCAGTGACGACAAGGGCGGTGTCCCCGAGGGGCACCGCCCTTTCGCATGTCAGCGCAGCATGTCCTCGATGCGTTGGCACAGCGTGGGGAACAGCTCCGCGGTGCCGCCGAGGACGACGAAGTTCACGGTCTCGTCGCCCTCGACCTGCAGGGCGTAGACCGTGTCGCCCGACCGTTCGACCCGCACGGCGACCGTGGTGTCGCCCAGGTGCACGGTGCCGGACAGGCCGCGCTTGGCGAGCTCGGGCGACGCGGCGGCGAACTGTTCGGCCAGTGCCCGCAGCAGCGGGGTCTCCGGCTCAGGCGGTGCCGCGGGAGCGGCCGCCACCACGTCGGCGACCGTCACCCGGTCCCTGCCCGCCGTTTCCGCCGCCTCGACCCTGCTCACCAGGGCGTCCACCAGTCCCTCGTCGGCACGCAGGTACGTGACGTGCGGCGGCGACGGGACCTCGCCGGTCAGGACCGGCAGCACGTGCTCGTCACCGTTCTGCGCCAGCAGATCGTCCACAGTGGACACGAACGGGACGAGGAAGCGCACCTGCGCCTCCGGCAGGTCGGTGCCCTCCAGCACGGTCAGGCCGCGCTGCCGGCACGCCTCGGCCACCTCGCCGGCCACGTCGCGCTGCTCCTCGGCGAACGACACGGCGATGTCGTAGGTCGCGGACTCGATCACTCGAAACCTCCTCCTCGAAGACCGGCCGGTGGCCGGTCGCGCGGGCAGCATCCACGTCCGGTGTTGACCAGAAGTGGATGAGGAGTGGACGTGTTGACCACCTCGGTGGGCAACGGGAAACACCTGGTTCGGCCGTTTTCGCAGATGAATCCTCGAAGTAGCCCGCAGCACGGCGGGCGGAATTCCGAAATCAGCACAGATTTCCTTCGGAGGATTCGTCATGTCCAAAATCGTGTCCACTTTCGTGGCCGGCACCGTCACGCTGGTGACCGCGCTCGCCGTCGCCGCGTCCGTTTCCGGTGGTGTCGCCGCCAACGCGGACGACACGCCGCCACCTCCCACGACCACCACCGAAACCCCCGACGGCGGCGGCAACCCGTGGTACGGATGAGTTAGCGCAAAAGAGCCCCGGCCATTCGGAAGAATGGCTGGGGCGATTGCGGCCGGCGGGTCGTGGATGGTGTACTCGGAGCACGCCGGAGCGGGAGGCAGTCGTGACCGGAACTTTTGGTGAGCTGCTGCGGGAGCACCGCATTGCCGCGGGGTTGTCGATGGGGCAGCTGGCAAAGCTGATCCATTACAGCAAGGGTTATCTCAGCAAGATCGAGAACGACGTCAAACCGCCGACGCCGACGGTGGCGCGCCTCTGCGACGGCGTGCTGGACGTCGGTGGCCTGCTGGTCGAGGCCGCGGCGCTCACCTCTCCCGCGCTCGGCCGGGGCCAGCTGCCGGTCACCGGAACCGCGCTCGGTGCCGGTGCGCTCGCCGGTGGCCCGCGGCCGGTGCCGGACGAGCAGGTGATCATCGGGATGCGCACCTCGTTCGAACAGCTGCGGGGGCTGGGCCTGCACGCCAGCCCGGTGATCGTCCTCGAACCGCTGAAAGCCCTGCAGCACACGGTGCACGGGCTCGCGCGCGAGAACACCGGGCCGGTGGGGACGACGTTGCTGCGGCTCGCCGCGCGCATCGCCGAGTACACCGGCTGGATGAGCCAGGAGGCCGGCGACGAGCAGGGTGCGTTGTCGTGGACGCGGCACGCGTCGGAACTGTCCCGCGCGGCTGGGGATCCGGACATCGCGAGCTACGCGTTCGTGCGGGAGTCGGGGCTCGCGCTCTACCGGCAGGACGCGACCGCGACGATCAACCTGGCCCGGCAGGCGCAGTGGATCGGCCGGGCCGGCGCACGCGTGCTCGCGCTGGCCGCACGGCGGGAGGCGCAGGGCCACGCGCTCGCGGGAGACCGGTACGCCGCGGAGATCGCGTTCGACCGCGCCAGGACGCTGCTGACCGCCGCCCAGCCGGAGAGCCCCTACCCGGCGCTCGGTTCCAGCGCGCCCGATCCGCTGGACCTCGACCGGGGATGGGCGTTGTGCGACCTCGGGCTCAACGCCGAGGCCGCGGAGGTGCTGGACCGGCACCTCGCGACGGTGCCGGCCTCCTCACGCCGGGTCAGGGCCCGCTTCGGCACGCGCAGGTCGCTCGCCCGCGCGTTGTCGGGTGAGGTCGACGAGAGCTGCCGGACGTTCGCCGCCATGGTCGACGACGTGGCGCACGTCGACTCGGCGACCATCAGGGCCGATCTGCGGCAGCTGAGCAGAACCTTGGGCAGATGGCACAACCACGGCGCGGTGCGGGAGATCGTTCCCGACCTGAAACGACTTCTGGGTCACCGCTGACCGCACGCACAGGTCAGCTCCGCGCGTTCGGCCCGCACCTCCTCCGCCTCGCGCCGGTCGAGCCGCGCGAGCAACGCCTCGGCCGCGTCCCAGTGCGGTACGGCCTCGGAATGCCTGCGCAGGGCGTGCAACATCCGTGCGACGCCGATCTCGCCGCGCGCCTGGTGCATGCGGTTGCCCGAGGCCACGTCGAGCAGTGACCGGTAGAGCCGCAGCGCCGCGGTCAGGTCGCCGCCGTCGCGAGCGGTGGCGGCCCGGTCATGGAACAGCCTCGCGCGCAGGTCCGCGTCTGCCACGTCGGCGGCGGCAGCGGCGGCCAGCTCGTGGTGGTGCAGGGCTTCGCCGAGGCGGCCCGCGAGCCGGTGGGCGTCGGCGATGTTGGTCAGCGCGTACGCGGCCACGCAGGCGTCGCCGAGCTCGACCGCGATGTCGTGCGCCTCCAGGTGGTCGGGGATGGCCTCCTCCAGGAACCCGAGGTGCTGCCGGTTCGCGCCGAGGTTGTTCAACGCGTGCGCCAGCCCCTGCTGGTGGCCGATCTTGCGGAGGATCTCCACGGCGGCCTCGTTCTGCCGCAACGCGACCTCGTACCGGCGGTGCTGCTCGTTGAGAAAACCGAGCATGCTCAACGCGTGCGCGCGGCCGCGGAGATCGTCGCACTGCTCGTACTTCGGCAGCGCGGCCTCGAAGTGCGCCATGGCCTCGTCGTGGTCGCCGAGCGACATCGACGACATGGCGAGCATGCACAACGCCGCGGCCTCACCCGCCACGTTGCCGAGACGGGACCACCTGCCCAGCGCCTGCTCGGCGAACTCGTGCGCCTCGGTGTGCCGGCCCAGCCGGTTGACGGAGGCGGACAGGTGCAGCAGCACGTGCGCCTGGCCGTTGTCGTCCTCCGCGTGCACGGATTCGACGGCCTCGATCCAGTCCTGGAACCGGTTGGCGGTGTTGAAGTGCCGCCAGATCAGCGCCGCCAGCCGCCACGCGTGGTCGGGTCCGGCGTGCCGGATCGCGGCCATCAGGTTGTCGCGCTCGGCGGTGATCCACGCCAATGCCTTGTCCTCGCTGGAGAACGTGAGGCCCAGCGGGCTCTCGCGGTCCACCGAGGGCTGGATGGTCCGGTCGAACGGGTAGGCGGCCCGCACGGCGTTCGCGAGCGTGACGAGGTAGAAGTCCAGCAGCCGCACCAAAGCGTCCGCCGGTGCGTGTTCCAGTGCCGCGAACTCCTTGACCGAGTCGAGCATCTGGTAGCGGTCGGGCGCGATCTCCTCCAGCAGGCAGACCTCGTGCAGGTCGTCCAGCAGCTTGCGGGTCTCGGCGACGTCGCGGCCGGCGAGCGCCGCCGCGCCGACGAGGTCGACGTGGGGGCCGGGCAGGTGCCCGAACAGCCGGAAGACCTCCTGCTGCCGTTCGTCGAGCAGCCGGTAGGAGGCGTGCACGGCGGCGGCACCGTCTTGCCGCCACGGCACGTTATCGTCCATCAGGTCGAGCAGGTGCTTCAACGACCACTTGTCGTGCCTGCGCAAGGCCGCCGCCGCGATCGTGATCGGCATCGGCAGGTACCCGCAGCGCTTCACCAGTCCCGCCACGTCCGCCGGTCTGCCACCGCGGACCGGGTCGGTCAGCCTGCGGAACAACGCGGTGGCGTCGCTCGGCGGCAGCGGGCCCAGCCGCACGTGCTCGCTGATGTCCGGCTCGCCCATCCGCCTGCTCGTCACGACGGCGAAGCAGTCGCGTGCCTCGGGCAACAGCGGCCGGACCTGCTCGGGTGAGACCGCGTTGTCCAGCACCACCAGGGTTTTCGTGCCGTACAGCTGGGACTGGTAGACCGTCACCTTGCGGCCCACGGTGTCCGGGATCTGCTCGGCCGGCACGCCCAGCTCGGTGAGCAGCTGCGTCAGCGCGTCCGACACGGACATCGGTGCCACGTTCGGCGTGAACCCGTTGAGGCGCAGCAGGATCTGGCCGTCCGGGAAGCGGTGGCGCAGGCGGTGCGCGGCCTCCACGGCCAGACCGGTCTTGCCGACGCCGGGTGCGCCGCTGATCCACATCGCGCGGCGTTCACCGGTGCCCGCCGTGGCGGCCTCGATCTTCTCCAGCTCGCCGGTGCGGCCGGTGAAGCCGCCCGGCCGGGACGGCAGCGAGCTGACCGGCTCGCCGCGCTCCGCCCGTGCGGCGAGCTTGCGCAACACCGATCCCGGCTCGTACCCGGCCTCTCCGAGCGCGGTGCAGGTGGTCTTGTGGACGCGGATCGCGCCCACGCCGTCGCCGCCCGCGATCAGAGCGCGCATGAGCAGTTCGGCATATTTCTGGTTGATCGGATCGGTCGGCAGGGCGCGGCGCATGCGGTCGCGCGCCGACCTGTGGTCGCCGATGAGGAGCTCCAGTTCGGCGAGGTCGCCGAGTGCGTCGGCGTAGCTCTCGGCCGGGTCGATCACGTCGGCGCCACCGACGCGGTCGATGTCGATGTCCTCCAGGAACCGGCCGCGCCAGAGGGCGACCGCGGCCCGCAGCAGATCGACCGCCTTGCGCTGGTCGTTGTCCTGCACGGCCCGGGCGGCTTGCTCGCGCAGCCGGTCGAACCGCACGGTGTCGATCCGGTTCTCGTCGACGCGCAGCACGTAGCCGGTGGGAGTGGTGTCGATCAACGCGTCGGTGGCCTCGAACGCCTTGCGCAGCTTGTTGATGTAACCGCGGACCAGCGTCTTGCGTTCCGGCTGGTCGGGCCACACGATCTCGGTGATCCGTTCGGGTGACACGGGTTTGTTCGCGTGCAGGAGAAGTACGACGAGGATGAAGCGTTGTTGCTGGTCGCCCAAGGAAACCGAGGTGTGCTCGTGCCACGCCTCCAGCGGACCCAGCATTCGGAACTCCACGCCGTCCTCCTCGGTGTTCGAGCTTCTGTCTTGGAGGAATGTCGCGCAAGGGCCCTTTGGTGTGTCACCGAATCAGCTTTTTGTCCACGATCGATCAACACGATCCGGTAACCGTTCCCCTTGTCACGCATGGTGCTGAGGGGGAGACGGATGGTGCGCGAAGTGTTGCCCTGCTACGTGGTGTGCGACGTATCGCTCTCGATGGCCGACCACATCGACGAGGTCAACGCCGGAATGCGCGAGTTCCGCGGTGCGGTGCACGCCGATCGGCGGGCCGCCGTGCAGATTCGGCTCTGCGTGGTGGTTTTCGCGGAGAGCCCGCTGGTGGTGCAGCCGCTGCGGGCCGCGCTCGACCCGCCGGAAATCATTACACCGCGCCAGGAATCAGGGTCCGACTTCGGTTCCGCGTTCACTCTTCTGCGCGTCACCATCGACCGCGACGTGCGAAATCTGAAAGCGCAGCGGATCCGGGTGCGCCGGCCGGTGCTGTTCTTCATCTCCGACGGCAGGGCGACCGATCCCGCGTGGCCCGAGGCGTTGGCGCAGCTCACCGCCGCGGCGTCGGGTCCGGAGATCATCGCGTTCGGGCTCGGCGCCGTCGACCCGGCGACGCTGGACCGCATCGGCACCACGCGCGTCTTCCTCGGCCGTGACGGCGTCCGGGTCGGCATCGCGCTGGTCTCCTCGGTGGCACGAACGACCCTGCGTCCGGACCACGTGTGACCGATCCACGGCGTGTCCACTTCTCGTCCACATGCTCGACGCAACCTGCCTCCGCCGCACGTGAGCACGCAAGGGGAGGAGAGCGGAGATGACGACGACGCACGCGAAACTGGTCCGTGAGCTGAAGAAACTTCGGAAGGGAAGGGGCGTGCACGGGCGGATCGCGGACCGCCTCGGCCCGGACCTCGCCGCCGCGTGCGGGATCACCAGGGCCGACGGCCAGTCCGCCGCCAGGCAGAAGCTGATCACGAGGCTGACCGAGCTGGCCGAGCAGCTCCCCGACGACCTGCAGCTTCCGGCACGGGCGGCGTTCGGCCTGATCCCGGACGTCCGCCACCCGCTCTACCAGGAACGGGTGAACTGGGTGGCGGCCGCGATCGACCGCGACGCCCGCACCGTGCGACGGCGCGTCGACGAGGCCGTCGACCAGCTGGCGGAACTGGCCGCCACCACCACGCGCCGCACCACCGGCGGCTGGCACACCGCCGAGCTGTCCGTGGCCGTCGTGCTCGACCAGGGGCAGCCCGAGGTGCTGGAGCGCTACCAGGTCGTGGTCGACCAGGACGGCGTCGACCAGCTGGAGTTCGCCGCGGTGTTCCCGGTGCGCAGGCGCGACGTGGACGTGCACCTGCTCTACGGCGGCACGTTGCGGGACCGCTCCGCCACGCACGACCGTCCCGGCTTCACCCTGCTGCCCGCCGAGCCGCTGGCCCGCGGCGAGACCCACGACTTCGCGATCCGGTACCGGCTGCTGAGCCGTGACGTCATGCACCCGTGCGTGCTGCACGTGCCCGAACGGCCGTGCGAGGTCTTCGACCTGCGCGTGCGGTTCGAGCACGACCGCAAGCGGCTGGTGCGCACGTTCGACGGCGTGCTGCAGCGGGCCGATGCCGAGCCGAGCGGGAGCCAGCACACGCCCGATCGGGCCGGGGAGATCCACCTGCGGTTCCGGCGGTTGCTGCCGGGTCTGCTGTACGGCGCCCGGTGGGGCGGGTCGGCGGTGTGCTCGGCGCGGCGCGCGTCCTGAGCGGACGGTTCACGCCGGGGAGACGGCGCGGGTCACCGCCTGGAAGGCCCACGGCACCACCGGGTCGAGCGCGGTCAGCCGGTCGCGCAGCCGGGTGTCCCCGATCAGCACGCCCGAGGCCAGCCCCGCCGCCAGGTCGGGCTGCCGGTCCAGGTACGTCCGGTGCAGCGTGCCGTCGCGGAGGCGCTCGTAGTCCTCCCGCCAATGCCAGCCGACGCCCGCAGCGAGGCGAGTGTTGGCCGCGTACGCCGCGCCGCCGTTCGCGATCTTGCGCTGGTACTGGTCGTAGCCGCGGTCCGGCACGTGCAGGATGTCCAGGCCGGCCGTGGTCATCGGGCCGAGGCGCGGCCCGGACACGGCGTGGTTGCCCTGCTCCACGGTCACGTCGGGGTCGCCGCGGTGGCAGGTCTTGGGTCCGATCCGGGTGCCACGCGGGGACAACGACGCGGTGTCGCGCACGACCAGGCGGTGCACCCAGCCGCCGTCGACGCGCGGATCGGCGACCAGGTTGTCGCGCCGCATCTCCACCGCGCCGAACTCGGGCCCGACGGCGCCGAGAACGTCCTTCAGCGAACCCGAGGCGGGCCAGAAGAACTCGTCGGCGTCCGCGTTGATCACCCAGTCCGCGCCGAGCTCGGCGGCGCGGCGGGCCATCCGGGTCACCCAGCGGCCCTGCTCGTAGTCCTGCGCCGGCTCGTGGTGCAGTTCGAGCACACCCGCGTCGCGGTAGGCCTCCAGGATCTCGACCGTGCCGTCGACGGAACCGTTGTCGGTCGCGATCACCAGGTCCACGCCCGCGGCGAGGTGGTGTTCGATCATCGCGGCGACGACGTCGGCCTCGTCGCGGACGAGCAGGGTCATGAGCAAACGCACCCGCAAAGGGTACGGACACGGCAGTCTTGGGCGGATGAGACCACTCGTGGTGATCGACGTGGACGGGCCGCTCAACCCGTGGGCGGCCGACCCGAAGCCGCCGGGCTACCGGCCGTTCGACATCAAGGTCGGCTGGTGGCGCAAGCTCCGCGTGTGGCTCGACCCGCGGCACGGCGACCAGTTGAGACGGCTGGCCGAGGAGACCGGCGCCGAGCTCGCGTGGGCCACCAGCTGGTCGCATCGGGCGAACGCCGAGATAGGACCGCGCCTGGGCCTCCCGCCGCTCAAGGTGATCGAGTTCCGCGACGACCACGGCTGGAAGTACCCCGCCGTCGCCCGGTACGCCTACGAGCGGCCCCTGGTGTGGTTCGACGACGACTTCGGGCTGCACCGCGAGAGGAACCGGGACTTCGTCCACAAGCGACGGCACCTGACCACCGCGCTCGTCCACGTGGACCCCGCGACCGGCCTCGCCGAACGCCACTTGGACGAAGCACGGAAAGCATTCAGTCGCAACCCGTAGGCAGTCGAGAATTCACCGTAGGAGTCGAGAAGGTCTCAACCGGCGCGGCTGGCTTGACAACGAAAGCATCCCGCGCGAATCCTCCGCCTGTGCTGAAGCGAGGGAACGTCACCACGAAACTGATTGGTGTCGGCGCGTTGGTGCTGGCGGTGGCCGCCTGCGGCGCCCCGCCCGCCAAGGAGACGCAGACCACAGCCGCCGGAACCGCCAAGTCGGCGAGTGACCTCGGTGGCATGGACAAGCTGGTCGAGGCCGCCAAGAAGGAGGGCAAGCTCAACGTCATCGCGCTGCCCCCGGACTGGGCGAACTACGGCGAGATCATCAAGGCCTTCGAGGCCAAGTACGGCATCAAGGTGGACTCCGCGCAGCCGGACGCGTCCAGCCAGGAAGAGATCAACGCCGCCAAGCAGCTCAAGGGCAACGACCGCGCGCCCGACGTGTTCGACCTCGGTCTGAACGTGGCGCTGGCGAACAAGGACCTGTTCGCGCCCTACAAGGTCAGCACCTGGGACGACATCGCCAAGGAGCTCAAGGACGCGGACGGCGCGTACTACGGCGACTACGGCGGCTTCATGTCGATCGGCTTCGACGCGGCCAAGGTGCCGGCGCCGACGAGTGTGAAGGACCTGCTCAAGCCCGAGTACAAGGGCAAGGTCGCGCTCAACGGCGACCCGACGCAGGCCGGTGCCGCGTTCAACGGCGTGGTCATGGCGTCGCTGGGCAACGGTGGTTCCGCCGACGACATCGCGCCCGGTGTCGAGTTCTTCAAGCAGCTCAAGCAGGCCGGCAACTTCCAGCCGGTCGACCCGTCGCCCGCGACGATCGAGTCCGGCCAGACGCCGGTCGTGATCGACTGGGACTACACCAACGCCGCCCAGACCGAGAAGCTCAAGGGCAAGATGGACTGGAAGGTCGTCGTCCCGGCGGAGGCCCAGCTCGGCGCCTACTACAACCAGGCGATCAGCAAGGACGCGCCGCACCCCGCGGCCGCGCGCCTGTGGCAGGAGTTCCTCTACTCCGACGAGGGCCAGAACCTCTACCTGAAGGGCATGTCCCGCCCGGTTCGCCTGGACAAGATGGGTGACAAGGCGGACAAGGCCGCGAAGGACAAGCTGCCCAAGACCGACGGCAAGCAGGTGTTCCAGACGCAGGCTCAGGCCGACAAGGCCAAGGCCGTTCTCACCGCGACCTGGGCGCAGGCCATCGGATGACCTCAGTCGCTCCCGTAGCGACGACGCCCGGCGGTTCCGCTCCGAAGAGGAGCGGGGCCGCCGGTCGGCCATCTGCGGCCGCTTGGCTCGTCGCGGTGCCGTTCCTCGCGTTCGTCGGCATCTTCCTCGTCTACCCCACGATCCTGGTGCTGTTCGGCGCTTTCCAGGACTCGAACGGCGGGCTCACGCTCGACAACCTCACGACCCTGTTCACCGGGGTCGTCTTCGACGCGTTCGTGCGCAGCATCGAGCTGTCCGCGCTCACGGCGGTGATCGGCGCGGTCTTCGGCGCGCTGCTCACGTGGGCCGTCGCGGTCGGCAACCCAGAAGGCATGCTGCGGCGCGTCGTCGTCGCGGCCTCCGGTGTGCTCGCCCAGTTCGGTGGCGTGCCGCTGGCGTTCGCGTTCCTCGCGACGATCGGCTTCGAGGGTCTGGTCACGAAGTTCCTGCGCGACAACGTCGGCATCGACATCTTCGCCGGCAGCGCGTGGCTGTTCGACCTGCCCGGCCTGACGCTCGTCTACACGTTCTTCCAGATCCCGTTGATGGTCATCGTGTTCCTGCCGGCGCTGGACGGTCTCCGTCCACAGTGGCGGGAAGCGAACGCGAGCCTCGGCGGCACCAGCTGGACGTACTGGCGGCACGTCGGCGGGCCCATCCTCACGCCGCCGTTCCTCGGTGCGCTGTTGCTGTTGTTCGCCAACGCCTTCAGCGCCTACGCCACGGCCGCGGCGCTTGTCTCGCAGGGCAGCCCGATCGTGCCGCTGCAGATCCGCGGCTTCCTCACCGGCGAGGTCGTGCTCGGCCAGGAGAACCTCGGCAAGGCGCTCGGCCTCGGCATGGTGATCGTCGTCAGCATCGCGATGGGCGTGAACGTGCTGCTGCAGCGGAGGGTGGCCAAGTGGGTTCGCTAGTGAAGCAACGCGTTCTGCGCACGGTGATCCTGCTGGTGGTGGGCGTCTACTTCGTCCTGCCGCTGATCGCGATGGCGGAGTTCTCGACGCGGGGCAAGGGCGGCAGCCGCAGCCTGGAGTCGTGGACGTCCATCGTCGACGACGACGGGCTGATGGAAGCGCTCGTCAACTCGTTGCTGCTGTCGGTCACGTCAGCGGTGCTCATGCTGGTGCTGCTCGTGCCGACGATGGCGTGGATCCGGTTGCGGCTCCCGCAGTTGCAGCGGCTGGTGGAGTTCCTGTGCCTGCTGCCGCTCGCGATCCCCGCGATCGTGCTCGTGGTGGGCATGGCGCCGCTCTACGCGTGGGTGAACTACTTCCTCGGCGACTCGCCGCTGACCCTGACGTTCGCTTACACCGTGCTGGTGCTGCCGTTCGCGTACCGCGCGATCGACGCCGGTCTCGCGGCGATCGACCTGAAGACCTTGTCCGAAGCCGCGCGCAGCCTCGGCGCGTCGTGGTTCACGGTGTTGTGGAAGGTCGTCGTGCCGAACATCCGCGTGGCACTCATCGGTGCGTCGCTGTTGAGCGTTGCGTTGGTGCTCGGCGAGTTCACCATCGCGTCGCTGCTCAACTTCGACACGCTGCAGGTGCAGGTCAACCTGCTCGGCAAGCGCAACGCGGGCGTGTCCATCGCGGTGTCGCTGCTGTGCCTGCTCTTCGCGTTCGTCCTTCTGTTCGCACTTTCCTACGTCGGCCAACGGCGCCGTCAGACCGTGGTCGAGGAGTGAAAATGGGTCATCTGGAACTCAAGGGGCTGCGCAAGTCGTTCGGCGGCAACACCGCGCTGGACGGCCTCGACCTCGACCTGGCGGAAGGCGAACTGGTGTCGCTGCTCGGCCCGTCGGGCTGCGGCAAGACGACGGCGCTGCGGATCGTCGCGGGCTTCGAGACCGCGGACTCCGGCACGGTCACCGTGGGCGGCAAGGACATCACCCGCGTGCCGGCCAACAAGCGGGACATGGGCATGGTCTTCCAGGCCTACAGCCTCTTCCCGAACATGACCGCGGCGCAGAACGTCGCGTTCGGCCTGAAGATGCGCAAGGCCGACGCCAAGAAGGCCGGCGAGCTGCTGGAGCTGGTCGGGCTCTCGCACCTCGGTGGCCGTTACCCGCACCAGATGTCCGGTGGTCAGCAGCAGCGCGTCGCGTTGGCACGCGCGTTGGCCATCCAGCCGCGCGTGCTGCTGCTGGACGAGCCGCTGTCCGCACTGGACGCCAAGGTCCGGGTGAACCTGCGCGACGAGATCCGCCGCATCCAGACGGAGCTCGGCATGACGACGCTGTTCGTCACGCACGACCAGGAGGAGGCGCTCGCCGTGTCCGACCGGGTCGGCGTCATGTCGCACGGCCGCCTGGAGCAGCTGGACACGCCGTCCGCGGTGTACCGGGAACCGAAGACCGCGTTCGTGGCGCAGTTCGTCGGCGTCACGAACAGCATCGAGGCCAGGGCGGAGGGCGCCGCCGTGGTCGTCAACGGCGTGACCGTCGCCGCCGAGCACGACCAGCCGTCCGGCAGCGACGTGCGGGTCATCGTGCGGCCGGAGGACATCGGGGTTTCCGCGCACGACGGCGACGCCCAAGATGATTCAATACAGCGCAAGATCGTCGGAGATGTGCTGACCCAGTCGTTCCTCGGGCCGGTCACGCGGATCTCCGTCAAGGTGGGCGAGCAGATCCTGCGGGTCGATCAGCCGTCCAACCAGGCGGCGGCTTTCCAGGCGGGGACGCGGGTGGCGCTCGACCTCAGCGAGTCAAGGATCATGGTGGTACCTGGATGATCAGAAAGCTCCTCGCGCGCGACACGGCGGAGGCCCACCGGGTCGCGACGCCGTTGGAGCTGTTGTTCGACCTGAGCTTCGTGGTGGCGGTCGCCCAGGCCGCCGCCTCGTTGCACCACGCCGTGTCCGAGAACCACATCGGGCACGGCGTGCTCGCGTTCTGCATGGCGTTCTTCGCGTTGTGGTTGCCGTGGCTGAACTTCACGTGGTTCGCCAGCGCGTTCGACAACGACGACACCCTGTACCGCATCATCACGATGGTCCAGATCGCCGGCGTGCTGATCATCGCGTCCGGCATCCCGCGCGTCTTCGAGTACGACGACTACCGCATCGTGGTCAGCGGGTACGTCGTCATCCGGCTCGCGATGGTCGCGCACTGGCTGAGGGCGTCGCGGGACAACCCCTCGCACAGGAACTGCACGCGCCGGTACGCCATCGGCATCGCCGGCATGCAGGTGCTCTGGGTGCTGTGGGTGCTGATCGCGCCGCCGAACCTGCAGCTGCCGTTGTGGGTGCTCTTCATGATCGGCGAGCTGCTGGTGCCGATGTGGGCGGAACGGGCGACGGCCACCACGTGGCACCCGCACCACATCGCCGAACGGCACGGGCTGTTCACGCTGATCGTGCTCGGCGAGTCGATCCTGTCGGCCACCACGGCGTTCCAGCAGGGCTTCGACAGCGGGATCAACCTGGTCTCGCTCGCCGCGGCCGGCCTGATCATCGTGTTCTCGGTGTGGTGGATCTACTTCGAGGCGCCGACCCACCTGCACTCGATGAAGAAGGCGTTCCTGTGGGGCTACGCGCACCTGTTCATCCTCGGCTCGATCGCCGCGCTCGGTGCCGGGCTGGCGGCGAGCGTCGACCACGACCTGCACCTCTCGCACGCGCCGGGCACGGCCATTGCCGCGTTCACGACGGTACCGCTCGCGATCTTCTTCCTGTGCGTCTGGTACGTGCAGGACTGTCCTGGCCAGGCGGGGCCGCGCAAGTACCTGCTGCCGCTCGGTTCGGTCGCAGTGCTAGCTGCGACGTTCGGACCAGCACCGATCCACGTGACGGCGGCGATCGCGGCGGTTGTCGTGGTCCTCACACGGCTGGTGCGATGATCAGCGCATGACCGGTGTTCGTGAACTCCGCCTAGTCGTCACCGCCGCCGACTACGACGAGGCCCTGCGCTTCTACCGCGACGTCCTCGGCCTGGAGCAACGGGCGGCGTTCGCGTCCGACGGCGGGCGGGTCACGATCCTGGAGGCGGGCCGGGCCACGCTGGAGATCACCGACCCGCCGCACGCCGAGTTCATCGACCAGGTCGAGGTGGGTCAGCGGGTCGCCGGGCACATCCGGGTGGCGTTCGAGGTGGACGACTCCTCGACGACCACCCGTGAGCTGGAAGCCGCGGGGGCCGAGGTGATCGCGGAACCCACGCGCACGCCGTGGAACTCGCTCAACGCCAGGTTGAAGGCGCCCGCGGGACTGCAGCTGACGTTGTTCCAGGAGCTGGGCGAGTAGATGACGATCTCCGCTGCCGGCTATCGCGATCTCGCGAACCGGGACGTGCTCGCGTGCGCCGTGGTCACGGTCGCCGCGAAGTTACCGATGTCGATGACGCCGCTGATGATGGTGTTCCTGACCAGGGGCCTGCCCGGCGGTTACGTGCTGGCGGCGTCGCTGACCGCCGTGTACGTGCTGGGCGAGATCCTCGGCGCGGCACTGCTGGGGCTGCTGCTCGACCCGTCCCGGATGCGCGGCCAGCTCGCGGCCGGGCTGGTCGTGGGGGCGGGCGCGTTCACGACGCTGGCACTGACGACCAACGTGACGGTGCTGGTGATCGCGGCGTTCGTCGCGGGCGCCGGGCCGTCGACCACACCGGGCGGGCTGCGGGCGATGCTGCTCGGGCTGGTGCCGGACGCGTTGGTGCCCAAGGCGATGGGCTTCGACGCCATGATCACGCAGGTGGTGTGGGCGGTGGCGCCCGCGCTGGTCACCGTGCTGGCGTTGAGCGTCGACCGGCGTGCGCCCGTCGTGGTGTCGGTCAGCCTGATCTGCGTCGCCGCGTGGCTGGTGTTCATCCTGCCCCGCGGGCACGTGACGTCCCGCTCCGGCACGGCGAAGCCACGGGTCGTCGCCTCGGCGTGGCCGATCTACCTGGTGAGCGCGGCGGCGCTGGCGCAGCTGGCGGTCGCGGAACTGGTGCTGCCCGCGTTGCTGGAGCACCGGGGGATCGGCATCGGCTGGATCGGGCCGCTGCTCACGGGGTTCGCGGCGTGCAGTGCGCTGGGCGCGGTGCTGTACGGGCTGCGGCCGTGGCCGGGATCGTTGCGCACCCAGGGTTTGGTGCTGCTCGTCATCACCGCGACGTGCGTCGGCGCGGTGGCGTTGTTCCCGAACCTGCCGGGGATCGCGGGCGCGTTGCTGGCGGCGGGGCTGTTCCAGTCCGGCGTGCTGGTGACGCGGAGTCTGGTGCTGCGCGAACGGCTTCCGGTCGGCGCGCACGCGGCCGGGTTCTCGATGATGTACGCGGTGACCGGCGCCGGGTACGGGTTGACGGCCGTGGTCGCCGCGTGGGCGTTGGACGTCGGTTCACCGATCTGGGCGGTTTTCGGTGGTGTCGCGGTGACTTTGGTCCTGACCGCGGTCAGCGCGGCTGCCGAACGACGGCAGCCGCGCTGAGCTCGGGCGTCACCAGCGGTAGAAGTTGCCCTGCGTCTGGACGTTCAGCTCGTCCGTGCGGAAGAACTTCGCCGGGAACGTGCGCGGGTCGCGCATGTCGATCACGTCGAAGCCGCGCTGGATCTCCGACGAGTAGATGTAGCCGTTGTAGTAGTACGTGGACCACGTGCCGCCGACGACGTTGCCGGGCTGCACGCCGTACTCGTAGAAGCCGATCTCACGCGGCTTGGCGGAGTTCGTGAAGTCCCACACCGAGATGCCGCCCTGGTACCAGGACTGCACCATGATGTCCTTGCCGGGCACCGGGACGAGCGAACCGTTGTGCGCGACGCAGTTCTCCGTGTCGGCCTGCATCCGCGGGATCTTGTAGTAGGACTTGAACACGAGCTTGCGGTTCTTGCCCTTGCCCTCGATGTCGTAGATGCCGTTCGCGCCGCGGTTCGGGCCGATCTTCTCGTTGCACGTCGCCGCGCCGCCGCCACCGAGCTCGTCGGTGAAGACGACCTTGGTGCCGCTGTTGTTGAACGTGGCCGAGTGCCAGAACGCGAAGTGCGCGTCGTCCTGCACCCGGTTCAGCTCCACCAGGTTCTCCCGGTCGGAGATGTCCCACAGCACGCCGTCACCCATGCACGCGCCCGCCGCGAGGTCGAGCTGCGGGTAGACGGTGATGTCGTGGCAACCGGTGGTGGCCGAGGTGTAGCCGGTGTCGATGTCGCCGGGCCGGCCCTTGTTGCCGCCGTCCGGGAACAGCACGGGGGCCTTGATCACGGACGCCTGCGCCGGGTTGCGCACGGGGACCTTGACGATCGAGATCTTGTCGTGCGGTGGCTGGCAGTCCGGGAACGCCGCGTTGGGCGAGTAGGACGAGACGTAGAGGTAGACGCTCTTGCGATCCTTGGCCGGCACCAGCGTGTGGGTGTGCGAACCGCAGTCGGTCTCGACGGCCGCGACGTACTTCGGGGCCTTCTTGTCGCTGATGTCGAAGACCTTGATGCCCTCCCACGACTCCTTGACGGAGGCGGGCTGCGAGACGCTGTTGCACGAGTTGTCGTTGCGGGACGAGTCGGTCGACAGGAACAGCAGGTTCCCGTACACCGAGACGTCGTTCTGCGAGCCGGGGCAGAGGACCTGGCTCACGATCTTCGGCTTCCGCGGGTTGCGGATGTCGTAGATGGTGAAGCCGTTGTAGTTCCCCAGGAAAGCGTAGTTGTCCTGGAACGCCAGGTCGGTGTTGAGCGCCGAGGTGGTGTCGAACGGCGCCTGCTTGGGCAGGCTGCCGACCTTCACCATGTTGCGGCTCCGGCTGACCTCGTTCTCGCCGGGAATGCCGGTGGACCCGTCGGCCCGCGCCTCCAGCTGGGCCTGCGACAGCCCCGCCCCGTCGGCGGGAAGGTCGGGCTCGGCCAGGGCCGGTGCCGTCATCGTTGACAACGTCAGCGCGAGCGCCCCCAGAATCGCCAACGGCGCTCTGCGCCGCCGGGCCGTTGCGCGTGAAGTCACAGCTTTACCCCCTCATTACGGGCTGGTGAGGGTGAGTATGACCGTTTCGCTTTGCTAAGGGCCAGCGTCTTTCGGAGGGTATTGTCTGGTTCATGCGTTCTGGGGTCGCGGTGATTGCGCTGGTAGCGGCGTTGGCGGGCTGCACTTCCGAGCCGGAGGCCGCACCGGTCATCGCCCCGGACACACCCGGTGGGACCGCGCAGACGCTGGCGCCCGCCGACGTCTCCGGCGCCGTCGCGGCACCGCCGAACGACGCGGACCGCCTTTACGTGGCCATGATGATCGTCCATCACGAACAGGCGCTCGCGATGACGCGGTTCGCGCCCGACCGGGCGGAGAACGCGACGGTGAAGGGCCTGGCCGACCGGATCCGGTACAGCCAGGAGCCCGAGATCGGTGCCATGAAGCAGTGGCAGCGCGTCAACAACGACATGGGCTCGCACGGCGATCACGGTTCGATGCCCGGCATGGCCACGCAGGAGCAGTTGACCGCGCTGGGTGCCGCGCGCGGCAAGGACTTCGACCGGATGTTCCTGGAGCTGATGATCAAGCACCACGAGGGTGCGATCAAGATGGCGACGGACGTGAAGTCCGCCGGCACCAACGTTCAGGTCGAGGAGATGGCCGACGACGTGATCGCCGTCCAGACCGACGAGATCAACCGGATGAAGGCCCTGCTTCCCGCGTTGTGAGCACTACTCGGCGCGCTGCAGGGGCAGCACCAGGTCCTCCGCGTGCTGGAAGGTCTCGACGGCGTTGCCGGTGACGTGCCGGGCGATGCCGCGGTTGCGCTTGTGCGCCTCGCGGAACGAGTCGGACGCGACCCAGGCGCGGAAGTGCTCCTCGGACTCGAACTCGTTGACCGACACGTACGGCTGGTCCTCGCGGGTCGGCTTGAGCAGCGTGCTGCGCAGCAGACCGGGCACGCCGGGCAGGAACGTCCGCATGTTGCTGCGGAAGTGGGCCTCGAACTCCTCCGCCCGTTCGGCGGGCACGAACAGCCGGTTCGTCGCGATGAACATGAGACTCTCCTTGATTCCGACGCTCTGTCGGGAACTATTCCAACACACCGTCGGGAAATCAAGCGCGATACGATCCCGGTGTGCCGAGGATCAGCGCTGACACCGTGGCGGAGCACCGCGCCAACCGGTTGCGCGCCCTGCTGGACGCCGGGCGCGAGATCGTGGCGACCGAGGGAGCGGAGGCGTTGACGCTCGCGTCGCTCGCCAGACGCGTGGGGCTGTCGCGGCCGAGCCTCTACGAGTACTTCCGGTCGCGCGAGGAGCTGGTCGCCGCGATCGTGTCGGACGCCCTGCCCGAGTGGGCGGACAAGCTGGAGGACGCGGTCGAGGGCGCCACGTCCGTGCCGGCCAAGATCGAGGCGTACCTGCGCACCGAGCTCGCGATCATCACCGACGGCAGCCACGGCGCGGTGGTCGCGCTGTCCGCGCACGCGTTGCCCGATACCTCGCGCGAGCAGATCCGCGCCGAGCACGAACGGTTGCTGGCGCCGTTGGTCGGCGTGTTCCGGACCGCCGGAGTGCAGCGGGCGGAGCTGCGGGCGATGCTCGTGCACGCCATGGTGGAGGCAACCTCGCGCATGATCACGCCGGGCCGCACCGAGCACAACGAGGCGGTCATCCAGACGTTGCTCGACCAGGTCGTGCACGGGCTGGACCAGCGGATCAGCTGAACGGCACCAGGGCGTCGGCGTGAAGCCCTCCTGGCCGGATCTCGTACAGGCCCGCACCCTCCGAGAGTTCGACGGAGTCTCGCCGGATCAGCTCTTCGCGCGCTGGTGGCCAGAGCGTGCTGGACGACCAGCGAACACCCGTCAGAGGGACTCCCCGCAGATCCGCACTTCGGAGATCTGCGCCCGTCATGTCTGTCAGAGCCTCCAGCAGGCGACCTATCGCCGCGGCGAGCTCGGCGCTGAACAACGCCCGGCTGGCAGCGAAATCGCGGTCTTGCTCGTCCACGACGATGAGTGCCCTTGCCCTGCGGCGGTCGCTGCCGATGGCGCCGGCGAGCTCGCGCGCAAAGTGGCGGTCGAGGTCGGTGGCTCGGCCGCGAGCGGCGTCCATGTCGGGGACACCGGCGGGGGTGGGGCCGCGAGTGGCGGCATCGCTGCTCGCATCACCACCGGTTGCGACCGTGACGGTGTAGGACGTTGCCGGGGTGATCTCGAGGTCGAGGTCGGTCTCGTCGGCGACGGCGAGCGCGATGGTCAAGGCGCTGGCCAGAGTGCGCTCCAGTTCATGAGCATCGGCGAGGTTGCCGACGCCGTGGTCCGCCCGCGTGAGAGAGCGGGCGAGGCCCCGCGCGCGGTTGATGTGGTCAGCGAGTCGGCCGGCGATGTCGCTGACGTGATCACGGGCGAACGTCGCATCCAGGACACGGCCGCGGGCGATGGTGACCGTGATGGAGAAGTCGCGGGCGAGGTTGTCGGCGAGCTGGCCGGCGCGATCACGGGTGCGGACGATGTCGACATCGAACTCGTGGACGAGTTCCGCCGCGCTCGCGGCGAATTCGGCGACCGTGCGCACGCTCTGCAGCGTGTCGGCGGGGAACCACGCCCTGGCGGCGATTCGCTCGGCAGGGTCCAGCAGGGCGACGTTGTCGGCGACCACGGCCAACGCGGCAACTTCGACTGTTGTGGGCTGTGGTGGTCGGTCGGCGGTGCCGACGGTTTCATCAGCGTCAACGCTCGTGGTCGCGTCCGAACCACCTTCCGCGCGCAATGCGGGCGTCGAGTCGGCGAGAGCGGACAGGAGTCGCCCACCGCGGCTGTTCCCGAGCGGTTTCGGCGCCGGGGCAAAGGCCGGGGTCGAGTCGGCGAGCGCGGCGATCAACCGTCGGCCCGGGCCGTCCGACGTCACGACGACCGTCCTGCTGACTCGTCGCCGGAGGGAACGAGAGATTCGGCGTAGCGGGCCATTTTCTTGACCACGACGGGCGCGGCGGCGCCGGCGCTGAAGGCCACGAAGCCGCTGGCTATGACGGAGGTCGTGGCCAGCGCTGCGGTCGTGGCGGACGCTATGCCGAGGTGGATCACGATCGACGCGGCGTAGACGCCTCCTCCGGGCCCTTTGGACGCTTCCAAGGCCATCCCTTGACCCGTTGCGCGGCTTCGATGAACAGCACCGCACGGTTGGCAGCGGCACCGAGGAGCCCCCACAAGGCGTACTGCCACATGAGCAGAACGTACGCGACTTGAGTCGTTCTGCGCATCAGACACACGATGACGAGCCATAGGCGGCGCCTATCAACTGGATCCTCTCGCGGCCATGGTGGAGCACCGGCATCAACCGATCGGTTGATGCCGGTGTCGCCGCCCGATCGATGATCTTCGGCCGGCGTTCGCCGAGGCTGGTCGCATGGCAATCATCGAAGTGCGCGACCTCGGGAAGAGGTACGGACCCCGGGTCGCGGTGGACTCGGTGTCGTTCGAGGTCGCCGAGGGGGAGATCTTCGGCATCCTGGGGCCGAACGGGGCAGGCAAGTCGACGACCGTCGAGTGCGTGGCCGGGTTGCGGACGCCGGATCGGGGCAGCGTGTCGGTGCTCGGGCGGCGTCCCGCGGACGTCCGCGCCGCGATCGGGGTGCAGCTGCAGGCGTCGGAGCTGCCGGAACGGCTGCGGGTGGGCGAGGCGCTGGCGCTGTTCTCGTCGTTCTACCCGGCGCCGGTGGACTGGTCCGAGCGGCTGGGGCTGACCCCGCACCTGCGGGCGGAGTTCGGGCGGCTGTCCGGTGGGTTGAAGCAGCGGTTGTCGATCGCGCTGGCGCTGATCGGGTCGCCGCGGGTGGCGATCCTGGACGAGCTCACGACCGGGCTGGATCCGCAGGCGCGGCGGGACACGTGGTCGGTGATCGAGGACGTGCGGTCGGCGGGCGTGACGATCCTGCTCGTCACGCACTTCATGGAGGAGGCGGAGCGGCTCTGCGACCGGGTCGCGGTGTTCCGCGACGGGCGGATCGCCGCCCTGGACACACCCGCCGGGCTGGTGTCGCGTGTGGACGGTTCGACGCGGGTCCGGTTCGTGCCCTCCGCCGCGGTGGACGTGGCGGCGCTGTCGGCGTTGCCGGAGGTCGGCGACGTGTCGTTCGCGGGAGAGCAGCTGGTGGTCAGCGGGTCGGAGAACCTGCTGCACGCGGTGACCTCCTTCTTGGCGCGCAAGCAGATCGTGGCGCGCCAGCTTCGCGTCGACCAGGTTTCGCTGGACGACGCCTACGTCGAGCTGACCGGGGGTAGTGGTGCTGCGGATCATTGAGGTCGAGGCGCGGTTGTTCGTCCGCGATCGGCTGAACTCGTTGTTCTCGGTGGTGTTCCCCTGCCTGCTGTTGCTGGGTCTGGGGGCGATTCCGGGACTGCGGACGCCCGCGCCGGAATTCGGCGGGGTGCGGTTCATCGACAGTTACATGTCGTCGTTGGTCGTGTTCACGTTGGCGTTCATCGGGTTGCAGCGGGTGCCGACAGTGGTGGCCACCTACCGAGAGAAGGGTGTGCTGCGCCGGTTGTCCACGACGCCGATGCATCCGGCGCGGTTGCTGGCCGGCCAGATGGTGGTCAACTCCGCCGCGGCGATCTTGTCGGTGCTGCTCACCATCCTGGTGGGGTACGTCGTTTTCGGCGTCGACCTGCCTCACCATCCACTAGGCCTGGCGTGTGCCGTGGTGCTGGGAGGCGCGGGGACGTTCGCGCTGGGTCTGGTGATCGCCGCACTGGCCCCGACCGCGCGGGCGGCCGGTGGCTGGGCGACGGCGGTGTTCATGCTGCTGATGTTCTTCGGCGGCGTGTACCTGCCGCGGTTCATGCTGCCCTCGGTGGTGCAGAAGATCGGCTCCTACTCGCCTCCCGGTGTGGAGGCACTGCAACAGGCGTGGCTCGGCACCGCGCCGGACTGGAGGCATCTTGCGATCATGGGGCTCGTGAGCCTCGTGGCGGGTACCGTCGCGGCCAGATCGTTCCGCTGGGAGTAGCTCGTGGACATGGCCGCGTTGGACAGGTGGGAGCGCAGGGCCGCTATCGCCGCAGATGTGATCCCGTACTTCGTGCTGACCGTGACGACCGTGCTGTACTCGATCTTCACGGTGCACTCCGGTTCGGAGCGCTGGATCACCTACGGCGTGGTGGCGTTCGCCTACGCGTGGATGTTGTGGTGGTTCACACTGCACCCCGCGTGGCGCGACCGCGCGGAGCTGATGGCCGTGTTCGTCGGTGGCATGGTCGTGCTCTACGCGGTGCTCGGCTTGCGCGAGCAGGTGTTCGGCGCGGTGTCGTACGCGATCTACATCTACGCGAGCGAACTGCTGCGCGGCCGCTGGATGTTCTTCGTGGTGGCGCTGACCGCCGTGCTGGCGACCCTGTCGCTGTTCGGCGGCTACCCGTCCGCGGGGGAGGCACCTGCCTTCTGGTTGCTGCTGATGGTGTTCGTGGTCGTGGCGTGCACGTTCACGTTCGTCGGCCACGTGACAACTGAACAGGCCCGGTTGCGCAAGGAGCTGCTGGAGGAGAACGAGGGCCTCCACGCCCAGCTCCTGGTGCAGGCGCACGAGGCAGGCGTGCAGGACGAGCGCCACCGCCTGGCCGGCGAGATCCACGACACGCTGGCCCAGGGCCTCACGGGCATCATCACGCAACTGTCGGCGGCCTCCGAGTCCGACTGGGAACGCCGCCTGTCCGTGGCGGCCGACCTGGCCCGCGCGAACCTGGCCGAGGCCCGCCGCTCGGTGCACGCCCTGCGCCCACCCGCGCTGGACTCCGCGGCCCTGCCCGAAGCGCTGGACGAGGTGGCGTCGGGCTGGTCCGCGGTCTACGGCGTGCCGGTGTCGGTCACGCTGACCGGCGCCGTGCGCGTGATGCACCCGGAGGTGGAGGTCGCGCTGCTGCGCATGACCCAGGAAGCCCTGGCGAACGTGGCGAAGCACGCCTCCGCGTCCCGCGTGGGCCTGACCCTGTCCTACATGGAGGACGTGGTGACGCTCGACGTGCGCGACGACGGCGTGGGCTTCGACCTGAAGCGGCCCTCGTCGGGCTTCGGGCTGACCGCGATGCGCCACCGCGTGCACCGGTTGTCCGGGGCGCTGTTCGTGGAGTCGGAACCGGGCGGGGGTACGGCGATCTCGGCGCGGGTGCCGGCATGACCGGGGTGGGGTCGACGCCGGGCGGACTCGCGCTGTTCGTGGAGTCGGAACCGGGCGGGCACGGCGATCTCGGCGCGGGTGCCGGCATGACCGGGGTGGGGTCGACGCCGGGCGGACGCGCGCTGTTCGGCGCCGATCCAGGCGCGACAGGCACGGTGGGAGCGATGCGGCGGAGGTCGAGCGACGTGATGGCGGCAGGCCTGGGCGACTGCGCGGGACTGCGGGTGCCCGCGTGATCCGGCTGGTGATCGTCGACGACCACCCCGTCGTCCGCGACGGTCTGCGCGGCATGCTGGCGTGCCCGGACTTCGAGGTCGTGGGCGAGGCGGCGTCCGGTGACGAGGCGGTCGCGGTCGTCCTGGCGCTGGAGCCGGACGTCGTTCTGATGGACCTGCGCATGCCGGGGTCCGACGGCCTGTCCGCGATCGAACGGCTGCGTCCCCATCCGTGCCGCGTCCTGGTGCTCACCACGTACGACACGGATCGCGACGTGCTGCCCGCGATCAAGGCGGGCGCGACGGGCTACCTGCTCAAGGACACGCCGCGCGACGAGCTGCACCGGGCGATCCGGGCCGCGCACGCGGGTGAGGCCGTGCTGTCGCCCGCGGTGGCCACGCGGCTGCTGGGGCAGGTGCGAGAGCCAGTGCTGGAGCCGTTGTCGGCGCGGGAGCTGGACGTGCTGGCGCTGGTCGCCAGGGGGTCAACGAACCGGGCGGTGGCGGCGGCCTTGTTCATCAGCGAGGCGACGGTGAAGACGCATCTGCTGCACGTCTACGCGAAGCTCGGCGTGGGTGACAGGGCGGCGGCCGTCGCGGTGGCGTACGAACGCGGGCTGTTGCGGGGACGCGGTCAGGACCGCTGAGGTGATCCCCCGCGGCGGGACCACTTCGGTTGGTCCCGCCGCTTGCGGCAACTCCCCCTTGCCACTCCCTCACCCCTCGAGATGAAGGAACTCCCGCCAGTCCCCGAGATACGAGATGTCCCGGATGTCACCCGATCGGAGCAACGGTTCGACGACCGCGTCGCGCAGGACGGTGGCCAGGGCGGCGCTGCCGTCCTCCAGTTCGATGACGCCGATCTCCAGCTCCGGCGGCTCGGCCGGGACGAGGTGGTCGCGCAGGATCTTCAGCGGCAGGTCGTAGAGCTCACCCACGACCGAGGCCGAGCCCGACTCGTGCATCGCGGGGAACCTGTCCCGCACCGAGAAGTACCGGTACCTGGGCGCACTGCGGGCCCGGCACACCATCGGGGTGCCCTGGAGCTGCGAGTGCAGCGGTCCGCCCCGCATGCCGCCGCCGTTGAGAAAGATCAGTGCCATGACTCTCCTGGTCTCGGTGGATGGGGGAGGACAGCGAGGACAGGGGCAGGCCGGTGCCGCCGTGCCGCAGCGCCACCAGTTCGGCGGCGATCGACACCGCGGTCTCGGCGGGGCTGCGGCCGCCGAGGTCCAGGCCGATGGGCGACCGAAGGCGCCGAAGAGCCGGCTCGGGCACGCCCGCCTCGCGCAGGCGTTCCAGGCGTTCGGCGTGCGTGCGGCGGGAACCCAGGGCGCCCACGAACGCCAGCGGCCGGTCCAGCGCCTCGACCAGCACCGGGATGTCGAACTTCGGGTCGTGGGTCAGCACCACGACGGCCGTGGACGAGTCGGTGCGGGTGGAGGCGAGGTAGCGGTGCGGCCAGTCGACCACGACTTCGTCGGCGGCCGGAAAGCGTTCGGGAGTAGCGAAGATCGGGCGCGCGTCGCACACCGTCACGTGGTAGCCGAGGAACCGGCCGATCTCGGCGACGGCGGCGGCGTGGTCGATGGCACCGAACACCAGCAGGCGCGGTGCGGGCAGCCAGGACTCGGTGAACACGCGGTCGCCGGCCGAGAAGCGCACCGACACCGGGTGTCCGTCCACAGAGGCCTGAAGGGCGGCGCGCAACGACGGGCTGTCCCGTTGCACCAGGACGTCCAGCGAGCCGCCGCAGGTCAGCCCGACGGAGAACGCCGTGTCGTCGGAGTAGCCGAAGGTGGCCAAAGTGGACACCGAAGTGCCGAGCACCTCGCACGCCAGGTCGTAGACCTCGGCCTCCACGCACCCGCCGGACACGCTGCCGATCACCTGACCGTCCGGGCCGACCGCCATCGCGGCGCCCACCGGACGTGGTGCGCTGCCCCGCACGGCGACCACCGAGGCGACCGCGAAGCGGTCCCACGAGAGCAGAGTCGTTGCCAGGTCGCGCATCGAACCTCCAGTTCGAGAGGTTCGGCCGGATGGCCGCCCGGCCGAACCCGGCCTCACTTGCCGGTGATCACGTCCACGCCGAAGTACACGGCGAACATCAGCGCGAGGCCCGTCATCAGCCAGCCCGGCCAACGGCCCTTGCAGATGCGCAGCACGACGTAGGACAGCAGGCCCGCGCCGATGCCGTTGGTGATCGAGTAGGTGAACGGGACGATGGCCACGGTCAGGAACACCGGGATGGTGAAGTCCGTTTCGTGCCAAGGAATTCGGCGGATCTGGGTCATCATCAGCCCGCCGATCACCACCAGTGCGGGAGCCGCCGCCTGCGCGGGCACGACGGTGGCCAGCGGGGTGAACAGCAGTGCCACTAGGAACAGGCCGCCGGTGACCACCGAGGCCAGACCGGTGCGGGCGCCTTCGCCAACGCCCGCCGCCGACTCCAGGAACACGGTGTTCGGGGCCGACCCCGTGAGGCCACCGGCGATCGCACCGGCGCCGTCGACCATCAGGATCCTGCCCATGCCCTCCACTCGGCCGTCACGCGTGAGGCCCGCCTCGTCGGACACCGACGTGATGGTGCCCATGGCGTCGAAGAAGCCGGACAGGACGAGGGTGAACAGGAAGATCGTCGCGGCGATGACCCCCGCCGACACGAAGCCGCCGAACAGGTCCACCCGGCCGAAAAGCCCGAAGTCCGGCGAGCCGACCAGGGACGACGGCAGCGACGGCGTCACCAGCCCCCAGCCGTGCACCGTGAACACCGAGTTCACCACCACCGCCACGACGGTGGCGACGACGATGCTGATCAGGACCGCACCGGGCACGCCGCGCGCCATCAGCACGATCATCAGCAGCAGCCCCAGGCAGAAGACCACGATCGGCCAGCCGCTCAGGTGGCCGTCGACGCCCATGCGCACCGGGACGGTGGACCCGGCCGCGTCCGGCGTGCGGGTCACGAAACCCGCGGAGACCAGGCCCACCAACGCGATGTAGAGGCCGATGCCCACGGTGATCGCGATCTTCAACGGTTCGGGGATCGCGTTGATGATGCGTTCGCGCACGCCGGAGACGGCCATGAGCACGATGCACAGGCCCTCCAGCACCACCAGCCCGAAGGCCTGGGCCCACGTCATGGTCGGCGCCATCTGGAACGCCACCACGCCGTTCACGCCCAGACCCGCGGCCAGCGCCAGCGGTGCGTTGCCGACGAGTCCCATGAGGACGGTCATCACGCCGGCGGCCAGCGCGGTCGCCGTGGTGATCTCGGCGATGGTGAGCTTCGCGCCGGTGATGTCGGCGGACGCGCCGAGGATCAACGGGTTCAGCAGCACGATGTACGACATCGCGACGAAAGTCGTGATGCCGCCCCGTACCTCGCGGCCGAGCGTGCTGCCGCGTTCGGTGATGCGGAAGAACTGGTCGAGGGCGGACGTCGACGTCCGGCTCCGCAACTGGGTCATGAAGGACGGCCTTTCCCATGCCGGTGGGCGCGTTCCAACGCCGGAACGCGTTTAAGCAAATGCAAGCTCCGGTCAGCTAGACAGCTTTTGGCCGTTTAGTAATCGATACGAGTTGCGAGCGACAGCCACGCGGTGAACGGGGCGTTGTCCTCGCCGGTGGAGATCTGGTGCACGGGCAGGTCCCAGTCATCACGGGACTTGCTGAACAGCTCGTAGAACTCGCGGTCGTCGAACCCGGCCGCGGCCGCGTCGTGGCGGTCGGCGGCGTAGACGACCCTGTCCACCCGCGCCCAGAGCGCGGCGGACAGGCACAGGGGACACGGCTCGCACGAGGAGATCAGTGTGCAGCCGGTCAGCTTGAAGTCACCGAGCGCCTGGCAGGCCGCGCGGATCGCGACGACCTCGGCGTGGGCGGTGGGGTCGAGCGTGGGCGTCACCTGGTTGACGCCGGTGGCGATCACGGAACCGTCGCGGACGATCATCGCGCCGAACGGGCCGCCGCCGGAGGCCACGTTGCGGGTGGCCAGGTCGATGGTGGCGAGCAGATGTGCGTTCACGGCAACAAACTCCAGAAGATCAGGTACCGGTGAGGTGTTCGGGGCGGACCGGGACGCGGGTGAGCGCCAGGCCGGTCGCCGCGCGGATCGCCGCCACGATCGCCGGGGTCGACGAGATGGTGGGCGGTTCGCCGACGCCGCGGATGCCGTACGGGGCATGGGGATCGGCGAGTTCGAGCACGTCGATGCTCATCGGCGGCATGTCGAGCACGGTCGGGATGAGGTAGTCGGTGAACGACGGGTTGCGCACCTTGCCGCCGGAGGTCTGGATCTCCTCCATCACCGCGAGGCCGAGGCCCTGGGCGGAACCGCCCTGGATCTGGCCCACCACGGCCTGCGGGTTCAGCGCCTTGCCGACGTCCTGGGCGCAGTCCAGTGCCACCACGCGCACGAGGCCGAGCTCCACGTCCACGTCGACCACCGCACGGTGCGCGGCGAACCCGTACTGGACGTGCGCGTTCCCTTGTCCCGTCTCGGGATCCAACGGCTCGGTCGCGCGGTGCCGCCACTCGACGGTCTCGTCGATCACCTCGGTGCCGATGTCGGTCCGGCCGTCCAAACGCGACCGGACCGCGGCGCAGGCGGCCTTCACCGCGCCACCGGTCACGTACGTCTGGCGGGAGGCGGAGGTCGAACCGCCGTTGCCGATCGTGGTGTCCATCGGCAGCACGGTCACGCGTTCGATGCCCAGCTCGGTCCGCACGATCTGCTGCATGATCGTCACCAGCCCCTGGCCCACCTCGCAGGCGGCGGTGTGCACGGCAGCGGCCAGCGAACCGTTGACCATCGACACCCGGACGCGGGCGGTCGAGTAGTCGTCGTAGCCCTCGGAGAAGCAGATGTTCTTGATGCCGACGGCATAACCGACACCCCGCACCACGCCCTCGCCGTGCGTCGTGTTGGACACGCCGCCGGGCAGCTCGCGGATGTCCGACGAGGTGCCGGCGGGCAACGGCTTGTCCTGCACCAGCTTCAGCAGCTGGGCGACGGGTGCGGCGGAGTCGACCACCTGACCGGTCGGCATCACGGAACCCTCGGTCATCGCGTTGCGCACCCGGATGTCCACCGGCGACATGCCCAGCGCCTCCGCCAGCTTGTCCATCTGGGACTCGTAGGCGAAACCTGCCTGCACAGCACCGAATCCGCGCATCGCGCCGCACGGTGGGTTGTTCGTGTAGACGCCGTAAGCGTCGATGGTCACGTTGTCGACCTCGTACGGCCCGATGCCCAGCGTCGCCGCGTTCGCCACGACCGCCGGCGTCGAGGAGGCGTAGGCACCGCCGTCCAGGTACATCCGAGTGCGGACGTAGACCAGCTTGCCGGTGTGGTCGGCGCCGTGCTCGTAGTACAGCACGGCCGGGTGCCGGTGCACGTGGCCGTAGAACGACTCCTCGCGGTTGTAGACCATCTTGACCGGCTTGCCGGTGTGCAACGCCAGCAGACACGCGTGCACCTGCATCGACAGGTCCTCGCGGCCGCCGAACGCGCCGCCGACGCCGGACAGCGTCAGCCGGACCTTCTCCTCCGGCAGGCCCAGCGCGGACGCCACCTGCGCGCGGTCGACGTGCAGCCACTGCGTCGCGATGTACAGGTCGACCGAACCGTCGTCGGCGGGCACGGCGAGACCGGACTCCGGACCGAGGAACGCCTGGTCCTGCATGCCGACCTCGTACCGGCCGGTGACCACGACATCGGCCGTGACGTCCTGCGAGCCGCGCCGGATCGGCACGTGCCGCACCAGGTTGCCGCCGGGGTGCAAAGGTGTGTCGTCCACGGCGGTTTCCATGTCCACCACGGGTTCCAGCACGTCGTAGACCACGACGATCTTCTTCATGGCCCGCAGCGCGGTCTCCGGGTGGTCCGCGCCGACCAGCGCGATCGGTTCGCCCTGGTAGCGCACGACGTCCACGGCCAGCACCGGCTGGTCCTTGTGCTCCAACCCGTACAGGTTGCGGCCGGGGACGTCCGAGTGCGTCAGCACCGCGTACACGCCCGGCACCTTCAGCGCCTCGGTCAGGTCCACCGACACGATCCGGGCGTACGGGTGCGGCGAGCGCAGGGTCGAACCCCAGATCATGTCCTCGTGCCACAGGTCGGACGCGTAGGCGAACTCGCCGCGCACCTTCAGGTTGCCGTCCGGGCGCTGCGGCGACGTCCCGATGCCACCCGACACCGCGGAGGTGAGTTCGGCGGGAGTGAGGGTCATCGCGCTGCCTCCTGAAGCTTGGCGCTGGCGGCGGAGAGGTCACGCGCCAGCTCGTCGGTCGACGCCGTCCGCAGAACCCCGTCCCGCACGACGACCCGGCCGCCCACGATCAACAGTTTCAACGGTGGCGGGGTGCCGAGCACCAGCGCCGCCACCGGGTCCGCGATCCCCGCGTAGTCCATTCCGGACAGGTCCCACACCGCGAGGTCCGCGACCTTGCCCGGCTCGATCGAGCCCAGCGCGTCGTCGCGGCCCAGGCACCGCGCGCCACCCATCGTGGCCATCCACAACGCCTGCCGGACGTCCAGTGCACGAGGCCCGCCCCGCTGCCGCGCCTGGTGCAACGCCGCCCGCAGCTCGACGTTCAGCCCACCGTCCTCATTGGACGCGGCGCCGTCGACGCCGAGCCCGACCGGCGCACCCGCGTCGAGCAGGTCCCGCACCGGCGCGATCCCGGTGCCCAGCCGCCCGTTGGACGTGGGGCAGTGCGCGGACCCGGTCGAGGTCGCGCCGAGCCGCTTCACCGCGTCCGACGACAGGTGCACGGTGTGCGCGAGCCACACGTCCGGCCCCAGCCAGCCGAGCTGCTCGGCGTACTCGGTGGGCGTGCAGCCGTTCTCCGCCAGGCACTGCTCTTCCTCGTCCAGCGTCTCGGCGAGGTGCGTGTGCAGCCGGACGCCGTGACGACGTGCGAGAGAAGCGGCCCCGGTCATCAGCTCACGTGACACCGAGAACGGCGAGCAAGGCCCCACAGCGACGCGCACGAGAGCATCAGAAGCCGTCGAGTGGTGGTCACCGATCGCCTGCTCGGTCGCGACCAGCGCGGCCTCGGTGTCCTCGACCAGGTTGTCCGGCGGCAGCCCGCCGTCGGACTGCCCGCGGTCCATCGACCCGCGGATCGCCTCCAGCCGGATCCCGACCCGCCGCCCGGCCGACACCAGCGCGTCGAACACGTCACCGCCACCGGACGGGAAGACGTAGTGGTGGTCAGCGGCCAGGGTGCAGCCCGTCAGCGCCAGCTTCGCGAGCCCGGCGGACGCGGCCGCGTGCGTGACCGCGTCGTCCAGCCCGCGCCACACCGGGTACAGCGTGGTCAGCCACTCGAACAGCGTCGCGTCCTGGGCGAGCCCGCGCGTCGCCCACTGGTACAGGTGGTGGTGCGTGTTGATCAGCCCCGGCGTGACCAGGCACGACGACGCGTCGACGTAGGTGTGCGACTCGTACGGCCGCGGTGCCGGACCCGAGGCGACGGACTGAATCCGCCCGTCGGAGGACACGACCACGTGACCGGAGGCGTGTTCGGTTCCGGCCTGATCCACAGTGGACACCGCGCAGCGGTCGAGAACGATCATCGGCGCGAAGCCGCCAATCGCACGGCGTCCAGGATCTTCTCGTAGCCCGTGCACCGGCACAGGTTCCCGGCGAGCGCCTCGCGGATCTCCGGGTCGGACGGCGCCGGCACGCGCTCCAGCAGGTCGTGCGCCGCCACGACGAGACCGGGCGTGCAGAACCCGCACTGCACCGCGCCCGCCTCGACGAACGCCTCCTGCACCGGGTCCAGCGCGTCGCCGTCGGCGAGCCCCTCGACCGTGCGCACCTCCCGGTCCTGCGCCTGCCCGGCCGCGACCAGGCACGCGCACACCGGCACGTCGTCCAGGTACACCGTGCAGGAGCCGCACTCGCCCTGCTCGCAGGCGTTCTTCGAACCGGGCAGCCCGAGCCGCTCGCGCAGCACGAACAGCAGCGACTCGCCTTCCCACACGTCGTCGGCCTGGCGCTGCTCGCCGTTGACCGTCAGGTTCACGCGCATGCCTGCTCCCCGTCCAAGAGTTCCTGCCACGCCCAACCGAGAGTCCGCCGCGCCATCACGGCCAAGGCGTGCTTGCGATACGCCGCCGACCCGCGCACGTCGTCGATCGGCGACGCGGCCCGCGACACCAGTTCGCCGAACTCCCGCTTCACCGAGTCCAGCAACGGCTTCGGCGAGGAGAAGTCCAGCGAGGAAGCCAGGAACTCCTCGGCCTCGTGCGCCCGGCGCGGCGTGGGAGCCGCCGACCCGACCGCCGCGCCGACGCGGTTCTCCTCCGGGAACAGCGAGATCGCGAACGAGCACACCGCGATCACCATGGCGTTGCGCGTGCCGACCTTGGAGAACTGTTGTGGCCCCTTGGCAGGCGCCAGGTGCACCGCCACGATCAGTTCGTCCGGCTCCAAGGCGTTCCGCTTGACCCCCAGGTAGAAGTCGACCGCCGGGATCATCCGCGTCCCGCGCACGGAGGCCACCTCGATGACCGCGTCCGACGCCAGCAGCACCGGGTGCGTGTCGCCGGCGGGGGAGGCCGCACCCAGGTTGCCGCCGACCGTGCCCCGGTTGCGGATCTGCGGCGACCCGACCGTGCGGGAGGCCATCGCGAGGCCCGGCAGCCGGTCTCCCAGCTCGTTGATGATCCGCACGTACGGCACGCCCGACCCGATCCGCAGCCCGTCGGAGTACGTCTGCAGCTCGGGAATCCGGGTGAGGTCCAGCAGCGCGGCCGGCCTGCGGTGGTCGTAGTTGAGCTCCACCATCACGTCCGTGCCGCCGGCGATCGGCACGGCGTCCGGCCGGGAGGCCTTCAGCTCCAACGCCTCCGCGAGCGTTTCCGGTCGAAGGAAGTCCATCGTCAGCTACCTCGGTAGGTGGAGTAGGCGAACGGCGACAGCAGCAGCGGCACGTGGTAGTGCTGCGCCGGATCGGAGTAGGCGAACGTGAGCACGACCTCGGGGAAGAACGGCGCGGCCTGCGAGGTGTCGAAGACCAGCCGGTAGACCCCCGCCTCCAGGCCATCACCCCATCCGGTGATCCGGCCGTCGGCGTTCGTCTCCGCGGAGCTCACCTCGGTCCCGTCGCGGCGCTGCAGCGACACGGTGATGCCCGCGAACGGCCTGCCGCGTGCCGCGTCCAGCACGTGCGTGGAGATCGTCACTCGCCCTCCCATCTGGTTGTGAGTCAGTACACAGAGCCGCGGCTCCCCTCCACTACGGCGGAAGCACATGAATCAGCAGGTTCCTACACGTAACGAATTTGTGCTTTCCTACAAACACGAATGGACGAAAGTGACCTCTCATGTTGCTGCTGCGGACGTTGCTGCAGATGCCGGAACTGCGCCTGAGCCTGCACACCGGTGAAGACCAGCTCGACCGCACCGTCACCCGCGTGTACGGAACGGAGCTGCCCGACCCCAGCCGGTACCTGTCCGGCGGTGAGCTGGTGCTGTCCGGCCTGCTCTGGCACCACGGCCCGCAGGACTCCGAGACGTTCGTCCGCTCGCTCGCCTCGGCCCGCGTCGCCGGTCTGGCGGCCAGCGAGACCGAGAACCGCGCGTTGCCCGCGGACCTCGTCGAGGCCTGCGCACGCCACCACGTGCCGCTGCTGGAGGTGCCGGTCGACCTGTCGTTCGCGACGATCACCGAGCGCGTGTCGATGGAACTGGTCGGGCTGTCCCGGCACCGCCGGTTGCTGAACGTGGTCGCGGAGGGCTCCGGCCTGCCCGCGTTGCTGCTGGCGGGCGGGCACGAGCTGGGCGCGCCGTGCTGGGTCCTGTCGACGACCGGGCGGGTGGTGGCCGGCGGGGAGCTGCCCGACCGCGCGGCGCTGGTGAAGGAGTTCCTGCAGGCCGACCGGTTGCCGAAGACGGTCAGGGGCATGACGCTCGTGCCCGTCTCCGAACGCGGCGGCACGCGGCTCACCAGCTGGATCCTCGTGGTGGGCGGCGAACCGCCCCAGGAGGCCGCCGCAGAGCTGGCGTCGCTCGTGGCGCTGGAACGGCTCCGGCAGGCGCAGGGCCGGCAGATCGAGAACCGCACCGCGGGCCCGTTGGTGACCGCGGTGCTGGCCGGGTCCGCGGACGTGGAGTCGAGACTCGCGGCGGCGGGTCTGGAGAACGCCCGGTTGCGGGTGATCAGCGCGGTGACCTCCGACCCGCGGACCGATCTCGCGGCCGCGGTGCTGGAAGAAGCCCTGCCCGCCGCGCTCGTCACGCCGGTCGGCGACACCGTCTACGCGATCGCCAGGGCCGACGACTCGACGCCGGACGACGTGCGCGAGGCGATGCGGGTGATGGAGCCCGGCCTCGGGTCCGCACGCGTGCTCGTCGGAATCAGCTCGCCGGTCGGGTCGCGCGGGCTGCGGGGCGCGGCGGAGGAGGCCACGCACGCCCGGCAGCTCGGCGAACGACGCAGTGGCCGCACGTGCGTGGTGGCGGGCGAGGAGATCGCGCTCCACCAGCTGCTGCTCGCGGGCGTGCCGGAGGAGCTGCGGGCGTCGTTGCGACGGAGGCTGCTCGGGCCGGTGCTCGACTACGACGCCGAGCACGGGTCGGACCTGATCGGAACGCTGAAGGTGTTCCTGGACTGCTCCGGGTCGTGGACAGCGGCCGCGGGAAAGCTGCACGTCCACGTGAACACGTTGCGGTACCGGGTGGGCCGGGTCGAGGAGCTGCTCGGCGTGGACCTGGCCGAGTTCGAGGCGCGCGTGGACCTCTTCCTGGCGTTGCAGGCGGGGTAGCTTGAAGGCGTGTCGGAGCGTCGGCCGATCGAACGCATCGCGGCGGACCTCCGCCGGGTGCGCCGGACGCTCGTGAACTTCGAGCCCGGTACGTCGGCGGTCAAGAAGATCGCCACCCGCCAGGCCTACGACGCGTTGCTCGTGCAGGCCTGCGACGCGCTGGGAGTCGAGCACCGGTTGCGCTCGGTGCCGGAGGGCATGGACCGGAACCTCGAACGGATGCGGCTGGAAGAGTGCCTGCGGGAGCTCGGGTTGTCAGTCTGAGGGCTGATGCGTCTTGAGCCTTCTGGCTGATGTCGTCGCACGCTGCCGTTTCTTACCGTTCGGGCATGAAGACCGCCGTCTTACTCGTGGGCCTGCTGCTGGCCGGAGGCACCGGTTGCGCGGCACGGCCCGAAATCCGCGTGGTGGTCGAGGGAACGGGTACGACCGACCGGCTGACCTACTCGTTTCCCGGCGAGGACGAACGCACGCTGCGCAACCCCGAGCTTCCGTTCGAGCGCATGGGCGCGCGCAAGGGGCGGATCGTCATCCGGTTGGAGGGCGTCCACGGCGAGCTCACGTGCAAGATCATCATCAACGGACGGCAGGTGAAGTCCGCGACTTCCCGAATGGGTGCGGCGCTGTCGTGCGATCACTCGATGGCCGCCTGACGCAAGAAGGGGAAAGCCCGTAGCTTCAACCTGTTGGGGAGGTACGGGTGATGAGTGACGTTCTGACCAGGGCCACCACCGCGGCGATCCGGTACCGGACCGGGGTGCCGCCGCAGTTCCGGCCACCGGCGGCGCCGCGGCACTTCGTCGGCAGGGGCGACGAGCTCGCGGCCGTCCGTCCGGGCGGGGTGACGGTGGTGAGCGGGCCCGGCGGGGTGGGGAAGACCGCGCTGGCGCTCAAGTGGTTGCAGGACAGGGGATCGCGCGACCAGCTCTACGTCGACCTGGCCGTGCGCGACCCGCTCGGCGATCTGCTCGCGGCGTTCGGCCTGAGCGATGTGGAGGCTGACGAAAGTCCGGCGGTGTTCCGCAGCCTGACCGCGCGACGGCAGTTCACCCTGTTGCTGGACAACGCGGACTCCGCCGAGCAGGTGACGCCGCTGCTGCCCGCGTCCGGCACCGTGCTCGTGACGAGCCGTTCGAAGCTGAACCTTCCGCAGGCGCACGAGATTCACCTGGCACCCCTCGCCGACGACGGGCGCCTCGGAGAGCTGCTCGATCTGTCCTATGTGGAGCTTCCGGAACGGCAGGCGCGGCTCTACCGGCTGTGCGCGTGGCAGCCCGGCACGTTCGGCGTCCCGGTGGCGGCGGCGATCGCCGGGGAGCCCGAGTGCGACGTCGAGGACGCGCTGGACGACCTGGTCGAGAAGTCGTTGCTGACGGAGGTCGGCGACGCGTTCAGGTTCCATGAGCTCGTGCGTGCCCATGCGCGCACAAAACGCTAACAATGCGAATTGTGCGTTCAACGCCACAGGTCCGCGATAAACGGGAAACTCACCCGTTAAAGGGTTGTCCACAGCGGGTGGTCCCATTCGGTAATCCGAATTGGTCATATCCTTCGCGTCATGCCGAAGGATTTCCGGGCCACCGCGCTCGAGCGCGCTGTCGGGCGGCGGTTGGCTGGGTGGCGGGCGGAGCGGGAGCTCAGCCTGACCGAGGCCGGCCAGCGCGTGGGTTTCAGCAGCGCCAAGCTGTCGATGATGGAGAACGCGGTGCAGCCGTCGGCGGCGGTGGACATCATGGCGCTGGGTTACGTGTACAAGGTGCCGACCGCGGAATGGCAGTCCGTGGTGTTGCAGGCGCAGTACGCGGAGCGGTTGCGCAGGCGCGCGCTCAACAGCGATGTGGGTTTTGATCCGGCGGCGGACTTCGCGAATCTGGTGTTCGAGTCGACGTTGCTGCGGGTGTTCACGACGGATCTGGTGCCTTCGGTGTTTCAGTTGTCGGGGTACACGCAGGCGGCGCTGCAGACCGATGATCCGGTGCGGACGGCGCGGCTCGCGATGGCGCGGGAGGCGTGGTCGACGCGGCTGGCGGACAAGGATCCGCTGGCGGTGCAGGCGGTGTTCCCGGAGGCGGTGCTGCGGCAGGTGGTGGGCGGCCCGCGGGTGATGAAGGCGCAGCTGCTGCACCTGATGGAGGTCAGCGAGCATCCGACGGTGAGCGTGCAGGTGATACCGCGCGGCACGGGGGCGTATCCGGCGATGGGGTCGCCGTTCACGTTGCTGAGCTTTCCGCATCGTCAGCACAACGACGTGGCGTATCTGGAGACGTTCCTGCGGGGTGAGTACGTGGAGGAGCCGGGGTTGACGGAGTTGTGCGCGCAGCGGTTCGCGGGGTTGCGTCAGGTCGCGCTGGGTCCCGGTGAGTCGCTGGAGCTCATCGCCGAGGCCGCCGCCGAGCTGTAGGGCAGGTGGGCGGCGAGGCCGTCCAGCACCCGGTCCAGCCCCGCCTCGAACCCCCGGTCCTGGCGGTCGGGGGAGTGCGGGGTCTCGGCCTCGATGATCACCCTGGTGAACCTCGGGTAGAGGCCGCTGTTCATGATCGCCGGGCCGTACTCGCCCTGTTGTTCCATCCACTGCTCGTGGCTCAGGCCCGACCGCCGGGCCGCCTCCCGGTCGCCCAGCTCGCCCAGCATCTCGTCGGTGCTCAGGTCCATGCCGTCGAACACCGACAGGCACAGCTCCGCCCACCACAGGCTGTTCGGGCCGTGGTTCGCCCACGGACGGGCGGTGCTGCTGGACGTGGACTCGGGCGCCGCCGCGGTCGCCGCGCCGTGGGGTGACCGCGTCCGGGTGGTGGCCGCGCGGCCGGTCGCGTTCCCGGACCAGCCGATGGCCGCGCTGGTCCGCCCGGACGGCTACATCGCGTGGGCCGCGCTCGGCGAGACCGGCGGTCTCCGCACGGCGCTGACCACCTGGCTCGGCCCGCCCGCTGAGCTGTAGAGATGTCGGATTCCTGAGAAAACTCCGGTTCTGCCGACCTGCTGGAGAAGGATCGGAGGGTGCTCCCGATCCGATTAGGAGGCGGCATGTACCGCAGACTCGGTGTCCTGTTCGCGGCGGTCCTGGGCGTCACGCTCACCGCCGCGACGCCGGCCACCGCAGACGCGTCCACACACTTCCCGACGGAGTTCTCGCTGCCCAACGGGTGGCAACCCGAAGGCATCGCGATCAGCGGCACCACGGCCTACTTCGGGTCGCGGGCCGACGGGTCGATCTACGCGGCGGACCTGCGCACCGGCCGCGGCGCTGTGCTCGCCAAGGGGCCGGGCACGCCGTCGCTCGGCATGAAGGTCGATGCGCGCAAGAGACTGTGGGTCGCCGGCGGTGTTGGTGGCGACGCACGCGTCTATGACACCCGCACTGGCGCGTTGCTGGCCAAATTCCAGTTCGCGACGACGGACACGTTCGTCAACGACGTGGTGTTGACGGACCGGTCGGCGTGGTTCACCGACTCGCGCAAGGCGGTGCTTTACGAGGTGCCGTTGAACCTCAAGCCGTTCCGGGCTCTTCCGCTCACCGGTGATCTTGTCGTGACGCCTGGCGCGACGAACCTCAACGGCATCGTCACCGGGTTCGGCGGCGGGTTGATCTCCGTGCAGAGCAACACCGGCAAGCTCTTTCGTATTGATGTTCGTACCGGGCAGACGGCGAACATCAATTTGAGTGGTCAAACACTTGTCAATGGTGACGGTCTGTTGCGCGAGGGGCGGCAGTTGTACGTGGTGCAAAACAGGCTGAACAAAGTCGCGCGATACACGCTCGGCCGTGACGGCGCGACGCTCGTCGCGGAACGCACGGACCCGCGGTTCGACGTCCCCACGACGGTCGCGGCGTTCGGCAAGCGCCTCTACCTGCCGAATGCCCGGTTCAGCACGCCGCCCACGCCCGACACGACCTACACCGTCGTCGCTGTCGAACGACCGCGGAACTGAGTCGCGGAACTAGCCCGTCCGGGGGTTCCTGCATACCAAGAACCCCCGGACCGGGTGTTGCGGGGCTCACTCGACTGGGTAGCCTGCCAACCGCGTACTGCGTGTGATCGCTGTCATTGGGTAACGATGATCTCCACTTGTTACCGTATTGCAGCCGAAGGAGTGACTCGGGTTACCCGCAGCGCTAGCCGTGGGACACAGGAGACCGTGAGAGCGCTGTGAACGAGAAGAGCGGTTACACACCGACCAACTACCGGACCATTCGGTCGCGGTTGGCCGGAGTGGTCGTCGTGCCCAGTGTCGTGTTGCTGGTCATGTGGGCCGTTTTCTCCTCGTACACCGTTTTCGACGCTTTCTACATGCGCTCGATCGCGTCGAGCGTGCGCGACATGGCGACCCCGTCGGCGGAGGCGTTCGCGGGACTGCAGAAGGAGCGCCAGCTGAGCCTCGTGCTGCTGAGCAAGGCGCCCGGCGTGGACGTGGCCGCGCTGAAGACGCAGCAGGGGCAGACCGACGAGTCGCTGCGGAAGATGAAAGACGTCTTCGCGGAACTTTCGGGCAATTCGCCGCAGGACGTCGTCGACCGCGTGAACGTGCTGAACGCCCTGCTGAACGAACTGCCGCAGCAACGCGGCCAGGTCGAGGCCCGCACCGCGAACCCGCAGGCGGTCTACGACTACTACAACAGCCTCATGGACGCGGGCGTCGCGCTCTTCAGCCACCAGGCGCGCCTCGTGCCGGACGCGGAGGCGGGGCAGGCCAACCTGCAGGCCGTGTCGATCTTCCAGGCGGCCGACTGGATGTCCCGCGGCGCCACGATCGGCTCGCGCGGGCTGCTCAACGGCAAGTTCACCCCGGCCGAACGCATTGAGTTCGTCAAGCTCGTCGGCGCCTATCACGCCAGTGTCGACGCCACGATCCCGTTCGCGCTGCAGGAGCCGCGCAGCCAGTACGACGCGCTGCGCACCAGCCCGGAGTACCGGGCGCTGCTCGATCTCGAAGGCCGGATCATCAACGGCGACACCTCGGTCACCGAGCAGCAGTGGCGTGCGGCGGCCGGCCCGGTGCACGAGAAGCTCGTGCGGATCGCCGCCCAGCAGGCGCAGGACGGCGCGATCCTCGGCCTCGACAAGGCCAACAGCCGGTTCACCGCCGTGCTGATCGGCAGCCTCATCGCGTTGCTCGCGGTGGTCGTCGGGATCGTGCTGGCGTTGCGCATCTCGAACCGGCTCGTGTCGCGGGCGCTGGTCACGCGGCTGACGTCGTTGCGGGAGGACACGCTGCGGCTTGCGCAGGAACGGCTGCCACACATCGTGGCGCGGCTGCGCGGCGGCGAGCAGGTGGACATCCACCGCGACATGCCGCCGCTGGACTACGGCAACGACGAGATCGGCCAGGTCGCCGACGCGTTCAACACCGCCCAGTACACGGCCGTCGCGGCCGCGGTGAAGGAGACGCAGGCCCGCGAGGGCGTGAACCGGGTCTTCCTCGACATCGCGCACCGCAACCAGGGGCTCGTGCACCGGCAGCTCAAGATCCTCGACAAGCTGGAACGCGAGGAGGAGAACCCCGACCAGCTCGACTCGCTCTTCCAGCTCGACCACCTGGCGACGCGGGCCCGCCGCAACGCGGAGAACCTGATCATCCTCGCCGGCGAGCAGCCGGGCAGGCAGTGGCGCAAGCCGGTGCGGCTGAGCGACGTCATCCGCGCCGCGGTCGCCGAGACCGAGCAGTACGTCCGGGTCAAGGTCAACCCGGTGCCCGACCGCGCGCTGGTCGGTGTGGCCGTCGCCGACACGATCCACCTGCTCGCGGAGCTCGTCGACAACGCGACGGCGTTCTCGTCGCCGCGGTCCGAGGTGATCATCCACTCCAGCGCCGTGCCGCACGGCATCGTGATCGAGATCGAGGACCACGGCCTCGGCATGACGCAGGAGGAACGCCTGCAGGCCAACGCGAAGCTCTCCAACCCGCCGGACTTCGAGACGATGGCGTTCCGCGGCGAGTCCCGCCTCGGCCTCTTCGTCGTCGCCCGGCTCGCCGCACGGCGCGGCATCAAGGTGGAGCTGCGCGACTCGCCCTACGGCGGCACGGTCGCGCTGTGCGTGCTGCCGCCGAACATCGTCGCCCCGCACAGCACCGCGGGCGACATCACCGAGACCACGCAGATGCCGGTGCGGTCGTTCCACGACCAGCACCACGGTCACGTCGAGGAACACCCGAGCTTTCCGGTGACGCTCGCACCCGAGGTGCGGGCGGCACTGAACTCAACGGCCACCCCAGCCGTTTCCGCAACAGACGCATCGGTGGACGAACAACCCCCCGTGGTGACTCCTCAGGACGGGAAGGCACCCCTTCCCCGCAGGAAGAAGCGGCAGAACCTCGCGCCGCAGCTCATGCAGTCCGCTGAGGAGATGCCGCACGCCGAGCCGATGACCGGCGAAAGGCCGGCCGAGCGGATCCGAGACGGGCTCGCCGCGTTCCAGCGCGGCACCCGCGACGCCCGGCTGACCGACGACTGGAGATCAGAAGGAGCCCCCTCGTCATGAAGGACAACACCAGCCAGCACGGCGAACTGAACTGGCTGCTGGAAGACCTCATCCAGCGCGTGGTCGGCGCCCGGCACGCGGTCGTGCTGTCGGCGGACGGACTCCTGCTCGGCCGCTCGGCGGGCCTCTCCCGCGACGACTCCGAGCACCTGTCGGCGATGGCGTCGGCGTTCCAGTCGCTCGCCCGCGGCACCGGCCGGCACTTCGGCGGCGGCGCCGTGCGGCAGACCATCGTCGAGATGGAGCACGCCTACCTGTTCGTGACGGCCGCCGGGCACGGCGCGTGCCTGGCCGTGCTGGGCGAGGAGGACGCCGACATGGGCATGATCGCGTACGAGATGAACATGCTGGTCAAGCGAGTGGGCACCTACCTCTCGTCGGCCCCGCGCGCAGAACAGGCGACCGTGCCCACGGCACGCGAGTCACGCTGATGACCGCGCGGGAGGACTGGTGGTACGACGAGGCCGCGGGGCCGCTCGTGCGGCCGTACGCCATGGTGCGCGGCCGCACCCGGCCGAACGCGCCTGACCTCCACCTCGTGACGCAGGTCCGGGCCTCCTCGCTTGCGTCCGACCAGACGTCGCTGACGGTCGAACATCGCGAGATCATGGCGCTGTGCGCACGCCCCCTGTCGGTCGCCGAGGTCGCCGCTTACCTCGACGTGCCGCTCGTGGTCGTGAAGGTCCTGCTGTCGGACCTCATCGAGCGCGGTGACGTGCTCGTGCAGAACTCCTCCCCCCAGATTCCCGACCGGAATCTCCTGCAGGCCGTACTGGATGGTGTTCGTGGGATCTGACGACCAGCTGACCGTGCCGACCGCGGTCAAGATCGTCATCGCGGGCGGGTTCGGCACCGGCAAGACCACCATGGTCGCGTCGGTCTCCGAGATCCCGCCCCTGCGCACCGAGGAACTGCTCACCGAGGCCGGCGTGCACGTCGACGACCTCGCCGGCGTCGAGGGCAAGGACACCACCACGGTCGCCCTGGACTTCGGCCGCATCACCATCAACACGACCGTCGTGCTGTACCTCTTCGGCACGCCGGGCCAGAACCGGTTCTGGTTCATGTGGGACGAGCTCGCGACCGGGGCGATCGGCGCGGTCGTGCTGGTCGACACGCGGCGGCTGGACTCGTCGTTCCCGTCGATCGACTTCTTCGAGCACCGCGGGATCCCGTTCGTGGTCGCCGTGAACTGCTTCGACGGGGCGCAGCTGTACACGGTGGACGAGGTGCGGCACGCGTTGGACCTCGACGACGCGATCCCGGTGGTGCTGTGCGACGCGCGGGACCGGGAGTCGTCGAAGGGCGTGCTGGTCGGGTTGATCCAGCACTCGATGAACCGGCTGGAGGCCGCGGTCTGAGCACCAGGCGCGACGGCGGCCCGAAGCCGCGGTCCAGGCGTCAGGCCGCCGGGCGGTCCAGCACCCGCTCCACCAGCGCCGTGTCGCAGTGCTCGACCAGCTCGGTGATCTTCCCGTCCGCCATGCGCAGGACGAAGCAGTAGGTCTGCTCGTACCGCTCACCCCGCGTCGTCGTGCCGTGGCCGCGGGCCTGCACCACCACGCGGTCGTCGTCGGCCAGGACGAGATCGGCTTCGCAGCGGTAGTCGGTGAACTGGGCCATCAACGGCCGCAGCAGGCCGCCGAGCGCGACCTTCTTCGGGCCCCAGGTGCCCGACCACGACCAGTCGCCGGCGATCACCCAGCGGAAGTCGTCCGCCATCGCCTCGCTCAGCGCGGTGGTGTGGCCCAGCGCCATCCGGTCGAAGACGGCCTGGATCTGCTTCTTGTTCTCGGTTGCTCCCATGCCGATCACGCTAGGAGCCGGCGAGCTATGCGACAAACGACAGTCTCGCATGTGTGGTATCAGTTTCCCGCATGGGTGAGTTCACGGTCGTGGGGCTGCGGGTGGTCCGGGAAGCCGGTCGGCACGGGTCGTTCTCCCACGCGGCGGAACGGCTGGGGTACACGCAGCCGGCCGTGTCGCGGCAGATCGCGCTGATGGAGCAGGCGGCCGGGCAGGCGCTGTTCGAGCGGCAGGCGCGCGGGGTGCGGTTGACCGACGCCGGGCGGGTGGTCGTCCGGCACGCCGAAGTGGTGCTGGGGGAGCTGGACGCGGTCCAGCAGCAGTTGCAGGACATCGCCGCGCGGCCGGCCGGGCGGTTGCGGGTCGGGGCGTTCTCCACGGCGATGGCGGTGCTGGTGCCGCACGCCATCGCGGCGCTGAGCAGGGCGACGCGCGTGACGTTGCGCGAGGGGCAGAGTCCCGGCCTCGTGAGAGCCGTGGCGCGCGGGCGGCTGGACCTCGCCGTCGTCACCGAGGCCGTGCCGCCGGAGGGGGTCGAGGTGACGCCGCTGCTGGAGGACCCGTTGTTCGTCGCGACCTCGCTCGGGCATCCGTTCGCCGGGCAGCCGAGTGTCACGGGGGAGGCGTTGCGGGGGCAGCGGTGGATCGCGGGCAGCGCCGAGCCGGGCACGACGTTGCTCGGTGCGTGGGCCGGTGAGGAGCCGGAGATCGCCTACGTGGCGCGGGACTGGGTCGCGAAGCTCGGCCTGGTCTCGGCCGGGCTGGGGGTCACGGTCGTGCCCGGTCTGGTCGTGCCGGCACTGCCGCCGTCGGTCGCCGTCACGCGCATCGACGACCCGGCGGCGGTGCGCGTGACGGCGGTCGCCTGCCGGCCGGAGCACCGGCCGGCCGAGGCGTTCGTCGAGCTGCTCAGGGACGCCGCCGCCGAACTGGCCGTGCTGGTCCGGCGGCGGCCCTGATCACTTGGCGTAGTTGTGGAACCCGCGGCCGGACTTCTTGCCCAGCAGGCCCGCGTCCACCATGCGCAGCAGCAACGGCGGCGGCGAGAACAGCGGCTCCTTGAACTCGTCGTACATCGACTCGGCGATGGCCTTCGTGGTGTCGAGGCCGATCAGGTCGGTGAGGCGCAGCGGGCCCATCGGGTGGGCGCAGCCGAGCACCATGCCGTTGTCGATGTCGTCGGCGGAGGCGAAACCGGACTCCAGCATGCGGATCGCGGACAGCAGGTACGGGATCAGCAGCGCGTTGACCACGAAACCGGCGCGGTCCTGGGAGCGGATGACCTCCTTGCCCAGCGTGGCGCGCACGAACGCCTCCGCGCGGACCTGGGTGGTGGCGCCGGTCAGCAGGGACGGCACGATCTCGACCAGCTTCAGCACCGGCACCGGGTTGAAGAAGTGCACGCCGATGACCTGCTCGGGACGGCCGGTGGCCATGCCCAGCTTCATGATCGGGATGGACGACGTGTTGGACGCGAAGATCGCGTCGGAGTCCTTCACGACCTTGTCGAGGGTGGTGAAGACCTCGGTCTTGATCTGCTCGTTCTCGGCGACCGCCTCGACCACGAACTGACGGTCGGCGAACTCGCCGATGTCGGTCGTGAACCGGATGCGTCCCAGCGCCGCGTCGCGGTCGGCCTCGCTGAGCTTGCCCGCCTTCACGCCCCTGGCCAGCGACGAGGCGATCCGCCCCTGCGCCGCCTCGGCCGCGCTCGCGTTGACCTCGGCGACGATGACGTCGAGGCCGGCGCGGGCGCTCACCTCGGCGATTCCGGAGCCCATGAGGCCGGAACCGACGACTCCCACACGTTGAATGTCACTCACAACGCCCGATCCTGCCACGAACTGCTCGAAGCTCCGTGCCGAGCCGGTCCAGGGTCTCGGCGACGGTGGTGGCGTAGTCGCCGGCCGGGCGGTACCCCAGCGCCTGAGCCGCCGAGGTGTCGAGGACGAACCCGCGGTGCCACGGGTGGCGGCCGAGCTTGTCGTGGTCCAGCAGGATCTCGCGCCAGTCGTGGCCGAAGTGCCGCGCGATGATCCGGGAGATCTCCAGGCCGTTCGGGGCGTCCGGGTCCGCCGCGTTGAGCACGCGCCGTCCCGGCCGGGCGGCGACGGTCTCGATGAGCGCGGCGATGTTGGCCGCGGCCGTCGGGTGGTCGACGCCTTCGCCCCGCGACGCCAGCAGCACCACCGGATGCCGGGCGAGGACGCGTTCGACGAAGTACTTCTCCAGCGGGCGCTTGTTGCCGATTCCGTGCACTTTGGACGGTCGCAGCACGGTGATCGGCAGTCCGCTGTCGAGCAACGTGTGCTCGGCGGCGACCTTGTTGGCGCCGTAACCCTCGCGCGTCTGGTAGTCCATGTCGCCGGGTGCCATCGTCGGCTGGTCCTCGGTGACCGGGCCGGCGAACCGCGGCGGCTCGGCGGAGTTGACGTGCCGGCCCTCGTCGTCGGCGTAGACGGCCTTGGCGGAGATCATCACCGTCGAGGTCGCGTTGCGCGCCAACGGGAGCAACGTCCTGGCGTGCGCCGCCGTGTAGCAGAGGCAGTCGACCAGGAGGTCGGCCCCGTCGCCCAGGGCGCGCGCCAGGGCCTGGGGATCGTCGCGGTCCACCTCCCGGCCGGGGGCGTCGACGGTCCACCCGCTCGCCCGCAGACGCCGGGCGGCGGCACGGCCGATGAGGCCCGTGCCGCCGAGGATCAGTGCGCGCGGCATCAGATCGAGTCCAGCTCCCGTTCGATCGCCGCCAGTTCCTCCGGCGTGCCCTGGACCTTGGGGCCGGTGAACCACTTCCGCGCCGACGCGAGCCACCAGATGCCCGCGAACCCGAGCACCACCAGCACCGCGATCGGCGTGTAGTTGAACGTCTTCGCCGTCACCGGGTACGCCTGCGGCAGCATGAACAGCACGGTGATGAACACGACCCAGGCGACCGCCACGACACCGATCGGCTTGCTCCACCGGCCCAGGTGCCACGGCCCGCGCTCGAACCGGTCGCCCTGCAGCAGCCGCAACAGGGTCGGCAGCACGTAGGCGATGTAGAGGCCGATCACCGCGATCGACGTGACCGCCGCGTACGCCGTCGCGTTCCACAGGTACGGCAGGCCGAGCACGAACGCGCCGCCCGCGGCCAGCCAGATCGCGTTCGTGGGCGTGCGGGTGCGCTTGTTGATCTTGTGCCAGATCGAGGACGCCGGCAGCGCGCCGTCCCGCGAGAAGGCGTAGATCATCCGCGAGTTCGCGGTCACCGAGGACATGCCGCAGAACAGCTGCGCGCCGATCGCGATGAGCAGCAACAGCTTGCCGCCGGTCACGCCCAGCGCGTCGATGAAGATCTGCGCGGGCGGCACGCCGGTCGCGCTGTTGATCGCGCCGTCGTAGTCGCGGATGGCGAACGTGATGCCGACGAGCAGCACCCAGCCCGCGATCAGCGAGACCACGATCGACATCACGATGCCGCGCGGGCCGCTGCGGGCCGCGTCGTGCGTCTCCTCGGTCATGTGGGCCGAGGCGTCATAGCCGGTGAAGGTGTACTGCGCCAGCAGGAGTCCGAGCAGGCCGACGTAGAACGCCGAAGACCAGCCGGTGTTGTTGACGAACGTCGTGAAGACGTAGGAGGCGGACTGGTGCTCGGACGGCAGGATCACCAACGCGCCGACGATGACCATCACGCCGACGATGTGCCACCACACGCTGACGTCGTTGAGCAGCGCCACGAGCTTGACGCCGAACGTGTTGAGCAACCCGTGCAGCACCAGCACGATGCCGAAGATCAGGATGGTGTTCGGCGGCGTGGCGGCGAAACCGAACTGCAGGTCGAGGAAGGCGTTGATGAAGAACGCCGCGCCGAAGTCGATGCCCGCCGTCACCGCGACCTGGCCGAGGAAGTTGAACCAGCCGGTGAACCACGACCAGGCGGCGCCGTTGCTCGGTGCGAGCTTGGCCGCCCAGTAGTACAGCCCGCCCGCGGTCGGGAAGCTGGAGCAGACCTCCGCCATCGCGAGGCCGACGATCAGGGTCATCAGGCCGACGAACGGCCAGCCCCACACGATCAGCGCCGGGCCGCCGGTGTTCATGCCGAAGCCGTACAGGGTCAGGCAGCCGGACAGGATCGAGATGATCGTGAAGGACACGGCGAAGTTGGAGAACCCGGACATGGTCCGGGCCAGCTCCTGTGCGTAACCGAGCTCGTGGAGGCGTTGCTCGTCGGCGGAGCGCGAGGTGGCGGGACTGTCTGCTTCGTGACTCATCGGCGTCCTCCCATTTGGACTCCGTCCAGTCCATTAGACGGTGGTGAAGGGTGGCGCGAGTCACCTGATGGTGTCAAGATGGTGCGGCCAATGGCTCGCAGACATACCTTTGGAGGAACGCGGGATGCTGACCGTCGAGGAGTTGCGCGAGGCCGTGGACACCGGTGAGATCGACACCGTCCTGGTCGCGATCGTGGACATGCAGGGCCGTCTGCAGGGCAAGCGGTGCGCGGCGCGGTACTTCCTCGACGAGGTGCTCGGGCACGCCGCGGAGGGCTGCAACTACCTGCTCGCCGTCGACGTCGAGATGAACCCGGTCAGCGGCTTCGAGATGTCCAGCTGGGAGCGCGGGTACGGCGACTTCGTGATGAAGCCGGACATCTCGACCCTGCGGCGCGTGCCGTGGCAGGAGGGCACCGCGCTCGTCATGTGCGACCTCGTCTGGGAGAACGGCGACCCGGTCGTCGCCTCACCGCGGCAGATCCTGCGCAAGCAGCTCGACCGGCTCGCCGCGCTCGGCCTGGAGTGCTACGTCGGCACCGAGCTGGAGTTCATCGTCTTCGACGACACCTACGAGCAGGCGTGGAACGCCGGCTACCGCAACCTCACGCCGTCCAACCAGTACAACGTCGACTACTCGTTGCTGGGCACCGCGCGCGTCGAACCGCTGCTGCGGGCCATCCGCAACGGCATGACGGGCGCGGGCATGGTCGTCGAGTCGGCCAAGGGCGAGTGCAACCCGGGCCAGCACGAGATCGCGTTCCGCTACACGACGGCGCTGCGGACGTGCGACCAGCACGCCATCTACAAGAACGGTGCCAAGGAGATCGCGGCGCAGCAGGGCAAGTCGCTCACGTTCATGGCGAAGTACAACGAACGCGAGGGCAACTCCTGCCACATCCACCTCTCCGTGCGCGCGAAGGACGGCGAACCGGTGTTCGCCGAGGGGCACGGCATGTCGGAGCTGATGCGGCACTTCCTGGCCGGCCAGCTGGCCGCGCTGCGCGAACTCACCTACTTCCTCGCGCCGAACATCAACTCCTACAAGCGGTTCGTGAAGGGCTCGTTCGCGCCGACCGCGGTGGCCTGGGGCCGGGACAACCGCACGTGCGCGCTGCGCGTGGTCGGTCACGGACAGTCGCTCCGGTTCGAGAACCGGGTGCCCGGCGGTGACGTGAACCCGTACCTGGCGGTGGCGGCGTTGATCGCGGCCGGACTGCACGGAGTCGAGCAGAAGCTCGCGCTGGAGGACGAGTTCGTCGGCAACGCCTACGCCTCGGACCGGCCGACCGTGCCGACGACGTTGCGCGAGGCGGCCGAGCTGCTGGCGGCCAGTGAGCTCGCGCGGGAGGCGTTCGGCAAGGATGTCGTCGACCACTACCTGAACGCGGCCAAGGTCGAGCTCGACGCGTTCGACGCGGCGATCACGGACTGGGAGAAGGTACGCGGGTTTGAGCGCCTCTAAGCCCCTCATCGGCATCAGCACCTACCTGGAACGCACGCGGTTCGGGTTCTGGGACGTGGAAGCCGCCGTGCTGCACCGCGGATACCTCGACTGCGTGGCGCAGGCCGGTGGCAACCCGGTCATGCTGCCGCCCGTCGGCACCTGGACCGCGGAGACCATCGGGTTCCTCGACGGCCTCGTCCTCGCGGGCGGCGCGGACCTCGACCCCGCCACCTACGGGGCCGAACCGCACCCGCTGACCGGCGAACCGCGCCGCGACCGCGACGAGGCCGAGTTCGCGCTGGCCGAGGCCGCGCTGAAGCTCGACCTGCCGGTGCTCGGCGTGTGCCGGGGCATGCAGGTGCTCAACGTGGCGCTGGGCGGCACGCTGCACCAGCACGTCGAGGGCCACACCGAGGGGCAGGGCGTGTTCGGGCACACCGACGTCACGGTCGTTCCCGGGACGCAGCTGCACGCGATCCTGGGCGACCGCACCAACGTGCACTGCCATCACCACCAGTCGCTGGACCGGGTCGCCGACGGGCTGCGCGTCACCGCGTCCGCGCCCGACGGCACCATCGAGGCCGTCGAACTGGACGGCGCGCGGTTCGTCGTCGGCGTGCAGTCGCACCCCGAGCAGGACATCGAGGACCTGAGGTTGTTCGAAGCGCTAGTGGCAGCGGCAAGGAGCAAAGCGTCGTGACCTTTGACGTCATCAACCCGGCCACCGAGAAGATCGTGCGGTCTGTTCCGCACACCTCTCTCGAAGAGACGGACGCGGCGATCGTCCGGGCGCAACAGGCGTTCGAGAGCTGGCGGCACGTCGCTCCCGGCGACCGCGGCCGGTTGCTGCGGAAGTTCGCGGAGCTCGTCGACGCGCACGGCGAGGAACTGGCACTGCTGGAGGTCGAGAACTCCGGGCACACCATCGGCAACGCGCGGTGGGAGGCCGGCAACGTCCGTGACGTGCTGCACTACTACGCGGCCGCGCCGGAACGGTTGTTCGGCAAGCAGATCCCGGTGCCCGGCGGCCTGGACGTCACGTTCCACGAGCCGCTCGGCGTCGTCGGCGTGATCGTGCCGTGGAACTTCCCGATGCCGATCGCCGGGTGGGGCTTCGCGCCCGCTCTCGCGGCCGGCAACACCGTCGTGCTGAAGCCCGCCGAGCTGACGCCGCTGACCGCGATCCGGCTCGGTGAGCTGGCCCTGGAGGCCGGGATCCCGGAGGGCGTGTTCCAGGTGCTGCCGGGCAAGGGCAGCGTCGTCGGCAACCGGTTCGTCACGCACCCGTTGGTGCGCAAGGTCGTCTTCACCGGGTCGACGGGGGTCGGCAAGCAGATCATGGCGGGCTGCGCGGACCAGGTGAAGCGGGTGACGCTGGAGCTGGGCGGCAAGTCGGCGAACATCGTCTTCGCGGACTCGGACCTGGAGAAGGCGGCGGCGACCGCGCCGTACGGGGTGTTCGACAACGCCGGGCAGGACTGCTGCGCGCGCTCGCGGATCCTCGTGCAGGCGAGCGTCTACGACCGGTTCATGGAGCTGCTGGAGCCCGCGGTCAAGGGCGTGAAGGTCGCCTCGCCCGGCGACGAGGCGACCGAGATGGGGCCGCTCATCTCCGCGGCGCACCTCGGCAAGGTGGCGTCTTACGTACCAGACGACAGCCACGTCGCCTTCCGCGGCTCGGCGCCGGACGGTCCGGGATTCTGGTTCCCGCCGACGGTGCTGACGCCGCCCGCGGACCACGCGACGGTCACCGAGGAGATCTTCGGACCGGTCGTCGTCGTGCTGCCGTTCACCGACGAAGCGGACGCGATCAGGATCGCGAACGACTCCGAGTACGGGCTGTCCGGTTCGATCTGGACGCGGGACGTCGGCCGCGCCATCCGGGTGTCGCGAGCGGTCGAGGCCGGAAATCTGTCTGTCAACTCGCATTCGTCCGTTCGCTACTGGACCCCGTTCGGTGGGGTGAAGCAGTCCGGGCTCGGCCGTGAGCTCGGTCCGGACGCACTCGATTCCTTCACCGAAGTCAAGAACGTCTTCATCGCTACCTGATTTCAGGCGAACCTGAGGAGAACAGAGATGGTGCAGCGACTCGAGGGCCGCGTGGCCGTCGTGACGGGTGGCGGCAGCGGCATCGGACTCGCGACCGTGCGCAGGTTCGCGAGCGAGGGCGCGAAGGTCGTCGTCGCCGATGTCGACCCGAACGCGGGCAAGGCGGCCGCGGACGAGGTCGGCGGCCTGTTCGTCCAGGTCGACGTGACCGACGAGGAACAGGTCAAGGCCCTTTTCCAGACCACTGTGGACACTTACGGCAAGCTGGACATCGCGTTCAACAACGCGGGTATCTCGCCGCCCGACGACGACTCGATCCTGACGACGGGCATCGAGGCGTGGGAGCGTGTCCAGAAGGTGAACCTGACGTCGGTTTATTTGTGTTGCAAGTACGCCATTCCGCACATGCAGGCCAACGGCAAGGGTTCCATCATCAACACGGCGTCGTTCGTGGCGACGATGGGTGCGGCGACGTCGCAGATCTCCTACACGGCGTCGAAGGGCGGCGTGCTGGCGATGTCCCGTGAGCTCGGTGTGCAGTTCGCGCGCGAGGGCATCCGGGTGAATGCGCTTTCCCCCGGCCCGGTCAACACGCCGCTGCTGCAGGAGCTGTTCGCGAAGGACCCCGAGCGGGCCGCCCGGCGCCTCGTCCACGTCCCGCTCGGCCGGTTCGCCGAACCTGAGGAAATCGCCGCCGCGGTCGCGTTTCTGGCCTCCGACGACTCGTCGTTCATGACCGCGTCGAACTTCCTCGTGGACGGCGGCATCGCCGGCGCGTACGTGACGCCGCTCTAATGGAACACGCGGAGGAGGCGTTGTTCCGCCCCGTGCGGGCGGGCAACGCCTTCGAAGAGACCGTCGAACGGCTCATGCAGGCCATCCGGCTCGGCGTCGTCGTGCCGGGTGAGCGGCTGCCGTCCGAACGGGAGCTGGCCACCCGGCTCGGGGTGAGCCGGGTGACCGTGCGCGAGGCCATCAGATCGTTGCAGGAGAACAACTACGTCGAGTCCCGCAGGGGACGGTACGGCGGCACGTTCGTCAACGACGTGATCCCGAAGTCCGCGCCCGGCAAGGAGTTCGGCGACATCCACGACATGCTCACGCTGCGGAAAGTCCTGGAGACCGGTGCCGCGGAGACCGCGGCGGGCCGTTCCCTCGGCCCGGCCGAACGCCGCGGGCTGCGCGCACGGCTGGACGAGGCCTCGACCGCGTCGCTGGCGGAGTACCGGCGCAAGGACTCGCGGCTGCACCTCGCGATCGCCGAGGCGACCGGCTCCGCGGCGCTCACCGCGGCCGTGGCGGACTCCCGGATGCGGGTGAACGAGCTGCTCGACACCATCCCGCTGCTCGAACCGAACCTCGCCCACTCCAACGCCCAGCACGAGCGCATCATCACCTCCATTTTGGACGGAGACCCGGCCTCGGCGCGGCAGGCGATGGCGGAGCACCTCGACGGCACGGCGTCGTTGCTGCGGGGCTTTTTGGTCTGACCGGTCAGACCGCCGTAACATGAAAACGTTTACAGGTCCGATTGTCGCGTTGTCATGCACATTCCGCATGGAACAACTCTTGGCGTGGGGCTTGCGGACAGTTACCGTCCGAATACCTCGGGGACTTGCAGCGCGAGGAGCTGTTGATGCCAGGGTTGCGCAAGGTGTTTCGCGACGCCATGGGCCGGGTGCACTCACTCCGTGTCTTGTCCGCCGCGGGCATGGTGAGTCTCACGAACTTGAAGATGTCCGTGCAGGCGTTGAAAGAGGTCAAGGTCTGGGGGCCGAACGTCACGGCGTTGCGCCGTTCCGTCCGGCTGAACCCGGACGGTGTCGCCGTCGTCGACGAACGCGGTTCGGTGACCTACCGGCAACTGGACCGGCGTTCCACCGCGATCGCACAGGGACTGCGCGCGCTGGGGGTGCAGCACACGCACGTCGTCGCCGTGATGTGCCGCAACCACCGCGGAATGGTGGAAACCCTGCTGGCGTGCGCGAAGCTCGGCGTGCGCGCGTTGCTGGTGAACACCGGCTTCGGCGCTCCGGTCGTTCTCGATCTCCTGCAACGTGAACGCGCGATGGTCGTCATTCACGATGAGGAGTTCACGCCGCTGTTCCACCAGCTGCCGCCGTCGATCCCGCGGTGGCTCGCGTGGTCGCGCGACGGCCTGGACCGTCGCACGCCGACCCTCGACCAGCTGGTGGCGAAGGCGCCGCGCGGAGAGCTGGAACCGCCGCGCGAGCCGGGCATCGTCATCCAGCTGACGTCCGGCACGACCGGCACGCCGAAGGGCACCTACCGCGAGATCAAGTCGGTGCTGACGGCGTCGGACTTCCTGGACCGCATCCCGATGCAGGCGGGGGAGTCGACGTTCATCGCCGCGCCGATCTTCCACGCGGTCGGCTACTCGCACCTGACCCTCGCGCTGTCGCTGGGATCGCGCGCGGTGCTGCAACGGCGGTTCGACCCGCGCCGGACGCTGTGGTCGGTGCAGGGCCAGCGGTGCACGACGATCGTGCTGGTGCCGACGATGCTGCAGCGGATCATGGAGCTCGACCGGTCCGTGCTGGACTCGTTCGACCTGCGGCACCTGCGGGTGGTGTTCTGCTCCGGCGCGGCACTTCCCCCGGACCTCGTCGAGCGCACCATGGCCGCGCTGGGACCGGTGCTCTACAACCTCTACGGCTCCACGGAGGTCGCGGTCGCCACCGTCGCCACGCCGGCGGACCTGGCCGCCGCACCGTCGTGCGTGGGCATGCCACCGCACAACTGCATCGTGAGGTTGTACGACGACAACGGAAACCGCATCACCCGTGCGTTCGTGACGGGCCGCATCTACGTGCGCGGCTCGTTGACCGTCGACGGCTACACCGACGGCACGCGCAAGGACAGCATCGACGGCCTCGTCGCGACCGGGGACCTCGGCCACTTCGACCCCGCCGGGCGCCTGTACTTCGACGGCCGCGAGGACGACATGATCGTGTCCGGCGGCGAGAACGTGTACCCGGTCGAGGTGGAGAACCTGCTGATGACCCACTACCGGGTGCGCGACGCGGCGGTGCTCGGCGTGCCGGATCCCGAGTACGGGCAACGGTTGCGCGCCTTCGTGGTGCCGGTGGCGGGCGCGCGGATCGACGTGCGGGAGCTGCGCGAGTTCGTGCGGACCCGGCTGGCGCGGCACAAGGTCCCGCGCGAGGTCGTGGTCGTGCCGCAACTGCCGCGCAACGCGACCGGGAAGGTGCTGCGGCGGCAGCTGCTGGCGATCCGGCTGGGACCGCAGCACTCCCAGTGAGGTTTAGGGCGGAACGCACGCCACCGCGGGACGAGGGGGATTAATCCTGCGGGGGCGTGCGTTCCTGGCTTTCGGGGAGCGCACGACGCGCGTCGTCGGGGATTGGGGCAGAAACGCGCGTCGTGCGCTCGGTCGGTGGGCTACCGCTGGGGGCGGTCGCCGCGGTTGCCTTGGTCGCCGAACGGGCCGCGCTGGTCGAAACCGCCCCGATCCTGACCCCGATCCTGGCCGCGGTCGTACATCCGGACGTGACCGGGGCCGGGGCGGTGGTCGAAGCGGTTGGCCGCGACCGCGCCCACGATGCCGCCGCCGAGCACGAGGCCCAGCAGGCCCACGGCGACGAGCTGCGTGGCGCGGTGACCGGCGAACCGCCGCACGCGGCCACGGGCGGCCGGTGCCGCGGCTGGAGGGACCGCTGCCGCCGCCGGATGCGGGCCGGGTGCTCCGGACGCTGCGGCGGGTGCTTCGGCGGCCGTCGCCGTCGGCTGTCCCGGCGCGGGAGGCGCTTCTGCTCCGGGCTCCGGATGCGCGGCGGGTGCTCCGGGCACCGCCTCGCCGGGCCGGCCGGCGGGTGCTTCCGCCGCCGGGTACTCGGCGGTGGGCTGCTGACCAGGCGTGGCCGGTGCGTCGGCGGGCAGCGGGGTGGTTGCCTGCTCCGGTGCAGGCCGGGCCGCCTGCGGTACGTTCTGCGCCCCGTCCCGGGGCGACGGCTCCTGCGGTCCAGGCGCCTGTCCCTGCTCGCTCATGTCCTCAACGATGCGCCGTTCGGCTGAGCTGAGCCTGACAGCCACCTGTTCGTTTCCTGAAGCCCCTCGGGGTGCTTCGCGGAGTTGAGCACCGGGCGGGAGGCGGTGAAGATGTGCCGCTGGTCGGCGTAGGTGGCGCCGAACAGCTCCGGGTCGAGGTCACCCGACCACACGAAGTGCAACGTCGTGCGCGTGCCGTCACGGGCGTCGCGGCGCGCGTAGTGGTCGCGCAGGTCGGCGTACAGCAGGCGCAGTTCGTCCCGGTTGGACTCGGTGAGGCGGACCGGACACTCGACCACCAGGTCGTGCATGACGGTGCTCCTTAACGCGCGGCAGGCTGGGCACACACTCTGCTCGCCCTGCCCACCGAGACGCATCCGAAAAACCACCTAGAACCGGCTGCGTAGCGCCGCTCCGGAAAGGAGTTGCGGGCACCGGGTTCGATGGAGACATGGAACTCGTACCCCTCCGCAGGGAGTTCGCTCCGCAGATGCTCGCGGGCGGCCCGGACAACGCCGAGGTCAACCGCCTCACGGGCACGCACGCGACGTTCACCCTGGAGGACTACGAGGCGTACATCGAGCGGACCCTGAACGACCCGGACCGCTACACCCGCGCCATCACCGAGAACGGCCGGTTCATCGGCGAGGTCGTGCTGACGATCAACCCGCCCAACCGGTCCGCGGGGATGCGGATCGCGCTCTGGGACGGGTTCGGCAAGGGTTACGGCACCGCCGCGATCAAGCACGTCCTCGACCACGCGTTCAACGTCCGCGACCTCCATCGGGTGGATCTGGAGGTGTACGAGTTCAACGAGAGGGCGATCCACGTGTACAAGAAGCTCGGCTTCCGCGAGGAGGGCCGTCTGCGCGACGCCCTGCTCTGGGACGGCGTCTTCCACGACGCGATCGTCATGTCGGTTTTGAGCACCGATAACATCTGATCCGCAAACCAGAACTTCCAGCCCAGAAGATCGAACTAGGAGTCATCGTGTCCGAGTCGCGTCCAGCCCTCGCCCAGAACCCGCCCCGCGTGGTGGTTCCGGCTGGGACGACGGCGGGCACGGCCGTGCGCGAGGCCGGACTGCCCGGCAAGGGCGCCGACGCGATCGTGGTCGTGAAGGACGCCGAGGGCCACCTGCGCGACCTGTCGTGGACCCCGCAGGTCGACGTCGAGGTCGAGGCCGTCGCCGCGGACACCGAGGACGGCCGCAGCGTCATCCGCCACTCCGCCGCGCACGTGCTGGCGCAGGCGGTGCAGCAGCAGTTCCCCGAGGCCAAGCTGGGCATCGGCCCGCCCGTGAAGGACGGCTTCTACTACGACTTCCAGGTCGAGCGGCCGTTCACCCCCGAGGACCTGCAGGCGCTGGAGAAGCGCATGAAGCAGATCATCAAGGGCTCGCAGCGGTTCTCCCGCCGCGTGGTGGAGTCGGTCGACGCGGCCAAGGCAGAACTGGCGTCCGAGCCGTTCAAGCTGGAGCTCGTCGACATCAAGAGCGACGTCGACACCAGCGAGGTCATGGAGGTCGGCGGCGGCGAGCTGACGATCTACGACAACCTCGACCCGCGCACCGGTGAGCAGGTGTGGGGCGACCTGTGCCGCGGCCCGCACGTGCCGACCACCAAGCACATCCCCGCGTTCAAGCTGACCCGCGTGGCCGCCGCGTACTGGCGCGGCAACGAGAACAACCCGCAGCTGCAGCGCATCTACGGCACCGCGTGGGAGTCGCAGGAGGCGCAGGACGCGTACCTGGAGCGCCTGGCCGAGGCCGAGCGCCGCGACCACCGCAAGCTGGGCGTGGAGCTGGACCTGTTCTCGTTCCCCGACGAGATCGGCTCCGGTCTCGCGGTGTTCCACCCCAAGGGCGGCATCATCCGCAAGGCCATGGAGGACTACTCCCGGCAGCGGCACACCGAGGCGGGCTACGAGTTCGTCTACTCGCCGCACATCACCAAGGGCAACCTGTTCGAGGTCTCCGGTCACCTGGACTGGTACCGCGACGGCATGTACCCGGCGATGCACCTCGACGCCGAGCTGAATGAGGACGGCACGGTCCGCAAGCCCGGCCAGGACTACTACCTCAAGCCGATGAACTGCCCGTTCCACGACCTGATCTTCAAGTCGAGGGGCCGTTCGTACCGCGAGCTGCCGCTGCGCATGTTCGAGTTCGGCTCGGTGTACCGCTACGAGAAGTCCGGCGTGGTGCACGGCCTGACCCGCGTGCGCGGCATGACGCAGGACGACGCGCACATCTTCTGCACCAAGGACCAGATCCGCGACGAGCTGACCTCGCTGCTGACCTTCGTGCTGGACCTGCTGCGCGACTACGGCCTGGACGACTTCTACCTGGAGCTCTCGACCAAGAACCCGGAGAAGTACGTGGGTTCGGACGAGATCTGGGAGGAGGCGACCGAGACGCTCGCGTCGGTGGCCCGCGACTCCGGTCTGGAGCTCGTGCCGGACCCCGGCGGCGCCGCGTTCTACGGCCCGAAGATCTCGGTGCAGTGCCGTGACGCGCTCGGCCGCACCTGGCAGATGTCGACCATCCAGCTCGACTTCAACCTGCCGGAGCGGTTCGAGCTGGAGTACACCGGGCCCGACGGCTCGCGCGTGCGCCCGGTCATGATCCACCGCGCGTTGTTCGGGTCGGTGGAGCGGTTCTTCGGCGTGCTGACCGAGCACTACGCGGGCGCGTTCCCGGCGTGGCTCGCGCCGGTGCAGGTCGTGGGCATCCCGGTGACCAGCGACAACGCCGACCACCTGTTCGCGGTGCGCGAGGTGCTGCGCAAGAAGGGCATCCGGGTCGACGTGGACGCGTCCGACGACCGCATGCAGAAGAAGATCCGCAACCACACCATGCAGAAGGTGCCGTTCATGCTCCTGGCCGGCGCCAAGGACGTGGAGGCGAACGCGGTTTCGTTCCGGTTCCGCGACGGCACGCAGATCAACGGTGTGCCGGTGGAGCGGGCGGTCGAGCAGATCGTCGACTGGGTGCAGCGCCGGGAGAACGCGTCGCCCACCGCGGAACTGCTCTCGTGACGTCTGAGTTTTCGGAACAGGACGGTGTCGGGGTTCACGACGCTTTGCAGCGTTTGTGGACTCCGCACCGCTTGTCTTATGTCAAGGGTGAGGGCAAGGCACTCGGCGATGAACCCGAGGGATGCCCGTTCTGCCGCGTTGTCGAGCTCGACGACTCGGCCGGGCTGATCATCGCGCGCGGTGCCGAGGTCTTCGCTGTTTTGAACCTTTACCCGTACAACCCCGGTCATCTGATGGTGCTGCCGTATCGGCATGTGCCGGACTACACGGATCTGACGCTGTCGGAGACCGCGGAGTTCGCCGCGTTCACGCAGAAGGCGATGCGGGTGGCACGGCACGTGGCGGCGCCGCACGGGTTCAACGTCGGTATGAACCAGGGCGTCGTCGCGGGGGCCGGGATCGCCGCTCACCTGCACCAGCACGTCGTGCCGCGGTGGGGCGGGGACGCGAACTTCATGCCGGTCATCGGGCACACCAAGGTGCTGCCGCAGTTGCTCGGGGAGACCCGTGACCTGCTGTCGGAGGGCTGGAAGGCCGTCGACTGACCAATCGCACATTCGCTAAACGCCGCGTTTAGCGAACTGTGTGATTGAAAGCCGTACCAATTAGTGGACAAAAGAGTGACAAAAACCACCCCTTGTTGTCCGGGTGGGACAATCCGGACGGTTTCCACGTGGCAAGGAATGGTTCGGTTGCAACTTTCGGGTGTTTCTGGTCAACCGATCGAGACGTAACGGCAGTACAAAACGATTCCAGGTAGGTGAGATCACCCACCTGGAGGTGTCAACTGCGAGTCAAGTCCCCGCCGATGGCCGATCGTCTCAACGTGTGCAGATGGTTACGGTGCGAACATGACCGCACCTGAGCGTTCGCGATTAGCAAGAGAACGGCTTTCGCGTGAGTTACGCCGGTTGCGCACCGAGGCGAAGATGACCGGCACGGCCACCGCCCGTGCCACCGGGATGAGCCAGTCCAAGCTGTCGAAGATCGAGAACGGCATGCTGCTCCCGTCTGTCACCGACGTGGAGCGTCTCGTCGCAGAATTGGCCGCGACGAGAGAGACGCGCATCGAACTGGTCGAACTCGCCAGGTCGCTGCACGCCGAGGCGGAAACCCGCCGTGTCGTGCTGCACCGCGGAGCGCACCGCCACCAGCAGACGATCAGCCGCGTGGAGGCGCGGGCCGCGACATCGAGGTTCTTCCAGGTCAACCTGGTGCCCTCGTTGCTGCAGTCCGAGTCCTACCTGCGGATCGTGCTGGGGACGATGCCGCAGTCCGAGCAGGAGGCCGCCGTGGCCGCGCTGCGGATACGGCGTGCCCGGATGGACGATCTGGCGAAGCAGTTCGTGTTCGTGCTGACCGAAAGCGCCCTGCGCTGGCGGATGGGGTCGGCGGAGCTGATGGCGGAACAGGTCGAGCACCTGGTCGCGATCCAGCGCCGCCCGAACGTCCGGCTGTGCGTGGTGCCGTGGTCGGCGGACGCGAACGTCGTCGCCCTGCACGGTTTCCAGATCTACGACGAGCGCGTGGTGACGGTCAGCGTGCTCACCGGCAACGCCACCATCACCGACCCCCTGGACGTGCGCGAGTACCTCGCGCTGTTCGGGCGGCTGGAACGGCTGGCGGTGCGGGGGGAGGAGCTGCAGGCGTTGCTGAAGCGGATCGCCGAAGATCACCGGCGACTGGGCTGAACCCTGTTCGCTCGCGGGTGCCGCCTCACCCGCGAGCAGCGCGTTTCAGCAGTCCAGCTAGGCTGCGACACGCCATGCTGAACATCTTCGCTCGCGCGTCCGTCTCGCGCGTCACCGATCCGATCGGGGCGTGGCTGCTGGCGCGTGGCCTCACGCCCAACGTCGTCACCGTGGTCGGCACGGCCGGCGCCGTCGCCAGCGCGCTGTGGTTCATCCCCCGCGGGCAGCTGTTCCTCGGCTGCGCGCTCGTCACGTTCTTCGTGCTGCTCGACCTGATCGACGGGGCGATGGCCCGAGCGCAGGGGCCGACGAAGTTCGGCGCCGTGCTCGACGCCACCTGCGACCGCATCGCGGACGGGGCGCTGTTCGCGGCGCTCACCTGGTACGCGTTCGACACCGGTGCGCGCTGGACGGCCGTGGCCGGCTTCATCTGCCTGGTCGCCTCGCAGGTGATCTCGTACGTGAAGGCGCGCGCCGACGCGTCCGGGCTCAGCGCCGACGGCGGTCTGGCCGAGCGGGCCGAGCGCTTCATCGTCGCGCTGGTCGGCGCCGGCGTGCAGGGCCTGGGCGTGCCGCACCTCATGGACATCGCGCTGTGGCTGCTCGCGGTCATGACGGTGGCGACCGTGCTGCAGCGGATCCTGGCCGTGGCGAAGTCCGCACGGGAGGCCGCGTGAACCTCGCGACCGCCGGATACACCGCCGGGTGGCGGCTGATCCGCCTGCTGCCGGAGAAGTGGGCGCGCGCGCTGTTCCGCGTCGGTGCCGACTACGCGGCCGGCCGCGGCGGCGAGGGCGTCCGGCAGCTGCGCACGAACCTGCGCCGGGTCGTGCCGCGGGCGGGCGAGGAGGAGCTGGACGAGCTCGTGCGCGACTCGCTGCGCTCGTACGCGCGTTACTGGTGCGAGGCGTTCCGGCTGCCGTCGATGGACCTGCGCGCGGTCTACGAGAAGTGCGACTCGATGATCAGCGGCGTGGAGAACCTCGACGCCGCGCTGAAAGAGGGCACGGGCGCGGTCGTCGCTCTGCCGCACAGCGGCAACTGGGACATGGCCGGCGTCTGGCTCGTGGGCCACTCCGGCACCTTCACGACCGTGGCCGAACGGCTGAAGCCGGAGTCGCTGTACCGGAAGTTCGTGGAGTTCCGCGAGACCCTCGGGTTCGAGGTGCTGCCGCTGCACGGCGGCGACCGTCCACCCGCGACGGTGCTGGCCGAGCGGCTGCGGGCGAACAAGGTCGTCTGCCTGCTGGCCGACCGCGACCTGACCTCGTCCGGCGTCCCGGTGACGTTCTTCGGCGAGCAGACCCTGATGCCCGCGGGCCCAGCGCATCTGGCCGCGACGACGGGCGCCGCGCTGCTGCCGGTGGGCTGCTGGTTCACCGACGACGGCTGGCACTTCCGCATCCACCCGCCGATCAAGGTGAGCACCGTCCAGGCGGCCACGCAGGCGGTAGCCGACGTGTTCGCCGCCGACATCGCCGCCCACCCGGCCGACTGGCACATGCTGCAGAAGCTCTGGCTGGCCGACCTGCCCGCGAGCCGCCGTGCCGCACTGGCCAGGAGGCTCTCGCGGTGAAGATCGGCATCGTCTGCCCGTACTCCTTCGACGTGCCAGGGGGAGTGCAGGCCCACGTCGTCGACCTCGCCCGCGCCCTGATCGGCCTCGGGCACGAGGTCAACGTCCTGGCCCCCGCCGACGACGACCAGACCCTGCCGCCGTTCGTCACCTCAGCGGGCCGCGCGGTCGGCATCCCGTACAACGGCTCGGTGGCCCGCCTGTCCTTCGGCCCGGTCTCCTACGCGCGCGTCCGCCGCTGGATCGACGAGCACTCGTTCGACGTCCTGCACCTGCACGAGCCCACCGCGCCGTCGCTGTCGATGCTGGCCCTGATGGTCGCCGACGGCCCGATCGTGGCCACCTTCCACACCTCGACCCCGCGCTCCAAGATGCTCTCGGCGTTCCAGGGCGTGCTGCAACCGTTCCTGGAGAAGGTCACCGCCCGCATCGCCGTCTCCGCACTGGCCCGCCGCGTCCAGGTCGAGCACCTCGGCGGCGACGCGGTGGAGATCCCCAACGGCGTCGACGTCGACTTCTTCGCCTCGGCGTCCACTTTGGACGGCTACCCGCGCCCGGGCGGCACGATCGGCTTCGTGGGCCGCTACGACGAGCCGCGCAAGGGCATGCCCGTGCTGTGGGAGGCCTTCGGCCTGATCGCCGCCGAGTTCCCCGACCTGCGGCTGCTGGTCGTGGGCCGCGGCGAGTCCTCCTTCGACGGCCCTTTCGCCTCCCGCGTCGACCTGCTCGGCCAGGTCGACGACGTGGAGAAGGCCCGCATGCTGAGGTCGGTGGACGTCTACGTCGCCCCGAACACCGGCGGCGAGTCGTTCGGCATCATCCTCACCGAGGCCATGTCCGCCGGCACCGCCGTGGTGGCCTCGGACCTCGACGCGTTCCGGCGCGTGCTGGACGACGGCAAGGCCGGGGTGCTGTTCCCGGTGGGGGACGCCGCCGCGCTCGCGGACGCCCTGCGCTCGGTGTTGCGGGACTCCGGGTTGCGCGCCGAGTACGTGGATCTGGCTTCGCAGCGGGTGCAGGCGTTCGACTGGTCCGTGGTGGCCGGGCAGGTGCTGCGGGTGTACGAGACGGCCATCGCCGCCGATCCGCGCCGGGTGAGTGAGGCGTGACCGCGATGTTCGTCGTCGCCGGCCTCGATCGCTGCCGGTCCGCACGGGCTGAGCGCGGCATGACCGGGTACTTGACCGCGGGCCACCTTGCTGCCGGTCGCTCCGCGGCTGGCTGCCTTGCTGCCGACCGCCTTGCCGCCGGCCACTTTGCCGTCGACCGCCTTGCCGCCGTTCCACACCGGGCGGCTCGGCCATGACCACCGCGCTCGTCGTCGTCCTGGTCACGCTTCTGCTGGCCGCGTGGATCCTCGCCATCGCTAACCGCCTGGACCGCCTGCACGTCCGCACCGACGCCGCTTGGGCCGCCCTGGACGCCGCCCTGGCCCGCCGCGCCGTGGTGACCCGCGCGCTGCTCGACCCCGAGCTGTCCGCCGCCGCGTCCCGTGCCGAGTCGGCTTCGCGGGCCGAGCGCGAACTGGCCGAGAACGAGCTCTCCGGCCTGCTGGGCGCGCTGGACCGCACGAAGCTGCCGTCGGCGCTCGCGGCCGAGCTGGCCGACGCGGAGGAGCGCGTGGTCCTTGCCCGCCGCGTGCACAACGACGCTGTGCGTGACACATTGCTGCAGCGGCGGCGCCGCATCGTCCGGTGGTTGCGGCTGGCCGGCACCGCGCCGCAGCCGTCGTACTTCGAGATCGCCGAGCCCGCGTCGCCGTCCGACGCCGTGTTGCTCAGGCCGCGGCCGTCCGCCCGCGTGGTGCTCACCGACGCGTCTGGCCGCGTGCTGCTCTTCCAGGGGTTCGACCCGGCCCGCCCTCAGGAGCTCTTCTGGTTCACCGTCGGCGGTGGGGTGGAGGACGGCGAGGAGCTTCGCGACGCCGCCGTCCGCGAGGCCTTCGAGGAAACCGGGCTGAAGCTCAGCCCGGAGCAGCTGGTCGGGCCGGTCTGGCGTCGGCGCGCGGTGTTCAGCTTCGACGGCGAGACGTTCGACGCCGAGGAGTGGTTCTTTCACGCCACCGTCGACAGCCTGGACGTCGACACCTCGGGGTTCAACGACGTCGAGGAGACCAGCATCTCCGGCTACCGGTGGTGGAGCGCGGCGGAGCTGGAGTCCACTGAGGACACCGTGTACCCGGTGCAGCTGGCCGAGCTGCTGCCCGAGCTCACCGGCGAGTGGGACGGCCGGATCAGGGCGGTTCGCTGACGGGAGTGGTCAGCTCATCACCTCCCCGGTCACCGGTGTGAGGTGGCGCAGGATCAGCGTGTCCGGGATGAAGCAGGCGACCTCGGCGAGTAGGACGGCCGGATCAGGACGGTTCGCTGACGGGAGTCGTCAGCTCATCACCTCCTCGGCCACCGGTGTGAGGTGGCGCAGGATCAGCATGTCCGAGACGAAGCAGGCGACCTCGGCGCTCGCGGTGCGGCCGATCCAGGTCGGGTAGGAGCCGTCGCCCCAGCCCGTGGCGTACGCGACCAGCGTTGCTCCCGACTCGGGATCGGGCACCACGACCGTGCGGGCGCCCGCGATGTCTTCGAGCAGGGCGGCCTCGGCGGTCTCCCAGTCGAGGATGCGCTCGAACGCCTCGCGGGCGGCGGCGTCGACGAAGCAGCCCGTGCCTGCGTCGACGCCGAAGCCGTAGTACTCGCTGTCGCCGAGCAGCCGTGGGTCTGAACCGGCCTCCAGGGCCGGTTCCCACGTCGCGACGGGTTCGGTGGACACCACGAGCTTGGCCGCCGTGACGCGGACGTGTGCCGGGTCGTCCTCGAACCGGATGAGGCCCAGCTCCACCCGGTAGTCGCCAGGCGGCACGGAGACGGTGAACGGCTCCAGGTCCTCGTTCAGGAAGCTGGGCTCGGCGGCGATGACCTGGCCGCTCGGCATCCGGACGATGCCCGCGTCCGCGACCTCGGTCACCACCGTGCGGCCCGATACCGTCCAGCGACGGCCGGGGGCGAACGCGGCCTCGATGCCGTCGGCCGCGAGCGGTGTGGCCGGACGCCACGGAGGCTCGGCGGACTCCTCGGCCGGGTCCTCCAGCACCAGCGCGACGCCGGGCGGCACCTCGGCGAACGACGCCCAGTCGGGTAAGCGCGGCACCTCGCTGAACAGGTCGGCCACGTCGACGGTCGGCTGGTGGTAGAACATGCCGGCGTGTTCGCCCACCACCTTCGTGGCGAACTCCGAGCGGCCGCTCGGCGAGTACGACTGCGACGAGTACCCCGTGCTCTCGTCGAACTCGGCCTGGTCGGCGGTCGCGTACGTCCACTGGCGACTGTTCAGCCGGAACAACCGGCCGTCGAGCACGCGGTACTCGACCACCCGCTCGCGTCTGCCTAGCGCGTCGAGGAACCACAGCCGGGCGAAGCCCGCGGCCCAGGCGATCTCGCCGACTCTGACGACACGTCTGGACTCCGGTTCCACCAAGCAGAACGCGTACTGCTCACCGGCGCGGTCACGCTGCTGCGCGACCGCGACCGGGAGCCGACCCACGATCTCGCGCGAGGACGGGTTCCAGCCCTCGCAGTGCACCACGGACAGCGAATTGGTCATGTGGGGCACGTTACGGGGAGGGTCTGACAATTTTCGGAGGGTGCTAGACCGCTGAGATGATCGAGGAGCCGTAGGCGTCGCGCGTCTTGTCCTTCTCGTCGTGCATCAGGTACAGCGCGAAGTTGTCGACGCCGATCTCCTTGAGCTCCTGCAGCCGTTCGACGTGCGCGGACTCCGGTCCCACCAGGCAGAAGCGGTCGACGATCGCGTCCGGCACGAAGTCGGTCGACCGGTTGCCCGCCTTGCCGTGGTGGGAGTAGTCGTAGCCCTCGCGGTCCTTGATGTAGTCGGTCAGGGCCTTGGGCACGACGCCGGAATCACCGTATCGGGCGACGAGGTCCGCCACGTGGTTGCCGACCATGCCGCCGAACCACCGCAACTGATCCCGCTGATGGGAGAGATCGGTTCCGACGTAGGCGGGAGCGGCCACGCACATCGTGATCGCGGACGGGTCGCGGCCGGCGGCAGCGGCGGCTTCCCGTACGGAACCGATGGTCCAGCGGGCGATGTCCGGGTCGGCGGTCTGCAGGATGAAGCCGTCGGCCTGCTCACCGACCATCTTCAACGCGCGAGGCCCGTAGGCCGCCATCCACATTTCGAGCTTTCCGTTGCGCACCCACGGGATCTGCACCGCTGTGCCGTGGTGTTCCACGGAACGGCCCTCGGCCAGTTCCTTGATCACGTGCATCGCTTCGCCCAGCGTGGCCAGCGAGGCGGGCTTCTGGCCGATCACGCGGCGGGCCGAGTCGCCCCGGCCGATGCCGCAGACCGTGCGGTTGCCGAACATGTCGTTCAGCGTGGCGAAGAGCGACGCCGTCACCGACCAGTCCCTTGTGGACGGATTGGTCACCATGGGGCCGATGACCAGGTCCCGGGTGGCAGCCAGGACCTGGGAGTAGATGACGAACGGCTCCTGCCACAGCACGCAGGAGTCGAACGTCCAGCCGTAGCGGAAGCCGCAGTCCTCGGCGGCGCGGAGGCCTTCCACCACGTCCCGCGCAGGCGGGTCGGTCTGCAGCACGATGCCGAAGTCCACGGGAACGCCCTTCTCTACACGAGGTACTGGTTGAGGTCGCGGGACACGAAGCGGCCGTGGCCCGTCGAGCCGTGGTAGGCGCCGTCGGCGATCACCTTGCGGCCACGGGAGAACACGGTGTCCACGCGGCCGGTGACGTCGAAGCCCTCGTAGGCCGAGTAGTCCACGGCCATGTGGTGGGTCTCGGCGGAGATGGTCTGCGTCGCCGCCGGATCGTAGATCACCACGTCGGCGTCGGCGCCCGGTGCGATCACGCCCTTGCGCGGGTACATGCCGAACATGCGGGCCGGGGTGGTGGAGGCGATCTCGACCCAGCGTTCACGGGTGATCTCGCCCTTCACGACGCCCTGGTGCAGCAGGTCCACCCGGTGCTCGACGCCGGGCATACCGTTGGGGATCTTGGAGAAGTCGCCGAGGCCCAGCTGCTTCTGGTCCTTGAAGCAGAACGGGCAGTGGTCGGTGCTGACCACCGAGAGGTCGTTGGTCCGCAGACCACGCCACAACGACGACTGGTGCTCCTTGGGGCGCAACGGAGGTGAAGCCACGTACTTGGCGCCTTCGAAACCGGGACGCGCGAGGTCCTCCAGCGACAGGTACAGGTACTGCGGGCACGTCTCCGCGAACACGTTCTGGCCGGTGTCCCGAGCAGCCGTGACGGCGTCGAGCGCTTGCGCGGCCGACAGGTGCACGATGTACAACGGGGAACCGGTCACGCGAGCCAGCTGGATGGCGCGCGAGGTGGCCTCGCCCTCCAGCTCCGGCGGACGGGTCAGGCCGTGCTGCACCGGGTCGCCCAGGCCGGACGCCAGCGCCTGGGCCACGAGCTGGTCGATCGCGATGCCGTTCTCGGCGTGCATCATGATCGTGGCACCGGTCTCGCGCGCCTTCTGCATGGCGCGCAGGATCTCGCCGTCGGTGGCGTAGAAGACGCCGGGGTAGGCCATGAACATCTTGAAGCTGTTCACCCCGGCCGCGATGCACGACTCCATCTCCTTCAGCGACGCGTCGTTCACGTCGGAGATGATCATGTGGAAGCCGTAGTCGATCGCGCAGTTGCCGTCGGCCTTGCTGTGCCACTTGTCCAGAGTGGACAGCAGCGAAGAACCCTTGGGCTGCACCGCGAAGTCGACGATCGTGGTCGTGCCGCCCCACGCCGCCGCGGTCGTGCCGGTCTCGAACGTGTCCGCGGACTGGGTGCCGCCGAACGGCATCTCCATGTGCGTGTGCACGTCGATACCGCCGGGGATCACGTACTTCCCGGCCGCGTCGATCACCTCGTCGGCCCGCACCTCGAACCCCGGCGTCACCAGGGCGGCGATGTGCTCGCCCTCGATCAGCACGTCGGCGGCGTGCGAGCCGGTCGCGTTGATGACCAGGCCGTTGCGGATCAACACGCTCATGGCGTCACCAGGCCCTCGTAGGTGTCCGGGCGGCGGTCGCGGTAGAACGCCCAGGTGTCGCGGACCTCGGTCAGCAGGTCGAGGTCCAGGTCGCGCACGACCAGCTCCTCCTCGGTGTCGGACGCGGCCTCGCCGACCAGCTGGCCGCGCGGCGAGACGAAGTACGTCTGACCGTAGAACTCGTTGTCGCCCAACGGTTCCACGCCCACCCGGTTGATCGCGCCGACGAAGTACTCGTTCGCGACGGCCGCGGCGGGCTGCTCCAGCCGCCACAGGTACTCGCTCAACGACCGCGAGGTCGCCGACGGGTTGAACACGATCTTCGCGCCCGCCAGCCCCAGTGCGCGCCAGCCCTCCGGGAAGTGCCGCTCGTAGCAGATGTAGACGCCGATCCGGCCCACCGCCGTGTCGAACACGGGGTAACCGAGGTTGCCGGGCTTGAAGTAGAACTTCTCCCAGAACCCCTTGACCTGCGGGATGTGGTTCTTACGGTACTTGCCGAGGTACGTGCCGTCCGCGTCGATCACGGCCGCGGTGTTGTAGTAGACGCCGGGCTGCTCCACCTCGTACATCGGCACGATCAGCACGATGTTGTTCTGCGCGGCGACTTCCTTCATCAGCTCCGTCGTGGGGCCGTCCGGGATCGCCTCGGTGTAGGAGTAGAAGTCGGCGTCCTGCACCTGGCAGAAGTACGGGCCGTAGAAGAGCTCCTGGAGACACAACACCTGCGCGCCCTGGGAAGCGGCGGTGCGGATGTGCTCGACCGCGTTGGCGATCATCGACTCCTTGTCGCCCGTCCACTTCTGCTGGACGAGCGCCGCCCGGATGATGTTGCTCACCTGGTCGTCTCCTTTGCCGTGTTGTCTTTGAGAGCGAGGAAAACCAGGAAGCCGGCCACGAAACCGACGACCCAGTTGTAGTCGTAGAGCGGCTTGAGGAACGGGATCAGCCCGTCCGCCGGGAACGGCCCGCCGTAGGCGCCGCCGACCGCGAGCACGGAGCCCACGAGCGTCGCCGCGACCGCACGCCAGTTCCAGCCGCCGTTGAACCAGTACGCGCCCCTGCCGTCCAGGTAGAGGTCGCCCAGCTCCAGCCGGGTCTTCTTGATCACCCAGTACCCGGAGACGAACACCCCGGCCACCGAGGCCAGCAGACCGCCGTAGAACCCGAGCCACGCGAAGATGTAGATGCTCGGGTCGGAGATCAGCCGCCACGGCTGGATCAGGATGCCGACCACCCCGGTGATCAGGCCGCCGATCGCGAACGTGATGCGCTTGGGGAACGCGTTCGAGAAGTCGTAGGAAGGGCTCACGACGTTCGCCGCGAGGTTCGCCGAGATCGTCGCCAGCACCAGCGAGATCAGCGCGATGAGCACCAGCAGCGTGCTGTCGAACCGGGACGCGAGGTCGGCCGGGTCCCAGATCGCCTCGCCGTAGATCGCCTGCGCGCCGGACGTCGTCAGGATCGCCACGATCGCGATGAACGACATCGTGGTCGGCAGGCCGAGGATCTGCCCGGTGACCTGCTTGCGCTGCGACCCGCCGAACCGGGTGAAGTCGGGCATGTTCAGCGACAGCGTCGACCAGAACGCGATCATGCCCATCAGCGAGGGGAAGAAGACCTTCCAGAACTCCGGTCCCCAGCCGAGCTTGCTGCCCGAGTGCAGGATCGGCCCGAACCCGCCCGCCTTCACCAGCACGTAGCCCAGCAGGATCAGGAACCCGATGCTGACCAGCGGCGCCGTCCAGTTCTCGAACCGCCGGATCGCGTCCATGCCGCGCCAGATCACGAGCATCTGCACGACCCAGAACCCGAAGAAGCACAACCACAACGTCCACGGCTGACCGCCCACGACGGAGGCCTTGCTCCAGCCCTCACCGGCCAGCCTGCCGATGATCACGTGCAGCGCCTTGCCGCCCACCCACGTCTGGATGCCGAACCAGGCGCACGCGATGAACGCGCGCAGCAACGCCACGAGGTTGGCGCCGCGGACGCCGTAGAACGCGCGGGCGAACACGGGGAACGGGATGCCGTACTTCGTGCCGGCGTGGCTGTTGAGCAGCATGGGGACCAGCACGATCAGGTTGCCCAGGGTGATGGTGAGGAACGCCTGCACCCAGTCCATGCCCAGGGCGATCAACGACGCCGCGAGCGTGTAGCTGGGGATGTTGTGCGCCATGCCCATCCACAGCGCGAAGAAGTTGTAGGTCGTCCAGGTGCGCTGCTCGATCGGCACCGGCGCCAGCTCGGGGTTGAAGAACCTGCTGTCCCGGATGGGACTCACGTCGCTCAGCTCGACGCGACCGTCAGGTGTGACCTGGGGCGGAGAGGACTCGACTGCCATCGTTCAACCCCCTGTTACGCTGCTGAAACACGGCGAACGCGGTCGGTTTCCATCGGTGAATCCTGGGTCCGGTGCCGCAGGTCTGGCAGTGTCAAAGTGTCCACGCTTGTCATGATCGGCGCACATTGTGCGCACGTTCTGTTTCACTGGACGGCATGGGGATTCCACGACGGACGGTCTTGCTGGGCGGCGCGGGCCTGGTCGGAGCACTGGGGACGTACGGCGCGCTGACTCCGCGCGGCCGCCGACTGCTCGGCTGGACCGGCCCGGACGGCGTGGTGCCGGACGTGCCGGGAGTACCCGTTCAGCCGACGCCGTGGGGCGTGTGGATGGGCACGGACGGCCCGGCCGTGCTCGTGCTGCACGGCCGCGGCGGCAGCGTGTCGTGGTGGCAGGACCTCGGCCTGCCCCAGTTCCTCAACGGCGCGAAGTTCCGGTGCGCGGTGCTCGACGGCGGCGACGACTACTGGGTGAACCTCACCCCGCCCGTGCCGTTCGACGCGGCGCTGGGCGTGTCGATGGGCGGCTTCGGCGTGCTCGACCTCGCGTCCCGGCAGCCGTTGAAGGCCGTCGCGGCGGTGAGCCCGGCGCTGTTCCCGACGTGGGCCGACGCCCAGACGATCAACGGCTTCGCGTCGGAGGAGGTGTGGGCGCAGCACGAACCGTTGCGGCACACGGCGAGCATCAAGTCACCGGTCGCGGTGTGGTGCGGGCAGGAGGACCCGTTCCACGACGCCGCGCAGGACCTGACGCGGGCGGTGGGCGGGCAGGGGTCGTTCGACCACGGCGCGCACGACGGCGGCTACTGGCGGCGGGTGCTGCCGGACGCGTTGCGGTTCATCGGATCGAGGCTTTGAGGCGCACCACGGCCGTGCCGGCCTTCCGGTCGTGCCACGTCCGCGTCCCGCGCAGGTCGAGCGTCTCCACCGCGGACAGCGCCAGCAACGCCAACCCGCCCACCATCAGCAACGAGGCGAGCCACCCCGCGGAGCCGACGGGCAGGTGCTCGCCGATGACGACCCACGGCTGCTGCCAGCCGAGGCTCGCCATCAGCGCCGGTTCCCGCCAGCCCAGACCGGTCAGCACCAGGACGACGCCCGCGCCGGGCAGCGCGGTCGTGATCAGGGTGCGGGCCAGCACCCGTCTGAGGCCGAGGCCGGACGCGGGGCCCACGACCCGCAGCCCCGTGAGGGCCTTGCCGAGGGTGTTCCAGCGCAGCAGCAGAGCGTCGTAGACCGCCGCGCAGAGCACCACCAGCACGGGTTCGTGGACCAACGGCCACGCCACGACCAGCACCAGCAGCCAGTCGAGCAAACGGGCGATCAGCCGACGAACGAGCATGATTCACGCTATTCGGCAGATCTCAGTCATAAGTGGCCAGTTCATGGCCAGTTAGCGTCCGAACTCGGCCAGCCAACGGGACTCGTCGCGGAACACGCGGCGGGCGGTCAGGCCACCGGTTTCGAACGCGAGGATCTCCGAGCGCGTGAGCGGCCACGGCGGGCCGTCCGGCTCCGGGCCCTCGTCGCGCGCGACGGCCAGCACGAGCAGCGTCGAGCCGACCAGTGAAGCCACGCTCTCGATGGCCGCGGCGTGCTTGGCGACGGGAAGTGCCTGCACGGTCATGTTCTCCACGACCAGGTCGAACGCGCGGTGCCACTCGGCGGGCGGGTCGAGCAGGTCCGCGACGACGTAGGACACCTTCGACTTCGGGTAGCGCGCCTGGACGGCCGCGATGGCGGTGGGGGAGATGTCGAACGCCGTCACGTCGTAGCCGAGCGAGGCGAGGAACTCCGAGTCGCGGCCGTAGCCGCACCCGACGACCAGAGCGCTGCGGCCCAGGCCGTCCGGGGCCTCGTGGGCCCACTCGACGAGGTGCTGCTGGGGATGGGGGAGGTCCCACGGGACGGAGGCCGTGCCGGCTTCGGCCTCCGCGTAGAGATCTTCGAACCACCCGGTCGGGTTGGCGGCCTGCAGGCGACGGTCATCAGAGGGCATGACCCACTTCTACCGAGCCCGAGCCGGCCTCACCCGGCGATTTTGCCGATTCGGCAACGTCACCGGGCCGCGCGTGCCTGACCGACGTAGTCGATCAGGCCGTCCTCGGCGGGCCAGCCGATCTGCGTGCTGATCGCCGTCTTGTTCTCCTCCCACGACCGTTGCGCCGCCGCCTGGATCGCCGGGTCGCCGCCGGTGAACTTCGCGCCGAGCTCGTCCCACTGGCGCGACAGCTCGACCACGCGCGGGTCCGAGGGTGGCGTGCCGTCGGCCATGTGCTGCCGCAGCTGCTTGACCAGCTCCAGCCAGGAGGCCTTCAGCGCCTCGACGGCCTCGGTGCCGAGCGAGGCCGCTCGCGAGCGCAGGTCGTTGAGCTGGTCGGCGGTGAAGTAGCTCTCGTACACGGACATCATCTCCAAAGTGGACAGAAGGGATTCGGTGGTGTGACCGTCGAGCAGTGCGGCGATCCGCGACCGCAGCGCGTCCACCTGCCGGGCCTGCTCGGTGAGCGCGGCCAGCTGGGCCTCGAAGAGCGGGCGCAGCGAGTCCGATGAGGACAAAGCCGCGCGGACCTCCTCCAGGGAAAGACCGAGCTGGCGCAGCGATCTCACCTGATAGAGGCGACGTACGTCTTCCGGGGTGTACCGACGGTGACCGGAGGTCGTGCGCTCGGATGCGCCCACGAGTCCGATCTCGTCGTAGTGGTACAGCGTGCGGACGGTCAGTCCGCTCGCTTTGGCCAGGTCACCGATGCTCCAACGGGTCACATGACGACCGTAGGACCTCCCGCCACGTGAGGTTCAAGTCCTCATCACACGATCGAGCGGATAAATGGCCGAACCAAATGCGCCGATGAAAACGAAGATCGGTCCCCAAACCAGATTGAGGAAAACTGTGTCTCGTTCCGGACTGTTCCGCGCCGCCGCTCTGCTCGCCGCCGGTGCCGCCCCGCTGCTCGCGGGCTCGGCCGGCGCCGTCGAGGCGCCCCACCTGAACAGCGGCGTTCCCGAGGTCGGCGCGGACAAGGTGCTCGACGCCACCCAGCACGCCATCCCGCACGCCAACCCCCTCGACTCGGCGGGCGCGCTCAAGCTCGGCCAGGTCAAGGCCCCCGTCGCCGGTGACCTGCAGGCCCCCGACGCCCCCGAGGTCCCGGCCGCGCAGGAGCGCACCGCGCCGAACCCGATCGCGCCCCAGCTCGGCACGCTGCCGGGCCTGCCGAACGTCGACGGCCTGGCCGACAGCGCGCACGTCGGTGGTCTGAAGGCGCCGAGCCTGTCCGACCTGCCGACCAACGGCGTCGTGCCGAACCCGACCGTTCTCTCCGGCACCCTGCCGACGATCAACGGCTGAGTCGCACGCCGAAAATGGGCCCGTGCGCGCTCACGGGCCCATTTCGTGCACCAGCAGGGCGACGTACAGCGACAGCACGGACTCCGGGTCCTCCAGCGACACGCCCAGGACCTGTTCGATCCGCGCCAGCTGCTGGTAGTAGGCCGTACGGGAGAGGTGCGCGGCCGTAGCGGCCGCCGACTTGTTGCCGCCGTTCTCGCACAGGCACCGCAGCAGCTCCACGAGCCGTGAACCCTGCGCGGAGTCCCGCGTCAGCAACGGTCCGAGCTCGCGGTCCGCGAACGCCCGCACCCGCTCGTCCTCGCGCAGCAGGTGCAGCAGCCCGCGCAACCGCACGTCGTCGAGCCGGTGGTACAGCTGGGATCCCGGCGCCCGCAACGCCGCACCGGCCACGTGCGCGGCCTCGCCCAGCGACCGCCGAACGTCCGTTGTGGACGTCACGGTCGTCCCCACCGCGATCACCACGGTCGACGCGGCCGTGCGGTGGATCTCGCGCGCGACCTTGCGCAGGACCCCTTCCACGCCAACGGTCATCGGCACCGACAGCAGCGCGCGCACCGACGTGTCGTCCACGACGCCGACCAGCGCCGCGACCGTCACCCGCCGCCCGGCCAGCGCGGTGGCCTCGGCGAGGTCACGCAGAACCTCCTGCGTCGCAAGCGTTTGCCCGTGCAGCACGGTCACCGGCCGGATCGCCACCCCGATCAGCTGCCGTCGTTCCAGCGGCACGCCCAGCGCGGCGGCCCGTGCGCCGAGGTCGGGCGACTGCGGTGACTGGCCGAGCAACTGGGCGAGCAGCGTTCGGTGCGTCTGCCGTTCCAACGACTCCCGATCACGCGCCACGAGCCGATGTACGGCTAACGCGGACGCGGCACGTTCGGCGACCACGACGTGCCGGTGCGGCGGAGGTTCCGGCGACACCAGCACCAGCCGTCCCCAGTCCGCCCCGCGCGCGCCGACGATCGTGATCAACCAGCCGGACGCCGGGTGGTAGGCGGTCCGCTCGGTCACGGTGACCGCCCGCGAGCGCGCCGCCCAGTCGTCCAGCAGCTTCACCGGGTCGTGCCCGGCCGCGTCGTAGGCCAGCACGTCGTGGCCCAGCGTCTCCAGCACCACGGGCAGCCCGGACGTCCGCGCCACCTCGCGCAGCACCTCGGCGGGCTCCGCGCCGGCCACCGTGAGCGACGTGAACGTCTCGTGTACCTGTTCCGCGGCCCGCAGCTCGGCCAGCTGCGCGTCCACGATCAGACCGACGACCGCCTCGGTGACGGCCACGTACTTCGTCTCCTCCGACAGCGTGACCAGCGGCAACCCGTGCCGTTCGGCCTCGGTGACGAGCGCGGCCGGCACGTCGTCGCGCCACCGCCGCCCCAGCTCGACGACCAGCCCGGCGCACCCGACGGCGGCCAGCTCCTCGACGTAGCGGGCGAGGCCGGACTCGGGCAGCATCACGCCGGTCGTGAGCACGAGCTCGCCGCCGCGCAGCAGCGGTGCGATGTCTGCGATCTCCGCCACATGCACCCACCGGACCCGGCGGCCCAGCCCGGCCGATCCGGCCACCAGACGCGGCTTTCCCTGCCTGATCACCGGGAGAGCGACGACTTCGGCGACGGTCGGGTACATGGACACAACGTAATGCCAAACAGCCGATCCGGGTACAGGTTGTGCATGGCGGCGAACCGGGCGCCACAGCAGACTCGTCCTCCAGGAGTTAACCCCTGGAGGACGAGATGGCCCACAAGGAGCTGCTGGCACGACACCGCGCGGTGATGCCGAAGTGGCTGGCCCTCTACTACGACGAGCCCATCGAGATCGCGAGCGCCAGCGGGCGCCGGGTCACCGACCGCGAGGGCACGACCTACCTGGACTTCTTCGCGGGCATCCTGACCAACGCCATCGGCTACGACGTCGCGGAGATCAGCGACGCGATCCGCGCGCAGCTCGACACGGGTGTGTTGCACAGCTCGACGCTGTACCTGATCAAGTCGCAGGTCGAGCTGGCCGAGAAGATCGCGGAGCTCTCCGGCATCCCGGACGCCAAGGTCTTCTTCACCAACTCCGGCACCGAGGCCAACGAGACCGCGCTGATGCTCGCCACCACGGCGCGGCGCAGCGAGCAGGTCCTGGCCCTGCGCAACAGCTACCACGGCCGGGCGTTCGCCACGATCGCCATCACGGGCAACCGCGGCTGGTCGGCGTCCGCGCTGTCGCCGATCAAGGTCAGCTGGGTGCACGGCGGCTACCGCTACCGCTCGCCGTTCAAGTCGTTGTCCGATACCGACTACATCAAGGCCTGCGTCGACGACCTGCGCGAGATCATCGAGACCACCACGTCGGGCGACGTGGCGTGCATGATCGCCGAGCCGATCCAGGGCGTCGGCGGCTTCACCTCGCCGCCCGACGGCCTGTTCCGCGCGTTCAAGGACGTCCTGGACGAGTACGGGATCCTGTTCATCTCCGATGAGGTGCAGACCGGCTGGGGCCGCACCGGCGAGCACTTCTGGGGCATCCAGGCGCACGACGTGGTGCCGGACGCGATGACGTTCGCCAAGGGCCTCGGCAACGGCCTCGCGATCGGCGGCGTGGTCGCACGCGGCGACCTGATGGACGCGATCAACGCCAACTCGATCTCGACGTTCGGCGGCAACCCGGTCTCCACCGCCGGCGCGCTCGCCACGGTGAACTACCTGCTCGACCACGACCTGCAGGCCAACGCGGCCAAGCTGGGCTCGCGCCTGCTCGGGGGCCTGCGCGAACTGGCGGAGAAGCACCCGGTCATCGGTGACGTGCGCGGCAAGGGACTGATGGTCGGCATCGAGCTCGTCGGCCCGGAGGGTGAGCCGAACCCCGGTGCCGCGACCGCGGTGCTGAACGAGTGCAAGGCGCGCGGCCTGCTCGTCGGCAAGGGCGGCCTGTACGGCAACGTGATCCGGTTGGCGCCGCCGATGACGCTGACCGAGGACGAGCTCGAAGAGGCGCTGGGGATTCTGGCTCAGGCGGTGGAGAAGGCGTGATCAAGCCCAAAATGATTCAACACTGGATCAACGGCAAGCCCTGGGACCAGGCACCGGAACGGCTCGGCGACGTCTACGACCCGTCGACCGGCAAGGTGGCGTCGCAGGTCGCGTACGCGTCGGTGTCCGAAGTGGACGCTGCCGTCTCGGCCGCGGCGGAAGCGTTCGCGTCGTGGCGCAACGCCTCGCTGGCCCAGCGCTCGACGGTGATGTTCAAGTTCCGCGAGCTGCTGAACGCGCGCAAGGGCGATCTCGCGGCGATCGTGAGCGCCGAGCACGGCAAGGTCGTGTCGGACGCCGGCGGCGAGATCCAGCGGGCGCTGGAGTCGGTGGAGTACGCGTGCGGCATCCCGCAGCTGCTCAAGGGCGGCTTCAGCGAGAACGCCTCGACGCGCGTGGACGTCTACTCGATCCAGCAGCCGGTGGGCGTGGTCGGCGTGATCTCGCCGTTCAACTTCCCGGCGATGGTGCCGCTGTGGTTCGTGCCGACGGCGATCGCCTGCGGCAACACGGTCGTGCTGAAGCCGTCGGAGAAGGACCCGTCGGCGTCGATCTTCATCGCCGAGCTGTTCGCCGAGGCCGGGCTGCCCGACGGCGTGCTGAACGTCGTGCACGGTGACAAGGTGGCCGTCGACCGGCTGCTCGAACACCCGACGGTGAAGGCGATCTCGTTCGTCGGCTCCACCCCGATCGCCCGGTACGTCTACGAGACCGGCACCGCGCACGGCAAGCGCGTGCAGGCCCTCGGCGGCGCGAAGAACCACATGGTCGTGCTGCCCGACGCCGACCTCGACCTGGCCGCGGACGCCGCGGTGTCCGCCGGGTTCGGCTCGGCGGGGGAGCGCTGCATGGCCATCTCGGTGGTCGTGGCCGTGGGCGCGGTCGGCGACTCGCTGGTCTCGAAGATCAAGTCTCGGATCGCGGACGTGAAGGTCGGCTCCGGACCGTCGTGTGAGATGGGCCCGCTTGTCACCGGTGTGCACCGGGACAAGGTGACGTCCTACTTGGACGCGGGCGTGGCCGAGGGCGCGTCGCTGGTCGTGGACGGCCGCGACCACCCGATCGACGGCGACGCGAACGGCTTCTGGTTGGGGCCGACGCTGTTCGACCACGTCGGCACGGACATGTCGGTCTACACCGACGAGATCTTCGGCCCGGTGCTGTCGGTGGTCCGCTGCGACACCTACGAGGACGCCGTCGAGATGGTGAACGCCAACCGGTACGGCAACGGCACCGCGATCTTCACCAACGACGGTGGCGCGGCCCGGCGGTTCCAGAACGAGATCGAGGTCGGCATGGTCGGCGTGAACGTGCCGATCCCCGTGCCGGTGGCCTACTACTCGTTCGGCGGGTGGAAGGAGTCGCTGTTCGGTGACGCGCACGCGTACGGGCCGCACGGCGTGCACTTCTTCACCCGGTCGAAGGTGGTCACGTCGCGGTGGCTCGACCCGTCGCACGGTGGCGTGAACCTGGGGTTCCCGCAGAACACCTAGAGTGGTCCGGTGAGCACTCGCCGCTCGTACGACCGCGTGGCCGCGCGCTACGCGACCGAACTGAGCGGCGAGCTCGCGGGCAAGCCGCTGGACCGCGTCCTGCTCGACGCCGTCGCCGAGCTGGCGGACGGCCCGGTGCTCGACGTCGGCTGCGGCCCGGGCCATGTCGCGGCCTACCTGGCCGACAGGGTGCCCGTAGTCGGCGTGGACCTGTCACCGCAGATGTGCGCGCACGCCTCGGTTCTCACCTGTGCCGGCGACATGACGGCCCTGCCGTTCCGGACGCACTCGGCTTCGGCGCTCGTGTGTCTGTATGCGGTCATCCACCTCGATGCGGACCAACGCGCGGCGGCCTACGCCGAGTTCGCACGCGTGCTGCGACCCGGTGGGCACGCGTTGATCGCGTTCCACGTGCGCGACGCGGAAACGCGAGCAGGCGAAGCGAGAACCCTCACGCGGTGGTGGGACGAAGAGGTCGACCTGACCTTCCGGTTCCTCGACCCGGACGGGGAGGCGCGCGCGTTGGCGGGGGCGGGCCTCGCCGTGACGGCCCGCCTCTACCGCGCCCCGGACTCGCGCGTCGAGCACGCGAGCGACCGGGCCTACCTGCTCGCGCGTGCGGCCAGCGCCTCCGGCAGCGGGTCGTAGCGGGAGAAGCGGCGCGTGAACGTGCCGGTGCCGGACGTCATCGCGCGCAGCTCGATCGCGTACCGCAGCAGTTCCGACGACGGCACCTCGGCCCGGATCACGGTCCGCCCGCCCTCGTCGGCCTCGGTGCCGAGCACCCGGCCGCGCCGTCCGGACAGGTCGCCCAGCACGGTGCCCATGTGCTCGTCGGGCAACCGGATCGCGACCTCGTCCATCGGTTCGAGCAACGTGGTGCGCCCGGCGGCCGCGGCCTCCTTCAGTGCCAGCGCGCCCGCGGTCTGGAACGCCGCGTCGGAGGAGTCGACGGAGTGGGCCTTGCCGTCGACCAGGGTCACGCGGACGTCGACCACCGGGGTGCCGTCGTGCAGGCCCTTCTCCAGCTGTGCGCGCACGCCCTTCTCGACGGACGGGATGAACTGGTTGGGGATCGCGCCGCCGACGATCTTGTCGACGAACTCGAAGCCGGAGCCGCGCGGGAGCGGCTCGACGACGATGTCGCACACCGCGTACTGCCCGTGACCTCCAGATTGCTTCACATGCCGGCCGTGGCCTTTCGCAGCGCCCGCAAAGGTTTCCCGCAGCGGTACGCGCACAGGTTCGGTGTCGATCTCCGCGCCGCCCGCGCGCAGCCTGGCCAGCACGACGTCCGCGTGCGCCTCGCCCATGCACCACAGCACCATCTGGTGCGTCTCGGCGTTGCGGTCCAGGCGCAGGGTCGGGTCGCTCGCGACCAGGCGGTTGAGGTTGCGGGCCAGGTTGTCCTCGTCGCTGCGGGTGCGCGGCACGACCGCGACGGGCAACAGCGGTTCGGGCATGTCCCACGGCGCCATCAGCAACGGCTGCTCGGGGGCGGAGACGGTGTCACCGGTCTCGGCGGTGGTGAGCTTGGTCAACGCGCACAGGTCGCCGGCCACGCAGTACGGGACCTCGCGCAGGGAGGCGCCGAGCGGGGAGTAGATGTGGGCCACGCGTTCGTCGGTGTCGTGGTCCTCGTGGCCGCGGTCGGACATGCCGTGACCGGAGACGTGCACCGGGCGTTCCGGGCGCAGCGTGCCGGAGAAGACGCGGACCAGCGACACGCGTCCCACGTACGAGTCGACCGCGGTGCGGACGACCTCGGCCACCAACGGCCCTCCGGGATCCGGGGCCATGCGGGGCTGGGGGATGCCGTCCACCGATGTCACGGACGGAAGCTCGTGCTCCAGCGGTGACGGGAACGCGCGCGCGATGCCGTCCAACAGTTCGTTGAGCCCCATGCCGGTCGCGGCGCACACGGGCATCACCGGGTGGAAGGAGCCGCGTGCGACCGCGGTCTCCAGGTCGGCGATGAGGGTGTCCTGGTCGATCTCCTCGCCCGCCAGGTAGCGGTCCATGAGGGTCTCGTCCTCGCTCTCGGCGATGATCCCCTCGATCAGCGCGGCGCGTTCCTCCGGGTAGTTGTCGCCCTCGGTCAGCAGGCCGACGAGCCGGTCACCCTCCTGCACGTACAACGGCACGACGCCGGCACCGAACGCGGCCTGGCACGCGACCACTTCGGTCATCACGTCGGCACGGTGGTGGTCGGTGCGTGTGATGACGACGGCACGCGGCATGCCGACGAGAGCGCACTCCTCCCACAACGCGACGGTGGCCGGATCAACGCCTTCGAAGGCGTTGACAACAAAAAGGGCCGCGTCCGCGGCCCGTAGTCCTGCCCTGAGCTCACCCACGAAGTCGACGTATCCGGGGGTGTCGATCAGGTTGATCTTGATGTCCCCGTGCTGGATCGGGGCCACGGCGAGGCCCACCGATCGTTGTTGCCTGACCGCGGCCGGATCGTGGTCGCAGACGGTCGTGCCCTCGGTGACCGAACCCGCTCGGGTCAGCACGCCGGTGGCGGCCAGCAGGGCCTCGGTGAGCGTCGTCTTGCCCGCGCCCGACGGGCCCACGAGCACGACGTTGCGGACCTTGGCCGGGTCGTCCACAGCGACCGCGCCTGCCGGGGCTGAGTTGTCGGAGTTCTTGCTTCCCATGGCGACCTCCGTCAAGTCGTAGTGTTCGATCTCACACCCGTTCCCGTCGCGGTACAAGTGCACAGACCCGACTGGACTCGTCCGCGCTCATGAGGCCGTTTCACTTCCGGGTACGTGACAGGGGTCACGACCTGCGGTTGATCGGCAAGTGGCCTTCTGGTTCCGGGCGTCAGTGGCTTGGGTGAGGTGGCCACGTGAGACGTAGGATGGGTTCACCGAAACTTCCCTCGTGAAAGGTTGGCCCGTGAGCACTGATCAGGTCACTGGCACCGCCCGCGTGAAGCGCGGCATGGCCGAGATGCTCAAGGGTGGCGTGATCATGGACGTGGTCGACGCCACCCAGGCGAAGATCGCGGAGGACGCTGGCGCCGTCGCCGTCATGGCGCTCGAGCGCGTGCCCGCCGACATCCGCGCGCAGGGCGGCGTCGCCCGCATGAGCGACCCCGACCTGATCGACGGGATCATCAACGCCGTCTCGATCCCGGTGATGGCCAAGGCCCGCATCGGTCACTTCGTCGAGGCCCAGGTCCTCGCCTCGCTGGGCGTCGACTACATCGACGAGTCCGAGGTGCTGACCCCGGCCGACTACGCCAACCACATCGACAAGTGGGCCTTCACGGTCCCCTTCGTGTGCGGCGCGACCAACCTCGGCGAGGCCCTGCGCCGCATCACCGAGGGTGCGGCGATGATCCGCTCCAAGGGCGAGGCCGGCACCGGTGACGTCTCCAACGCCACCACGCACATGCGCAAGATCCGCGCCGAGATCCGCCGCCTGCAGAACCTGCCGGAGGACGAGCTGTACGTGGCCGCCAAGGAGCTCCAGGCGCCGTACGAGCTGGTCAAGGAGGTCGCGCAGAACGGCAAGCTCCCGGTGGTGCTCTTCACCGCGGGCGGCATCGCGACCCCGGCCGACGCCGCCATGATGATGCAACTCGGTGCCGAGGGCGTGTTCGTCGGTTCCGGCATCTTCAAGTCCGGCAACCCGGCCCAGCGCGCCGAGGCCATCGTGAAGGCCACGACCTTCCACGACGACCCGGACGTCATCGCCAAGGTGTCGCGCGGTCTCGGTGAGGCCATGGTCGGCATCAACGTCGACGACATCCCCGAGCCGCACCGGCTGGCCGAGCGCGGCTGGTGATCAGCTTTCCTGACGAAGGCGCATCGCTTCGTGCGGTGCGCCTTCGTCGTTCCCGGACCAGGTCAGCGCCGGGCTCGTGCTGCTGCCATGATCGGCGCATGACCGTGCCGGCTGTCAGCGGCCGTACGTGTCGGTGAAGCAGTAGGTGGTCTTGATCTCCGGGTACGCCAGCGCCAGCGCGGGCGACTCCCCGCACGCGGCCTTGTCCACGGTGTTCGCGAGCACCTTCGCCCGCACCGCGGCGTACTTCCCGCACTCCTTCGGCTTGAGCTCGGGGTCGACCGCGACGAACGAGAAGTCGTAGCACTGGCCTTCGACGAACACCGGGATCAGGCACAGGCGGATGTCGTCGGTGCTGAACTTCGTGTACGCGCTGTGGTCCTCGCCGCACTTCTCGCTCTTGGAGCCCAGCACCTTGCCCACGGTGTAGTTGTGCACGCCCGCGTCGCAGGAGACCTTCTCGTACTTGGGGTAGGCGGAGACGCCCGTCAGCTTCACGCAGTCGCCGGCCTTCCCGTACGGCGTGGTGGTGTCGGCGACCTGAAGGCCGCCGTGCTTCACGAAGGCGTGGAACATGACGGAGGCGCCCGTGCCGAGCACCAGCACGCCGAGAACGGCCGCGATCGTCAGTACCACGCGGGACGTTCGCGACGGCGGGCCCGCGGTGGCCGGCGCGGGTGGGCGGAACGGACCGGCGGCCGGGCCCGCGGGCGCTGCCCACAGGTTGACCGGCTCGCCGGGTCCGTCCGGTGGAGTGGGTGGAGTCGTCATGAAGGCCCCCGTTCGGCGCGGACGTGAACGTGATCGTCTGGCCGACACGAGCAGTCCCCCCAGACTTCCTCCCATCCTAGGGCCGGCCGGGGTCTTCCCGAACCGCTGAACGGATCATGTGCGCACCGTCTCGGCGAGACCGGACAGCGCCGCGGGCAACGGCTCGTGGTGCAGCACGCCGAGTCGTTGCGTGGCACGGGTCAGCGCCACGTACAGCTCGGCCGCACCGCGCGGTCCGTCGGCCAGGATCCGTTCCGGCGCGACGACGAGCACCGAGTCGTACTCCAGGCCCTTGGTCTCCGACGCCGGCACGGTGCCGGGCACGCCGGGCGGGCCGATGATCACGCTGGTGCCCTCGAACGACGCCTCCGCCGCCACGAACTCCTCGATCGCGGCCGGCAGCTCGTCCGGGGTGATCTGCCGTGCCCACGGTTGGATTCCGTTGGCGCGCACGGATTCTGGTGCCTGCACGTCCGGGGCGAACTCGGCGAGCACGTTGGCGGCGACCGCCATGATCTCGGCCGGCGTGCGGTAGTTGACCGTCAGGGAGCGGTAGATCCAGCGGCCCGCCACGTACGGGTCGAGCATCTCGGCCCACGACGAGGCGCCCGCCGACGAACGGCGCTGAGCCAGGTCGCCCACCACCGTGAAGGAACGGCCGGGACAGCGGCGCATCAGCACTCGCCAGTCCATTTCGGACAGTTCCTGGGCCTCGTCGACCACCACGTGCCGGTAGGTCCAGCCGCGGTCGGCGGAGGCGCGCTCGACGAGCGTGCGGGTGTCGTGCTCGTCGAAGCGCTCGGCCAGGTCCTCCGCGTACATCAGGTCCGTGGCGAACAGGTGGTCCTCGTCGTCCATGTGGTCCTGGCGGCCGACGAGACTGTCCAGCACCTCCGCCGCGTACCGGGCCTCGGCCTGCTTCTCGGCCAGTGCCGCCTGGTCGGCCGCCTGTTCCCGGCCGTCGCGGCCCAGCAGCTCGTGCAGCTCGTCGAGCAGCGGCACGTCCGAGACCGTCCACGCCTCACCCTGAACGCGGTGCAGCGACGGGTCGGCGCCCGCCGCCGCGAGGCGTTCGGGGGACGAGTACAGAGAGCCCAGCAGCTGTTCAGGGGTCAGCAACGGCCACAGCTCGTCCAGCGCCTTCGTGAAGGCGTCGTCGTCGGCGAGGTCCTTGAGCAGACCGGAGCGCATGTCCTCCCAGCCCTGCTTGTCCGACCGCGACAGCCAGCCCTTGCCGATCCGGCCGATCGCCCGTTCGGTCAGGACGTACGTGATGATCTCGGTGAACACCTTGCGGGCCTCGTTGTGCGGCAGGCCGCTGTCGCGCGCCTCCTGCCTGGCCCACTCCGCGGTCTCGGCGTTGATCTCGACGACGACGTCCTTCATGCCGATCGGGATCGGCGAGCCGGGCAGCCGCTGCCGGTCCGCCACCGCGGCCTTCAGCACGTCCACCATCTTCCGCGAACCCTTGAGCGCCGCGACCTCCGGCGCGTCCTCCAGCGAGGTGCGCAGGCCCGGCAGGAGACCGCCGGCGGTCGTGAACACCACGTCCGACTCGCCCAGCGACGGCAGGACGCGGCCGATGTGGTTGAGGAACGCCGGGTTCGGGCCGACGACGAGGACGCCGTGCCGTTCCATGCGCTCTCGTTGCGTGTACATCAGGTAAGCGACGCGGTGCAGCGCCACGACGGTCTTGCCGGTGCCGGGACCGCCCTCGATCACCAGCACACCGGGGTGGTCGAGCCGGATGATCGCGTCCTGCTCCGCCTGGATGGTCGCCACGATGTCGCGCATGCCCTCGCCGCGCGGCGCGTTCAACGCCGCGAGCAGCGCCACGTCGCCGTGCTCCTCGCCGAGCCGGCCGAAGACCTCGTCGGTGAAGTCGACGATCGCGCGGCGGCGGGTGTGGAACTGGCGGCGCCGCGCCATGCCCTCCGGCCGCGCGCCGGTGGCGGTGTAGAACGGCCGCGCCGCCGGCGCACGCCAGTCCAGCAGCACCGGTTCGAAGTCGTTCTCCTCGTCGAACAGGCCGATCCTGCCGATGTAGGAGACGTCGCCGTCGACGCTGTCCAACCGGCCGAAGCACAGCCCGTAGTCGGCGACGTTGAGCCGCTTCATCTCACGGTGCCGGGCCCGCACCTCGTTGTCCCGTTCCATCGCGGTCTCGCCGGTGCCACCCAGCGCAGACTGGTACGCCGCCTTCACGCGCGCGCGTTCGGCATCGAGCCGTGCGTAGAGCCCGGCCACGTAGTCGCGTTCGGACTGCAGTTCTTCTTCGTACCCCACGTGCTCCCCACAGCGCCTGTTTTCCGGCATAGGGCGATGAGTGTGAACGACGCACGGGGCCTTGTGGCAAGGCCCCCTCTCTGCTATACGGTTGAGTGGGGAGAAAAGGCGTCACACCGTGTGCTCCGAGACCAGCACCGCGGTCGTTCCCGGTTCCAGCGCCTTGCAGATGTGCGGCAGGTCGCCGGGATAGACGATGTAGTCACCCGGCCCGAGCTCGACCGGGTCGTCGGCGAGTCCCGCCAGGCAGCGCCCAGACGCCACGATCATGTGCTCGACGCTGCCGGGCATGTGCGGATCCGATTCGCGGGCGCCGCCCGGTTCCATGGTCATCCAGTAGATGTCGTGCTTGGTGCCCGGACGGCACGCGGCCAGCAGCGTGGCGGTGTAGTGCGCGCGCTCGGAGTAGATGACCGGGCCTTCGCCGGCGCGGATCACCTGGACGCGCGGCACGGCGGGCTCGACGAGGCTGCCGAACGGCACGCCCAGCGCCACCCCGAGTGCCCACAGGGTCTCCACGCTGGGGTTTCCGGTGCCCGACTCCAGCTGGGAGAGCGTCGACTTCGCGATTCCGGCCTTCTTCGCCAGCTCGGACAGCGAGAGGCCGGTGCGCTCGCGCTCACGCCGGAGGTTGGCCGCGATGAGTTCGAGTGGTGCGTTCGACACAGAAGTCCATCCGTTCGTCTTGACGAACACCCGTTCAGGTGTTCATCGTAGTGGGTGATGCGTTCGATATGGCGAACCCTTGATGCTGTGCTCCTGCGTGACGTGGCCGCAGTGGCACTCGGTGCCGCGGTGACCGGTGCCTCCTTCGGCGCGATCGCGGTCGGCTCCGGCCTGCCGTGGTGGCTGCCGGTGCTGATGTCGCTGCTGATCTTCGCGGGCGGCTCGCAGTTCATGGCGGTGGGCATCGTCGCCGCCGGTGGCAGCCCTGCCGCCGCGGTGCTGGCCGGTCTCGTGCTCAACGCCCGGCACCTGCCGTTCGGTCTGGCGGTCGGCGACGTGCTGGGCAAGAGCCCCTTGGCCCGCGTCGTCGGCAGCCACCTGCTCATCGACGAGTCGACGGCCTTCGCGATGTCGCAGAAGGACCCCGCGAGAGCGCGTGCGGCCTATTGGGCGTGCGGCGTGTCGTTGTTCTTCTGCTGGAACATCGCCGTGCTCGTGGGCGCGCTCGCGGGCCAGGTCATCGGCGACACGGCGGCGTTCGGGCTGGACGCGGCGTTCCCGGCGGCGATGCTGGCGCTCACCCTGCCCGCGTTGAAGGACGCGGCCACGCGCAACGCGGCCCTGGTCGGCGCCGTGATAGCGCTCGCGACCACGCCGTTCCTGCCCGCGGGCGTGCCCGTGCTGCTGGCGCTGGCCGGACTGTTCGCGTTCCGCACCACGAAGAAGGAGGAGTCGTGCCCGTCGCCGCAGTCCTGATCCTCGCCGCAGGCACGTTCGCGATCCGGTTCGCCGGGCCTTTGCTGCGCGACCGCGTGACGCTGCCTGCGAAGGTCAACGAGCTGATGACGGCATCGGCGACCGTGTTGCTGTTCGCGCTGGTCGCGGTCACGGCGTTGACCAGTGGGAAGCACTTCGGGGGCTGGGCGCTCGCTACGGGTGTGTTGGTGGGCGGGCTGGCGGCGTGGCGGAAGGCGCCGTTCGTCGCGGTGATCGTGCTGGCCGCGGCCACGACGGCCGGGTTGAGGCTCGCCGGGGTGGCGTGATGCCCTCCACCAGGCGTGCGATGTCTCCGCGATAGGCGCCCGATGGGCGACAGGCCTCAGATGGACCCATGGGCGTGAAACCTGGACTGGTCGGGCGGGACCGGGAGACGACTCAGCTGGCCGAGGCGCTGACCGCGGCGGCAGGCGGTGACGGGCACCTCCTGGTGGCCACCGGCGGGCTGGGAGCAGGCAAGACGGCGCTGCTCACCACCGCGCGGGAGCTGGCCGCGCAACGCGGGTTCACGGTGTTGGCCGCGCGGGGCAGCTATCTCGAACGGGAGCTGCCGTTCGGGCTGGTCAGCCGGTTGTTCGTGTGCGTGCGGCCCGGCGAGGAGGCACGGCACCTGCCGCGCATCGCCGCCGCGCTGGGGCAGTCCGACGCACTCGCCGAACCTGGGCCCGTGACGTTGCCCGAGCTGCACGTTCTGCACCGCGCCCTCGCGCGCATGGCCGCCGAACGGCCCGTGGCCATCGTTGTCGACGACGCGCAGTGGGCCGACCAGCCCTCGTTGCAGTGGCTGAGCACCCTCCCGCACCGCATCGAGCACCTGCCGGTGTTCGCGCTGGCCGGCATCGGCGCGGGCGAGGTGTGCGCCGGGCCGCAGACGCTGGAGGAGCTGCTCGCCGCGAGCACCGGTGAGATCCGGCTGGACGAGCTGTCGGGTGACGGCGTGCGGGCGCTGGTCGAGCAGGAGCTGGGGCAGGCGGTCGGCGAGGAGTTCGTGGCGTTCTGCCGCGCGCAGGCGGGCGGCAACCCGTTGCTGCTGCTCAACCTGATCCGGGCGTACCCCGGTGAGACCGCGCCCGCACTGCTGCCGACCGTCAACGTCCGGCTGCGCCGCCTCGCCCCGCACGCGCCCGATGCCCTGCACGCGCTGGCGGTGCTGGGTGGCGAGGTCACGTTGCCGCGCGTCGCCGAACTGATCGGCATCGAACCGTGCGAGCTCGCCGGCACGATCGCCGCGTTGCACCGCATGGGGCTGCTGTCGGCTGACGGCGAGTTGGTGCATCCGTTGGTGCGAAACACCCTTCGCGAGGAACTGACCATCACCGAACGTCAGGACCTGCACTCCGCCGCGGCTCGCCTGCTGGTCGAGACCGGCGCCTCGGCGGAGGCGGTGGCCGAGCACCTGGTCGAGACCCGGCCGCTGGACGAGGAGTGGGCGACCGAGGTGCTGGTGTCGGCCGCCAGACGGGCCCGCGCTCGCAACCGGGTCGCCGACGCCGTCCGCTACCTGCGCCGGGCCATGACCGAGCCGGGATCCGGTGCGCTGCTGGCGGAACTGGGCGAGGCGGAGTCCTATGTGGACGTCCCGGCGGCTGTGGACCACCTGGGCGAGGCCGATCCGGCGCACCCCGCGCTGCCCGGCCTGCTGGCGTTGCTGGGGGAGGAACCGGAGTTCGAGCCGGACGAGGCCGGCGACCCGGACGTCGTGCCCGCGACGCCGGCGGAGTTCGACCCGTACCTGCGGGCGATCGGTTTCCTGAGGATGCGTGGCGAACTGACGGCCGCCTACGCGCGTGCTGACCGTGCGTTGACCATCGCGCGGAGGTGGCAGCACCGGCCGTGCGTGGCGGCGGCGCTCACGGCACGTTCGGCGTGCCTGCGGGACCTCGGACGGCTGGCGGGCGCCGAGTCGGATGCCCGCGAGGCGCTCGCCACCCTCGAAAGCTGTGGGGCGGCACGGTGGTCGACGCCGGTCTTCGCCGCGCTGACCGGGCTCGCGCTGACGTTGCTGGACATGGGCGAGGCCGAGGTGGCGGCGCAGGTGTTCGAGGTCGTGCCGGGCGAGGTGCCCGACCTGTTCGGGGCACCGGCGCTGCTGGCCGCGCGCGGACGGGTGCGGATCGCGGCCGAGCGGCGCAAGGACGGCGTGCGGGACCTGCTCGACTGCGGCGAACGGCTGCGAGCGCGCGGTTGCGACAGCACGTCGTGGCGGTTGCCCCTCGGAGGAGACCACCTCGCCGCTGAGGAACGGCTCGCGCGCGCGTGCGGCGCGGTGTTGCCGTTGGCCGCGGTGTTGCGCGAACAGGGCATCGGCAAAGGCGTCGAAGGCATTGCGCTGCTTGAGGAATCGGTCGAACTCCTCGCCAAGACCGGTGCCCTGCTGGAACGGGCGCGCAGCCACTTCGCGCTCGGCCGGGCACTGCACCTGGCCGGACGGGTCAAGCCCGCCCGCGCCGAGCTGAGGATCGCCGTGGACCTCGCCGACGACTGCGGAGTCGAGGACCTCGCCGAGGAGATCCGCCAGGAGCTGGCCGCCGGACCGGCCGGGCTCACCGAGTCCGAACGACGGGTCGCCGCGCTGGCCGCCGAGGGCAAGATGAACCGGGAGATCGCCGCCGCGCTGTTCGTGCAACTGCGCACCGTCGAGATCCACCTGACCAAGGTTTATCGCAAACTCGGCATTGACGGACGTGATCAGCTCGCCCCCGCATTGCGGCTCGCCAGTTAGTGCTTGCGCACGTGCGAAAAGAGCAGATTGGTGTGAACCTCTGTCACCTCTCGCCGGCTGGTGAATTTGTCGAGCACGAGCCGTTGCAGGTGTCCGACGTCCGATACCGCGACATGCACCAGGAAATCTTCCGGACCGGTCACGTGGGAAAGCGCAAGAGTTTCGGGCAACGACAGCACGTAAGCCATGAACGGGTCGACGATCTCCTTCGTGTGCGGACGGATCTTCAACGCGAGCATCGCCTGCACCGGCCGGCCGAGCGCGCTCAGGTCGACCTCGGCGTGGTAGCCGGTGATCACCCCGCGCTCCCGCAACGCCCGGTGCCGCACCACGGCGGTCGACTGCGCGACGTTCACGCGTTCGGCCAGGTCCTTGTTCTGCAGCCGCGCATCCTTCCGCAGCTCCCGCACGATCGCCTCGTCGATCGAATCCAGCACGGTGAATCTCCGTTCTGTCGAATCCATTGCGGTTGAGCACCCGTTCCGACGAGGAAGTCTCCACCATTCCGGCCATGACGCGCATCGAGACCATCGCAGTGCACGGCGGCCGCGACGACCTCGCCGAGCTGGGCGTGCACGCACCTCCCATCGACCTGTCCACCACCTACCCCGTGCCCGACCAGGCGCTCGGCGGGGCCGCACTGGGTGAGTGGGCCACGGGCGCGGCGCACGCGTCGTCGCCCGTGTACGCACGGCTGCACAACCCGACGGTCGCCCGGTTCGAGCAGGCCCTCGCGGGGCTTGAGCACACCGAGGCCGCGGTCGCGTTCGGCAGCGGCATGGCCGCGGTCACCGCGGTGATCCAGGCGGCGTGCGTGATGGCCGGAAAGCCGCACGTCGTGGCCGTGCGGCCGCTCTACGGCGGCACCGACCACCTGCTGTCGTCCGGTCTGCTGGGCGTCTCCACCACCTACGTTGAAGCGGGTCTGGTGTCCTCCGCGATCCGGCCGGACACCGGGCTCGTCGTCGTCGAGACGCCGGCCAACCCGAACCTCGACCAGGTCGACATCGACCACGTCGTGCGGCAGGCTGGGGCGGTGCCGGTCATGGTCGACAACACCTTCGCCACGCCGATCCTGCAGAACCCGGCCCTGCACGGCGCCTCGTACGTCCTGCACTCCGGCACCAAGTACCTCGGCGGGCACGGCGACGTGCTCGGCGGTGTGGTGGCCTGCTCCGAGGACCGCGCGGCGGCGTTGCGGCAGGTCAGGATCATCACCGGCGCCGTGCTGCACCCGTTGGGCGGCTACCTGCTGCACCGCGGGCTGGCGACGCTGCCGTTGCGGATCGAGGCGGCTTCGCGCAGTGCCGCCGTGCTGGCCGTGCGGCTCGCCGAGCACGACGCCGTGGAGTTCGTGCGCTACCCGTCCGCGTCGGTGCAGCTGCGGGGGACCGGCGCGATGATCGCGTTCGGCGTGCACGGCGACCCGACCGCGATCGTGCGGCGGCTCCGGCTGGTCACGCCCGCGGTCTCGCTGGGCTCGGTCGACACCCTGATCGAGCACCCGTGGGCGCTCACCCATCGGCTGGTACCCGGCGAAGAACTGCGCGCATCGGGCGTTCCCGAGAATTTGCTGCGCATTTCAGTTGGACTTGAGCACGTCGACGACATTTGGGAGGACCTGAACGCCGCCCTGTGTGATGTCCCTTACGTTAAGCCTTCCCCAACTGATTACTTGGTGATGACCGCCACTCACTAAGGTCCCCGGCAACAGCGCGTCGGGGCGCGGGAGGTTCCGACGCGAGCATTTTTCCGTTTCGGAAGGAACCCCTCGTGAGTTCTCTGGAAACTGATGCGGACGGCTACACCAAGGCGCTGAGCAAGCGTCAGGTGCAGATGATCGCGATCGGTGGCGCGATCGGCGTCGGCCTCTTCCTGGGTGCGGGCGGACGCCTCGCCACCGCGGGGCCGTCGCTGATCCTGTCCTACGCGGTGTGCGGCCTCGCGGCGTTCTTCGTCATGCGCGCGCTGGGCGAGCTCGTGCTGCACCGCCCGGTGGCCGGCAGCTTCGTGGAGTACGCCCGCGAGTTCATCGGCCCGTGGGCGGGTTTCACGTCCGGCTGGATGTACTGGGTCAACTGGGCGATGACCGGCATCGCCGAGATCACCGCCGTCGCGATCTACATGCACAAGTGGTTTCCCCACGCGCCGCAGTGGATCACCGCGCTGGTGGCCCTGGTCGTGCTCGTGTCGATCAACATGCTGTCCGTGAAGCTGTTCGGTGAGCTGGAGTTCTGGTTCTCCGTCATCAAGGTCACGGCCATCATCGTGTTCCTGGTGACCGGCATCGGCCTGGTGATCGGCGCCGCGGACATCGGCGGCACCACGGCGTCGGTGTCGAACACCCTCGGCCACGGCGGCCTGTTCCCGCACGGCTTCGGCGTCGCCCTGATGACCCTGCAGGCCGTCGTCTTCGCCTACTCGGCCATCGAGCTCGTCGGCATCGCGGCGGGCGAGACCAAGGACCCCGAGAAGATCATGCCGCGCGCCATCAACGGCGTGGTGTACCGGATCGCGATCTTCTACGTCGGTTCCGTGCTGCTGCTGACGATGCTGCTGCCGTGGGACCACTTCACCGGCACCGAGTCGCCGTTCGTGACCGTGTTCTCCGCACTGGGCATCCCGGCCGTCGGCGACATCATGAACGCCGTCGTGCTGACGGCCGCGCTGTCGTCGTGCAACTCGGGCCTGTACTCCACCGGCCGCATCCTGCGGTCGCTGGCGCAGAAGGGCGAGGCGCCGGCGTTCACCGGCAAGATGAACTCCCGGCACGTGCCGTACGGCGGCATCCTCTTCACCGGTGCCGCGTACCTGTTCGGCGTGGTGCTCAACTACCTGGTGCCCAAGGAGGCGTTCGACATCGCGATCGCCATCGCGTCGTTGGGTGTCGTCTCGACGTGGGCCACGCTCATCATCTGCCAGATGAAGCTGCGCAAGAAGGCGTTGGCGGGCCAGGTGGAGCGGCCGTCGTACCGGATGCCCGGCGCGCCCTACACGTCGTGGGGAACGCTGGTGTTCCTCGCGCTCGTGATCGGGCAGATGGCGTTCGCCGGCACGGCGGAGAAGATCGCGTTCTGGTCGATTCCCGTTCTTGCTCTCGTGCTGTTCCTCGGATGGCGCTTCGTGAAGTCGCGCCGGCCGGTCGGATCCGCGCAGGAGCAGCTCGTCACCGTCGACTGACCGTGGTTCGGTGATGATCGCGAGCCGTCCCCTCACGAAGGGGGCGGCTCGCGGCTTTCGGGTGTCACCCGGCCGGGCGGCCCGGCACGCGCGGAACGACGCGTTGGCGCAGCCTGACCCCATGACAACGAGCCACCTTGAGCACGTCGAGCACTCCCACGTCCACGGCGAGGGTTGTGGGCACGTCGGGGTGCCGCACAGCGATCACGTCGACTACGTGCACGACGGCCACCTGCACCGCGAACACGACGGCCACTTCGACGAGTGCGAACCGTCCGGCCACACCGCACACGATGCGCACGACCACGCGCACGGCGACGGGTGCGGTCACGTGGCGGTCCCTCACGCCGACCACGTCGACTACGTGCACGACGGACACCGGCACGCCGCTCACGACGGCCACTACGACGAGCACTGAACGCCACGCGGGGAGCTTTCGTACTCTCGTGCAGTACGAAAGGTCCCCGCGTGCACTCGGCGGCTAGGCCGAGCCGGGGCCGGCGAGCACGTCGACGTCGGGCGCGTGCATCGGTTTGCCGCAGTGGGCGCAGCTCAGGTCGACGCTGCTGATCTCCCCGCACGCGTGGTGCCGGTAGAGGACCGGCGGCCCCGCCTCGCCCGCGAGCCACCGGTCGCCCCACCCGGCCATGACCATCAGCAGGTCGACCAGCTCGGTGCCCTTGGGCGTCAGCACGTACTCGTAGCGCGGGCGGTTGTCGTAGGGACGGCGTTCGAGGACGCCGTGGTCCACGAGGTGGTTCAGGCGCTCGGTCAGCACCTTGCGGCTGATGCCCAGATCGGCCTGGAGCTGCTCGAACCGGCTCATGCCGACCCACACGTCCCGCAGGATCAACGGTGACCACGGCTCGCCGATGACGTCGAGCGTGCGGGCGATGGAGCACGCCATCTTGCCGAAGTCCGTTCGCTGCATGCCCACGACTTTAGCAATTGGGGTTCCCTGAGGGAACTCACGGCTGCTAGGGTTCCCTCAAGGAACTCAACTGAGGGGAAGCCAATGGGCAAGGTGATCAGCGCTCACTCGGTCTCGGCCGACGGGTACATCACGGGCCGCGAACCCGGTCCCGGCCGCGGGCTCGGCGACGGCGGCATGCTCTTCGACTGGTACTTCGACGGCGACACGCCCAGCCAGGTGTTCGACGGCTTCAAGCTCAGCGAACCCAGCGCGAAGGTCTTCGACTTCCTCGCCGCGCGGGTCGGCGCGGTGGTGGCCGGACGCAACACCTACGAGGACTCCGAGCACTTCGGCGGCGGCAGCCCGCATCCGGGCGCGAGGGTGGTCGTGCTCAGCCACCGCCCGGCGCCGGAGATCACCTCTCGCCAGACCCTGGTGACCACCGGCATCGAGGACGCGATCAAGGCCGCTCTCGAACTGGCCGAGGGCAAGGACGTCGGCCTCATGGGTGGCGGAGTCCTCGCCTCGGCCCTCGAAGCCGGTCTGGTCGACGAGGTGGTCCTGCACCAGGTGCCGATCCTGCTCGGCGGGGGACGCCCGTTCTTCCAGGCGCTGCCGACGCACGTGCGCCTGAACCTCGTCGAGGCCGTCCCCGCGCCCGGCGTCACCCACCTCCGTTACGAGGTCCAGCGATGATCAAGCCCGAAGTCCGCGCCGCGCTCGACACCACCGCGCTCGCCCACCTCGCCACCGTGCTGCCCGACGGCAGCCCGCACTCCGTGCCCGTGTGGGTCGGCACGCACGGCGACCACATCGCGATCATGACCGGCCCGCACAGTCAGAAGGCCCGCAACCTGCGCCGCGACCCGCGGGTCGCGTTCTCCCTGACGCCCGCGGACAACCCGTTCCACCCGGTCGTCGTCCGCGGTCGGGTCGTGGAGTGGCTGGAGGGCGACGCCGCGTGGGAGATCGTCGACCGAATCGCCACCAAGTACATCGGCGGCCCGTATTCGCGGGACGAAGTGCGGGTCGTGCTGCTCATCGAACCGGATCGGCAGAGTGCGGGCTGATGGAGTACGCGGGGAGCTTTCGTACTCTCCGAGCGCACGAAAGGTCCCCGCGTGCGGTCACGAACCGGCGGCGTCGGCGGGGTAGAACTGGGCGTACCAGCGCCGCAGCGCCTTGATGCCGCGTTCGTGCTGCAGCAGCACCGGGCGGGCCTGGTGGATCTTGTGGTCCCAGATGCGGACCTCCTCGCGCACCTCGCCCAGGGCCTGCGTGCGGAAGACGAGCTTGAGCAGCGGCGCGAGGAACGGCAGCCCGGCGGGTTTGCGCACGTGGTAGAGCATCCGCAGCTCGCTCGTGCGGTCGTCGATCGGCGTGGTGAGCGCGATGGCGGTCAGCGAGAGCAGCTTGCCGAACACGCGCACCACCATCACGCCGGGGCCGTACATGAACACGTCGAAGGTGTTGTCCACCTCCCAGGCCAGCACCCGCCGCCCGAACCGGCCGCGGACCTCGGCGAACGGCCCGTCCACCACCAGGTTCTGCACCGGCGGCTCGCTCTGGCCGTGGATGAAGTGGAAGTGCGACTCGTCGACGATGTTCTCGCGCATCTCCTGGATGTGGATGCGCGCGGTCTGCACGTCGTCGATGGGCCGCGCGAACTCGCGGGCGGTGGCCTCCGGGATCTCCGGCACCTCCCAGGCCGGCGCGTCGGGGCCGGTGTGGACGAAGATCAGCCCGCTGTGCTCGCGGACCTCGAACCCGTCGATCGACACCTTCGGCGGCCGGGCCGCGAACGGCGCGTACGTGCAGCGGCCGTCCGCGCCGAACCGCCAGCCGTGGAACGGGCACTCGACCTGCCCGTCCACCACCTTCCCGCCGACGCCGAGGTGGGCGCCGTAGTGCGGGCAGTGGGCGTCGCGCACGGCGGGCCGTCCGTCGGGGCCGCGGAAGGCGATGAGGGCTCGGCCGAAGTAGTGCAGGGGCACGACCTTCCCGCGGGGGAGCTGGACGCTGCGCAGAACCGCGTACCAGCCGTGCGGCACGAACGGCATCGGGTACTCGTCGGCGCGCGGATCGCGGGGCAGGGTGGTCATGTGGTCGTCGATGCTGGACACCCCGCTGAGTTAACGTCGTTAACTCGGCAGGATCGACGTCCGTCGGGACGAAAAACGATCACCGCGCGCTGGGCTGAAACGCCCAGGGACGACCGCTGTCAGGAGTCCCCGGCGCCTGAAATATGCTGGTGGGCATGGTTGTCGCTGCCCCACCCGTCATCGGCGTGCTCGCCCTGCAGGGCGACGTCCAGGAGCACCTGATCTCACTGGCCAAGTGCGACGTCACCGCACGCCCCATCCGCCGTCCCGAGGAGCTCGACGAGCTGGACGGCATCGTGATCCCGGGCGGCGAGTCGACGACCATCAGCAAGCTGCTGGACAACTTCGAGCTGCTCGAACCGCTGCGGGCCAGGATCAAGGCGGGCTTTCCCGCGTACGGGTCGTGCGCGGGCATGATCCTGCTGGCCAACACCGTGCTCGACGGCCGGGAGGACCAGCACCAACTCGGCGGTTTGGACGTCACGGTCCGGCGCAATGCCTTCGGGCGGCAGATCGACTCGTTCGAGACCGACCTCGACCTGGCCGGTGAGACGGTGCACGCCGTGTTCATCCGTGCGCCGTGGGTGGAGGCGGTGAGCGGAGACGTCGAGGTTCTCGCTACGGTGCCCGTTACGGCCGAGGCGGGCGACGCCGCCGGTAGGATCGTCGCGGTCAGGCAGGGCAACGTGCTGGCCACGGCGTTCCACCCGGAGCTCACGGGGGACGAGCGCGTCCACCGCCTGTTCGTGGACATGGTTCGTGGTTTGACTGGTTCGGAGGAGAAATGAGCGGCCACTCCAAGTGGGCGACCACCAAGCACAAGAAGGCCGCCATTGACGCCAAGCGCGGCAAGCTCTTCGCGCGGCTGATCAAGAACATCGAGGTGGCGGCCCGCACCGGTGGTGGGGACCCGGATGGCAACCCGACGCTGTACGACGCGATCCAGAAGGCCCGCAAGAACTCGGTGCCGCTCGACAACATCGAGCGCGCCCGCAAGCGCGGCGGCGGCGAGGAAGCCGGCGGCGCCGACTGGCAGACGATCATGTACGAGGGCTACGGCCCCAACGGTGTCGCGGTGCTCATCGAGTGCCTCACCGACAACCGCAACCGCGCCGCCACCGAGGTCCGCACCGCGATGACCCGCAACGGCGGTTCGATGGCCGACCCCGGCTCGGTGGCGTACATGTTCAGCCGCAAGGGCGTCGTGATCGTGCCGAAGGCGGGCACGACCGAGGACGACGTGATGCTGGCGGTGCTGGAGGCCGGTGCCGAGGAGGTCAACGACCTGGGCGAGGCCTTCGAGGTCGTGTCCGAGGCGGGCGACCTGATCGGAGTGCGCAAGGCGCTGCAGGACGCGGGCATCGACTACGAGTCGGCCGAGTCGAGCTTCCTGCCGTCGGTGTCGGTGCAGCTGGAGGCCGAGGGCGCCAAGAAGATCTTCAAGCTGATCGACGCGCTGGAGGACTGCGACGACGTGCAGAACGTCTTCGCGAACTTCGACGTGTCGGACGAGGTCATGGCCGAGGTCGGCTGAGACCCGCACGCAACGAACGCCGGTCCCGCGGGGCCGGCGTTCGCGTTCTGGAGCTCAACCGCGTCGAGCCAGCTTGAGGAACGCGGTCCAGGCTTCGCGGGAGACCGGCAGGTGGGTGGACGGCGCCTTGCTGTCCCGGATGCCGACGCCGGTACCGATCTCCACGCAGTCCGCGCCGCTACCGCTGTAGCTGCTCTTGCGCCAGACGGTCATCAGAGGCCCTCCAAGATGCTGTCGATCACCGCCCTCGATTCTTCCTCATCCAAAGCAACGGCAGCGAGCTTCTTGAGAGTGGTCTCGTACACCTCGACGGTCTCGACGTCGTCGAGGAAGAGGCAGCGGTTCAGGGTCTCCAGGTAGACGACGGTCGGGTACTTCGGGAACTCCATGACGTAGAAGCCACCCGCCGTGCCCGCGTGCACTCCGGCTGACGCCGGGATGACACGGATGCTGACGTACCTTCGCACCGACACTCTCAACAGATGTGCCAGCTGTTCCCGCCACACCTCGACGCCGCCGACCTGCAGCCGCAGCGCGAACTCGTGCACGTAGAAGATGAACTGGCGGCTGCCGTCGAGGATCTTCGACCGTGCGCTCCTCGCCGCGGCGACGGCGGGTACGTCGTCGGCCTCGATCACCGGAGAGGCTTCGGTGACGACATGGACGTACTCGGGAATCTGAAGTACGCCTGGGACCAGGGTCGGCGACCAAGCGATGATCTTCTTGGCCTTCTTCTCGTGTTCGATGAAGGTGTGGACCTGGTCAGGGACGCCGTCCTGCGGAAACTGAAGCCAGCCCTTCTCCCCGGACTCCAGGAACAGCGCCACCAGGCGGTCGCGTTCTTCTGCGGTCGTGCGGCAGTACGCGAGCAGTGCGATGACTTCTTCTTTGTTCACACCGCCTTTGCCGGCCAACAGGTCGGAGATCTTGGCCTCCTGCCAGCCGAGCAGCTCGGCGAGCTTGCGCTGGGTGAGTCCGGTGCGCTCGATGGCGGCACGGACGCCGTTGCCGAACTCGCGGCCCACCACGCTGGACGATCTCTTGGGCATGGAGGAACGCTAGGAGTCGAACCCGTTCGCACTCCATTGTTTCCGGCCAAATCTGCCTGAAGGTGGGAGCCTTGGAGAAGCTCCAAGCTGTTTCGCTGCGTAGGGTGGATGCCGTGCTTTCCGACGAAGACATCGCATTGCGTGCCCGGCTGCTCTCGGCCGCCGACCGGCACGGCCACACCAACATCGTCGTGAACCCGGACGCCGAGGGCGCGGGCTACGTGTTCTCGGTGGGGGCGTGGCGGCGGTTCGGGGTGGCGGAGGCCGTGGTGATCGGGCTGCCGCAGGGCATGGGCGAGAACCTGATCAACATGTACGTGCAGCGGGCCAGCGGTGGTGAGCGGTTCCTGCCCGGCAAGCTGTACCACGACTTCTTCGAGGGCGTGCCGGTCACGTTCGAGCGGGTTTACAAGGGGTTCTACCCCGAGTTCTTCGGCAGCGCGTACCTGCTCTACGACGGGTCGGAGTTCGCGGCCGTGCAGATCATCGTGCCGACGCCGCAGGGGCAGTGGCCGTGGCAGTCGGACGCGCCGGAGGGATTCCACGACCACCAGATCATCCTCACCGAGAGCGGGCTGCCGGAGAGCTGGACGCCGGGGGTCACCGGGCCATGACCGTCCACATCGGACCGCTGGAACCGGGGCACGCCGGCGAGGTCATGACGATCCAGCGCGCCGCTTATCTCGCCGAGGCGAGGAGGTACGGGGCGTGGGAGCTGCCGCCGCTCGTCGAGACGGTCGAGGAGATCAGGAAGCACGTCGAGTCCGGTATGCCCGCGCTCGGGGCGTGGGACGGGCATCGGCTCGTGGGCAGTGTCAGGGGGAAGGTCGACGGCGCGCGCATGGAGGTCGCACGGCTCGCGGTGGCGCCGGACCAGCAGGGCAGGGGGCTCGGGCGGCGGTTGCTCGAAGCGGTCTGCGCGCTGGCGCCCGGTGAGGTCGTCTGGCTGTTCACGGGCGCGGAGAGCGACGAGAACCTGCGGTTGTACGAGAGCGCCGGGTTCGTGAAGTCCGGCGAGCACTTCGACGCCGTGGGCATCAGGTGCGTCACACTCGAGAAGAAGGTCACCTGACGTTCAGAGGCCGGACACGACGGCCTGGCACGCTTCGGAAGCGGTCCACCCATGACCGACCACCGGTGCGGACGTCGATCACACGTCGGCTGATCCGTCCGGCACCCGCCAGCCCCGGCGCATCCGGCGCCGGGGCTGGCGCGTGTGAGAGACCAAAACGTTGTCCGGAGCTCGTTGTCCAGTCAGCACGCTCCGACACCGGACAACGATCAACCTGTAGAAATGCACTGCGGCCGACCGGTCCGGGGGGATCCGGGCAGTCGCGATCGGGGGAGGAGCGCCCCGCCTCGCAGGAGGCAGAGGGGGATGCGGGGCGGGGCGCTTCAAGCACTCAGTTGTTGTTGAGGAACTGCTGGGCCAGGGCCTCGCCGGTGGACGTGGCCTTCGCGTGGTCCTCGATCGGCGACACCTTCGAGTTCTTGAAGTAGATGTAGTGCACCGGGCCGTCGGTCCCGCCGTTCTTCGGGTCGGGGTTGATGCCCAGGGCCGCCGCGGTGGCGTAGGACGCCTCGCCGATGATGTTCGTCGGGCCCGTGTCACCGACAACGGCGTACTCGACCTTGTTGTTGTAGATGACGGCCACGACGCCACCACCCTGGATGCCGAACTTGCGGTAGTCCCACGTGCCACTGGCCGACGGCACGACCACGTACGGGAGCTTGTCCGCGACCAGCGGCTTGCCCTTCGAGTCGTGGAAGGCGGTGTCGGATTGGAACCACGGGTCGGTGTTCTTGTTGCACTTGCTGGTGACCTGACCGTCGCAGTCGACGTCCAGGTCGGCCTTGTACCAAACGGCACCGTTCTTGCCGCAGACCGGGATGTTCGCGGCGGTTTCGGTGTCGCTGCGGTACTTGCCGCTGGAGATCTGCTGGCACGACGTGAGCTTGGCGAGCAACTGCGAGGCACTCGGACCGGCGGCCTGGGCGGCGGGGGAGGCCAGGACGGAAGCCACGAGCGCGGACACGGCGAAAAGCCCTGGGGCGAGCTTGCGCATTGCCACCTCTTTCGACAGGTAACTTTCCTTACTGAAAGCGGCGGTGGCACTACTTTGCGCAACTTAAGTGACAGGCGTCAAGAGGCTAGGGCTTACGTCCCAACAGTCCTATTAGTCGGGTTTGGTCGTCGGCGTCCAGGGCGACCGGTACCGGTGAGTCGAACGCCGGAGTCTTGCTCCACTCCTCGGCATTCCGCTCCACGTAGGCGAGGACCGTTGAGGCGAGGTCCGGATCGATCCGCTCGTCGGCACCGATGGACCGCGCCAGGTCCCACGCGTGCACGGCCAGATCCGTGGTCATCTGCCAGCAGTACTCCTCGGCGTCGATGGTCCCGAACGACACGCTCACCTGCTTGGTCAACGCCGACGGCTCCAGCCACGCCTCGCGCGCCGCCGCGGCCGCGACCACCCAGGACACCAGCGGGTCGTCGCCCAGGTTGTCGTGGTCGAACCTGTCCCCGACCTGTTTGACCGTGCAGCCCGCGAGCAACTCAGGGGCCCAGAGCTGTTCGTACACCAGGTGTCCGACGAGGTCTCTGACGGACCACTCGCGGCAGGGGGTGCCGAGCACCCACTGGTCGGGGGCGATCTCCCGCACCCGACGGTCGAACTCCGTCATGGCCAGTCCGTGCGCCTGGATCAAGTCCATGTCAGCAGTGCATCAAATCCCGCTCAATCGCGCACCCCGGCACGAGAGTTGGGCCACTTGGACGCAACCTCGATTACTGGCCGTACGAACGTTCGGCGTAGCCTCCACCGAATCCGCCGTGACAGAAGTTGACACGAGAGGACGATGACGTGAGCGCCCCTAGCGCCAGCATCTCCAGCCAGGACAAGGGCTTCTTCGGGCACCCCCGAGGCCTGTCCACGCTGTTCTTCACCGAACTGTGGGAACGGTTCTCGTTCTACGGGATGAAGGCCATCCTCGGCCTCTACCTGTGGACGGCCGTGTCGCACGGCGGTCTCGGCATCGACAAGGCGCTCGCGCTGTCCGTCGTCGCCATCTACGGCACCGCGGTCTACATGTCCGGTGTCGCCGGCGGCTGGCTCGCGGACCGCGTGTTCGGCGGCCAGCGCGCCACGTTCTACGGCGGCATCCTGATCATGTGCGGTCACATCGCACTGGCGCTGCCGATCGGGATCGCGGGCGTGTACCTCGGCCTGGTCTTCATCGTCTTCGGCACCGGCCTGCTCAAGCCGAACATCTCCACCGTCGTCGGCGGCCTGTACGAGAAGCACGACACGCGCCGCGACGCCGGCTTCACCGTCTTCTACATGGCGATCAACATCGGTGGCTTCGTCTCGCCGTTGATCACCGGCGCGCTCGCGGCCGGCATCGGCTTCCACGCGGGCTTCGCGGTCGCGGCGATCGGCATGGCGCTCGGCCTGATCCAGTACCAGCTCGGCCGCAAGCACCTGCGCGGGTCCGCCGCCGTGCCGCCGAACCCGTTGCCCGCGGCCGAGAAGGGGCGCGTCTACGGCCTCATCGGCGGCATCGCGGTCGCGATCGCCGCGCTGGGCGTGGTGTCGTACCTGCTCGGTGGCGTCGAGGGCGTCATCCTGATGATCAGCATCATGTCGATCGTCCTGCCGGTCACGTACTTCACCGTGATGCTGCGCAGCAAGAAGACGCTGCCCGAGGAGAAGCCGCGCGTCATCGCGTACATCCCGTTGTTCATCGCGGCCGCGATGTTCTGGCTGATCTTCGAGCAGAGCGCGTCGGTCATCGCGGAGTTCGCCGACTCGCACGTCGACAACCACGTGTTCGGCTGGGAGTTCCCGGTCGCGTGGTTCCAGTCGATCAACCCGATCATGATCATCGCGCTGGCGCCGGTGTTCGCGCTGCTGTGGGTGAAGCTCGGCGACCGCGCGCCGTCCACGCCGCGCAAGTTCGCGGGCGCGCTCGTGCTGGTCGGTCTGTCGTTCGTGCTCATGTACTTCGCGAGCAACTCGGCGGCCGGCGGCAAGGTGACGCCGCTGTGGCTCGTGGTGATGTTCCTGATCATGACCGCCGGTGAGCTGATGCTGTCGCCGGTCGGCCTGTCGGTCACGACGAAGCTGGCGCCCAGGGCGTTCGCGTCGCAGACGATGAGCCTGTGGTTCCTCGCGACCTCGGCCGGTACCGGTGTGGCGGCGCAGCTCGTGAAGTTCTACACGACGAGCCCGTCGGCCTACTTCCTCACGCTGGGCGGTGCGGCCGTGGTGCTCGGCGCCGCGCTGGCCGCCGGTGCGCCGATGATCCGCAAGCTCATGTCGGGCGTCGAATAGCACGGGAAGTCTTCCTCATTGCTCGCAATTCGTCTGTTTCGTGCCGTTTGCTCCGTAACTTCGGTGGTGGGGATCGGCTGCGAGAAAGGCGAGGAAATGGGTCGGGCAAAGGTGTTCGTCGGGGCTGTCGCGTTGGCGGCCGGTGCGGTGGTGGTGGCCGCCGGGCCGGCCGCCGCCGAGGCCTGCCAGGTCGGTGGCCACACGGCCTGCGTGGCGGTCAGCTACCAGGTGGACTGGGTGAAGAGCATCCGGGTCGACGGGCGGTGCCTGATCGGCTCCTCCGGCAAGTACTCGAGCGTCGAGGTCGTCCGGTTCGGCACGCCGGACGTGCAGACGTACGGCGGCAGCAGGTGTGAGGGCGGCACGCACAACTCGGCGCGGGTCACCTGGGGTTCGGAGGACTCCGAGGGTTACCGGTGGGTGTGGATCAGGGCCTGATCGCCGGCGCGGAGAAGTGGTGACAAGGCGAGAGGGAGGCCCGTCGCGGCGGCGGTGCGGCGGGTCTCCCTCTCTGCTTTCAAGCATGCACTACGGAGAAGTGTCATTGGGGCACGAACATTGCTCCAGCCGGGTGAAGTCGGGCACGTGCCGCGACGGATTTCGCCCCAAGTCAGCTCTAGTTCACCGCCAGTGATCGTTTGGTTTCGTTCGCACGAACCGGAAGTCGCAACGCACCGCGAATCAGCTTCGACCTCCTGCGCGCCACCGGACCGTCCGGCGCGAGGTTCGGGAACCGCTTGAACAACTCGTGCAACGCGAGGGCGCCCTCGATGCGGCTCAGGCCCGCGCCGATGCAGTAGTGGATGCCCGCGCTGAACGAGAGGTGCTCGCGCGCGTTGGACCGCGTCGGGTCGAACTTCAACGGGTCGGAGAAGACCCGCGGATCGCGGTTCGCCGCCGCGAGCATGAGCATCACCGGCATGCCCTTCGGCAGCGAGACACCGGCCAGCTCCAGGCGTTCCTTCGGCCAGCGGATCGTGTACTGCACGGGCGGGTCGAGCCGCAGGACCTCCTCGACGAACCCCTCCGCGTACTCGGGGCTCTGCGCGAGCGGGGCGACGGTGTGCGGGTTCTCGAACGCCTTCAGCACGCCGTTGCCGATCAGGTTGACCGTCGTCTCGAACCCGGCGAACAGCAACAACCCCGTGGTGGCAACGAGATCCTCGCGGGTGAGGTCGGCGTGCTGGGTCACGAGGTGGCTGACGAGGTCGTCCTGCGGGTTGCGGCGGCGCTCGTCCATCAGGACGTCGATGTAGTCGTTGTACTCGATGATGGTGGCGTGCAGGTTCTTCAGCTGCTTGTACGACCACACGCCGTCGAGCGTCTCCGCGAGTGAGCTGCCCCAGCGGGCGAAGATCTCCTTGTCGCTGTCGGGCACGCCGAGCAGGTCCGCGATGACCTGGATCGGCACCTGCGCGGCGAACTCGCTCACGACGTCGAACCGGCCGTCGAGCCGGTCCAGGTAGCCGGTGACGATCTTCTGGATGGACTCGGTGCGGTCCTTCAACGCGCGCGGCGTGAAGAACGGCTGGACGAGCTTGCGCAACCTGGTGTGGTCGGGCGGGTTCATCATCAGGAACGAGTCCTGCACCGGGTTGACGATCTTCTCGCCGTCCTTGACCAGCTTGACCGGCACCAGCGACGCCTCGTCGAACGTCATCGTGATGAACCGGTTGTCGCGCAGCACCGAGTCGCAGATCTCGCGCGACGGCGTGACGTAGGCTCCCATCCTGCTGCGGACCATGTCGCCCTTCGCGCGCACCTTCTCGTACAGGGGGTACGGGTCGCGGTCCGGCGGCGCGACGATCACACCGGCGTACGGGTCACCGAGCAGCGCGTAGCCGCGGACGAGCGTGCGCACCGCGAAGAACTGGGCGGCGGTCTTCAGCGTGGACATGCGTCCACAGTGCGGGCTACGTGAAGAAGCTTCAAGAGCTTCGGCGGTGTCTCCGGACGGTTTCTTCGACCAGATCGAGCACGGGCTCCAGGTCGTCGGCCGGAAGGCCCATGGCGAGGTGCGAGACCAGTCCTTCGAGGACCAGTTCGAGGAAGTTCGTCAGGACGCTGACATCGACGTCGTCCCGCAGGTTGCCGGCCTCGCGCTGACGGATGAGGCGCTGCCGGGTGGCCTGGGTGAGCTGCTCGCTGCGCTCGGCCCACCGCGCGCGGAAGTCCGGGTCGGTGCGCAGCCTTCTCGACACCTCCAGGCGCGTGCCGAGCCAGTCCGCCGCGTGCTCCTCGTCCCGTTTCTCCGGTTCGTCGAGCAGGTCGCGCATCACCTGCACGAGACCCTGTTCGGCCACCACGTCGGCCATGCGCAGCGCGTCGTCCTCGGCCAGCGCGAGGAACAGCGACTCCTTGTCGCGGAAGTGGTGGAAGATCGCACCGCGGGACAGGCCCGTCGCCTCCTCCAGGCGGCGTACCGTGGCACCCTCGTAGCCGTGGCGCGCGAAGCAGGCACGCGCGCCGTCGAGGATCTGACGGCGGCGGGCGTCGAGGTGGTCCTGGCTCACCCTGGGCACCGGTAGATGGTCGCAGGGCGGGAGCGGGAAATCCAATCCGTACGTACGGATTGGACGGCTCCATCTGTGTGATCTTTTCAGGGGCCGACTCGTTCGTGTGGATCATCGGCCGGGCCTGCGCCGACGGCCGCGCGGTCACCAATATCCTCCAGCGCCATGGAGACGCAGGAGATCGTCAAGCTGTCGACGCTCGCGGAGCGCCTGGGGTGGCAGCGGCGTGAGTCCACAGGCGTCCATGTGGTCGATCTGCTGGTGAGTCGCGCGGTCTCCGACCTGATCGCCGCGCTCGCGCAGAACCGGGACCGGTAAGCGCTTTCCCGCACGTCGCGGGGGATTGACAGACGAAGTCAAGCGATGGTGTGATCTGCGCGACAGATAGGAAAGTTTCTATCCAATAACTGAACCCGCCGCCGCATGGAGTGATCCCCCTACCCGTCTCGTGGGAGGCACAACAGTGGCACCGAGCAGAGGCCGGGCGTTACGCGCGCTCGGCACGATGGGTGTTGCGTTCGCGACGACCATCGCAGTGATGTCGGTATCCGAGAGCGCCCACGCGGCGCCCGTCAGGTACGAAGCGGAGAACGCGACGATCTCCCAGGGCGTGGTGGAGTCGAACCACGCCGGGTTCTCCGGCACCGGCTTCGTCAACTTCGACAACGTGGCGGGGAGCTCGGTCGAGTTCACCGTCAACGCGGCCAGGGCGGGCGAGGCGAAGCTGACCTTCCGCTACGCCAACGGAACGACCGAGAACCGCCCGGTCGACGTGAACGTCAACGGGTCCCTGGCCGTCGACGAACGCGCGTTCGCCGCCACGGGCGCGTGGACCACGTGGACCTCGGTCACGGACACGGTCCAGCTCACGGCGGGCGCCAACAAGATCAGGCTGACCTCCACGGGTGCCACGGGCGGCCCGAACCTCGACTACCTCGAAGTCGAGCAGACCGACGCGGCTCCCGCGCTGGAGCAGGAAGCGGAGAACGCGACCATCGGTCAGGGTGTCGTCGAGTCGAACCACGCCGGGTTCTCCGGCACGGGCTTCGTCAACTACGACAACGTGGTGGGCTCGTACGTCGAGTACACGCTCACCGCGGACCAGGCCGGCGAGCACGAGCTGACGTTCCGCTACGCCAACGGGACCACGGTCGACCGTCCGGTCTCGGTGACCGTGGACGGCGGTGCGGCGCAGACCGTGTCGTTCCCGGGCACCGGCGCGTGGACGACGTGGCAGACGCGAACCGCGAAGGTCACGCTCAAGGCGGGCGCGAACAAGATCCGCGCCACCGCCACGACCGCGAACGGCGGCCCGAACGCGGACAAGATCTCCGCGGTCCGGCTCGGCCCGGTGGACAACGAGCCGCCGACCCCGCCGAAGAACCTGCAGTTCGTCTCCTCGACGGCCACCACGGTGTCGCTGAAGTGGGAGGCGGCCACGGACAACGTGGGCGTGACCGGCTACGAGATCTACCAGCACGGCCAGCACGTGCTGAGCGTCGGCAACGTCCTGGAGGCGACCGCCACCGGTCTGCAGCCGGACACGGACTACGACTGGACCGTGTTCGCCAAGGACGCCGCGAACAACGTCTCGCAGGCCTCCAACAACGTCCTCGGCCGCACCCAGCCGGCCCCGCCGGACAACGAGGCGCCGACGGTGCCCGGCAACCTGCGCTCGACCGGCAAGACCGCGACCTCGGTCGACCTCGCCTGGAACGCCTCCACCGACAACGTGGGCGTCACCGGGTACGACATCTACGTCAACGGTGAGGCCAAGCAGACCGCCGACGGCAGCGCCACCTCGGCGACGGTGGCCGGGCTGACCGCCGGCACCGAGTACGCGTTCCGGGTGCTCGCCAAGGACGCCAAGGGCAACAGGTCGGGGCTCTCCAACGAGATCAAGGTGACCCCGGCGGCCGGTGGGCCGTCCGGTACGCCCGATCCCGGCGCGGTGTCCACGATCGCGTCTGGTGTGGACGTGGCGTGGGGCCTGGTGTTCCTGCCGGACGGTTCCGCGTTGTTCAGCGAGCGCAACACGTTCAACATCTACCGGCTGACCAAGAGCGGGCAGAAGACGCTGGCGGGCAAGATCAGCCAGGCGGTCGGCACGAACGGCGAGGGCGGCCTGCTCGGCCTGGAGATCGCGCCGTCGTTCAACACCGACCACTGGCTGTACGTCTACCACACGGCGTCCGAGGGCAACCGCGTCATCCGGATCAAGTACGAGAACGGCGCGCTGGTGCAGAGCTCGTACCAGATCCTGTTGCAGGGCCTGGCGAAGAACCGCTACCACAACGGCGGACGCCTGCGGTACGGCCCGGTCGACGGCAAGCTGTACGTGTCCGTCGGTGACGCGCAGAACCCGGACAACAACCCGCAGAACAACAACTCGCTCAACGGCAAGATCCTGCGGATCAACCTGGACGGCTCGATCCCGTCCGACAACCCGTTCGGCAACGCCGTCTGGTCGAAGGGCCACCGCAACCCGCAGGGCCTCGACTTCGACTCGAAGGGCCGGCTGTGGGAGGCCGAGTTCGGCGACTCCTCACAGGACGAGGTCAACTTGATCGTCAAGGGCGGCAACTACGGCTGGCCCAAGTGCGAGGGCACCCAGGGCGACTGCTCCGGCTACATCGCGCCGAAGAAGACCTGGTCGACCTCGCAGGCCTCGCCCTCCGGCCTCACGATCATCAACGACTACGTGTTCGTGGCCACCACAGTGGGGCAGCGCGTCTACCGGATGCGGATCGACGGCGACACGCTGGTCGACCAGAAGGTGTACTTCCAGGGCACCTACGACCGGTTGCGCACGGTCGAGGTCGACCACGACGGTGACATCTGGCTGACCACCACCACGGACAAGGACGGCACCGCGAACAACGACCGCATCCTGCTGATCGACATCCAGTACTCGGGCGGCGGGGGCGGCGGCTTCAAGCTGACGTCGTCGGCGTTCGCGGACAACGCGATGATGCCCGCCAAGTACACGTGCGCCGGTGACGGCACGGCGGGTCAGGACCCGTCCCCGCCGCTGGCGTGGGGTGCGTCCTCTGGCGCGCAGGGTTACGCGATCGTGTTCGCGGACAAGGCGAACAACGGCAACAAGCTGCACTGGGCGATCTGGGACATTCCTGGTGCGACGACCTCGTTGCCGGAGAACCTCGGTGCCGGTTTCAACGTGCCCAACCAGGGCACGGCGAAGCAGAAGGCGATGGGCAGCGGAGCGAGTGCGCTGAAGTACTTCGGTCCGTGCCCCGGCGGTTCCACTCACCCGTACACGTTCACGTTGTACGCGTTGAACACCGCCACCGTGCCCGGAATCACCTCGTCGTCGACGATGGCGCAGATCGAGACCGCCATCAAGAACGCCTCCACCGCGAACACGGTGTTGCGCGCTCAGTCGAACGCCGCGGCGTGACGATCGGCTAGGAAAAGGCGGGGCCTTCGCGGGCCCCGCCTTTTCGCTTCACTTCTTCGGCAGGGTGATGGCCCAGCTGTCGAGGATTCCGACGTCGCCTTCACTTCGGTCGCGCACGAGCAGCTGCCACGTGCCGTTCTTCGTTTCCCCGGAGAGGTCGACGGTGTAGTACGGCTGGAACCTGGTGCCCGTGCCGTTGGCCTTCAACAGGTACGTGCGGCCGCTCGGGCCGGCGAGCTCGATCCGCACGTCGCCCGGGGCGGAGTGCTTGATCGCCACCTCGACCTTGGTGGCCTTGGGCGCGTTGCCCTTGCACCCCGCGTACCGGATGGCCGTGCCGACGTACTCGCCGGCGTCCGGGATCTCGACGTCGTTGTCGTTGGTCTTGCGGCCGCAGCCGGGCGTGGGCGGCGGCGGCACGATGCCGTGGTCGGTGTAGAGCAGCTTGTTGGGGGAGCTGGGGCCGGGGTCCGTGACCTTGTCGGGCGTGGCCTGGCCGACGAGGGCGTCGCGGACCTCCTGCGGGGTGGCCGCGGGGTGCTTGGCCAGGTAGAGCGCGGCGGTGCCCGCGACGTGCGGTGAGGCCATGCTCGTGCCGGACGCGTTCAGCGTGGCCGTGTTGGAGTCCTTCCAGCTGCTCAGGATGCCGAGGCCGGGCGCGAAGAGGTCCAGGCAGGTGCCGTAGTTGCTGAAGTAGGCGCGGCTGTCGTCCCGTGCGGTCGCACCGACCGTGATGGCGCTCGGCTCGCGGGCGGGCGACTGGGTGCACGCGTCGCCGTTGCTGTTGCCCGCGGCGACCGCGTACGTGATGCCTGCCGCGATGGAGTTCCTCAGTGCCGCGTCCAGGACGTCGTCGGCGTCGCCGCCGAGGGACATGTTGGCGACGGCGGGCCTGATCGCGTTCCTGGTCACCCAGTCGATGCCCGCGACGACCTGCTCGGTGGTGCCGGAGCCCTTGCAGTCCAGGACGCGGACGCCGTGCAGCGCGACCTTCTTGGCGACGCCGAAGTCCTTGCCGCCGATCGTGCCGGAGACGTGCGTGCCGTGGCCGTGGCAGTCGTCGGGATTGGTGTCGTTGTCGATGGCGTCGAAGCCCTCCTGGACCCTGCCCTCGAACTGCTGGTGCGTCGCGCGGATGCCGGTGTCGACGACGTACGCGTGCACGTTCGCCGCGTCCGTTGAGTAGTAGTAGGTCTGGTCGAACGGCAGGGTGCGCTGGTCGATCCGGTCCAGGCCCCACGCCTGCGGGTTGTTCTGCGCGTCGCTGATGCGGTGGATCTTGTTGCGCTCGACCATCGCGACGTTCGGGTCCTTGGCCAGCTGTGCGGCTTTTTGCGCGGTCATCGTGGCGCTGAACCCGTTCAGCGCCGACGAATACGTGTCGCGGACGTGCACGTCGTATTGAGATGTCACTTTTGTGCTGAGAATGTGCTCCCGCAGGACCACGATGAACGTGTCTTCGGCGGCTTGTGCGGGGACACCGATTCCGGTAAGCGCTACCGCCGCGGCGAGTCCGAGCCGAAATTTCGGCATTGTTCTCCCTTGTGAACGCGTCTCGAATGAGTGTTCACGCGCGGCGGAAACGCGAGCTCGTCGCCGAGATTAGTTCAATTCCGCGGTGCGAACGAGCTGATCGGCGTGCCGGGTGAGCAGCACGAGGTCGCCCGGTTCGAGGTCGACGAGCACGAGACCTCCTTCGCGCACCTGCTTCGCCCAGGCCCGCGGGATGGTCGTCGAGCGGAGCGCGATGATCCGGTCGAACGGCGCGTGTTCCTCCAGGCCGTGCGTGAACACCCGGTCCGGGCCGAGCCGGTGTGCGAGCAGCGCGGCCAGGTAGCCGCAACCGGTCGCCAGCACCCGGTGCCCGTCGCGCACGTCGAGGGCTTCGAGCATCCGCACCAGACGACCCGGCTTGGCCGAGGAGGCCAGCGTCACCGGGTCGGTGACGAGCGGCTCGTTGCGGTACACGGCGGCGAGCCAGCCGTCGTCCGCGGCGGTGGTCTCCGCCCACGTGCCGTCCGGCCGCCGCAGGTAGAAAATCGGCACGAACGCGTGCCGCGGAGTCACTTCGAGGGCTTCGCGCCACACGGAGGTGCGCAGGACGCCCTCCGCGGCGACGGCTCCGGCGAGGCCCTGGGCTCGTAAGCGCCACGTGGTCATGCGATCACGGTATGAGTTGGAGGTCTGCCAAGGAAGTCAGGAGAATTTCACCTGCGCGCACGCGTGCACACGGGCAGATCCTTGATCTGTAAGGATTTGCGAGCGTGCAACTGTCAGACCCCGCGTGTAGCGTCGGACGCGCCATTCGATCACGGGGAGTGTGGCAGCGTGACTGCGTTGCGTGACCAACCGGCGCCGGCGATGTTCGCCGACCGCGCCGAGGCCGAGGCGTACGTGGCCTCGGTCTGTTTCAAGCACGGACCTCCGCGGCTTTACGGCGTGGAGCTCGAATGGACCGTTCACCACGCGGAAGACCCTGCTCAGCAGCTGGATCGCAACCGGCTGGCCGCGGCTCTCGGAGAGCACGCGCCGCCCACGCTGGTGCCGGACAGCCCCCAGCGGCCGTTGCCCAGCGGCACCCCGTTGACCGTCGAACCCGGCGGGCAGGTCGAGATCTCGACTCCTCCCTGCACCAGCCTCCCGGACCTCTTCCGGACGGTCGCGGAAGACATCTCCCAGCTCACCGCCATGCTGGCGGACCACGGTCTCGTGCTCGGCGACCGCGGCGCCGACCAGCACCGCAGCCCCACGCGCATGCTGCGGGTGCCTCGCTACGCGGCGATGGAGCACGCGTTCGGCGACGTCGGCGCCGACGGCATCGCCATGATGTGCAACACGGCCGGGCTGCAGGTGTGCCTCGACTTCGGCGAGGAGAAGCACCTGCGGGACCGGTGGGCCGCCGTACACCAGCTCGGGCCGGTGCTGATCGCGTTGTTCGCGAACTCGCCGAGCATCGGCGGGATGCACCGCGACTGGGCGTCGGCCCGGATGCGGACGCTCTACGGCACCGATCCCGTGCGCACCAGGCCCAGCGCCGTGTGCGCCGATCCGGCGGCCGCCTACGCCCGGCGGGTGATCGACGCGCCCGTGATCGTCGTGCGCGGACCGAGCCCGAGCTGGATCCCGCCGCGCAGACTCTCGTTCGCCGACTGGATCGACGGCGCGCTCGACCGCAGCCCCACCAGCGACGACCTCGACTACCACCTGACCACGATGTTCCCGCCGGTGCGGCCGCGCGGCTACATCGAGATCAGATACCTCGACACGCCCGCGCCCGGCGGGTGGATCGCGCCGAGTGCGCTGCTCGTCGCGCTGTTCAGCGATCCGTCCGTGGTGGACGGTGTGCTGGCGGCGACGGAACGGGCGGCCGGGCGGTGGCTCGTCGCCGCGCGGCACGGGATGGCGGACGAACGCATTGCCAGAGCGGCACGGGACGTGGTCGCCCTCGGCATCGAGTCGTTGCACCGCACCGGTCTCTCACACGATCAGATCAGCGCCATCAGCTCCGAGCTTGAGGGGAAGCTGTGACGGAAGAACTCCGCGAGCACGTTGCGGAGGAACTGTTGCGTTCGCGCGCGCGTTCCACCGCCCTGACCGATGCCGTCGACGAGCACGACCTCGTCCGGCAGCACTCGAAGCTGATGTCGCCGCTGGTCTGGGACCTGGCGCACATCGGCAACCAGGAGGAGCTCTGGCTCGTTCGCGACGTCGGCGGTCGTGAACCGGTCAGGAGCGACATCGACGAGTACTACGACGCGTTCAAGTACGGCCGGTCGGTCCGGCCCGAGTTACCGCTGCTGAACCCCCGCGAAGCCCGCCAGTACGTCGGGGACGTGCGCGGCAAGGTGTTCGACGTGCTGGAGAAGGTGCCGCTGCAGGGCCGCCGGCTCGTCGAGAACGGGTTCGCGTTCGGCATGATCGTGCAGCACGAGCAGCAGCACGACGAGACGATGCTCGCCACGCACCAGTTGCGCACCGGCGAACCCGTCCTGCACGCACCGCTGCCGCCGCACGGAAACCTCGTGCCGGCAACGGAAGCGTTCATCCCGGGTGGACCGTTCGAGATGGGCACGTCGGACGAGCCGTGGGCGCTGGACAACGAACGTCCCGCGCACGCCGTCCACGTCGACTCGTTCTTCATCGACACGACACCGGTCACGAATGCCGAGTACGCCGAGTTCATCCTGGCCGGCGGCTATGACGACCGTCGCCTGTGGACGGACGCGGGCTGGGAGCACCGCACCACGGCCAAGCTGGTGGCGCCGCGGTTCTGGCAGCGCGAGGGCAACGGCTTCGTGCGCACCGCGTTCGGCGTGACCGAACCGATCGTGCCGGACGAACCCGTTGTGCACGTGTGCTTCCACGAGGCGCAGGCGTACGCGACGTGGGCGGGCAAGCGGCTGCCCACCGAGGCGGAGTGGGAGAAGGCGGCCCGGTTCGACCCGGAGACGCAGACCTCGCGGCGGTACCCGTGGGGCGACGAGGACCCGACCGAGCAGCACGCCAACCTCAACCAGCGCCACCTGCGCCCGGCCCCGGTCGGCGCGTACCCGGCGGGCGTGTCCGCGAGCGGTGTGCACCAGCTGATCGGTGACGTCTGGGAGTGGACCTCGACGGACTTCCACCCCTACCCGGGCTTCGAGGCCTTCCCGTACCGCGAGTACTCGGAGGTCTTCTTCGGACCGGACTACAAGGTGCTGCGCGGCGGCTCGTTCGGCACCGACAAGTCGGCGATCCGGGCGACGTTCCGCAATTGGGACTACCCGATCAGACGGCAGATCTTCGCCGGCTTCCGCTGCGCCAGGGACGCCTAGCCCGATGTGCCGCCACCTGGCGTACCTGGGCACCGCCGTGCCCTTGGCGGCCCTGCTCTACGACGCACCGCACTCGTTGGAGCACCAGTCGTACGCGCCGCGGGACATGCGGGCCGGCGGAACGGTGAACGTCGACGGCTACGGCGTCGGCTGGTTCCCCGGTCCGGTGCGGTACCGGCGTGCGGGCACGTTGTGGAGCGACGCGAACCTCAGGCAGCTGGCCGGTGTGGAGTCGGCGGCGTTCCTGGCCGCGGTGCGCAGCGCCACGACCGGCATGCCGGTGGCCGACGCGGCGTGCGCGCCGTTCACCGACGGCACGTGGTTGTTCAGCCACAACGGTCGCGTCGACGGATGGCCGCACACCGTCGCCGAGCTCGCGAAGACGTTGCCGGTGACCGATCTGCTCACACTGGACGCACCGACCGACTCCGCGCTGCTGTGGGCGGTGCTGAGACGTCGTCTGGAAGCCGGGAAGAACCCGGGCCAGGCGCTTGTTGAACTCGTGCGGGAGGTTGCGGACGCGGCGCCGAAGTCGCGCCTGAACTTCTTGCTGACCAACGGAAGAGTGCTCGTGGGAACGACGTGGACACACGCCCTGTGGGTGCTCGACAAAGGACAGAGCGTGACGCTCGCGTCCGAACCGCTTGACGACGACCCGGGCTGGTGGGAGATCCCCGACCGGCACGTGGTCACCGCCGCTCCATCCACTGTGGAGGTTCGACAGATATGACCGAGCCGGTGCTGGACGTTCATCTCAAACCGGAGGACGCCGCACACGCGCTTCGTGCCGACGTGCGCGCGGGCCTCACCGCGGACCCGAAGTGGGTGTCGCCGAAGTGGTTCTACGACGCGGTGGGCAGCGCGTTGTTCGAGGACATCACGAGGCTGCCCGAGTACTACCCGACGCGCGCCGAACGCGAGGTGCTGGCCGCGCGCGCCGGCGAGATCGCGGCGACGACCGGGGCGCACTCGTTGGTGGAGCTGGGTTCCGGGTCGTCGGAGAAGACCAGGCTGCTGCTGAGCGCCCTGCGCGAGCACGGCACGTTGCAGGAGTTCGTGCCGCAGGACGTCTCGGTGTCGGCGCTCACCGAGGCCGCGCACGCGATCATGGCGGACTACCCGGGGTTGCGCGTGCACGGCGTGGTCGGCGACTTCACGCAGCACCTGTCGTTGCTGCCGGGTGAGTCGCCGCGCGTGGTGGCGTTCCTGGGCGGCACGATCGGCAACCTCATCCCGGAGGAACGGGAGAAGTTCCTGCGCACGGTTCGCGACGTGCTGCAGCCGGGGGAGTGGCTGCTGCTCGGCACGGACCTGGTCAAGGACCCGGAGACGCTGGTGCGCGCGTACGACGACGCGCAGGGCGTTACGGCCGAGTTCAACCGAAATGTGCTGAACGTGCTGAACCGCGAAGTCGGTGGCGATTTCGACGTCGACGCGTTCGAGCACGTGGCGTTGTGGAACGCCGAGCAGGAGTGGATCGAGATGCGGTTGCGCGCCAAGCGGGACATGCGCGTGACGCTCGCGGAGCTCGGGCTGACCGTGGAGTTCCGCGCAGGTGAGGAACTGCGCACCGAGGTGTCGGCCAAGTTCCGCGAGGACGGTGTGCGGCAGGAGCTGGAGGACGCGGGGTTCTCCCTGCACCGCTGGTGGACCGACGCGCAGGGGCGGTTCGCCGTCTCACTTGCTCAGGCCGGCTAGGTTCACAACCCTCCGAACGACGGGTACAACCGGTGCACCGTCGGTGGTGGGCTGTGGCGATGACGTCAACTCCCGCATTCACGCGTGCCGCGCGTGTGGCGCTGGCCGGCGCGCTCGCGCTCGGCACCGTCATCTCCGGCGCGGGTGCCGCACAGGCGCAGCCCCAGTCCACCACCGTCAGACCTGCCGCTTGGGGGCCGTGCGCGGCCGACGTGCTCGCGGAGATCCCCGCATCCCAGCGCGAGAAGGTCAGCTGTGCCGTCCAGGAGGTGCCCGTCGATCACTCGCGTCCGCGCGGGGAGAAGACGGGCGTGATCATGATGAAGCGCCCGGCGGGCGATCCGGCGAAGAAGATCGGCTCGCTGTTCATCAACCCCGGTGGTCCCGGTGGCGCCGGCCTGATCTACAGCGCGTACGGCTCCAGCTTCTTCACCCCGGAGGTGCTGGAGAAGTTCGACCTCATCGGCTTCGACCCGCGTGGTGTCGGCCGCAGCGCGCCGTTGCGCTGCTTCCGCACCCAGGAGGAGGCCGACGCGGTGAACGTCGGCTGGTACGCGTTGCCGACCACCAAGGACGAGATCGCGAGCTCGATCCGGCAGTCGAAGGCGTACACGGACTACTGCAAGATCAACGCCGGTCCGCTGCTGAACTTCATGTCGACCGAGGCGGTCGCGCGCGACCTCGACGTGATGCGCGAGGCCGTCGGCGACAAGCAGCTCAACTACGTCGGCTTCTCCTACGGCACCCTGCTCGGCGCCACCTACGCCAACATCTTCCCGCAGAAGTCGCGCGCGATCGTGATCGACGGCAACGTCGACCCGCAGCTGCGTCTCACGAACGGAACCGAGTACGACCGCGAGCGCGCCAAGGGCTTCGAGATCTCGCTCGACGCCATGCTGAAGCGCTGCGACACCGTCGGCACCGCGAAGTGCGCGTTCGCCGGTGGTGCCCGCAAGAAGTTCGACGACCTGCGCGAGTCGCTGCGCAAGGGGCCGACGACGTTGCCGGACGGCACCGCGGTCACCCTGACCGACGTGGTCAGCAGGACGTCCAGCAACCTGTACAGCCCGTCGACGTTCAAGGCCCTCACCGCGTGGCTGCAGTCGATCCACCTGGCGCAGCACCCCGCCGCGTTCAGCGCTCAGTCCGTTGTGGACGCCCCGAAGCCGCTCGGCAACAACGGTGGCAAGGCGGACGTGCGAGTGCTGCCCGACACCCCGTACACCGCGGACGACTCGTACTACGCGGTGAACTGCACCGACAAGCCGTTCCCGCGGACCACCCGCGACTGGGCGGGCACGGCGGCCAGGTGGGAGAAGGAGTCGCCGACTTTCGGCCGCTACCAGGCCGCGTCCGACCTGCTGACCTGCGCGACGTGGCCGACGCGCCACCCGGACCGCTGGATCGGCCCGTGGCACCGCAAGACGCCGAACCCGGTCGTGGTGGTGGGCAACTACTACGACCCGGCCACGCAGTACGCGTTCGCGCAGCGCATGGCCAAGGAACTGGGCAACGCGCGGCTGATCAGCGTTGACGCGTTCGGTCACTGCATCCTCGGCGACTCGGCCGGGGCCGACGCCGCGGTGACGAGGTACCTGGTCGACCTCACCGCGCCCGTGGCCGGTGCGGTGTTCCAGCCGAACGCGCAGCCGTTCGCCTGATTTGCGCCGAACGCGGTGGCGGCACTGGGAAAGTGCCGCCACCGCGGAGACGTGATCGGGACACAACCCTCCGAACGACGGGTACAAACGGTGCACGGTCGGTGATGGGGTGCATCCGTGACGTCATCCCAAGCTTCCGTCCGCCTCGCACTCGCGTCCGCGCTCGTGCTCGGCACCGTCGTTTCCGGCCTGGGCACAGCGAGTGCCCAGGCCGAGGCCTCCGCCGTCAGACCCGCTGCCTGGGGGCAGTGCGCGGCCGACGTGCTCGCCACCCTGCCCGCCTCGGTGACGCCCGAGGAACGGGCCAGGCTCACCTGCGCCGTGCAGGAGGTGCCGGTCGACCACTCGCGTCCGCGCGGGGAGAAGACGGGCATCGCCATGATGAAGCGGCCCGCGAACGACCCGGCGCACAAGATCGGTTCGATCTTCCTCAACCCCGGTGGCCCCGGTGGTTCCGGCCTGATCCGCGGCGCGGTCTCGAAGAACTACTTCCAGCCGCAGGTGCTCGACCGGTTCGACGTCATCGGCTTCGATCCGCGCGGTGTCGCGCGCAGCGCCCCGTTGCGCTGCTTCCGCACCAAGGAGGAGGCCGACGCGGTCAACGAGGGCTGGTACGCCCTGCCCAGGACCACGGAGGAGATCACCAGCTCGATCCGGCAGTCCAAGGCGTACACGGACTACTGCAAGATCAACGCCGGTCCGCTGCTGAACTTCATGTCGACCGAGGCCGTCGCGCGCGACCTCGACATCATGCGCGAGTCCGTCGGCGACAAGCAGCTCAACTTCGTCGGCTTCTCCTACGGCACGCTGATCGGCTCGACGTACGCGAACATCTTCCCGCAGAAGTCGCGCGCGATCGTGATCGACGGCAACGTCGACCCTCAGCTGCGCCTGAACAACGGCACCGAGTACGACCGCGAGCGCGCCCAGGGCTTCGAGATCTCGCTCGACGCGATGCTCAAGCGCTGTGACACCGCCGGTGCCGCCAAGTGCGCCTTCGCCGGCAACGCCCGGCAGAAGTTCGAGGCCATGAAGGTCGCGCTGGCCAAGGGCCCGGCCACGCTGCCGGACGGCTCGAAGGTCTCGCTCGCCGACATGATCGGCCGCGTCTCGGGCGACCTGTACTCGGTGCCGCGCTTCGCGGCCCTGGTGCAGTGGTTGCAGAGCATCCACAACGCCCTCAACCCGTCCGCCGCGACGGCCTTCTCGGTCCAGTCCGTTGTGGACCTCCCGGCGCCGCTGAACAACGGCGGCGGCCGCGTGGACGTCGACCCGCTGCCGGAGACCCCGTACACCGCCGACGACTCGTACTACGCGGTGAACTGCACCGACAAGCCGTTCGCCCGCACGAACCGCTTCTGGGCGCAGACGGCCGCCAAGTGGGAGAAGGAGTCGCCCACGTTCGGCCGCTACCAGGCCGCCTCGGACCTGCTGACCTGCCCGACGTGGCCGACGCGCCACCCGGACCGCTGGATCGGCCCGTGGCACCGCAAGACGCCGAACCCGGTCGTCGTGGTGGGCAACTACTACGACCCGGCCACGCAGTACCGGTTCGCGCAGCGCATGGCCAAGGAGCTCGGCAACGCGCGGCTGATCAGCGTCGACTCGTTCGGCCACTGCATCCTGGGCCGCTCGGCCGCGACCGACGCGGCGGTGGCGAAGTACCTGGTGGACCTCATTCCGCCGGCTGAGGGTTCGGTGTTCCAGCCGAACGTCCAGCCGTTCGCCTGATCGACATCGCGGTGGCGACCAGGATCAGCACCGCCGGGCTCGGTCCGCTCGACCGGGCCGGCAGCTGATCCTGGGACAGCCACTGCATGCCCGTCTTCGCCGGCGCGGGCGGCGCTGTCGACCAGGCCACGCCGACCACCGCGGTGGCGACGGCGAGCCCGAGCCAGGCGCGTCGCCTGACCAGCGAGGCGGCCAGCAGCACTCCCGCACCGAGGAACGGCGTCAGCGAGGCCGAGGCCAGCGCCACCAGGGCCACGGCACCGTTGACGCCGTCCTTCTTCACCAGCGCCCAGATGCCGAGTCCGAGCGTGACCGCGATGGCGACGATCGTGACCATCAACGTCCACGGGCCCTGCTGGTCCACCAGCGCGAGCGCCAGGATCCCGACGCCGGCCAGGTAGCGGACGTCCTTGCGCGGTCCCACAGCCGCCGCCGCGGCGGCGAACAGCACGATCGGGGCGTCGAACGGCAGCAGCACCACCGCGAGGCCGTACACGGCGCCCGCGACGGCCGTGCGCCAGCTGCGGCGCCGGATCGCCCAGCCCAGCACGGCCGCGACGACCAGCCACGCCGGGACGATCGGCAGGTCGAGGAAGAACCTGGTGACACCAGGGGAGTAGAACGGCTCCATCGGGTCGTACCAGTCGGGCAGCGTGCCGCTGCAGATGCTGCTGCCGTTCAGGCAAACGGTGTCGATGTGCTGGAAGTCGACCATCAGGAACACTGAGCGCACCGAGTACGCGTCGAGCCCGGCGATCACCAGTGCGACCCAGGCGGGACGTGGTGCCACGACGACCAGCAGCACCGCGACCGCCAGCGCGGCGAACTGCAGTGGTGGCAACCAGTGCAGTTGGTCGTTGATCAGGGCGAGCGCGGCCAGCGCGGCCCCGAAGACGATCGTCCCCCAGTTCACAGCAGTGCGCTCCTCACGATCAGCACGACGGCGCTCGTCCCGGCCACGACCAGCATGGGCGTCCGGATGCCGCCCGCGTCGAACTTCCGTCGCAACGGCCCCGAAAGCAGGAATCCCGCCACCAGGAACGGGATCAGCGCGAGCCCCGTCCACAGCTGGTGCGCGGTGACGTGCCCGGCCGCGACCAGCCCGAGCACTGAAACTCCCGAGCCGAGCACGAAGAACGCCGCCAGCGTCGCCCTGACCTGCGGGCCCGACTGGTTCTGGTAGAGCAGCGCGACCATCGGGCCGCCCACCGACGTCGCCGTGCCGAACGAGCCGCTCGCGAACCCCGCCGTCACCAGTGACCTCGGCCGGGGCTGCGGGCGCCACGCGGTGATCGACAGCAGCACGCAGCCCAGCACCGAGCCGCCGACCACGAGCCCGAACCCCCTGGGGTTCAGCGCGTCGACGATCCAGATGCCGACCGCGGTGCCCGGCAGGCGGCCGAGCATCGCCCAGCCGACGCCGCGCCAGTCGACGTGGCCGAACTCGCGGGCGAGCGACATCGAGGCGTGCGCGATGGCGACCATCAGCACCGGCACCGGCAGCAGCGTCGGGTCGAGCAGCGCGATCAGCGGTACGGCGACCAACGCCAGGCCGAAGCCGATCAACCCCTGCAGCAGTCCGCCGAGCGCCACCACCAGCCCGGCAGCCGCAATCCCCCAAGACATAGTTAGCGATGCTATCGAGTACGCGGGGAGCTTTCGTACTCTCCTGGAGTACGCGGGGGCCCCGCGTGCGCTCCTGGTGCACGAAAGCTCCCCGCGTACATTTGGCGCGGACCAGGGGTTCGTTCGCTGTTCGCCTGGTGTTGGCAAAGCCCGCTTACGCTCCGCGCCATGACCGCCTCCCGCCGCTCCTTCCTGCTCGGCACCGGTGCGACCGCCGCCGCTGCCGCCCTGGTCACGCCTGGTTCGGCGCAAGCTGACATCGTTGTCGCCAAGGATGGGCGCGGTGGCCGTCCCGACCGTGAGGCACGGCGGTTCACGCTCGCCGTGATCCCCGACACGCAGTACATGTTCGACCTCGACCGAGGCGACTCGGCGCCGATGAAGGCGACGCTGCAGTACCTGATCGACCACCAGCGGTCCGAGAACATCGTCTTCATCAGCCACCTCGGTGATCTCGTCGAGAACGGGCAGGCCGGCGAGATCGACGACATCAGCGCGCGGTTCGAGGTGCTCGACCGGCGCCGGATCGGCTACAGCGTGCTCGCGGGCAACCACGACCTGCCGGACTCGCGCACCGACGACCAGCGCGGCCGCACGCCGTACCTGGACAAGTTCGGGCCGCAGCGGTTCCGGCACTCGCCGACGTTCCGCGGTGCGAGCGCGGACGGCTACAACTCGTTCCACGTCTTCCGTGCGGCGGGCAGGGAGTGGCTGGTCCTGGCGCTGGACTGGCGCATGTCCGCCAAGGGGTTCGCGTGGGCGCGCGACGTGCTGAAGCAGCACCCGAAGCTGCCGGTCGTCCTCACCACGCACGAGCTGGTCCAGGACGGCGGCAACGGCGCCGCGGTGATGTCCGACTACGGCCGCGAGCTGTGGGACGAGCTGATCAAGGACAACGACCAGATCTTCCTGACCCTGAACGGGCACTTCTGGCCGCCGGCACGGGCGACGATGCGCAACGCCGCGGGCAACGACGTGCACGTGCACATCACGAACTACCAGGACCGCTACTACGGCGGCGGCGCGATGATCCGGCTGTACCACTTCGACCTCGACCGCAAGACGATCGACGTGCGGACGCTGTCGCCGTGGCTGCTCGGCAAGCGGACGCTCAACCCGTTGGAGCGCAAGGAGATCGAGCTGACCGGACCGGTGGACCGCTTCAGCGTGCCGATCGACTTCGAGCAGCGGTTCGCCCGGTTCGACCCGCCGGTGCTGCCGCCCGTCCAGCCGGCGCGCGAGGTCGTGATCCCTGGAACCGTCGCGTACTGGCGGCTCGGCGAGGGGCTGAAGGACCTGTCGGGCAACGGGAACGACCTCAGGCAGACCGGCACGCTGACCGCCGGGGACGACCACCACCGGTTCGCGCCGTCACACCGTTCGCTGTACTTCGGCAAGAACGGCTATCTGACCACTGTGGACGGTGCGCCGATCAACGGGATGACGTTCGAGCGCGGCTACACGATCGAGCTGTTCCTCAAGCTGCCCAAGGACTTCGACCACCCGTGGTGCGGCCTGTTCACCAAGCTCGCGCCCGGTTCGGCGGCCGGCAAGACCGGGGACGACCCGAGCGAGCCGATCGCCACGCTGAACCTCGCCGGCGGCGGCTCGCTGCAGTGGGCGGTGTTCCCGCGCAACCTGCCCGGGCTGTCCACGAACTGGGGCCACGAGATGACCTACGAGACGTGGTGGCACGTCGCGGTGGTCAACGACGGCGTGCACACCACGTTGTACGTCGACGGCTCCCGCTTGCTGCGCAACCCGTCCACCCCCGCGCGCGGCATCTCGACCGCCGGTGACCCGTGGCTGGTGGGCGCCTACGCGTACAACAAGAACGTGGAGAAGTCGTTGTACGGCTGGATCGGCGACATGCGGGTGGTGGACCGGCCGCTGGACACCTCCGAGTTCATGCGGTCGAAGGCAGCCCGAACTTCGGGAACAGACTGAGGTCGAAGAACGACGAGACGTGCGTGATCCGGTCGTCGCGGACCTCCAGCACCTGGAGGTTGAACGGCCGGAACACGCCGTCGTCCTCCCTCAGGTACAGCCCGTACGCGGGTTGGCCGTTGGCCTCCACGGCGATCATGCGCGCGCCGTGCGGGACGGCCGGGCACTGGTTCGTGAGGTGCCACGCGACCATCTCGGGTCCGCTGTACCACTGCGGGTACGGCGGCATCTCCCAGACGACGTCTTCGGTGAACATGGCGATGATCGCCGGGATGTCCTTGGCCTCGAACGCCTTGACCCACCTGTCGAGCAGCGGCTTGGCGTCGGCGGGCTCGGTGATCTTGTCCTCGGAGAGGTCCTTGAGCTGCGTGTGCGCTCGTTGCAGGGCGCTGTTGACGGCCGCCACCGTCATGTCGAGCTGGTCGGCGGTCTCGGCGGCGGTCAGCTTGAGGACGTCGCGCAGGATCAGCACCGCGCGCTGCCGCGGCGGCAGGTGCTGCAGTGCCGCGACGAACGCGAGCCGGGTGGACTCGCGTTCGGTGACGATCGCCGCCGGGTCGGTCGGGAACGGCTCCAGCCACGGGATCTCGTGGTCCTGGGTGAGCGGGTCCTCCCGCGTGGAACCGGTGGACAGGTCGAACGGCAGCGGCCTGCGCGTGCGGGTGTCGAGCGCGGTGAGGCAGACGTTGGTGGCGATGCGGTACAGCCAGGTGCGCACCGACGAGCGGCCCTCGAACCGGTCGTAGGCCTTCCACGCGCGCAGGTACGTCTCCTGCACCAGGTCCTCGGCGTCGTGCAGCGAGCCGAGCATCCGGTAGCAGTGCGCGAGCAGTTCCCGCCGGAAGGGGTCCGCCGCGGTCGCGAAGTCCACTGTCACTCCCGCACTCTAACCGCGTTCTGCAGCCGGTTGATGGCCTCCTGCACGTAGTTCCTCAGCTCCGGTGGTTCGTGCACCTCGAACTCGTGGCCGAGGAACATCAGGTGGAACACGATCCGGTCGAGCGAGTCGGCTCCGGTGCGCATGAGGCAGGAGCTGTCGTCGATCGGTTCCAGCGCCGCCGACATGGGCGACGTGCGTTCGGCGACTGCCTGCATGGGTGCGTGGATCGTCAGCACCGCCTGGTAGGTGTAGACGTTCGACGAGACCTGGCGCGACACGAACTCGCCCAGCGACTCGGCCGGTGGCTCGCGGGGCGTGAACCGGGCGGCCGGCGTCGGCTCGTCCGGGATGCGGTCGACGCGGAACGTGCGCCAGTCCTCTTTGGACACGTCCCAGGCGACGAAGTACCAGCGGCGCCCGGTGTGCACGAGGCCCTGCGGCTCGACGAGCCGTTTCGCGGGCTCGCCTTGCGTTGGGGGGTAGGTGAACCGCAGCTGCTGGTGGTCCCGGCAGGCGGCGGCGATGATCGTCAGCGTCTCCGGGTCGACCGTCGGGCCTTCGTTGTGCAGGGGAGTGGTGTGCGCCTGCAGTGCCTGCACGCGTCGTCGCAGGCGGTTCGGCAGGATCTGTTCGAGCTTCGTGAGCGCGCGGACCGACGTCTCCTCGATGCCCGCGATCGTGCCGTTGGCGGCGGTTCTGAGCCCTACCGCCACCGCAACGGCTTCGTCGTCGTCGAGCAGCAACGGTGGCAGCTCCGCGCCGGCACCGAGCTGGTAGCCGCCCGTCGCGCCGGGCAGGGACGTGACGGGGTAGCCGAGACTGCGCAGCTTGTCGACGTCACGGCGAATCGTGCGGACGTCGACGCTGAGCCGGTCGGCGAGCTCCGGACCCGTCCAGTCGCGCCGCACCTGCAGCAGGGACAGGAGCTTCAGCAGCCGTGCGGACGTCTCCAGCATGTGACGAATTCTAGATTCCATTGCGGACAACGGCCTGTGGTGGCTAATGTTTGCGACATGACTGCCGGGTCGGCCTTGTGCCGTGAGCGGAACGGTTGCCCGGCCCTGATTTGATCAGGGCCCCTCCGGATCCCGCGCTCCTCGAGTTGGAGATGCGCGTGGGAGAGGAGGTGATGCGCAATGCTTCCCAACGTTGGTGACGTCTTTTCCGGGAAGGTCGTCTCGACCGTCCCGTTCGGTTCGTTCATCGAGCACCCCGCCGGTGCACACGGGCTGTTGCACGGCCAGCAGGCCGAGGTCGGCTCGACCGTGCAGGTGAAGGTCCTCATGGTGGACGCCGACAAGCAGCGGTTCAGCCTTGAGCTGGCCTAAGGCATGAGTGCTCGGGCAGAGGCGCCCTGCCCGAGTTCGTCATGGCTTCCGGTACTCCGCGCACTCCACGATCAACCGGTCGTGGAGGCTTCGGCGATGCCCTTGTTCCTGCGGTGCGGGACCGAGCGCGTTCGCCGGGCTCGTCACGTCGTGCAGCAGCCGGTACAACACGACATCCGTTGCGGTGTAAAGCCAATCGTCGGCCTTGCCGGGCGGTGCGGCCGGTCCGAGCATGTTCTCGAACCACGCCGGGAAGAGCAGGTCGCGCGCGACCGCGTCCTCGATGCGGGCGCGGATCAGCTCGCGTGCCTGACCGACGGCCTCGTTGCCCGCCGACTTGGCGGCGGTGTCGCCGGCGTGCACGTCGTCGTCCGGTGCCTCGGGCCGTTCCTTGGTCGTGATCACGCGCCACTGCCGGTACTTCTTGCGCCACAACGACTCCGCGTTCGGCGGCAGCGTGGTGAGCGCCTCGGCGGCGTCGATCGCGGCCAGCGCGGCCCGGTCGTACTCGGCGATGGCCTTGCGGGTGTCCTTGGCCTCCTGCGGCGTGAACGTCTTGCGCGCGTAGGCTTCCTGGCCCGCGAGGATCCTGGCGAGCAGCGACTTCTCGATCTCCGGCCAGGTGTCGAAGTCGGCCTTCTGCGTCTCGCTCGCCCGGACCTTCCGGTTGAGCGCCACGAGCAGCCGTTCGAGCCGGTGCACGCTCTCGGCGAGCTCGGTGACCCGGTCGTTGGTCTTGGCGATCTTGCGCGTCGTGTCGCGGATCTGGTTCGTTGTGCTCAGTTGTTGTTGTGCGGCGTCGGTTTGCGCATTGTCGACGCGCTCGCCGAGCGACCTGAGGTCCTTCTTGAGGCGCTCCACCTTGTCGTCCAGCGCCTTCACCGGATCGATGTTCATCATCGCAAGGTCCTCCACGCCCACCACGCGACGCCCGCCAGGACGGCCAGCGTCGCCCAGCCGTTCGCCAATGGTGTCAGCAGGACCGCGAGCAGTGCCGCCGCGATGGCCGCCGTCCTGGCCCGCGGCTCCCAGATCCGGCGGCCGACCGGATCGACGAGGACGGCCGCCGCCACGGCGACCGCGAGCAGCACGGACAGCAGCGACCAGCCGTCGAACCAGCCGATGACGACGACGAGGGCCGCGACGGCGGTGCCCGCCGCGATCGCCCGGTTCGGGACGGTCAGGCGGGCCGCCTCGACGTCGCGGCGGGCGCGCATGACGGCCTCGACCTCTTTGTCGGTCTCGGCCAGCAGAGCAGGGAAGTCAGGGCTGCCGGGTCCCGCCGCCTGCAGTGCTCGTAGTGCTGTTCGCAGTGCGTGCTGGCGGTCGGCCAAGCGGGCGAACGGTTCGGCTGCCATGCCCAGAAATCGTGATCAACGAGCCCTCTCCGCCGCCAGACCGGTGGGCGGAGTTGGTCCGGTTGCCGACGAACTTCCCTCAACCGGAGCAACGAGGTCACGAATCAGCCGCACGACCTCGTCCGGTGCCTCCTCGGCCACGAAGTGACCGGCCGCGGTGGTCGTGAAGCGCAGGTCGGTGGTCCACTTGCGCCAGAGCTCGGTGGGGTCGAAGCCGAGCTGACCACCCCAGTCCTGCTGCATCACGGCGACGGGCACGGTGAGCCTCCTGCCCGCTTCGAGGTCCTCGCGGTCGTGCTCGACGTCGATCGTCGCCAGGGCGCGGAAGTCCTCGATGATCGACGGAATCGAGTCCCGCGCGGCCTTGAGGTACTCGGCCCGGACGTCCTCGGGGAACGGGCTGCGCGACCACACGTCGAGGAAGTGGCCGAAGAACGCGTCGGAGCTGTTGGTGACCAGCTGCTCGGGCAGGTCGCCCGGCTGGGCCAGCAGGTACAGGTGGAAGGCCACCGCGGCTTCGCGGCCGTGCAGGACGTTCCAGGTGTCGTGGGCCGGGACGCTGTCGAGCAGGCCGAGGTGGCTGATGCGGTCCGGGTGGTCGAGGGCGGCGCGGAAGGCCACGTGCACGCCCCGGTCGTGTCCGACCAGCGCGAACGTGCCGAGGCCGAGCTCGTCGGCCAGGTCGATCACGTCCTGGGCCATCGTGCGCTTGTCGTAGCCGGTGCGCGGCTTGCCGCTGGCGCCGTAGCCGCGCAGGTCGGGGCAGACGACCGTGTGGTGCTCGGCGAGCTTCGGCGCGACGTGCCGCCACATCAGGTGGGTCTGCGGGAAGCCGTGCAGCAGGACGATCGGGGAGCCTTCGCCGGTGACGACGGTGTTGAGCTTCATGCCGCCCAGCATCGGGCGGCCCGATCAGCAGGCGATTAGCATCCACGTCCGTGCAGATCAGGGTGCTTGGGCCGGTCACGGTCGTTGGCACCGATGGTCGTGTTGTGGCCGTGGGCAGCAAACGCCGTCGTGAGTTGCTCGGTCGTCTCGTGGCCGCAGGCGGGCGGGTCGTCTCGCTCGACGTGCTGATCGACGACCTCTGGGAGGACCCGCCGGCCGGCGCAGTCGGCGCGGTGCGGACGTTCGTGTCGGAGTTGCGTGCCGCGTTGGGGTCCGCCGCCATCGCGACGGTCGGTCGCGGGTATGCGCTGAAGGTCCCTGACGTGGACGTGTGGCGGTTCGAGCAGTCGCCCTCGTCGGTCGGTTGGGGTGAGCCCTACGCCGACCTCGACCCGTCGCCGTGGGTGCTGCAGGAGCGCGCTCGGCTGTTGGAGCTGCGTGCGCGCGCCCTGCTCGATGAAGGCCGTGGGGCGTCTTTGGTCGGAGAGCTTTCATCGTTCGCCGAGGCGCATCCGTGGCGGGAGAAGGCGCAGGTGCTGCTGGCGCACGCGCTCTTCCAGGACGGGCGCCAGGTCGAGGCGTTGACCGTGCTGCGCGAGGCCAGGGCTCGGCTGGTGGACCGGTTCGGGCTGGACGCGCTGCCCGATCTCGACCGGGCCGAGGCGGACATCCTTCGCCATGCCGTGGCCCGGCGTGGTGGCTCGTACGCGCGGTTGCGGTCCGCGAGTGTGGTCGCGGGAGAAGCGGCGTTGACCGGCGGTCTGGCGCTGGCTCAGGCCGGGCGGTTCGCCGCGGTCGCCGAGGCCGAACGGCTGGGCAACCCGTTGCTGACCGCTCGCGTCCTGACCGCCTACGACGTGCCGGCGAACTGGACCGTGAGCGACGACCCCGCGCAGTCCGCGGCCCTGGTCGCGACGGCTCGGCGCACGCTGCGGCTCCTCCCCGAGGACGCTCCGGTCGCGTTGCGGGCGCGGCTGCTCGCCACGATCGCGCTGGAGCACCGCGGGACGCGGGACCGGTGGGCTGCGGAGGCGGCCGTCGAGGCGGAACGGCTCGCCCGCGAGCTCGGCGATCCGGCCGTACTCGCGGTGGCGCTGAACGCGCGGTTCGTGCAGTCGTTCCAGCAGCCCGGCCGGTCCGCGGAACGGGCGCTGATCGCCGCTGAGCTGATCGAGGTGTCCGCCCGGCACGACCTGCCCGCCTACGAGATCCTCGGCCATCTCGTGGCGATGCAGGCGCACTCGGCGGTCGGAGCTTTCGGGGTGGCCTCACGTCATGCGGACGCGGTTGAGCAGCTCGCCGAGATCCACGAGACGCCGCTGGCGCGCGTGTTCACCGCGGGGTTCCGGTTGATGCTCGCGCCGGATGAGTCCGGCTACCGCGCGTTGGACCTCTCGGCCATGCCGGGCGTGGCGGCCGGGTTCCTGCCGCTGGCGTTGCTGTCGACGGGCCGTCCACCCGACCTGACGCTCGACTGGGGGCCGTACCGGCCGTGGGCGGAGGCGTTGGTCATGGCGGACCGGGACGTGCCGGCACCGCGCGCGGACCACTACTACGAGGTGCTGTGGTGGATCACGGCACGCATCGCGGAGCAGCGTGCCGACGAGGTGCTCGCCGAGACCGCGCGGCAGGCGCTCGAACCGGCCCGCGGCGAGATCGTCGGCGGCACCACGGCGATGCTCTCGTTCGGCCGGCTATGACTTGCGGCGCGCCTGCGGCGGCCACACCACGTGGATCGGCACGCCCGAGGCCCGCGCCTGCTCCACCACGTCCGCGGTCCCGCCCTTGCCCTGCGCCGGCACCCCGTCCCACACCGCCACGAGCATCTCGACCGACGCGAGCATGCGTTCGTTGGCGGCCACGTAGGCGAGCCGTCCCGACGACATGTGCGGCAACACGCTGACGACCGTGGCGGCCGCGCGCAGCTCGTCGTACTCGGCCAGCTGGTGCGGCTTGAGCTTGTCCCGGTAGTCCAGCGCGGGCAGCACGACCTCGACCTGTCCGCCCAGCTCCAGCACGGCCCGTGCGAACACCTGGTCGGCGCCCGGCGCGAGGCACGTCACGCCGACCAGTGGCCGTCCTAACTCCGCGAGCACCTCGGCGATCGCGGCCTGCACGGCCGGGATGCACTCAGGCACCAGGTTGGTGTGTCCGGTGATCCCGATCCGCATCAAGCCGTCCGGATCGCTCTGATCGCGTCGCGGGTCTCCTGAACGGCGCGGATGTGGCGGTGCCGTGCCGCCTCCTTGGCGAAGTCCTCCAGCTTGCGCAGCACGCGCCCCGAGGAGAGCTTCGCCGCCGTCGGCAGAACCTCGTTGATCAACCCGCACGCCGCCTCCGGGTCTCCCGCGACCATCTTGGTGCGCGCCAGTCCGATCACGTCGAACGCGCGGTTGCGCACCTTCGACGGGTCTCGCAGCTCCAGTGCCCGCCGGATGTGCTGCTCGGCGAACACGGCCTGAGCCGGGTCGTGCATGGCGAGGTCGCGGCACCGCGCCCCGATCACGCCCTCCAGCTCGGCCTCGTCGAAGCTGTGCAGGTAGCGCGGTTCGGTGTCCGCGTCCCGCTGCGAGAAGCTGTCCTGTGCCATGCCCACGGCCTGGTGGAACTCGCGCACCCTGCCCATCTGCGCGTACGCCCACGCCTCACGTGTGAGCAGCAGCGCCTTGAGCGTCGGCGTGCCGGTGCGGCGGGTGCCGTACTGGCCGAGCTGCACGAGCTCCAGTCCGTCCTCCGGCCTGCCGAGGTCGAACATCTGCCGGGCCATCGCGGCGAGGCACAGAGCCGCGAAGCCGTCGTTGTGGCCTGCCTTCGCCATCCGGACGGCCAGCACGTAGTAGCGCTGGGCCGCGTTGTGCAGCCCCGCGTCGAACGACATGCTCGCCGCCACCTTGGACAGCTCGGCGCCGATGAAGAACGCCCGTTCCGTCGTCGGGCCCGCAGGCGCGCGCTGCAGCCGTTCGGCCAGCTCGTCGAGCTGACCCAGCACGGCCTTGCGCGCCAGTCCGTACCCGCCCCGGCCGCCCCAGCCGCGCAGCCCGTCCGCGACGCGCTGCAGGGCCAGCAGCTCCTCCTCGCTGATCGCCGCGTGCGACGACCACTTCGACAGGTTCTGCAGGGGGTGCAACCACCGTTGCAGTGGCTCGACCAGTGCGGATCCCACCGTTACCGCGGCAGCTCCGGTGAGCGCCGCTCGTCTGCTGATCGCCAAGTCGCTCCTCGCCGTCTCCTCGACCGAACGGGCAATGCTCGTCGCCTCCCATGGGGCGGCGAGCACATCTGGCGGGCCGGATTCGGGGGAGCCCACCTGAGCTGGGATGACGACTCGGTCGAACCACAGTCGTTCGCCCGGTACACCGAGCACGAGCGCGAAGTGGCGCAGCCGGTCGAGCCGGTCGATCTGGTTCTCGCCCGACTCGTAACGCGAGAGCTGCGCCTGGCTGATGCCGAGCCAGCCCGCCATGCGGTCCTGGCTGATCCGGCTGAGGTGCCGCGGGTGGTGCCGGTATGCGGAGATGAGCGCACCCATGTCGCGATCGGTGCAGGCCGCCGTGATCGCGGGGTGGTCCCAGAAGTCATCCGGGACGGCAGGGGGTCCGTGCACGTCGGAACGGGCGTTGCGGCGGCACCGGTGACACAGCCGATCGGTGTTGTCGGCGGCGATGAACGCTCCACACGGGCAAGCACGCCTGGATCTGGGTCTTGCGGTGTCCATCGGCATCGCCCCCGTCACTGAGCGTTTTCCCAGTGTACGGAGCCGTGATCGTCAGTCCATCCATCTCATGCATAAGACGTAATGGATTCGCGTGTCGCAGTGCCGGTACCCCCGTGCGGCGGATGAGCTTCATGCGTCCGCTGCATGAAGCTCATGCAGCGGCCGAGTGGTGTTGGCGCGAACCGCGCCGCACCCTGCACATCGCAGGTCGCGGGCCGATCCCCGTGGCTCTGCCAGTGCCTGACCCACCACCGGGGAGGACGACCGCCGATGAGCATCACGACCGCGGAGACCGGCACGGGAAGTGCCGGGATCCCACAGAACAGGGGACACGATCGGGCGATCGGTGAGGCCGTGGCCGGCTACCGGTTGCTCGGCTGGCAGGTGAACGTCACCGAGCAGGGTGTGTTCCTACCCCTGGGCCCCGCCACGACAGCTTTGGCGATGCCGGCGCGGATCGGGTCGCGAGTGCTGGCCGATCTGAAGTCGCGCATGCTCGCGGGTCCCGTGACCGTCATCCCCGGCCCCCGCGAGCACTGGATCTTCCTGGCCGAGCTGGTGGCGTTGCTGCCGACGCACCTCAAGGCGCCGCCGGAGGTCCAGTTCGTGCGATCCCCGCACCGGATCGCGCTGCCGCCCACGATGACCAGGTACGGATCGCTGCGGTGGGCCAACCCGCCGTCGCACTCGCGGCACTGGTTCCCGCCGTTCACCGCCGTGCTGGCACTGGCCCGGACGGCCGCCGCGGAGGACCAGCGCCGATAATCGGTGCTCGTGGATCGTCGTTCAGCGTTGTTGTTGTGCGGGCTCGCTGCTCTGAGTGCTTGTGGCGAGCCTGCTCCTCGCAAGACGGGCGGTGTCGGGACCGCCCGGCCAGGGGACCGCGTGGCCTCCGCCGCGTCCGTGCCGGTGGGCAGTGGCGTGCTGGTGGACATGCCCGGCAACGCCCAGCTGCTGGTGGTGCAGCCTCGATCGGGTGAATTCCGTGCGTTCAACCCCTCCTGCCCCCACGTGGGCTCGCTGGTCAACCCTCCCGCGGGTGGTGTCATCACCTGCCCGCTGCACGGGAGCGCTTTCGACCCCTCGACGGGCGCCGTCCGCAAAGGACCTGCGACTTCGGGGCTGACCGAGGTGGCCATCGCCCGTTCAGGTGAAGATCTGGTGTTGTCCTGAGACCTGTGAGGTTCCTGTGCATTGGGCCTCGCGCTGAACTCTCGCTGACCGCTTCGCGTAATGCTGTGGTGTGAACCCGGACACCCACCACCACGGAGGAACGGTCGTGAACACCGAAAGCCCGGTCAGCAGGCGGGCGGCGCTGTGCGGAATCGTCGTTGCCCTCGCCGTGCCCAGTGGCCTCGTGACCGCGTGCAGTTCCGGTTCAGCGGGCACCGGTCCCAGCGGTTCCACTCCCACCCAGGGCAGCGGATCCAAGACGGGCTCCTCCGGCACCAAGCTGGTCGCGCTCGCGGACGTGCCGGAAGGCGGCGGCGCCGTGGTCGACGCACCCGGTGGCAAGAAGATCGTCGTCGCCCGTGTGTCCGCGTCCGAGGTGAAGGCCTACGACGCGACGTGCCCGCACCAGGGCGCGACGGTCGCGGAACCCACCGCCGGAACGATCACCTGTCCCGCGCACGGCAGCCAGTTCGGTGCCGCCGACGGCAAGGTGAAGAAGGGGCCCGCGACGGCGGGTCTGCGCGCCGTCGCCGTGAAGGTCGACGGCGACCAAGTGGTGCTCGCCTGACCCTTTCCGCTTTTGTCAGACCCCGTCGTTAGTCTTGACGGCGTGGCAGATCCTTCGACGTACCGCCCCGCGGTGGGCACGATTCCCGAGGCTCCCGGCGTCTACAAGTTCCGCGACGCCGGTGGCCGGGTCGTGTACGTCGGCAAGGCGAAGAGCTTGCGCAGCAGGCTGAACTCGTACTTCGCGGATCTCGCCGGGCTGCACCCGCGCACCCGCCAGATGGTGACGACGGCGGCCTCCGTCGAGTGGACGGTGGTCACCACCGAGGTCGAGGCGCTGCAGCTCGAATACAACTGGATCAAGGAGTTCGACCCGCGGTTCAACGTCCGGTACCGCGACGACAAGTCGTATCCGGTGCTGGCGGTGACGTTGCACGAGGACTACCCGCGGCTGCACGTGTACCGCGGCCCGCGCAAGAAGGGCGTGCGGTACTTCGGTCCGTTCGCGCACGCGTGGGCGATCCGCGAGACGCTCGACCTGTTGTTGCGCGTGTTCCCGGCGCGCACCTGTTCCGCCGGAGTTTTCAAGCGGCACAACCAGATCGGGCGTCCCTGTCTGCTCGGGTACATCGACAAGTGCTCGGCGCCGTGTGTGGGCAAGGTTTCCGCGGACGAGCACCGTGCGATCGTCGAGGACTTCTGCGACTTCCTGGCGGGCAAGACGGATCACATGATCCGCCGCCTGGAACGGGAGATGACCGCGGCGGCCGAGGAGCTGGAGTTCGAACGGGCCGCGCGCCTGCGCGACGACCTGGGCGCGTTGCGCCGCGCGATGGAGAAGCAGGCGGTCGTGCTGGGCGACGGCACGGACGCGGACGTGATGGCGTTCGCGCAGGACGAGCTGGAGGTGTCGGTCCAGGTGTTCCACGTCCGCGGCGGCCGGGTGCGCGGCCAGCGCGGCTGGGTGCTGGACAAGGTGGAGGCGGTCGACGACGCGGCGCTGGTCGACCAGTTCATCATGCAGTTCTACGGCGACAACACCGAAAGCACCCCGCGCGAGGTGCTGGTGCCCGTGCTGCCCGACGACGCGCCGGCTCTCGAAGACCTGCTGTCCGAACAGCGCGGTTCCCGCGTGGTGCTGCGCGTTCCGCAGCGCGGCGACAAGCGCGCTCTGATGGAAACCGTGGCGCGCAACGCTTCCGAGGCCTTCGCTCAGCACAAGCTCCGCCGCGCCGGCGACCTGACCGCCCGTTCCGCCGCGCTGCAGGAACTGCAGGACGCGCTGGCGCTGGACACGGCTCCGCTGCGCATCGAGTGCATCGACATCAGCCACGTGCAGGGCACCGACGTCGTGGCGTCGCTGGTGGTCTTCGAGGACGGCCTGGCCCGCAAGTCCGAGTACCGCCGCTTCGCGATCCGCGAGGCCGCCACCGAGGGCGACGTGGCCTCGATCGCCGAGGTGGTCCGCCGCCGCTTCCAGGCGATGCTGCGCGAAACCGCGTCGGGCGGCCCCAACCCCGGCATCGACCCGGACACCGGCAAACCGCGCAAGTTCGCCTACCCGCCCAACCTCCTGGTGGTCGACGGCGCCGCACCCCAGGCCGCCGCGGCCGCCGACGTCCTCGCCGAACTGGGCATCACCGACGTGGCGGTCGTGGGTCTCGCGAAGCGCCTGGAGGAGGTCTGGGTCCCCGGCGAGCCCGACCCGGTGATCCTGCCCCGCACCAGCGACGCGTTGTACCTGCTGCAGCGCGTCCGCGACGAGGCCCACCGCTTCGCCATCGCCTACCACCGCCAGAAGCGCTCGAAGCGCATGACGGCGTCCGAGCTGGACGAGGTACCGGGCCTCGGTGAAACCCGCAAAGCCGCCCTGCTCAAGCACTTCGGCTCGGTCCGCAAACTCCGGCAGGCCACAGTGGACGAGATCAGCGGCGTGCCCGGCGTGGGCCGCCGCACCGCGGAGGCCGTGGTGGCAACACTGGCCGCGCCGTCCTCCCCGGAGGCAAAGCCCTGATGCCGCTCTCACCCCGCGCACACCAGGCCCTGACCGAAGACGCCGGCCTGCGCCCGCTCCCCGCCGAAGCCGTTGCCCCGCTGGAAGACCTGCAGGCCCCACCCCGCCTGGTCGCCCACCTCCGCGCGGTGCACGACGTGGCCTGCCAACTCGCGGACTGGCTCTCCCACCACCACCCGACCGCCACCTTCGACCGCGAAGCCGCCCTGTACGGCGCCGCCACCCACGACATCGGCAAGGTCGAGCACCCGGAGGAGCTGTCCGCCCCCGGCTCACAACACGAACCGGCAGGCCACGCCCTCCTGCGCGCCCGCGGCGTGGACGAACGCCTGGCCCGCTTCGCCCGCACCCACGCCTCCTGGACCCCGGCGTCGAGCCTGGAAGAACTCCTGGTCAGCGTCGCCGACAAGGTGTGGAAGGCCAAGCGCGTCCCAGACCTGGAGCAACTCCTGACCGCCCGCCTAGCGGCCGCCTCCGGCCAGGAGCCGTGGGAGGTCTTCATGGCCCTGGACGACGAACTGGACCGCCTCGCGTCCAGCGCCGACGCCAGACTGGCGTTCCAGTCGAGCTACCCGGTGACGCCGTGACCGCGATGCCTCCGCAGCCCGCGCCCCGCCCGCCCAGCGATGGCCTCCGGCCAGCCCGCGAAGCCAGCCGGGCCCAGTTCGGCCGGACCCGGTTCCTCGCGACCAGCCGTACCGGACAGCCGTACCGGCTCGTCAGCGTGTGTGCCGTTCACCGTGGCGGTGGCACGGGCGCGCTGTGGCCGGCCGCCTCCGACCGCACTCGCCCGCTCGACCTTCAGGTCGCGGCAGGCCGTCGGCACCCGGATCCGCGGCGCGATCCTCTGCCCGCATCCGGACCCGCGCGGCGATCCTCCGCCCGCTCGACCCTCAGCCCCGGCAGGCCGTCCGTGCGGGGGCTGGCGTGCCGCGATCTTCCGCCCGCACCCGGACCCGGCATGCCGCGTCCCTCCGCCGGCACCCCGACCCGCGCCGAGACCCTCCACTTCCGCAGCGGTCGCCCCAGCCTGCGCGCGCCCGACCTCCGAGCGAGGATCGGGCACAACCGGTTCGGCACCCGGCGCGGACGTCCCAACTGCCGAACCTGCCGCGCGAACACGCCGGGCCGGTGGAGACTCTCCCCAGGGCGCGCCCGGTCGTGGCGCGGCCCCCAACACAGCCCGAGAGCGTCAGCTCATGAACAGGTAACGGAGTCGTAGTCGTGAACGCGGAGAAGTCCGGCATCGAAGTCGCCGTGGTGACCGGGCTGTCCGGTGCGGGCCGCAGCACCGCGGCCAAGTGCCTGGAGGACCTCGGCTGGTTCGTCGTGGACAACCTGCCGCCGGAGCTCATCGCCACCATGGTCGAGCTCGGCGCGCAGGCGCGCGGGGCCATCACCAGGGTCGCGGTCGTCATGGACGTGCGCAGCCGCGCGTTCACCGAGGACCTGGCGGCCATCATCAAGGACCTCGACGCTCGCGGGTACAAGCCGCGGGTGCTGTTCCTCGAGGCCACGGACGCCGTGCTGATCCGCCGGTTCGAGGCGGTGCGGCGCGGTCACCCCATGCAGGCGGACGGGCGGTTGCAGGACGGCATCGAGGCCGAGCGGATCCTGCTCACGCCGCTCAAGCAGGAAGCCGACCTGGTGCTGGACACCTCGGCGCTGAGCGTGCACCAGCTGCGGGCGAAGATCGAGGACACGTTCGGCACCGAGGCCGCCACGCGCACCAGGGTCACGGTGCTGAGCTTCGGCTACAAGTACGGGCTGCCGATGGACGCGGACCTGGTCATGGACGTGCGGTTCCTGCCCAACCCGTTCTGGATCCCGGAGCTGCGCGAGCAGACGGGGCTCGACGGCGAGGTGCGCAACTACGTCCTCAGCCAGGAAGGGGCCGACGAGTTCCTCGACCGCTACCACGAGCTGCTCCGGCTCATCGGTGCCGGTTATCGCCGGGAGGGCAAGCGGTACCTCACGCTCGCCATCGGATGCACCGGTGGCAAGCACCGCAGCGTCGCCCTGTCCGAGGAGCTGGCCGCGCGGCTGGCGAGCGAGGACGGCGTGGCCGTCAAGGTCGTGCACAGGGATCTGGGACGCGAGTGACGAAGTTGAAGGCTGTTGCACTGGGCGGCGGACACGGGCTGCACGCGACGCTGAGTGCGCTCAAACGGGTCACTGACGACGTGACGGCCGTGGTGACCGTCGCGGACGACGGGGGCTCGTCGGGGCGGCTGCGGCGTGAGCTGTCCGCTCTGCTGCCGCCGGGGGACCTCCGCAAGGCCATGGCGGCGCTGGCGGGGGAGGACGAGCAGAGCCGGCTGTGGACGTCGCTGTTCAAGCACCGGTTCGGCGGCACGGGTGCGCTGGCCGGCCACGCGGTCGGCAACCTGGTGATCGCCGGGCTGCTGGAGCAGCTCGGCGACCCGGTGGCGGTGCTCGACACGGCGTCCAGGCTGCTGGGCGTGCGGGGGCGGGTGCTGCCGATGTCGAACGAGCCGCTGGACATCGAGGCCGACGTCACCGGGTTGGACGAGGACGAGAAGGACGTGCGGCGCATCCGGGGGCAGGTCGCCATCGCGACCACGCCGGGGCTCGTGCAGCGCATCCGGCTGACTGCCCCGAACGGGCGACCTGTCGGCTGTCCGGAAGCAGTACAGGCTGTACTTGACGCAGATCTCGTGGTACTCGGTCCTGGATCGTGGTTCACCAGCGTGTTGCCGCACCTGCTGGTGCCCGAACTGCACGACGCGCTCGTCCGCACGCGGGCGAAGAAGGTCCTCGTGCTCAATCTTGTCCCCCAACCGGGCGAAACCGCCGGTTTCTCTCCGGAGCGCCATTTGGACGTAGTCTGCGAACACGCACCCGAGCTGAAGGTGGACGCGGTGATCGCCGACGTCGACTCGGTCCCCACCCCGGACCGGCTGACGCGAGCCGCCTCGGCACTGGGTGCGCGGACGCATCTGGCCAAGATCGCCGCACCGGACGCCGCCGAGCGGCATGATCCGGAGGCACTGGCCGGTTGCCTGAGGCAGGTGGTCGATGAGACCGGAGTGGGAGGGACAAGCCCGTGGCGATGACGTCGGCGGTCAAGGACGAGCTGAGCAGGCTCGCGGTATCCAAGACCTGTTGCCGCCGCGCGGAGGTGTCCTCGCTGCTGAGGTTCGCCGGTGGCCTGCACATCGTGTCCGGCCGCGTGGTCGTCGAGGCGGAGCTGGACCTCGGCAGTGCCGCTCGGAGGCTGCTCAAGGAGATCCAGGCCCTCTACGGTCACCACGCCGAGGTCTTCACGATCCAGTCGAACGGCCTGCGCAAGGGCACCCGGTACGTCGTCCGCGTGGTCAAGGACGGTGAGGGTCTCGCCCGCCAGACCGGTCTGCTCGACCCGCGCGGACGGCCGGTCCGCGGCCTGCCCGCGCCGGTCGTGTCGGGTGGTGTGTGCGACGCGGAGGCCGCGTGGCGTGGTGCGTTCCTCGCGCACGGCTCGCTGACCGAACCCGGTCGCAGCTCGTCGCTGGAGATCACCTGTCCCGGCCCGGAGGCGGCTCTCGCCCTGGTCGGTGCGGCGCGCAGGATGGGCATCTCGTCGAAGTCGCGCGAGGTCCGCGGCGCCGAGCGCGTGGTGATAAGGGACGGCGACGCCATCGGCGCGATGCTGACCAAGCTCGGCGCGCACGACAGCGTGCTGGCGTGGGAGGAGCGCCGGATGCGGCGCGAGGTCCGCGCCACGGCCAACCGCCTGGCCAACTTCGACGACGCGAACCTGCGGCGTTCGGCCCGCGCGGCCGTCGCCGCCGCGGCGCGGGTGGCCCGCGCCCTGGAGATCCTCGGCCCGGAGGCACCCGACCACCTGGCCGCGGCCGGTCAGCTCCGGCTCGCGCACCGCCAGGCGTCGCTGGAGGAGCTGGGCCAGCTGTCCGACCCGCAGATGACCAAGGACGCGGTCGCCGGCCGCATAAGGCGCCTGCTCGCCATGGCGGACAAGCGCGCGAAGGACCTGGGCCTGCCGGACACCGAGTCCGCCGTGACCGCGGACATGCTCGAAGCCGAGGTCTGACAGCACCGTTGATCCAGATGGCCCGCAGCCGATCGGCTGCGGGCCATTTGCTTTGCAGGCGCTTGCAGGCCGACTAGAGGATCTTGTACAGGCTGCTTGCAGAGGGCTTGCAGGCCGGCCCCCGATTGTTCCCCCATCGAGCAAGACACACCGAATCGCCTGGGGGAACCTGATGAATCGTCTAAGCGGAGTCCTCGCCGCTCTCACCGTCTCGACGTTGTCCTTCGGTCTGCTCGGGACCGGTGCCGCACAGGCGGCCAACGCGCTGCCCTGCACGTCCAGCGGGCCCTCCGCCGCCGACGCGTCGGACGCCACGGCCCTCAACCCGCAGCTGACCGCCAAGATGCGCGGCGCCATGACCGCCTACAACACCTCGTGTGCCCGTGAAGTGGTCAAACGGGTGAAGGCCAGAGGCTTCAACGAGAGGGCGGCCGCGATCGCCCTCGCCACCACGATCGTCGAGTCCAGCAACGCCAACCTCGACGGCGGTGACCGGGACTCGGTCGGCCTGTTCCAGCAGCGCGACAGCTGGGGCAGCGTCGCGGAACGGACGAACCCGCAGATCGCCACGGACAAGTTCCTCGACACGATGACGCGGTTCTACCCGAACGGCGCGTGGAACACGGCCGCTGTCGGCGATGTGGCCGCCGATGTGCAGCGACCCGATGAAACCCTCCGCTACCGGTACGGCGTTCAGGCCTCCGACGCGGTGAAGATCGCGAACTACCTGTGGCCTGGCAGCGCGAGGTTCGGCAAGGCCGACCTCGTGCGTGCGAACAACGACGGTTCGTTGACGGCCTGGCAGAACAACGGCGTGCTGGAGGGCGGTTCCTGGGGCGCTCCCGCCTTCGCCGGAAACGCGGGTACGACCGAGAGCCCGCGGCTGAAGTACGGCGATCTCAACGGTGACGGCAAGGCCGATCTGCTGCGCGTGAACGCCGACGGCTCCATGACGGCCTGGCAGAACAACGCCGCTCTGGGTGGGTTGTGGTCGGCGCCGGTCACCGTGGGCAACGCGGGTGGCGGCGACTCGACGCGGGTGCGACTGTCCGATCTCAACGGTGACGGCAAGGCCGATCTCATTGTGATCAACACGGACGGTTCGCTCACGGCTTGGCAGAACAACGACGTGCTGGGCGGCGGCTCGTGGAGTGCTCCGGTCACCGCGGGCAACGTCGGGACCACGGACCAGAGCCAGGTCCGGTTCGCCGACCTCAACGGTGACGGCAAGGCCGACCTGGTCCGCGTCGCTCCCGACGGCGGGATGACGGGCTGGCTGAACAACAACGCGCTCGGCGGCTCGTGGAGCGCGCCGGCCGCTGTCGGCAACGCCGGTGCCGGAGGCACGGCCGGAGTGAAGTTCGCCGACCTCAACGCCGACGGCAAGACCGACCTGATCCGGGTGGGCGCCGACGGTGGCCTGACCGCCTGGCTGAACAACAACGCCTCCGCCGGATCGTGGGCCGCCCCCGCCGGCATCGGAAACGCGGGCACGACCGACCCGGCCCGGGTCGAGTTCTCTGACCTCGGCTGATCCGTCCACCTGACTCTCCCGACTCGGAAATGAGAACGTCATGAAGCTCGCCAAGACGATCAGCGGAATGCTCGGTGCGGTCGTGCTCAGCCCGCTCCTCCTGACCGGCCAGGCGTACGCCGCCACCGGGCAGCAGATCGCCGACCTCGCCAACGCCAACCAGGGCAAGATGGCGTGCGACACCAACAGCCTCGGTGGCCGGTACTTCCTGAGCAGCTGCATCGGGCACAGCGGCACACCGGAGTACTGGTGCGCGGACTTCGCGAAGTGGGTCTGGATGAACGCGGGCGGTATCAACACCGCGAACCTCACTCCGGCCGCTCGCAGTTTCTACAGCTACGGCGCAGGTGCCGGCACGCTGAGCGACACCCCGCACGTCGGCGACGCGGCGGTGTTCAGCGACACGAACTCGGCCGCGGACATCGACCACGTCGGCCTCGTCACCGCGGTCAACTCGGACGGGACCGCGTGGATCCAGAACGGCAACTACGGCGGGCAGGGCGGCGACGAGGCCCAGTTCGCCGGCAGCTCGCACGTCGTCCCCACGAAGATCACCTCGGCCGTCGGAACCTTCTCGGCGTCCCAGGGGTACTACGTGGTCAAGTACATCCGGCCGGTCGGCGTGTCCGACGCGGTGGGGGGCAAGGCGGATCTGCTGCGGGTCAACGCCGACGGTTCGCTCACCGCGTGGCAGAACACCGACGCGCTGGCCGGCAAGTGGAACGCCCCGGCCGCCGCGGGCAACATCGGCACGACGGAGCAGTTCCGGTCGAAGCTCGCCGACCTGAACGGTGACGGCAACGCGGACCTGCTGCGGGTCAACTCCGACGGTTCGATGACGGCGTGGCAGAACAAGGACGCGCTCAGCGGTTCGTGGGCGACGCCGGTCACGGTCGGGAACGCCGGTGGCGGCGATGCGACCCGTGTGCGGCTGGCGGACCTCAACGGCGATGGCAAGGCCGACCTCGTCGTGGTCAACACGGACGGTTCGATGACGGCGTGGCAGAACAACGGTGTGCTGGCGGGTGGCAGCTGGGCGGCTCCGGTGACGGTCGGCAACGTGGGCACGACCGACCAGAGCAGGGTGCGGTTCGGCGACCTCAACGGTGACGGCCGGGACGATCTGATCCGTGTGAACGCTGACGGTTCGTTGACGGCGTGGCAGAACAACAACGCGCTGGGCGGTTCGTGGGCGGCTCCGGTGACGGTCGGCAACGTGGGCACCACTGAGCAGAGCAGGGTGCGGTTCGGCGACCTCAACGCCGACGGCCGGGACGATCTGATCCGTGTGAACGCTGACGGTTCGTTGACGGCGTGGCAGAACAACAACGCGTTCGGTGGTTCGTGGGCGGCTCCGAGTGTCATCGGCAACGCCGGCACCACCGACCCGACCGGCGTCGAGTTCGCCGACCTCGGCTGACCTGACTCGGTCCACCAGGAACACCGCTGCCCGCACCTGTGCTCAGGTGCGGGCAGCGTGCTGTCAGGGCGTCTGGCGGCCCGCCCACACCGCGAGCTGGGCTCGTGACCGCAGGCCCAGCTTCGTGCGGGCGTGCGTGACGTGCCGGGCGACGGTGTGGGGCGAGATCCCCAGCCGTTGCCCGATCTGCCGGTTCGTGAGCCCCTCCGCGACCAGCGTGGCGACGTGCAGCTCGCGCGCGGAGATCACGCCGTCGTCGTCCTCGGTGACGGGACGGGACGTCAGGGCGTAGGAAACGGCCTGTGCCAACGACATCCGCTCGCCGGTCGACTCCGCGGCGCGCAACCGCCCGGCCGTGATCCGGGTCCGGCACACCGACCGCGCCTCGTCCAGCAACGCCTGCCAGTACGGCTCGGCCCGGAAGTCGAACCGGGTCCGCACCACCGAGGCCGCGGTCAGCAACGACAACGCGCGCTCGTCGTCGGAACCGACGCCCACCAGCCCGAGCGCCAGGCCTTCGAGGTCGTAGAACTGGTCCATCGGGTGTTCCGAGCCGACCTCCAGGCTCTCCCGGAACAGGTCGACGGCTTCCGGGTAGCTCTGCCGCGCCAACGCGATCGCGCCCGCGGTGTGCAGGGCCGGGTTGAGCAGGTGCGGCGGGCCCTCCAGCCGCACGAGCGTCAACGCCTCGCGCACCAGCGGGGCCGCGTGTTCCGGGTCGCCGTGCTGCAGCAACGTCCAGCCGTAGGAGTTCAACAGGACGCCACGCGCGAGTTTGTCGCCGGAGCCGCGCAGGAGCTCGACGGCCTCGTCGAAGAGCTGCCAGGCCAGCTCGGGGTTGCCGGTGTGGGCCTCGGCCGACGCCAGCACCTCCAGCGCGCGGGCCAGCGCGCCGGGCCGCGACGCACTGGCCCGCTCGATCGCCACGGACTCCTGGGCGAAGCGCCGCGTCACGTGCCAGCCACCGCGCACCCGGTGGTGCATGGCGGCGAGCACGGTCAGCACGCTGCGGTACGCGGGCGGCATCGGCTGGGACAGCGCGCGGTGCAACAGCTCGGTGGGGGCGCCACGCGGCCCGCGCGGGGTCGAGGTCCAGGCCGTGGCGACGATCGTCAGCGCGTGCCGGTGCCAGTCCCCGGTCTCCGCCGTGCGCGCCGCGGCCAGCTCGACCAGGCCGATGTTGCGGTCCAGCCGCAGCACGACCCGCGGTGCCGGGAAGAACGACGAGATCTCGGGCTCGACGACCGAGCACACCCAGTCCACCACGCGGTCCGCCACGACCGGGACGTCACCGTGCTCCACGGCGCGTTCGCGGCAGTAGAGACGGATCGACTCCAGCTGACGGAACGTGGTGTGGCCGGAGGACCGTTCGACCACCAACAGGGACTTCTGCTCAAGGCTGGTCAACAGGTCAAGAGCGTCCGGCACGTCGCACACGGCACTCGCGACGCCCAGGTCGAACGGCACGCCCAGCACCGCGAGCCGGCGGCAGGCCTCCTGCTCGGCCTCCGGCAGCAGGTCGTAGCTCCAGCCGATCGCCGCCCGCAGGGTGCGATGCCGGTCGTCGGACGCGCGCGGCCCCGCGGTCAGCAACGCCAGCCGGTCACCGAGCCTGGCCAGGACGTCGGCGGGGGACAGGACGGTGATGCGGCGCGCGGCCAGTTCGATGGCGAGCGGCATGCCGTCGAGCGACCGGCACACCGCGACGACGTCCGCGACGTTCGACGGGTCGACCTCGAACGAGCGGTCCACTGAGACGGCACGATCGCTGAACAGCTGCACCGCGTCGTAACGCAGGGCCTCGGCGACGCTCGCTCCGGCGGGCGGCAGCTCCAGCTCGCCGAGCGCGAAGACCTGCTCACCGGCCAGCCGCAGCGGCTCGCGGGACGTCACCAGGACGCGCAGCCGGGGGCAGCAGGCCAGGAACTCGGACACCACGTCGGCGACCTCGGCCAGCACGTGCTCGCAGTTGTCCAGCACGAGCAGCGGACGCCGGTGCTGGTCGATCTCGGCGATCACGGCGTCGCGCACCGAGCGGTTCGGCAACGGGTGCGCACCGACGGCGTGGTAGATCGCCTGCACCACGTCCGACGCGGACGCCAGGGCCGTCCACCACACCTGATCTGCGCGTCTGGTCACGTGCTGGACCGCGAGCCTGGTCTTGCCCGACCCCGCCGGACCGACCAGCGACACCAGCCGGTGCTCCGACCCCAGCCGCGCCAGCGCCGCGAGCTCCTCGCGGCGGCCCACGAACGTGTCGAGAGGCGTGGGCAGGGCCGAGTCATGTGGCGCTTCGTCACGTGCCGAACTGCGCTCCCGGTACGCACGTTGGCGGCACGCGTTGGAGCAGTAACGCCGTCCGGGGATCGCGTCGTTGAGCGGGTTTCCACATGTCACGCAGGCGGCATTGGCCGTCATGAGGAATGACCGTACCGGCGCGTAACGGTCCGTAACACCCGCTGTTTCGGGGTATTGAAGGGTCCTTCGAAGGGTGGACATGATCCGGGCCGGTGCCGCCGCCACCAACCAGGAGGTCCGGTCATGACTGCACCAATCCGACAGCCGAACGCCTCGCTCGTGCCGCCGCAGGACCGGGAGGTGGTGGACGAGTGGATCGCGCGCATCGTCGCGGTCGTCGGCAGGGACGCGCGGGAGCACAGCCCGGAGGCGTGCCGCACCGCCGCGGAGGCCGCGGAGGAACTGAGCGCGTACCTCTGGATGCTCCGCGCCCTGCGCCGCCGAACGGCCTAATCAGGGGCCATTTTTCTGGCTCGATCAAGAGATACGCACTATCCGTGTGACCAGCGGCGCAGTTCGACAGATAGGGTGGGCGTGTTCCTGCCAGTCGAACGCAAGGAGTCCGTCGTGACGGTTCGTGTAGGTGTCAACGGTTTCGGTCGCATCGGGCGCAATTTCTTCCGCGCCGTGAGGGCTGGCGGCCACGACATCGAGATCGTCGCGTTCAACGACCTCGGTGACGTCGCCACCATGGCTCACCTGCTGAAGTACGACAGCATTCTCGGTCGTCTGGACGCCGACGTGCAGGTCACCGACGAGGGCATCTCCGTCGACGGCAAGGTCATCAAGGCCCTGGCCGAGCGCGACCCCGGCGCTCTGCCGTGGAAGGACCTCGGCGTCGACGTCGTCGTCGAGTCGACCGGCTTCTTCACCGACGCCCCCGCCGCGCGCAAGCACGTCGACGAGGGTGGCGCCAAGAAGGTCATCATCTCCGCGCCGGCCAAGGGCGAGGACCTGACCATCGTCATCGGCGCGAACGAGGACAAGTACGACGGCTCGCAGACGGTCATCTCGAACGCGTCCTGCACCACGAACTGCCTCGCGCCGCTGGCCAAGGTCCTGCACGACAGCTTCGGCATCGAGCAGGGCCTCATGACCACGATCCACGCGTACACGCAGGACCAGAACCTGCAGGACGCGCCGCACAAGGACCTGCGCCGCGCCCGCGCCGCCGCCCTGAACATCGTGCCGACCTCGACCGGTGCCGCGAAGGCCATCGGCCTGGTGCTGCCGGAGCTCAACGGCAAGCTCGACGGCTACGCGCTGCGCGTGCCGATCCCCACCGGCTCGGCCACCGACCTGACCGTCACGCTCAAGCGCGAGGTCACCGTGGACGAGGTCAACGCCGCGTACAAGGCCGCCGCCGAGGGCCCGCTGGCCGGCATCCTCAAGTACTCGACCGACCCGATCGTGTCGGCCGACATCGTCACCGACCCGCACTCGTGCATCTACGACGCGCCGCTGACCAAGGTCATCGGCAACCAGGTCAAGGTCGTCGGCTGGTACGACAACGAGTGGGGCTACTCCAACCGCCTCGCGGACCTGGTCAAGCTCGTCGCGTCCAAGATCTGATCAGCGGGAACGGAAAGTCAGTGAAGACTCTCAGCGACCTGCTCGCGGAGGGTGTCGCGGGTCGGCGCGTCCTGGTGCGCGCCGACCTGAACGTCCCCCTCGACGGAGACAAGATCACCGACGACGGCCGCGTGCGCGCGTCGGTGCCGACGATCAAGGCCCTCGCCGACGCGGGTGCCCGCGTGATCGTCACCGCTCACCTCGGCCGCCCCAAGGGCGAGCCGGACCCCAAGTTCTCCCTGGCCCCGGCCGCCGCTCGCCTCGGTGAGCTGCTCGGCTCCGAGGTGGCGCTCGCGAACGACCTGGTCGGCGAATCCGCCAAGGCCGTCGTCGAGGCGCTCACCGACGGTGGCGTCGTGATGCTGGAGAACGTCCGCTTCGACGCCCGCGAGACCTCGAAGGACGACGCCGAGCGCGCTGCCCTCGCCGAGGAGCTGGCGGCCTTCGCGGACGCGTTCGTGTCCGACGGCTTCGGTGTCGTGCACCGCAAGCAGGCCTCGGTCTACGACGTGGCGAAGAAGCTGCCCGCGTACGTCGGCGGTCTCGTGGAGACCGAGCTGGGCGTGCTGCGCAAGCTCACCGACGACCTGGAGCGCCCGTACGTCGTGGTGCTCGGCGGCGCGAAGGTGTCCGACAAGCTCGGTGTCATCGCGAACCTGCTGACCAAGGTCGACAAGCTGCTGATCGGCGGCGGCATGGCGTACACGTTCCTCAAGGCCCAGGGCCACGAGGTCGGCACGTCGCTGCTGCAGGAAGACCAGCTCGACCAGGTGCGCGGTTTCCTCGCGGAGGCCGAGAAGCGCGGCGTCGAGCTCGTGCTGCCGGTCGACGTGCTGGTCACGGCCGAGTTCGGCTCCCCGGAGCACGAGGTCGTCGGCACCGACGCGATCCCCGCGGACAAGATGGGCCTCGACATCGGGCCCAAGTCGCGTGAGCTGTTCACGTCGAAGCTCGCCGACGCGAAGACCGTGTTCTGGAACGGCCCGATGGGCGTCTTCGAGATCGAGACCTACGCCGGCGGCACCCGTGCCGTCGCCGAGGCCCTCGTGAAGTCCGAGGCGTTCACCGTCGTCGGCGGTGGCGACTCGGCGGCCGCGGTGCGCGCGCTGGGTCTGCCCGAGGACGGTTTCTCGCACATTTCCACGGGCGGCGGTGCCTCCCTGGAGTTCCTCGAAGGCAAGGAACTCCCCGGCATCAGCGTTTTGGAGTCCTGATGGCAGCCCGGCTCCCGCTGATCGCGGGCAACTGGAAGATGAACCTCAACCACCTCGAAGCGATCGGCCTCGTGCAGAAGATCGCCTTCTCCCTGCCGGAGAAGTACTTCGCCAAGGTCGAGGTGGCCGTTCTCCCGCCGTTCGTCGACATCCGCAGCATCCAGACGCTGGTCGACGGCGACAAGCTGCTGATCAAGTACGGCGCGCAGGACATCTCGCAGCACGACTCCGGTGCCTACACCGGTGAGGTCTCCGGCCCGATGCTCGCCAAGCTCGGCTGCCACTACGTGGTGGTCGGGCACTCCGAGCGCCGCGAGTACCACGGTGAGACGGACGCGCTGGTCAACGCCAAGATCAAGGCGGCGCTGAAGGTCGAGGTCACCCCGATCTTCTGCTTCGGCGAGAAGCTGGAGACCCGCGAGGCCAAGGGCCACCTGGAGCTGGTGCGCCAGCAGCTGGAGGACGGGCTCAAGGGCTTCACGGCCGAGCAGGTCGCCAAGATCGTGTTCGCCTACGAGCCGGTCTGGGCCATCGGCACGGGCCGCACCGCCTCCTCGGCCGACGCGCAGGAGGTGTGCTCGCTGGTCCGCTCGTTCGTGGCGGAGAAGTACGGCGAGGAGACCGCGGCCGTGGTCCGGGTGCTTTACGGCGGTTCGGTGAAGTCGTCGAACATCGGTGAACTGATTCAGCAGAAGGACATCGACGGCGCTCTCGTGGGCGGCGCGAGCCTTCAGGCGGACGAATTCACCAAGCTGTGCGCCCTGGCCGCGGGCGGACCTCTACCCTAAGTTGATCTGAATAAACCCGCACACCCAAGTGGTTGCACACGTTCGGCAGTCGAACAGGTACTCTATGGCGTCGGCTGCCTGTCAGTGAGGAAGAAATGGTCCTGTTCCTGCAGATCCTGTTGATCGTCTCCAGCGTGCTGCTGGTGCTGCTCGTGCTGCTGCACCGCGGTCGTGGTGGCGGCCTTTCTTCGCTGTTCGGCGGCGGCATGCAGTCGAGTCTGTCCGGTTCCTCCGTCGTGGAGAAGAACCTCGACCGTCTGACGCTGTTCGTCGGCGCGGTCTGGGTCATCGCGATCGTGGGCATCGGACTGCTGATCAAGCTGCCCGGCGCGGGCAGCTGATCTCCGTTCAGCGGCAGAAGCCCTTCGGGGCTTGGGGTAACCACTTGGTGGGGGTGTAACGGTCGATGTCCGGTGGTAACGCGATTCGCGGTACCCGCGTCGGCGCAGGCCCGATGGGTGAGTCGGAGCGCGGCGAGTCCGCGCCCCGCCGTCGGGTGTCGTACTGGTGCGCGAACGGTCACGAGTCCCGGCCATCTTTCGCGGTCGACGCGGAGATTCCGGAGAACTGGGACTGCCCGCGTTGCGGCCTGCCGGCAGGGCGGGACGAGCAGACGCCACCCGCGCCTCCGCGCAACGAGCCGTACAAGACGCACCTTGCGTACGTGAAGGAGCGGCGCTCCGACGCGGACGGCGAGGCGATCCTCGAAGAGGCTCTCGCCAAGCTGCGCCGCCAGCGCGAAGAGCCGTAGACCTGGCTCGGTCACACAGATCAACAGCTTCAACGCGAAAGGCCCCCTCGCCGCGAGGGGGCCTTTCGCGTGTCTTTTTCGCGTTGTCGAGTGCACGCGGGGAGCTTTCGTACTCTCCTGGAGTACGAAAGGGCCCCGCGTGCGGCTAGCGGCGCAGGCCGGTGAACTGGCGGCGCAGCATTGCGGCGCCGATCAGCAGGAAGAACAGCAGGATCACGAGGGTGCTGGTCGTGCCGCCGGACGAGCTGGACAGCGTCACGTCCACGTTGCCGACGAGCACGATGCCGCACTCCGCGCGCACGACGTGCCGTCCGGGCTCGATGTTCGCGAACCTCACCGGCGACGTGAACTCGCCCCTGTCGTTCGCGGTGGTCTTGCCGACCTCCTCACCGAGCGAGCGCAGGGTCACGTCGGCACCGTTCGGGCAGCCCGTGCCGGTCGCGGTCAGGTCCTCGCCGGGCTGGATGTTGTCCTTGTCCAGGACCAGCACGCCGTCACCGGGGTCGGACGAGGTGGTGGCCGAGGACGGGGTCTGCGAGGACGACGACGGCGTGTCCGTGGTCGTGGTGGTCACCGGGGGAGTGGTCGTGGTCGTGACCGGCGGGCGCGTCACGGGCGGCTTGGTCACCGGAGGGTTCGTCACCGGCGGCTGCGTGACGGGCGGCTGGGTCGTGGTGGGCGGCGGCGGCACGACGACGCGCAGCCCCGTGGACACCTTGTTGCAGCTGTTGTACGCGTCGATGGTGTGCGACCCGGCGGTCGTGCTCGCGGGCACGGTCGCCCCGACCGACCCGCTCGCGGCCGAGGCCGCCGAGGCGACCTGCGCGCCGTCCAGCGTGAAGGTGATGGGGCCGACGATGCGACACGGCCGGAAGTTGTTCCAGGAGATGGTGATGTTGCCGCCCGCTGTGGCAGGCTGCGGCGCCGCGGTCACCACGGCCGGCGGTACCGGCGTGGTCGTCTGGGCTGCCGCCGGTGTGGCGCTCAGCACCGTAACACCGGCTGCAACAGCCACGAGTAAGTCTGAAGACCGCATTCCCTCTCCCCGGATCAGAACCTAAGGTGCGCTAGTGAGACGTCGCTTGGCCGGTGCAGGTTTACTGCTGTGGTGCGGAATTATGCTGCTGCCGTCAACGGCCTCCGCACAGGACGGGTCCGTTCTGCTGGAGGCCGATGTGGACGGTAGGCCGGTTGGCGTAGGAACCCTCGTGCTCGACCCGGCGAAGACCGCCAAGGTGGCCGTCACGGTCCGCAACAACACGAACACGCCGCAGCACGTGAAGACCGTGCGGATCAGCGGGACGGCGCTCGCGTTGACCTTCTTCGCCTACGACACAACGGTTCCGTTCGACGTGGCGCCGCACTCGGAGCAGAGCCGCTCGTTCCCGCTGGAGCCGTCGGACCTGGGCACGCAGGCGCTCGGTCTCCTTCCGGTCACGGTTGAGGTCATTGATCAGCAACGGGAAACGATCGCGTCGGTGGAGACGACCGGGGACGTGCGAGGCTCGCTCTGGTCGGTGTACGGGGCGTTCGGGCTGGGAGTGCTGGTGCTGACGGGGTTGTCGTGGGCCGGTGCCCTGATCGCCCTGGCGCGCCGCCGGCTGCCCCCGAACCGCTGGCAGCGGGCCATGCGGTTCCTGCCGGCCGGCATCGGGACCGGGCTCGTCGCGGTGATCTCGTTGTCGGTGCTGCGGTTGGTGGCGCCGTCGCCCACGGCGGAGATCCCGTTCATCGTCGGCGCGGCCGCCGCGGCGTTGCTTCTCGGCTATGTGACACCGCATCCGGGTGAACAGCAACCGTCCGAAGTGGATACCGTGAGGATTCAACGGTGACTTTGTCCAGTGTGGTCGCCGCTCTGCCGCAGTACGCGATCGGCGAGCAGATCGGCGAGGGCGGGATGGGCGTCGTCTACGGCGGCGTGCACCGTCAGCTCGGGCGTCCCGTGGCGATCAAGCGACTGCCGCACGCGGTGGCCGAGGACCCGCGGATGAGCGAGCGCTTCGAGCACGAGGCGCGGTTGCTGGCCCGGCTCGACCACCCGCACATCGTCCCGGTCTACGACTACGTGCGGCAGCAGGGCGAGCACCTGCTGGTGATGGAACGGCTCGACGGCGGCACGGTGTGGTCGCGGTTCTCGACCGACGGCCTCACCGCGCAGCAGTCGTGCGCGCTCGTGCTGGCGACGCTGTCCGGGCTGCACGCGGCGCACGAGGCCGGCGTGCTGCACCTCGACGTCAAGCCGAAGAACCTGCTCTTCACCTCCAACGGCCTGGTGAAGGTGGCCGACTTCGGCATCTCGCAGGTCGTGTCGGAAGGCGCGACGCTCGTGACGCACGGCGGCGCGGTGCTCGGCACGCCCGCCTACATCGCGCCGGAGCAGGCGATGGGCAACGCGCTCACGCCCGCCGCCGACGTCTACGCGACCGGCACGGTGCTGTACGAGCTGCTGTCCGGCGACCTGCCGTTCGAACGCGGCGGCGGGCCGATCGCGATGATCCAGAAGCGGGTGTACCAGGACCCGCGGCCGTTGCGGAACGTGCCGGAACCCCTTGCGGGCGTGGTGATGCGCAGCATCGCGCGGGACCCGGACGCCCGCTACCGCAACGCCGAGACGTTCGCGATCGACCTGGCGGGCGCGGCGGGCCACCTGTTCGGGGCGGACTGGCTGCCCCGGCTCGGCATGCCCGTGCACCTCGCGCCGCAGGTGTCGGCGTCGTCCACGCGTCCCTCGCTGCGGCCGGTCGAGCGCGACACCGTGTCGCTCACGCAGCAGCCCATCCGGGCCACGCTGGTCGACCCGATCCCGGCCGCGCGCCTGAGCGGCAGCAGCACGCTGGTGCCGGCCGCGTCGGTGCTCAAGCCGCCGTCCACGCCGTGGGCGCTGTGGCTGGTGGCCGCGTTCGCGTTGCTGGCACTGGCGGTCGTGCCGTTCGTGGCTGGCGGGCAGCCCGGCAAGGTCATCACCCAGGACCTCGCCGACCCCGTGAACGTCGTGGGCACCCGGCTTTCCGTGACACTGGCGGGGATTCCGCTCGCGGACGTGACCGAGCACGGGCCGGCGGGCTTCGTGCTCCCCGGCGCGACGCGGTGGATCGTCGGCGGCGTGGTGACGGCGAAGACCGACGGGCCGGACGGGGTGTTCCTGCTCGGCTCCAACCGGACGCCGTGGCTCAGCATCATGGGCACCGGCTCGGCGTTGCTGCTGCTCTTCACGTTCGCGTACCTGGAGTCGAACCTGCGGGCGTTGCGGCGGCGGCAGACCGGACTGGCCGCGGTGATCGTGTCGGTGCCGCTCGGGTTCGGGCTCGGCCTGGCCGTGTGGCTGCTCATCTCCGTGTTGCTGAAGCACGAGCCGACGATGTCGGTCGCGTTGACGTGCGGTGTGCTCGGTGCGGCGGCGGCGATCAGCGCCTCACTCGCGTCCAGGCCCCGCTAGTTCGAACCGCCGCGCTGCCTCGGGAACGACGCCATCACGACGAAGCCGCCGTCCTCGGTGGGGCCCGCGGAGAACTCGCCCCCGAGCAGTGCGGCGCGCTCGCGCAGACCCACCAGTCCGTGACCGCCGCTGGGCAGCGACGGTTGGGCGGGTGAGGACGACCCCGCGGTGTTGCGCACCTCGACCAGCACGTCGTCATCGTCGGCGTCCACGAGGACGGTCGCGCTCGCCCCGGCCGCGTGCTTGCGGATGTTGGTGAGCGCTTCCTGGACCGTCCGGTAGACCGCGCCGGCCACCGGTGCGGCCAGGTCGTCGACGGGGCCCTTTACCTGCATGGACACCTCGAAGCCCGCGTCGGCGGCGAGCTCGGGCAGCTCGTCGACGCCCGGCTGGCTGTCGTCGGTGGTGCGCAGGACGGACACGAGCTGACGGAGCTCGTCGAGAGTGCGGGTCGACAACGTGCGGATGGTGCCCGCGACCTGCTTGTGCTCGGCGTCGGCCACGGCCATGCGGAGCGCGCCCGCCTGCATCGCGATGAGGCTGACCTGGTGCGACACCACGTCGTGCATCTCGCGGGCGAGCTTTGCCCGTTCGTCGGCCCTGATGGCGTGCGCGTGCAGCACACGTTCGCGTTCGCGCGACTCGGCGAGCTCGGTGATGCGGTCGGCCAGCTCCTGCCGGGCGTGCGCCAGCAGGGCGATCGCGATCGGGAGGCCGATCACCAGGAAGCCGTAGATCGCCGAGTGGAAGTGACCGGAGATCGGGGTCTTGGTGAACTCCGACGGCGGCCAGGTCATGAAGCGGCACGACCACACGAGCACCCCGGCCACGACGGTCTGCCAGCCGGTGATGTACCGGCGCGCGACCGTGTAGAGGGCGATCATCGCGGCCATCTGCGCCCAGCCGGTGAAGAAGCCGGGGATGGTCAGCACCAGCACCACGAACGGGAAGCGGCGGCGACCGACCAGCGCGGCGACCGCGAGCCAGTTGAACCACTCCTGGTACGGCTCGACGGCGGGGAAGTTCGGGTCCGGCGGCAGCGCCTTGATCCACTGCGACTTCAGCCAGACGTCGAGCAGCGCGACGAGGATCAGCCCCAGGTCGATCAGGAGCTGTCGGCGGTCGCCGCGCAGCGACCAGCGCGAGCCGGCCTCCGCGCCCTCGGCGCGTCTGGCCGGAAGCAGCGTGGCGGTCAGGATCCGACCTCCCTTGTGAGCCTTCCGGCCCTCACCGTACTGCGCGTATGTCGCGGTTGGCATAACTGCTGCCCCTTTGCCCCGACCTGCCCCGTCACAGAGTGCAGACGGTCGGACACACGGATTGGTACGGCGCTCGGCTCACTTATGTGCTACCGCACACGCATCGGGCGTGTGCGGTAGCCGCGCGGAGGTGGTTACGAGCAGTGCTTCCAGGCGAAGTGGTACGTCGTTTCGAGGCTGCCGTCGGTCGAGTCCATCGTCATGAAGCTCGTGGTCGTGGTGGTGTTGGAGGTACCGCCGTAGACCCGGAGCTCCGTGTTGATGTTGAAGTTCCGCTTCTCGCCGCACGGCGAGTAGACGATGGCGGCGATCTCGGTGGTGTCGGTGGCCTGCCAGTCGTCGCTGACGGGGCCGTTGTACCGGTGGGAGATCTGCTCGGTCTGCGACATGCCCTGGAAGTAGTAGTTCGCCTTCTGGACCGCGTACGCCCCCTGTTCCAGGTGTGCGAAACCTCTGTAGTCCGCTGAGGCGATGCCGTAGGTGAAGCCCTGCGGCACGTTGACCCGCAGGTTGAGCTGGCAGTTCTTGCGCAGGTCAGTCGGCTTCGCACCGACGCCGACCTGGGCCAGGTAGTCGCTGTAGGTGACGGTGAACGCCTTGTTGTCCTCGGAGACCGCGACGGCTGCCGTCCCCGCGGGGCAGCCCGAGCCGTTGATCGTGACGATGTCGATCGTGATGTGGTCGGGCGGCGGCGTGTCGTTCGGCGCGCCGGGCGGGATGACGATCGCTGAGGCCAGCAGGGCAGCGGCAACCGCGTTGATCATGGGACACCTTTCCAACACAACTCGCAGGGTGGGCGGCGGCGGTTGAGCAGGGAGGCGGCGGCCTGGGTGGAAATCAGCAGCGCTTCCAGGAGAAGTGGTGCAGCGTGCGCACTTCCCCGCGCGTGTAGTCCATCGTCAGGAAACTGTTTGCATTGGCGTCCGAGGTTCCCTTGTCCACCTTCAGGGAGCTGTTGACGTTGAGATTCCGCTTCTCACCGCACGGCGCCCAGACGATCTCCGAGAACTCGGTCCGGTGCGTGATCGACCAGTTGTCGTCGAACGGTCCGGTGAACGAGTGCTTCCACGTGGTGGTGGCCGATTGACCCTGGAAGTAGTAATTCACCGACTGCGACCCGGTCGCGCCGCGCTCAAGGTGTCCGTAGCCCGCGTACTCCGCTTCCGCGATGCCGTACGAGTAGCCCTGCGGCGAGTTGATCTGCAGGGTGAGCTGGCAGTTCTTGCGGATCTCCGTCGGGCTGGCACCGTTACCGGCCTGGGCCAGGTAGTCGCTGTAGATCACCCAGAACGAGGTGTTGTCCGATGCCACGACCACTTCCGCGGTGCCCTGCTTGCACCCGGAACCGTTCACCATCACCACGTCGATCGTCACGCGGTCCGAAGGAATCACCTCGGCGGCGTGTGCGGGTGTGGACGACAATGTGAACAGCACGGCCAGAGCGGCTGCTGCCGTCGCTTTACGCATGAAGTTGGCCTTTCCTGGTGCCTCTTTCTCAGCGTGGAGCGGCAGCGGTGCCGCGAAGGTTAGCGCAGACCCTCAACCAATGGTGTGATCCAAATGGCCCATGTCATCCTGATGGAGCAGTTCGTGAAGAATTACCGGAAATAGTTGTCGACCTGGTGCTGAGGGCACGAATAGTTTCCGGCATACTGACGCGCATGTCGCAAGCTGGGCTGGTGCTCGTGGTCGAGGACGAGGACCCCGTGCGGAGGTACACCGTCAGCCTGCTCGAAGAGCTCGGCTTCACCGTGCTGCAGGCCAGCGACGGTTCCGAGGCGATCGCGATCCTGCGCGAGCGCAGCGCGGAGATCAGCGCGATGCTGCTCGACCACAGCATGCCGGGCCTGTCCGGCGAGGAGGTGCTGGCCGAGCTGGTGCGGGAGGGCCTCACCGTGCCGGTCGTGCTGACCAGCGGCCACGACCGCACGCTGCTGGAACGCCGGTTCGCGGGCCACGACGTCGCGGGCTACCTGCAGAAGCCGTTCCGCATCGAGGCGCTGGACGAGACGGTCCGCGCCGCCGTCGCGCGTCGTGCTCAGGCGTCCTGACGCAGCGCCTCCCGCACGCGTTCGAGCAGCTCGCTCTCCACGTACGGCTTGGTGATCAGCACCTCGTCGTCGAGGACCTCGTCGGTCGTGTAGCCGGACATGTAGATGACGGCGGGCGCGGCACCGGTCGAGCGCAGCAGCCGTACCAGCTCGGGGCCGCCCATCTTCGGCATCACGACGTCGGTCAGCACCAGGTCGATCGTGCTGCGGTGGGCCGTGGCGAGCTGCAGCGCCTCCTGCCCGTCGCTCGCCTCGATCACCGCGTAGCCCGCGCTCTCCAGCGACCGGCGGGTCATGATCCGCACCTGGCCGTCGTCCTCCACCAGGAGCACCGTGCCCGCTCCCTGGTGCGAGGTGGTGCGGCGCGCGCACGGCGCTTCGGGCGTGCCGTCGCGGTCGTGCGGCACCGGCAGGTAGACCTCGATGGTCGTGCCCCTGCCGGGCGCGCTGATCAGCTCGATCTGGCCACCGGACTGCTGCACGATGCCGAACACCGTGGACAGGCCGAGACCGGTGCCCTTGCCGACCGGTTTGGTGGTGAAGTACGGCTCGAACACCTGCGCCTGCACGTCCGGTGCCATGCCCGCACCCGTGTCCCGCACGCGCATCACGACGTACTCGCCGGGCCGGACGCCGACGATCCGGCCGGTGTCGCCGGGGCCGAGCGTGGCGTCCGCGATCTCGATGGTGAGCTTGCCGCCGTCGGGCATCGCGTCACGGGAGTTCACCGCGAGGTTGAACAGGATCTGCTCGACCTGGCCCGCGTCCGCCCACACCCGTGCCACGTTCTCCGGCAGGTCCAGCTCCAGCTCGATCCGGTCGCCGACGAGCGTGCGCAGCATCGAGTGGACCTTGGTGAGGTTGTGCTTGAGGTCGAGCGACTCCGGGTGCAGGACCTGCTGGCGGGTGAACGCGAGCAGCTGCCTGGTGAGGTTCGCGGCCCGTTCGCCGGCGTGCCGGATGTCCTCGATGGCCGTGCGGCGCGGGTCGTCCTGAGGGGTGCGGCGCAGCAGCATCTCGCTGTTGCCGTTCACGACGGTGAGGATGTTGTTGAAGTCGTGCGCGATGCCGCCGGTCAACCTGCCGATGGCTTCCATCTTCTGCGCGTGCCGCAGCTGCGCTTCCGTTTCACCGACGCGTTCTTCGAGCCGTGCGCGCGCGTCCTTCAGCTCCTGCATGAGCCTGATGCCCCGCAGCGCGCTGCTGAGCTGTTGCTGCACCGCCTCGTAGATCCAGCCGGGTTCCGGGCCCTGCTCGAAGATCGCGTACCCGAGGTGGTCCTCGTCGGTGTAGAGCGGAACGCACATGGCGCTGAACGGCTGGCCGCGGTGGAACGGGTACGGCGTCAGGTTGATGGCCGGGAACGGCGTGCTCACGTGGTCCTGGAGCTGGTTGTCCTCGTACCGCACGAGCGCGCGCGCCATGCCGGGGGAGTCGTACGCCATGACGTGACAGCCGGGAATGCCGAGGCGCGGGAGTTCTTCGGTGAGGGCGGCCGTCAGCTCGTCGACGTCACGTGACGCGATGAGCCGTTGCCCTGCCTCGCGCACCGTCTGCTCGTGGCGCTCGTGCGAGAGGTACTTGAACCGTGCCTCCGTGGCGAACGCATCGCCGACAAGGAGCTGCACGCGCAACCACAGGTCGTTGACGAGCGTGGCGTCGCTGATCCGGGCCGTCACGAACCGGTGGAGGTCGAACAGCGGCGGCCACCACCGTTCGGGCTCGCACCCGGCGCGCGCACTCGCACGGATGTACTCGGCGAGCAGCTTCAGGAACTCCGCGCCTTCGACTTCCCCTCGGCCCGCCGCCATCAACTCGACGATGAGCTGCTCGGCCCAGCCCTCCGGCAGCGTGGTGGACGGCGGCCCGAGCGAGCCGCGCAGGTGGTCGGCCACGGTCGCCGCGGTCGCCGACTCGGAGATGTTCAACCGGCCGTGCGCGGGCGCGTGGTCGCCGAGCCCGGACGGCAGGCAGCCGCACGACCGCCGCACGATCAGCTCGGTCGGCATGGTCTGCCGCGGCAGCGTCGGCCTGCCCTCGACGAGGGCCAGTGCCAGTTCCGCGGCCCTGACCCCCATCTCGTGGAACGGCGCGCGCACGGTGGTGAACGCGGGCGTCGCCGCGTCGATGTTCACCTCGCGCCGCACCCGGTCCGGCGGCCAGTCACCTGTGGCCGTGACGTAGCCGAGGTCGTGCGTGCGAACGTTGGTGTGGTTGTCGTACCCGACGACCGCGATGTCCTCCGGCGTGCGGAAACCCAGCTCCTCCAACGCGGACACGACCCCGATGGCGTAGTCGTCGTTCGCGGCCGCGATGGCGTCCGGCGGCTCCTGCAGCCTCATGAGCATCTTGCGCACCGCGTCGGCCGCGCCGCTGGGCTCCCAGATGAACGAGCCGGGCATGGTGACGAGCTCGGGTTCGAACGCGATCCCGTGCTTGCGCAACGAGTCCAGGTACCCCTGGAACCGCTCCTGCGCCCCCGCATGCGTTTGCGGGCCTCGCACGAACGCGATCCGCCGCTTCCCGTGCACCTCGACGAGGTGGTCGACGGCCTGCTTCATGCCGTCCCGGTTGTCCATCATGATGGTGGGCCACTGCGCGAGGGACGTCTCCACACTCACCATCGGCATGGGCGCGTACCGCTTCACGAACTCGTGCATGCCCTTGGACCCGACGAGCTGCCCCACGCGCGTGGTCCACACGACGAGCGCATCGATCCGGTTGGGCGAGATCAGGTCGTACACCGTGTTCGCCCGCCGCTTGTGCAGGTCCGGGTGGTCCAGCTCGTTGCCCACGAAGCACAGCAGGTCGCACCCGAGGTGCTGCGCACCGTCGCTGACACCACGCCACTGCTCGCCCGCGAGCTCGATGAGCGGGCCCGCGGTGATCATCCCGATGGTGGGACGCCGCTTCGCACTGCCGTTCGCCACAAAACCCCCGCTACTGAACGCGATTCGGGATGATACGCGTTGTCGAGAGGAATGCCTGCCGCGTTACCTGGGGGAATTGCTCGTGAACACCGCTTCTCCGGACGACGACGACTCCGCATTCCTCGTGTGCGAGGACGAGATGATCCACCCCGACGTGTTCTTGGCGGAGAACCCGGCCACCTCGCCCGTCACCATTTTCCGTCTCACCACGCACACCGAGAGGTCGGTGCGACTCGCACTGGCGTCCCGTCCGGATCTGCCGGTCAGGGCGTACCAGCGGCTGACCGGCGATCTCGATCCCGAGGTGGCCGAGGCAGCCGCGGTGAACCTCCGAAGAAAACGGCCCCCAAAGCCAATGCCTTGAGGGCCGGTCGAACCGGAACGGTCACGCCAGCGGCGGCTTGAACAACGCCGGCACCTTCGACGCGGCCGCGTCGTCCAGCAGCCACAACGTCCGCCGCCGCCCGGTCGCCCCCGCGGCCGGCAGCTGAACCTCGCCGGCCCCGGTCAGCCCCATGGCCACCGCGGCGGCCTTTGCCTCACCGGTGGTCATGAGCCAGACCTCCTGCGCGCACCGCACCGACGACAAGGTCAGCGAGACGCGCGTGGGCGGCGGCTTCGGGCAGTTGCGCACCGCGACGACGGTCCGCTCCTTCTCGTACACGGCAGGAGAAGCGGGGAAGACCGAGGCCACGTGGCCCTCTTCGCCGACGCCCAGCATGCAGACGTCGAACGTGGGCACGTCGCCGTGGTCCTCCGGGCGCGCCAACGAGGCCAGCAGTGACGCGTAGGCCTCGGCGGCGGCTTCCGGGTCGTCGCCGAACTTGCCGTCCGAGGGCTCCATCACGTGCACGCGCGAGGGATCCACCGGCACGTGGTCGAGCAGGGCGGCGCGGGCCTGGGTCTCGTTGCGGTCCGGGTGGCCCGAGGGCAGGAAGCGCTCGTCGCCCCAGTACAGGTCGACGCGCGACCAGTCCACGGCGTCGCGGGCCCCGTTGCGGTTCAGGTGCTCCAGGACCGCGGTGCCCGTGCGGCCGCCGGTCAGCACGACGGACGCGTAGCCGCGGGCGGCCTGGGCGTCGACCATGCGGGTCACCAGGCGGGCCGCCGCGGCGGCGGCCAGGAGGTCGCCGTCGCGGTGGACCACAACTTGCGGATTGCTCACGAGCTCGCCTTCGCCTTGGACTTCTTGGCAGCGGGAGCGGGAGCCGCGGCCTTGCCGTTGGAGGACTCGGGCGAGGCCTCCTCGGGCTTCGTCGCGGAGGGCGCGCGGCCCTTCGCGACCTTCGACAGCGACTTCAGTGCGGCGGCGTAGACCTCGTCCGGGTCGAGCCGGCGCAGCTCCTCGGCCAGGCAGTCGCGGATCGAACGACGCTGCAGCGCGACCCGCCGGGACGGCTGGCCGGGCTGCGACAGCGTGCCCACCTTGCCGTCCGGGCGGATCAGGTCGACGGCGCCGGACGGGCGGTCCAGCTTGACCTGCACGATGCCCTCACCGCTGGTCGCCTTGTAGCGCTTGGCCGGGACCTTCAGCTTGTCCGTCAGCCACGCGGCCAGCAGGTCGGTGGACGGCGAGTCGGCCTCGCCGGTCACCTCGGCCTCGACGATCTTCTCGTACGGCGGCAGGTCCAGCGACGCGGCGAGCATGGCGCGCCACAGGGTCAGGCGCGTCCACGCCAGGTCCGTGTCGCCCGGCGCGTAGTGGGCGCGGCGGGCCTCCAGGGCCTTGATCGGGTTCTTCTCGGCGGCGGCGTCGGTGATGCGGCGCTGGGCGAGCTGGCCGATCGGGTCCTTGGACGGCGACACCGGCGCGTCGAACGGCCACCACGCCACGACCGGGGTGTCCGGCAGCAGCAGCGGCATCACGCAGGACGCGCCTTCCTTGGCCAGCTCTCCGTACAGACGGAGCACGACGACCTCGGAAGCACCCGCGTCGCCACCGACGCGGATCTGCGCGTCCAGCCGGGGCGCGGCCTGGCGGGCGCCGCGGGCCACGACGATCACGCGACACGGGTGCTCGCGCGAGGCGTCGTTGGCCGCGTCGATCGCGGCGTCGGTGCGCTGGCCGTCCTCGGTCACGATGACCAGGGTCAGCACGCGACCGAGCGTCGTCGCACCGCCCTCGTCCCGCAGCCGGACCAGCCGCGAGTTGATCTGCGAGGTGGTGGTCGAGGGAAGGTCGATGATCACGGACGCCTCCAGTGCCTTCCGGTCCTGGCGGTCATCGCGTCCGCCGACGGCGGACCCCAGGTTCCTGCCTTGTACTTCTCGAGTGCGGGTTCGTCCTTGCGCGCCCAGAAGTCGAGCACCGGGTCGAGGATCTCCCAGGAGAGCTCGACCTCGTCGTTCTTCGGGAACAGCGACGGCTCACCGAGCAGCACGTCCAGCAGCAGCCGCTCGTAGGCCTCCGGCGACGACTCGGTGAACGAGTGGCCGTAGCCGAAGTCCATCGTGACGTCGCGGACCTCCATCGTGTTGCCCGGCACCTTCGAGCCGAACCGGATGGTCACGCCCTCGTCCGGCTGAACCCGGACCACCAGGGCGTTCTGGCCGAGCTCCTCGGTCGCCGTGTCGTCGAACGGCAGGTGCGGCGCCCGCTTGAACACCACGGCCACCTCGGTGACGCGCCGGCCCAGGCGCTTGCCGGTGCGCAGGTAGAACGGCACCCCGGCCCAGCGGCGGGTGTTGACCTCGCAGGTGATCGCGCCGAACGTCTCGGTCTTCGACTCGGGCGAGAAACCGCCCTCCTCCAGCAGACCCGGGACCTTCTGGCCGCCCTGCCAGCCACCGGTGTACTGGCCGCGCGCGGTGGTCTCCTCGAACGGCTGCGCGGGACGCGTCGCCGAGAGGATCTTCACCTTCTCCGCCCGCAGGTCCGCCGGCTTGAAGGAGACCGGCTCCTCCATCGCGATCAGCGCGAGCAGCTGCAGCAGGTGGTTCTGGATGACGTCGCGCGTCGCGCCGATGCCGTCGTAGTAGCCGGCGCGGCCACCGAGACCGATGTCCTCGGCCATGGTGATCTGCACGTGGTCGACGTAGTTCGAGTTCCAGATGGGTTCGTACAGCTGGTTCGCGAACCGCAGCGCCAGGATGTTCTGGACGGTCTCCTTGCCGAGGTAGTGGTCGATGCGGAACACCGACTCCTCGGGGAAGACCTCGTTGACCGTCCGGTTCAGCTCCTTGGCCGACTTCAGGTCGTGGCCGAACGGCTTCTCGATGACGACCCGGCGCCACTGGTCGGCCGAGTGCTGGGCGAGGCCCGCGCGCTTGAGCTGGTTGATCACCGTCGGGAACGCGCCCGGCGGGATCGACAGGTAGAACGCGTGGTTGCCGCCCGTGCCGCGCTCGGCGTCGAGCGCCGCGAGGCACGAGGCCAGGTTGTCGAACGCCTGGTCGTCGTCGAACGTGCCCTGCACGAACCGGATGCCTTCGGCGAGCTGCGACCACACGTGCTCGTTGAACGGCGTGCGAGCGTGCTCCTTCACCGCGTCGTGCACGACCTGCATGAAGTCCTGGTCGGCCCAGTCGCGGCGGGCGAAGCCGACGAGCCCGAAGCCCGGCGGCAGCAGACCGCGGTTCGCGAGGTCGTAGATCGCGGGCATCAGCTTCTTGCGCGACAGGTCACCGGTGACACCGAAGATGACCAGCGCGCTCGGGCCCGCGATGCGCGGCAGGCGCTTGTCCGCCGCGTCCCGCAGCGGGTTGCGCCACTTGTCGGATGTGGTCACGAGCCGTCCTCCTGGACTGCCTCGACGAGCTGGGCCAGACCTGCGATGCGGTCGGACAGGTGCAGCCGCAGCACCGGGCGACCGTGCTCGGCCAGCACCTGACCGTCGCCGAGCGCCTGCGCGAGTTGCAGCTGGGCCAGCGTGTAGGGGCGGCCGGGCACCTCCAGGTCGTCGCCGGACTCGCCGGTGATCTGGATGAACACGCCGTTCTGGTGACCGCCCTTGTGGTACTGGCCGGTCGAGTGCAGGAAGCGCGGACCCCAGCCGAACGTGGTCTGCAGGTGCGTCCTCTTCGCGATCTCCGCGCGGAGCAGCTCGAACGACGCGTCGTCGATCCTGTCCAGGTACGCCTGAACCGAGATGTAGCCGTGGTCGGGCGCAACTTCGACCAGCGCCGCCAGTGCCTCGGCGACGGTGTTCACCTCGCGCGGCGCCCAGTCCGTGCCGTGGCCCTCGACCGGTCCGTCCACGAAGGACGGTTCGGACGCCGACGCGACCGGCGCGTCCAGCAGGGCGCGGGCGGCCTTCTTCGCGGCCTCGACGTCGGGCTGGTCGAACGGGTTGATGCCGAGCACCCGGCCGACGAGCGCGGTCGCGTACTCCCACAGCAGGAACTGCGCGCCCAGCGGACCCTCGACCGCGACGTTCGCCGACCCGGTGGCCGGTCCGATCGCGACGGTCGTGGCATCCGAACGCGCGTCCACGAAGCCGGGTGCGCCGGGGCCCTCGACGACGACCGGCAGCAGGCCGGTGCCGTTCTTGCCGGTCGACTCGGCGATCAGCTGCTCGGCCCAGTCGCCGAAGCCCTTGATGCCGGACCCGGTGTCGGCGAACACGACCTTCTCGGCACCGTGCGCGTGCGCGGCACCGAAGATCGCGGCGAGCACGACCGCGGGGTTGCGGGCCGAGTCCTCCGCGAGGACCTTGGCCTCCTCGGCCGCGTCGTCGAGCAGCGCCTCGACGTCGGCACCGGCCAGGTAGGACGGCACCAGGCCGAACGCGGTCAGCGCCGAGTAACGGCCGCCCACGTGCGGGTCGGCCAGGAACACCTTGCGGTAGCCCGCTTCCTCCGACGCCTGCTGCAACGGCGAACCGGGGTCGGTGACCACCACGATGCGCGACGCGGCGTCGATGCCCGCGTCGGTGAAGGCCTTCTCGAAGATGCGCCGGTGGCTGTCGGTCTCGACGGTGCCACCGGACTTGGACGACACCACGATCACGGTGCGCTCGAGGTCACCGGCGAGCGCGTCGGCGACCTGGGCGGGATCGGTGGTGTCCAGCACGACCAGCGGGACGCCGGCGGTCCGCGTGATCACCTCGGGGGCGAGCGACGAGCCCCCCATTCCGGCGAGCACGACGCGGTCGACGCCCTCGGCGTGCAGTTCCTCGCGCAGAGCCTTGAGATCGGGGAGCAGTGCCCGGGACGTCTCGTGCAACGTCGTCCACGAGAGACGGATGCTCGCCTCGGACTCGGCTTCCGGCCCCCACAGGGTCGGGTCCTGCGCGGTCAGCTTGCTCGGCACCGAATCCGCGACCAGGTCAGCAGCGATGGTGCTGACCTGGTCGGCGTTCGGTGACCTCACGATTTCGACGGAGGTCACTTCGTGATCAGCCCTTCAGTTGAGCCAGTTGGTTCGTCACCGTCTCGAGCAACTCTTCCCAGGACTTCTCGAACTTCTCGACGCCCTCGGTCTCCAGGACGACGAACACGTCCTGCAGGTCGATTCCCACGGCGGCGAGCTGGTCGAACACCTCCTGACCCTCAGCGGCGCGTCCGGTGACCGTGTCACCGGTGATCTTGCCCGCGTCGGCGACGGCGTGCAGCGTCTTCTCCGGCATCGTGTTCACGACGTCGGCGACGACGAGCTGGTCGACGTAGAGGGTCGGGGAGTAGCTGGGGTCCTTGACGCCGGTCGACGCCCACAGCGGACGCTGCGCGTTGGCGCCGTCGGCCTTGAGGGCCTCCCAGCGCTCGCCCTGGAACGTCTTCTCGAACGCGCCGTAGGCGATCCACGCGTTGGCCAGAGCCGCCTTGCCGCGCAGGGCCTTCGCCTCGTCCGAACCGATCGCGTCGAGCCGCTTGTCGATCTCGGTGTCCACCCGGGACACGAAGAACGACGCGACGGAGTGGATCGAGCGCAGATCGTGGCCGTTGGCCTTGGCCTGCTCCAGGCCGTCGAGGTAGGCCTCCATGACCTTCTGGTAGCGCTCGACGGAGAAGATCAGCGTGACGTTGACCGAGATGCCCTCGGCGATCGTCTTCGTGATCGCCGGCAGGCCCGCCTCGGTGGCCGGGATCTTCACCAGCAGGTTCGGCCGGTCCACGGTCTTCCACAGGTCCTGCGCCTCGGCCACGGTCTTGTCCGTGTCGAACGCCAGCCGCGGGTCGACCTCGATGGAGACGCGGCCGTCCACACCGTTCGTCGAGTTGTAGATCTCGCGGAACTTGTCGCACGCGTTGCGCACGTCGGTCGTGGTGACCTCGCGGATGGTCGCCTCGGTGTCGGCACCCCGGTTCGCGAGCTCGCGGACCTGCTCGTCGTAGGACTCGCCCTTGGACAGGGCGCCCGCGAAGATCGTCGGGTTCGTCGTGACCCCGACGACGTTCCAGTCGCGGATCAGCTCGTCCAGGTTGCCACTGGTGAGGCGCTCACGCGACAGGTCGTCCAGCCAGATCGAGACGCCCGCGCCGGACAGAGCGTCCAGCTTCTCCTTGCTCACTTGTTACCCCTCACTCGCTCCAGCGAACGGCGCGCCGCGGCGACGACGTTCTCCGTCGTGAAGCCGAACTCCTTGAACAGAACCTGGTAGTCGGCCGAGGCGCCGAAGTGCTCGATCGACACGATCTCGCCGCTGTCGCCGACGTAGCGGTACCACGGCTGCGCGATACCGGCCTCCACGGCGACGCGTGCCTTGACCGACGCCGGGATCACGGACTCGCGGTACTCGGCGTCCTGCTTCTCGAACCAGTCGATGGAAGGCATGGACACCACACGCACTGCAACGCCCTCGCCCTGCAGAACCTTCCCCGCTTCGGCGGCAACCTGCAGCTCAGAGCCAGTGCCGATGATCACGATCTCGGGGTTCTCGTCACCGAAGAGCACGTAACCACCGCGCTTCACGCCCTCCGCGGAGGTGCCCGGAAGCGTCGGCAGGTTCTGCCGGCTCAGCGCGAGGCCGACCGGGCCGAGCTGCTCGATGACGGCCTTCCAGGCGAACGCGGTCTCGTTCGCGTCACCGGGGCGGACCACCGCGAAGTCCGGGATCGCGCGCAGTGCCGCGAGGTGCTCGATCGGCTGGTGCGTCGGGCCGTCCTCGCCCAGGCCGATGGAGTCGTGCGTCCACACGTACGTGACGGCGGCCTGCATGATCGCGGCCAGGCGCACCGCCGGGCGCATGTAGTCGGAGAACACGAGGAACGTGCCGCCGAACGGGCGGGTCGGGCCGTGCAGCGCGATGCCGTTGAGGATCATGCCCATGGCGTTCTCGCGGACACCGAAGTGCAGCACGCGGCCGTACGGGTCGGCGCTCCACATGCCCGTGGAGATCTCGGCCGGGCCGAACGACTTGGCGCCCTTGATGGTGGTCAGGTTCGACTCGGCCAGGTCGGCCGAACCGCCCCACAGCTCGGGCAGGTGCTTGGCGAGGGCGTTGATGACCTCGCCGGAGGCCTTGCGGGTCGGCAGGCCCTTGGCGTCCACCGGGTAGGACGGCAGGTCGGCGTCCCAGCCCTGGGGCAGCTCGCGGGCGACCAGGCGGTCCAGCAGCGCCTTGTTCTCCGGGTTGGCCGAGGCCCACGCGTCGAAGGACTTCTGCCACTCGGCCTTGGCGTGCTCACCTCGCTTGACGACCTCGCGGGCGTGCGCCAGGACCTCGTCGGCGACCTCGAAGGTCTGCTCGGGGTCGAAGCCGAGGATCTCCTTGGTGGCCTTGACCTCGTCGACGCCCAGCGCGGCACCGTGCGCGGCACCGGTGTTCTGCTTGTTCGGCGCCGGGTAGCCGATGATCGTGCGCAGCAGGATGAACGACGGCTTGTCGGTGACGGCCTTGGCCTTCTCGACCGCTTCGAGGATGCCCTTGACGTTCTCGCCGGACTCGACGACCTGGACGTGCCAGCCGTAGGCCTCGTAGCGCTTCGCGGTGTCCTCGGACAGCGCGATCGTCGTGTCGTCCTCGATGGAGATCTTGTTGTCGTCGTAGAAGACGACCAGGTTGCCCAGCTGCTGCGTGCCCGCGAGCGACGAGGCCTCGGAGGTGACGCCCTCCTCGATGTCACCGTCGGAGGCGATCACGTAGATGTGGTGGTCGAACGGGCTGGTGCCCGGCGCGGCGTCCGGGTCGAACAGGCCGCGCTCGCGGCGGGCGGCCATGGCCATGCCGACGGCGGAGGCGAGGCCCGAGCCCAGCGGGCCGGTCGTGATCTCGACGCCCCTGGTGTGGCCGTGCTCCGGGTGACCCGGCGTCTTCGAGCCCCACTTGCGCAGCGTCTTGAGGTCGTCCAGCTCCAGGCCGTAGCCCGACAGGAACAGCTGGATGTAGAGCGTCAGGCTGGAGTGGCCCGCGGAGAGCACGAACCGGTCGCGGCCGATCCAGTCCGCGTCGGCGGGGTCGTGCCGCAACACGCGCTGGAACAGCGTGTACGCGAGCGGGGCGAGGCTCATCGCGGTACCGGGATGGCCGTTGCCGACGTTCTGCACGGCGTCCGCCGCGAGCACGCGCGCGGTGTCGACGGCGCGCTTGTCCAGCTCCGTCCAGTCGTCAGGCAGATCGGCCTTGGTGAGCCGGGTGATGTCGTCGGTGACGGTCACGGACTTACAGCTCCACTCTTGTAGCTCGGGCGGGCAGGCTTGATCGATCCCGAACGGCCTGACCCGCATCTCTCCCTCGTCCTCCGGCCAGCCTAGTCCTGAGAGATTCGGATGTTGCTCTGAAAGGTCTCAGGTGGGTGTGTGCCGAGGCACACCAGCACCCGAACGGGCTGTGAATTCTTTGCGCGGTTACCATCAGTCGCTGGTTTTCACACCTCTGCGATGCGAGGAGCGTTCACACGATGAGTGCCGTCCTCGAGGCCCCTGCCAGGTCGCCTCGTCAGGTAGTGGGCGCCTACGTGGCTCTCACCAAGCCGCGGGTCATCGAGCTCCTGCTGATCACCACGATCCCGGCGATGCTCCTGGCCCAGCACGGCCTCCCGCCGCTGTGGCTGATCGCCTGCACGCTCACCGGCGGCACTCTCGCCGCGGGGTCGGCAAATGCCCTCAACTGCTTCGTCGACGCCGACATCGACTCGGTCATGAAGCGCACGACGGCCCGGCCACTCGCGCAGAACGCCATCCCGCCGCGCAACGCCCTGATCTTCGGCATCGTGCTCGGCGTCGTCTCGTTCGCGTTCCTGTGGATCTTCGTCAACCTCATGTCGGCCGCCTTTGCGGTGGCGACCATCCTGTTCTACATCTTCGTCTACACGCTGGTGCTCAAGCGCCGGACCTCCCAGAACATCATCTGGGGCGGCATGGCGGGGTGCATGCCGGTCATCATCGGCTGGAGCGCGGTGACGGGCACGGTGCAGTGGCCGGCCCTCGTCATGTTCGGCGTCATCTTCTTCTGGACTCCGCCACACACCTGGGCGCTCGCGATGAAGTTCAAGGAGGACTACGCCCGAGCAGGTGTGCCGATGCTGCCCGTGGTGGCCACAGCTCAGCAGGTGACGCGGCAGATCGTCATCTACAGCTGGATCACCGTCGTCTGCACGCTCGCCCTCGCTCCCGTCACGTCCTGGATCTACGTGACCGTCGCGGCGGTGTCGGGCGTGTGGTTCGCGGTCTTCGCGCACAAGCTGCACAACGTTGTTCGCCGCGGCGGGTCGACGAACACGATGAAGTTCTTCCACATGTCGAACCTCTACCTGATGCTCGTCTTCTGCGGCCTCGCCGTGGACGCCGTGGTCGGGTTGCCGGTGCTTGCCTGGCCGTTCTAGCTGCACTTCCAGGCGTACGGCTGTGGCGCCCGTTGAGTTCACCGTCTCCGGTGGCGAAGGCACGCCGCTGGAGTTCGTCGCCGCCCTGACGCCCTCGAAGTCGTTGCTCGTCGTGACCGATCCCGGCGGGTGGGCGCAGGTCAGCGCCGGGCTCGCGGTCGGGCACGCGGCCTCCACCGCGGTCCCCACGTCCGTTCGGGTGGTTCGGTTCGCCGTGCTCGATCTGCGGCACTTCCCGTCGGCCGCGGAGCTGCCGTCGATCACCGACGTGCCCGGCGACGTGGTGGCGTTGCACGACACGCGCTCGTGGGACACGGCACCGGTCGTGCAGGCGTTGCGCGGTCTCGGCCGGCCGGTCGTGCTGTTCACCGCCGTGCACACGTGGGTGCCCGGCGTCGACCAGGCCTGCGTGCTGATCGGGTGGAGCGCGCCGCACGTGGTGCTCGCCGAGCCCCTCGGCACCGGTGAGGGACGGGTCGAGGACGTCCTCTGGCAGTTCCGGGAGCTGGAACGGCGCCGGCTGGTCCGCTACACGACGCTGCCGCAGCCGCCCGCACCGGACGACCGCGCGGTCACCGTCGTGGTCGCGCTTCCAGGCGCCACCGAAGGCATCGCCGGGGCGTTGCGGCCCGGCGCCGACTACGAGGTGTGGGTGCACGTCGGGCAGCACCCGGCCCGCCTGCCGGGCGACCTGGAGCTGCGGGCCGTGCTCGGCATGAACGGCCGTGGCGTGCAGGCCGAGTCGTTCGTGCTGCCGGCGGAGGGCTCCAGCCCGTGGGTGAGCTTCCCGGTCACCACGCCGTACGCGTCCGTGCCGTGGAGCGGTGAGCTGGTCATCTACTCCGGTGTCGTGCCGGTGCACGTCCAGCGCGTGGTGCTGCCGGTGGGAGCGGGCGAGGCCGAGGCGATCACGCGGTTGCGGCTGTCGCGGACGTTCGCCGACCTCGAACCGCTGTCGTCGCGGGTCGCGTCGATCCTGGTGCTCGGGGAACGGGCGCTGGTCGCCGCCGGTGGCGTGCCGTCGTGGATCAGCTTGGACTCCGGCGACCTGCCGCGGTCGTTCCCGGTGGCCTCCGGGCTGGATCCCTGGTACGGCAAGGACTTCCCGGCGTTCTGCGCGGATCTCGCCGCGCTCGCCCGGCAGGGCTCGGCGCTGTACTCGCGGCTGTTCCGCGACAGCGCGCTGGCCGACCGGATCCGGCGGCTGGCGCGGGTGCGCCCCGCCGGGCTGATGATCGCCGAGGAGACGCCCGGCCCGGTGCCGTGGTCGTTGATCTACGACCTGCCGTTCACCGACGGGCCGTACCGGCTGTGCGCGTCGGTGGGGCAGTTCGGGCCGTTCGGGGCCGGGGGAGAGGTGCCCGCGCACTGCCCGGTGTCCGACCACAGCGGGAACGTGTTGTGCCCCTTCGGTTTCTGGGGCCTGTCGAGTGTGCTGGAACAGCCGGTCGGGCCGTTGGTGCCGTTCGTGTCGGCACGCCCGCGGCCGTTCGAGGTGTCGATGGCGGTCGACGCGGGCATGGACCGGGCGTTGACCGAACGGCACGTGACCGAGCTGATGTCGATGCTTCCGCCCGAGGTCGTGTCGTCGGCGTATGTCAGCCCCTCGGAGCTGGGACGCGCGTTGGCCGACGAGGTCATGGACGTCGTGCACCTGCATTTCCGCGAGGGGTTCCTCGACGCCGAGGAGATCGCACGCTGGGACCGCGAGGGCGTGTGGCCGCGTCCGCACTGGCCCACGCGCAAGCCGGTCGTGGTGGGCACGTCACCGATGCCCGGCCTGGTGCGCCCGTTCGTGGACGGCGGCGCGTCGGCGGTGATCAGCCCGGAGGTGGCCGTGCCGCAGGACATGGCTGGCTGGGTGACCGGCATGGTGCTGGCGCGGCTCGCGGCCGGGTTCAGCGCGGGTGACGCGCTGCGGCTGACCCGCTGGGAGATGCTGAGCCGCGGCAACATCATGGGCCTCGCGTACACGCTGCACGGCGGAGCGGATCTGCGCGTGCGTGCCGGCTGAACCGCGGGCGGCTGATGCCAGCGGTTCAGCCGGCCTGGTGGTGCGAGACCGCGGACGTGCCGGGAGCACTCGCCGCGCCGGCCGCCGAGCTCGCGGCCGGTCCGCACGGGGCCGGTTAGACCCTGGTGAGCAGCTCCTCGACGCACGGGTCGTCGAGCGACTCGACGATGTGCTGCCACAGCAGGAGGTTCGTCTCGGCCCACTTCGAGTAGGTCGCGGCGGCCTCCGCGTCGTAGAAGTAGTAGCCCTCGTCGGCCTTGGACACCTGCTCGCCCACGATCTTGTGCGCGAGCTCGCGCAGCGTGATCCCGTTCTCCTGCAGGTACTTGTGCGCGAGCACGACCGGAGTGACCGGCAGTGCCTTGAACAGCGTGTCCGCGTCCGACAGCGCCTGGGCCTCCAGCGAGATGTCGCGGTGGCGGGTGCGCATCTCCGCCTCGACGACGATCCGTTCGACCCACTCGATGTCGCCGAGGCAGACACCGGAGATGAAGAGGATCTTCCTGCGCAGTGCCTCGCCGTCGGCGGGCAACGAGTTGCGGCGGACCATGTAGTTCAGGTCGTGCACCAGCGCGGCGACCTCGCAGATGTCCTCCGCGGCGCCGTTGCGCCGCGCGAAGTGCACCGCCTTGTCGCGGACGAAGCTCACGTGGTGCCAGCCGTGGAACTGCAGCTTCGCGGCCAGGTCTTCGCACAGCCGCCTCACGCGCTGCTCCACGTCCGCGATGACCGACCTCGGAATCGTTGTGCGCGTACGCATCATCAGCCCCTCCCACCGGGTGGGCTGATGGTAGGCGTGTCACGCCCGCCCGCGCGGGGCTTCTACAGGTGGTTCGTCAGATCCTCCAGCCGGTCCTCGACCGGCACGTGCCGGTGGCTGATCCCGGTGTCCGGGTCGTAGCTGAGGCTCCACGGCGTGACGGCGCGGGACTTGACCAGGAACGTCATCGTCCCGTCGGCCGCGCGCGGGATGCGGTGGAACTCGTGCGCGAGCAACGTGCCCGTGGTGCCCTCGGTGCACTGGGTGCGGTTCGTGAGCTCCGTGCCGATGACGGTGCGCCCGCCGACGCCGAGCCGGGCGGCGAAGCGTTCGTGCAGGTACGCGCCGCTCAGGATGGTGGTGCAGAAGTGGTAGCGGTGGTTGTGCACCGAGTCCGCGTACCCGGCCCGCCAGTCCGACAGCGGTTTGTACTCGTGCAGCCAGAACGTGAACGCCTCGTCCTGTTGGTCGCGCAGGCACCACGCGAAGTGCGTCGTGGTCTCGCGGGAGTGCGCGATCACCCAGGTCGCCTGCTGGGGCGTGAGCCCGTCCAGGTGCGCCCTCAGCTCCTTGCGCAGCTCCGGCCGGGCCGCCCACTCGCGGAACCACTCACCGACATCGGTCCAGTGGTCCACGACGGGAAATTCGGCGCACTGCACCCGAGCGGCGAGCTCCTCGAGCGCGGACAACCCGGTGAACTCGGCTAGCAAGATCGATCAGCTCCTCAACTGAGCGGATGCGGAGAATTCGCGACGGAATGCGTGGAACTTGTCCTCGAGTTCGCGGTATCCGTCGTCGGTGAGAGTCTCGCCGGTGATCTTCTCGAACAACGCCAGGAAGTCGTTTCTGGACGTCCCCGGCGTGATGACGAAGTGGTACCCGGCCTTGGAATTGCTGATCCGCAGGAACTCGGCGCGTTCCATCGCGTACAGGAACGAGCTCTCGGTGAACCTGAGGGTTCGCGGATACGGCCGGGGCACTCCGGCGGTGTTGCTGTAGAGCGTGATCCAGGCGCAGTCGTCGAACAGTTCGAGCCGATCCAGCGGTGGATCCGAAACGATCGTGACGTCGATCCTGCTGCACCGGCTGCGCGCCACGAACAGCCCGACGAGCCCGATGCGGATCTGTTCCTTGAGCTGTGCGGTGATCTCGTCGTAGTCGCCGTCCGCGCCCTCGTTGCGCAGCAGGTACCGCGCGCGGCCGCTGATCGCGTTGTCGTCGCGCGGGTCCGCCAGCACGGCTCTGAGCTCGCATTCCGTCTGCGACAGCAAAACTCTGCCCGCCGCGTACCGCCCGGCGAACCCGCGGAAGCCGTACAGCCGCGTCCGCTCCAGGTCCTGCATCATCAGCTGGTTGAAGACGGGGGACGGCTCGGCCGTCGGCTCGAACACGTGGCTGGGGAAGAACTCCCGGTCCAGCGCCCGGTACTGCTCGCTGAGCTCCTTGAGCGCCTTGCGGCTCTCCTCGACGACCGGCGCGAGCAGAGCCTTCTGCGCGGCTTTCGACGTGACCAACGTCTGCGTGAAGCTCACCACGGCCGATATGAGCGTGCCGGTGCCCAGTGCGGTCAGGATGTTTCTGGCTGTACCGGAATCCATTTGACCGGAAATGGCCAGGCTGGTTCCCGACGTCACCACGAGTATGAGGAGGAGCAACCCGGTCCGAGTCCAGAACAACTCCTGGATCAGGTTGCTGCGGATGCCTCCGGCCTCCGCGGACACGTGTCCCACCTCCTGGGGGTCACCTCATCGGCCGCTACCCGAACGGACGAATGCGCTCGGTGTCCGATCAAGTGCGCGGAGTTACTGTACGCGTCGGTCAAAAGATAAGGAAGCTGCTATTCGTGCGACATTTAGCAGTGGAATAACCGCCCCTGAGCGGCTTCGACCGCCCGTATCCGTGCACTTCGGTGACGGCCTGTCGCGAGCTGCCCCGGACGTGTCGGGTGAGGGTGACCCACCTACCCGAACGCACCCACTGGCGGTGTTCTCCAATACGCTGCCCCACCATGCGCAACGTCCTGCTCATCGCGTCCCTGGCGCTCGCAGCGGCCACCGGCCTCGCGGGCTGCGGCAGCTCGGCCCAGCCCTCCGACCCGTCGACTCCGTGCAAGGCCGACGACTTCAAGGTCAGCGGCGACTTCGGTGCGGCGCCCAAGGTCGAGATCCCCGCCTGCAAGCCCACCGACCAGCTCATCATCAAGGACCTGGTGCAGGGCACCGGCGCCGAGGTGAAGGCGGGCACGACGGCCACGGTCAACTACCAGCTGACGACGTTCTCGGACAAGAAGGTGCTCGACAGCTCCTTCGAGCGCGGCCAGCCGTTCGACGTGGAGAACGTCGGTCAGGCGCCCGTCATCGACGGCTGGAACGAGGGCATCGTCGGGCTCAAGGAGAAGGGCCGCCGCCTGCTCGTCGTGCCGCCGGCCAAGGGCTACGGCAAGGGCGGTCAGGGCATCAAGGCCAACGAGACGCTCGTGTTCGTGATCGACGGCGTGAAGGTCACCCCGGCGGCGTGAGACGGCGCGGCCCCCGGACCGCGAGGTCCGGGGGCCGCACCCGCGCGCTCAGGGCAGGAGCAGCAGCTTCCCGGTGGTCCGGCGCGACTGCAGGTCCGTGTGCGCCTGCGCCGCCTCCTCCAGCTTGTAGCGCCCGCCGATCCGCACGTTCAGCGTCCCGTCGGCGATCGCCCCGAACAGGTCCGCGGCGCGCCACTCGAACTCCGCGCGGTCGAGCAGGTAGGCACCGGTCGACGGCCGGGTCAGGAACACCGACCCGGCGGCGTTCAGCCGCTGCGGGTCCACCGGCGGCACCGGCCCGGACGAGGCTCCGAACAACGCGAGCAGCCCGCGCGGCTTCAGCGACGCGAGCGACTGGTCGAACGTGTCCTTGCCGACCCCGTCGTAGACCACGTCGACCTTGTCGATCTGCGCCGCGAAGTCCCCGTACCGCAGGACCTGGTCGGCCCCGGCCTCGCGGGCCAGCGCCTCCTTCTCGTCGGTCGACACGGTCGCGACGACGAACGCCCCCTTCGACTTCGCCCACTGCGTCAGCAGCAACCCGACGCCACCGGCCGCCGCGTGCACGAGCACCCGGTCGCCCTCCTTGACCGGATAGGTCGAGAAGACGAGGTAGTGCGCGGTGATCCCCTGCAGCAGCGCCGCGGCGGCCAGTTCGACGTCCAGGCCGTCCGGCACCCGCACGGCGGCGGAAGCCGGCACCACGACCTCGGACGCGTAGCTGCCCAGCACGGACATCCACGCCACCCGGTCACCGACGGCGAAGTCGGGGGAGTTGGACACGACGACCTCGCCCGCGCCCTCCAGCCCCAGCGCGGTGGGCAACGGCACCTGGTACTGCCCGCTGCGCTGGTAGGTGTCGATGTAGTTCACGCCGGCCGCGCCCACCCGCACCAGCAGCTCGCCGTCACCGGGCACCGGCGACGGCACGTCGGAGTACTCCAGCACCTCGGGGCCACCGGCCGAACGCACCACCACTGCCTTGGGCATCTGTCCTCCTTGATCGACTCAACCCGGTCAACCCAGGCCGCGACCTCGATGTTCCCCCTCTCACCAGGTGGGAACCACCGCTCAATCCTCGCCGAGCGCCACGCGGCGCGCGAGCCCGAGCGGCAGCGCGCCCGAGCCCGCGATCCGGTCGTGGAAGTCCCGCACCGACCCCAGCCCCGCGGCCAGGTAGTCGTCGCGGATCAGGTCGATCTCCAGCGCCCCGGTCAGGTACGACGGCGCCTGCGTCGGCACCGCGCAGTACCGCTTCACCTCGCCGACGGCGGTGCCCGGCGTCAGCGCCGTCCGCGACACCATGAACGCCTCGGCCTCGGCCGGTGTCATGTCACCGCAGTGCAGCGCCGTGTCGACGATCATCCGCGCCGCGCGGAACAGCCGTGCCTCGACGTGGCCCATCAGGGCCGCGCGCGAGGTGTAGTAGCCGACCGACCGCAGCAGCTTCTCCGCGTACAGCGCCCAGCCCTCGGAGAAGTACGGCGTCCGGAACACCTTCCGCAGCGGATGCGCCCCCTCCTGGGCCGCCACCCACGCGGCGTGCCAGTGGTGGCCGGGGTAGGCCTCGTGCACCGAGATGGTCGGGATCTGGGCGCGCGCGTTGGTGCGCAGCCGCTGCGTGACCTGCTCGGCGGTCGCACCGTCCGGCGTGAACGGCACGAAGAAGTGGCCTACCCGCAACGAAGTCAGGGCGGGCGGTCCGACGTAGCTCGCCACCGACAGGACCTCGCGGTGGAACGCGGGCGACGGCACCACGCGGCACTCCTCGCCCTCCGGCAGCGTCACCAGCGAGTGCTCGACGAGCGCGGCGCGCGCCCTGGACGTCTCCGCCTCGTACTCCGCGCGCATCGCCTCGAGCGTCGGCGGGTGGTCGTCCTGCAGCGAGCTCATGACCGCGCGCCAGTCGGGGGACCCCGCCAGCTCGATCAGCTCGGCCTCCAGCGCGGCGTAGGCGTCCTGCCCGCGCTGGTGCAGCTCGGGCGCGCCGTAGCCGAGCATCTCCTTGTCCTGCAACAGGGTCGAGTAGAGCTTCTCGCCCATCCGCCAGTCGCCGCTCGCCCGCACGGCGAAGTCCTCCAGGAACGCCGTGTGCCGGTCGAACGCCTCGGCGGCGGGCACGGCGGCCTCCGCCAGCCGTGCGCGCAGGTCCTCGGAGGACACCTGCCGCGGCAGCGAGTCCAGCACGAACGACCGCCCGGTCCGCACCTGTCCCAACGCCCGTTGCACCACCAGCGGCGACGCCAGCGACGCGTCGAGGTTCGCCTCCGCGGCGGCGAAGACGGACGGCACCTCGCGCAGCTTCGCGACCACGGACGCGACCAGCTCGTCCTCCGGCAGCAACCGGTGCAGGAACGGGGCGAGCAGTCCGAAGAAGACCATCCCGGAGTACTCGTGCGGATCGCGCCGCCAGCCCGGCCACGTCTCCGCCGCGATCGACCCGCGCAGCACCGACAGCGCGAGATCGCGGTCCACCGAGGGGGGCGACGGCTCCAGCCGCGCGAGCCACGCGGCCGTCTCCCCTGCCCGCTGCTCGAACGCGGCGGCGGAGAGGTCCCCGAACGTCGAGTAGTGCTCGATCGAGCCGACCTGGGCGGCGTGAGCGGGGTGGTGGTCGAAGTACCACGAGAGGAACGACGCGAGCGTGTCGGTGGTCACCCGACCGAACCTACTCGCTGGTTTTACAGTGTGGGGGTGTCTGATCAAACCACTCAGAAGCGCATCGCCGAGTTCGTGAAGGCCCACGGCAAGCCGGGCACCGCGGTCAGGGCCGTCGTCGAGCCGATCGGCCGTGCCGGCGCGCGGATCGTGCTGGTCGGCGCGGACGGCGCCATGGGCGACGTGATGGCGAAGGACGTCGAGGCCGCGACGAAGGCCGTCGAGGCTGCCGACAACGTCGAGCAGGCCGAATGGGACCGCGAGACCACCGCCGCCACGAAGATCGGCCCGGCCCACCGCCGCAAGATGGCCACGATGCGGTCATGAGAGTCGTCCTCGCGTCCTGCGCCGCCCTGCCCGAGGGAGACGGCGACGAGGACGCGCTCGTCGAGGCACTGCACCGGGACGGGGTCGACGTCGTCTGGCAGCCGTGGGGCGAGCCCGTCGACGCCGATCTCGTGGTGCTGCGGGCGACCTGGGACTACCCCGAGCGTCTCGACGAGTTCCTCGCCTGGTGCGAGAGCGTGCCCGCGCTGGCGAACCCGGTGCCGGTGGTCCGCTGGAACACCGACAAGTCCTACCTGGTCGCGCTCGCCGGCCGCGGTGTCCCCGTCGTGCCCACCGCCGTCGTGGCGCCGGGGGAGACGCCGCACTTCCCGGACGGCGAGTTCGTGGTGAAGCCCGCCATCGGCGCGGGCTCGCGCGGCGCCGCGCGGTTCACCGACCACGCCGAGGCCCTGGCGCACCTCGAAGCCCTTGGCGCCAAAGCACTCGTGCAGCCGTACCAGTCCAGTGTGGACGCTCACGGCGAGACCGCGCTGGTGTTCTTCGCCGGCGAGTACTCCCACTCGTTCCACAAAGGACCGATGCTGACGCAGGGCCTGGCCGAGTCGGGTCTGTACCTGGAGGAGACGCTGCGCGGCATCGAGCCCGACCGTGGTCAGGTCGAGCTCGCGAACCAGGCCCTCGCCGCCGCCGCCGAGCTGCTTTCGTTGCGGCGCCAGGACTTCCTCTACGCCCGCGTGGACGTCGTCGCGGGTCCTGACGGCGAACCGCTGCTGCTCGAACTGGAGCTGACCGAGCCGTCGCTCGGCTTGAAGCACACCGGTGAAGACGCCGCATCTCGTTTGAGTGCGGCAATCAGGCGAACCGCGTCTCGTTAAGGCCGCTTCCAGGAAATCGGGGATAGCGTCGGAAAACGTTTTCCATCCCCGATTCCCCTGGAGGAACCGTGCTGTCAGCGCTCACCGGAGTCGTCCTCGCCGTGGCGGCCGTCGCCGCACCCCCGTACGCGGGCAACCTCGGCACCGCCACCTACAAGGGCTTCGCGACCTTCACCGACGACTACAAACCCGACTTCGACGTCGTCGCCTGCCCGAAGAGCGAGCACCTGCCCAAGCTGCCCAAGCAGTTCATCACCGGCCTCAACCGCCCGCAGTTCGGCAAGGGCGACAAGAGCCCGAACTGCGGCGTCACGGTCGAGGTCACCGGCCCCAAGGGCAAGCTCAAGGTGCTGATCGTCGACGTCGCCGAAGGCCCGAAGTCCGGTGACCTCAACCTTGACCGCGCGGGGTTCGCCAAGATCGCGAAGGTCGACGACGGCCGCGTGAAGATCACCTGGAAGGTCGCCGCTCCCTAATGCAGGCCCGACCCGATGCCGGTCAGCCCGCGGACCTCCATCTCCGCCTGCTTGGCGGGGTCCGCGGGCTCCCTGCTGAGGATCGTGCCCAGGAACCCGGCCAGGAACGACAGCGGGATCGACACGATGCCGGGGTTCGAGAGCGGGAAGTACGCGAAGTCGAGGTCCGGGAACACCGACGACTTCGAGCCGGAGATCGCCGGGGAGAAGGCGATGAGCAGCACGCACGACGTGAGACCGCCGTAGATGCTCCACAGCGTGCCGCGCGTGTTGAACCGCTTCCAGAACATCGAGTAGAGCAACGTCGGCAGGTTCGCCGACGCCGCCAGTGCGAAGGCGAGCGCGACCAGGAAGGCGACGTTCTGCCCGTTGGCCGCGATGCCGCCGACGATCGCGAGCACACCGACGCCCACCGCGGTCATGCGGGCGACCCGGACCTCGTCGCGCGGGTCGGCCTCGCCGTGCTTGATCACGTTCGCGTACACGTCGTGCGCGAACGAGGCCGACGCGGTCAGCGTGAGGCCGGCCACGACGGCGAGGATCGTGGCGAACGCCACCGCGCACACGATGCCGAGCAGCACCGTGCCGCCGACCTGGAACGCGAGCAGCGGCGCCGCGGAGTTCTCGCCACCGGGGGCACCGGTGATCTTGTCGGTGCCGACCAGTGCCATCGCGCCGAAACCGATGACAAGCGTGCACGAGTAGAAGATCGCCATGAGCCACGTGGCCCAGACGACCGACCGACGTGCTTCGCGAGCGTTCGGCACGGTGTAGAAGCGCATCAGCACGTGCGGCAGAGACGCGGTGCCCAGCACGAGGGCCAGGGCGAGCGAGAGGAAGTCGAGCTTCGTCAGCCCCGATGAGCCGTACTTCACACCCGGAGAGAGAACGGCCCCGCCCAGCGGCGACTTCTGCGTCGCGCGCTCGAGCATCGCCGAGAAGTCGAACCCGAACTTGCCGATCAGGAAGATCGTCAGCAGCGACACCGACAGCAGGAGCAGCACGGCCTTGATGATCTGCACCCACGTGGTGCCCTTCATGCCGCCGACCAGCACGTACAGCACCATAACGACGCCCACGACGGCGATGATGATCGCCTGGCCCGCGGCGCTGTGCACGTCCAGCAGCAACGCCATGAGACCGCCGGCGCCGGCCATCTGCGCGATCATGTAGAAGAGCGAGATGACCAGCGTCGCGTTGGCCGCGGCGGCGCGGACCGGGCGCTGGCGCATGCGGAACGCCATGACGTCGCCCATGGTGAAGCGGCCGGTGTTGCGCAGCCGTTCCGCGATCAGCATCAGGCCGATCAGCCAGGCGACGACCCAGCCGATCGAGTAGAGGAAGCCGTCGTAGCCGTTCACCGCGATCGCGCCGGAGATGCCCAGGAACGACGCGGCGGAGAGGAAGTCACCCGAGAGTGCGATGCCGTTCTGGGTGCCGGTGAAACTGCTGCCCGCCGCGTAGTAGTCCGACGCGCTCACGTTCCGCGTGGAGGCGCGGTAGACGATGTAGAGCGTCAGCAGCACGAAGATGCCGAAGACGGACAGGTTGATCGCGGTGTTCGCCCCGGTCACGCGAGCTCCTCAGCGGTTTCGGCGAGTTCGCGCACCTTGTCGACCTGCGGGTCGAGCCTCTTCTTGGCGTAACGGGCGTACGCCATCGTGATGATGATGGTGGTGACGAACTGGAGGAACCCCATCGTCAACCCGACGTTCACCGTTCCGAACAGGGGCGTGCTCATGAAGTCCGCGGCGTAGGCGGAAAGCAATACGAAAGTGACGTACCAAGCGAGGAACAGCAGCGTTGCGGGGACAATAAATCGCGTCACCCGCCGCTTCAGCGCAAGAAAATCCTCACTCGTTTGGATGGCACCGAAATCAGGCTCACCGTCACCATCGATCAGCAATGAGTGAGGATCGGTGTCAAAGGTCGCGAATCCGGGCGTCGCCGGGCGTGACACAGAGGGCAGCGCCTTCGTCATCAACCGCTCGCATTCGTCACGGGGAGTACTCGGCGGCGCGCCTGTGCGGAGGTGCGACCGCGCCGGGATGGAGGGCGCCAGCGTAACCACGCGTGGCGGCGAGTCAATCCCCAGGAGACGCAGGACCACCCCATGAGGTGGGCTGTCACCGTCGGTGACCATTCGCACACGCCCCAGGTCGTTGTCGCGTCACGCTCTCTGGCCTACTATCCGCTCACACCCGATACGGCTGATCGCGATATCGAGCTGGGGGTGTCTCAAGTCGCGGGGATTCACCAGGCCAGGAGGTAGCCGATAGTGGGGCACTTCGAGCGCGCCTTGGGGATCATTTCGTGAATGTCGAGTGGAGAAAGATCAGCGACTGGCGCAACTGGCGCCTGCCGGTCAAGCTCGGCGTCGTGCTGCTGGTGCCGGTGGCCGTGGCCATCGGCGCGGGCGCACTGCAGATCTCCGGTTACGTCGACCGGTCCAACAACTACGTGCAGATGCAGGGCCTGGTTCGTCTGCGGGCGGATCTCGCGCCGCTGATCTCCAGCGTCCAGCAGGAGCGCACGCTCGCCGCGCAGAGCACCACGAGCGGCTCCGGTGTCGGCGCCTTCCAGAACCAGATCAGCGCCACCGACAGCGCCGCCGCGACCGTGCGCCGCCGCGTCGAGCGCACCGAAGGCCTGAGCGACGTCTCGCGCAACCGCTTCGCCGAGCTGGGCAACCAGCTGGAGACGTTGAAGGGCCTGCGGGAGAAGGTCACGCAGGGCGGCGACGGCGACCCCAACAGCGGCACCATCGGCTACACCACGGTCGTGAAGTCCCTGCTGGACTTCGAACAGGCGCTCATCAGCCAGTTCGGCGACCAGGTCATCTCCGGCACCGCGCTGGCGCTGCACAACATGGTCATCGCGCAGGAGCAGATCTCGCAGCAGTACGCGATCGTGTTAGCCGGGATCGGCCGGGGCAGGCTGCTCGGCGCCGAGGCCCGGTCGCTGGAGCAGTCCGACATCCGGCTGCAGGACCGCATCAACGACTTCCAGGCCATCGGCACGACCGACCAGCGCCGCAACTACGAGCAGACCGTCACCGGCGCCGCCGTCGCCACCCGGACGGTGCTGACCCAACGGGCACTTTCGCAGCCCGACGGCGTCCAGGTGACGACGCGTCCGGGGCAGCCGAAGCCGCCGCCGTCGTTCGGCATCAACGTCGACGACTGGAACAAGGCCTCCGGCACCACCATGAGGCTCATGGACGAGGTCGTCCGCGGTCTGCAGGACGAGCTCGCGAACTCGGCCGCCGCGCTGCAGGACGACACGTCCAACAAGGCGGGCGCCGCCGCGGTCATCCTGCTCGCGATGCTGATCATCGCCGGCACGCTCGGCTTCGTCATCGGCCGCTACCTGCTGCGCTCGCTGTCCCAGCTGCGGCACTCCGCGCTCGACGTGGCCCACCACCACCTGCCGGAGGTCGTCGCCGCGATCCGCGCCGACCGCAAGCCCGACACCGAGATCGAACCGGTGCCCGTGCACACCAGCGAGGAGTTCGGCCAGCTGGCGCGCGCGTTCGACGCCGTGCACGAGCAGGCCATCCGGTCCGCGGTCGAGCAGTCGTCGCTGCGCTCGGGCATGAAGAACATCTTCGTCAACCTGTCGCGCCGCTCGCAGGGCCTCGTCGAACGCCAGCTCAAGCTCATGGAGGAGCTGGAGCGGCACGAGGAGAACCCCGAGCAGCTCGCCAACCTCTTCAAGCTCGACCACCTCGCGACGCGCATGCGCCGCAACAACGAGAACCTGATGGTGCTGTCCGGCACCGACGTCGCCCGCCGGTTCCACCAGCCGGTGCCGCTGGCCGACGTGCTGCGCGCGGCCGCGTCGGAGATCGAGCACTACCAGCGCGTCGTGGTGAAGTCGACGCCGTCGGTGGAGATCGTCGGCTACGCGGCCAGCGACCTCGTCCGCCTCGTCGCGGAGCTGCTGGACAACGCCACCGCGTTCTCCGCGCCCGCCACCCAGGTCATGATCGGGTCGCGGATCGACCAGCAGGGCTCCGTGCTCGTCGAGGTCGCCGACCAGGGCATCGGCATGGGTCCCGCGGAGCTCACCGAAGCGAACGAGCGACTTTCCTCTGGTACAGAGGATGATGTGCCGGTATCGCGCCAGATGGGTCTGTTCGTCGTCGGTCGTCTCGCGGCCCGCCACGGCATCACCGTGCGGCTGCGCGCGCCGGGCGAGGGCCGGGAGGGCCTGCGGGCGTTCGTGCTCGTGCCGTCCGAGCTCGTCCGCGTCCAGGAGGAGCCCGCCGCACCGGCCCAGCCGCGGCACGCCGCGCTGCCCCAGCCCAAGCCGGCGCTGGCCCCGGCCAAGCAGCCGCACGTGGTCGTGAAGACCCCGAACCTGGCGCCTCCCGCCCCGGCGCCCGCCATCGAGCACCAGCGCGAGTCGGCCGAGTGGACGTCCTTCCGCGGCGCCGCGATCGACGAGCCGTCCCAGCGCCAGCCGCCGTCCCAGCACCAGTCGCGGCCGACTCCGGTCGAGACGACGTCCTCCTGGTTCGCCGGAAGCGGCGTCGCCGAGCACAACTCCGGCGAACCGGTCAACGGTGATCATTCGCAGCCGACGTCCCGGCCCGGGCCGTCACCCTCGGTAGCGGCCTCCTGGTTCGGCAAGAAGCCTGCGGGAGGCGTCTGGGAACAGTCGGGCGACCCCGCGACGGACGCCGGTGAGACGGATGCCGGGTTGCCGAAACGGGCGCCGCGCAAGAACCTGCTCCCCGATCTCGCGGAACGTTCCGACCACGGCACGCGCCCCGCGGCGGCGCCCAGGCGCGATCCGGAGCGGGCACGAGGCTTTCTCGCCAGCTACCAGACGGGCATCCGCCAGATGCCGTTGGGCGGCAACGGGAACGGAAACGGCCGGGGGAACGGCCTGGGGAACGGGGAGAAGGCATGAGCACGCCGCAGTCGCGTCAGGTGGACCAGTTCGGCTGGCTCATCACGAACTTCACCGATCGGGTGGCGGGCGTCGCGCACGCCATCGTGATCTCGGTGGACGGCCTTCTGCTCACCAAGTCGACAGGTCTGCCGCCGGACCGCGCCGACCAGCTGGCCGCGATCGCGGCGGGCGTCACATCACTGACGATGAGCGCCTCGCGTTGTTTCGAGGGCGGCGGAGTGTTGCGCACCGTGATCGAGATGGACTACGGGATCATGCTCCTCATGTCCATTCGAGACGGATCTTGTCTGGCGGTTCTGGCCGCCCCCGACAGCGACGTCGGTCAAGTGGCCTACGAGATGACCGTGGTCGTCGACCAGGTGGGCCAGATCCTCACCCCCGAACTGCGAGCGCAGCTGCACAGCGTGAGGTGATCATGAGTTCGGCCGCTGACGCGCACCGACGGCGCAGGCGGGCGGAACCGCCCGCGGAACAGACGTTCGCCGACCTGATGAACGGGTTCACCCTGGACTCGGGCAGGAGGCGAGCGCGCACCGCGTCCGAGGCGCCCGCGCGGGAAGCGACTCCCGTTGTGCCGCCGCAGCAACCGGCGGCACCGGTCTTCGAGCCGTCCGTCGTGGAGGCTCAGGACGCCTCGATCGTTCGTGCATATGCCTGGACGGGTGGGCGCACACGGTCCAACATCAACCTCGAGATCGAGACACTTGTCTCCGCCAATGATCAGAGTTGGCAGTCTGCCGGTATGTTGCAGGCTGAGCACCAACACGTCGTCGAGCTGTGCCGCTCGCCGCGATCCGTCGCGGAGGTGGCCGCACTGATGCGCCTCCCGCTGGGAGTCGTCAAAGTGCTGCTCGGCGACATGGCGGAACGAGGTCTGGTGGACGTGCACCAGACCGCTTCCGCGGGCGGTGACACGCCGGACCTCGGGTTGATGGAGAGAGTGCTGAGTGGACTACGTCGGCTCTAGATTTCCCGACTTCGGGCCCCCTGGGCCTCCCGGTCGGGAGCTGACCTCGGCCAAAGTCGTCGTCGCCGGTGGCTTCGGTGTCGGCAAGAGCACCTTCATCCGGTCCATCGTGGAGAACGATCTCCTCACGATGACCGCACTTCCACCGGAGCGCGCGGGCTTGGTCACCGAGCTCGTGCGCATCCAGTTCGGACGCGTGTGGCTCGATCCCGGCCTCGCGCTGCACCTGTTCGTGGCCCCGCAGTGGCAGGACCCGCGGGCGGGCTGGAACGACGTGGTGCGTGGTGCCGTGGGCGCCGTGGTGCTGTTCGACGTGATGCGCCCGGCCGACTCCGTGGACGCGATGCGGTACTTCGAGGACCACCGGATCCCGTACGTGCTGGCGTTGAACAACGTGCACGCGTCCGTCCGGTCGGACGTGAAGGCGATCATCCGCGGCATGGGCATCGACGCCGCGGTGCCGGTCGTGAACTGCGACCCGCGCATCCGGCTCTCGGTGCGCGAGACGTTGATCGCGCTGGCCGAGCATGCGAAGCTCGACCGGTGGCGCCGTCGGCCAGGGCCTGACGAAACGACCCCGCTCGCGCCTGTCTGCTGACTTGGAGTTTTTCCAAGCCTGCCTCTTTCAGGGCTTTTTGAGCTGAAACGATGGAGCTGGGAGGCTTGCGCCTCCTAGCTTTTCGGCATGCCCAAAAGAGAGTCGAACGTCGTGGGCCGCGAGTTCGGCAACGGCCTTCGCGCCGCCATCGCCCAGACCGGCCTGACGCAACGCAAACTCGCGGAAGAGCTGGACTGGGACGAGTCGAAGATCTCGGACGCGGTCAACGGCAAGGGCGGCATCGACGCGCACGAGGTCGAGGTGCTGCTGGCCTACTGCCGGGTCCCGCTGGGGGAGCGCAGGCACCTGCAGGCGTTGTTCCTGGAGGCCGGCGAGAAGGGCTTCCTCCTCTTCCCGGAGGACGGCGTGCCCGACCAGCTCCGCACCCTCATCAACCACGAGAAGGAAGCCACCGAGATCGTCGCCTGGTCGATGATCCTCGTGCCCGGCCTGCTCCAGACGACCGAGTACGCACATGCTGTCGCTGAAGAAGGTCCGCACGAGAAGGAGGACGTCCCGAAGGTCGTGGCCGCGAGGGTCGCGCGGGCGGAGATCCTCAGGCCGGGCCGGACGTTCACGTTCCTCGTGCACGAACAGGCACTCCGGCTGCCGGTGGGAGGCGAGGAGGTCTGGCGCGAGCAGCTGGCCCACCTGATGAGGATGTCGGTGCGGAAGTACATCAACTTCCACGTCGTCCCCAGCTCGATCGGCGCCCACGCGGGTGTCGCCGGTGACTTCCGGGTGATGAGGTTCCCCAAATACCCGCCGCTCGTCTACGTCGAGAGCCTGAACTGCGGCTTGTTCTTCGACGACAAGGACACCGTCGCGCTCTACGAGGACAGGGTGAAGCGCCTCGCGACCGTCGCCCTCGATCGTGAACAATCGAGGGCGGTGATCGACGACATCTTGGAGGGCCTCCAATGACCAGCTGGCGCAAGAGCAGCTACAGCAGCACCGGTGACAACTGCGTCGAGGTGGGGCACGGCGTCGGCGTCAGGGACAGCAAGGCGCCGGTGACGCACCTGCCGATGTCCGCCGGGTCGTGGTCGGCGTTCCTCGCTGCGGTGAAGGGTGATTCCGCCCGTTAGGACGCGCCACTCCGCCGCGTTGCGACCCGACGCCGCCGCGGGGCCTCGCCCCGGTCCCGCGCGGCCGGGTCATGCACGTTCGCTGATCGCCCGCCTCGCGTTTTCAGGACCCGGCCGGGTCGAAGTACCCTTCCCCGGTGCCTGCGGGTCTGCTTTCCGCACTAATCCGTGCACCGCGGAATTAATCGTGTCGCCCGGGCCATGTCGGCTGCACTATTGGTAATTCACGCCCGATCATCCCACGGGTGCACCCGGTTCCCTGTCGGAACGGCGATTTTGGGATTTTATTCGACCTGTTTGGCCTATTCCTCGGCTTCCGATCCGTGTTGATACTTGCCGTGCTGGATGTTTGTCGAGCACGGGGGATCTTTCCACGTAACGAGTGAATAAGTCGTTTGGTCCGTTATTCTTCCGGTACCTTGCGCCGGTATTCCCGCGAGTGGTTTCCCCGTATCCATCGCCGTGCAATGCACAGGAGTTGTGGGGATTATGAGCGCGAAACGAAGAACCAAGATCATGGCCGCTTTCGCCGGGCTGCTGTTCGGCCTGGCCTGGGTGGTGGGTGCGCCGTCCGCCTCCGCCGGCGGCGGCAAGCCCGCCCCGACCGGCGACGCGCAGCACTGCGTCGTGTCCGTGGGCAACGGCGCGATGAGGTGCTTCCACACCGCCACCGAGTCGATTTCCTTCGCCACCGGCGGCCGGGTGACCAACGCACCGGCCGACATGCGGGCCGCGGTCCAGGACGCGAAGCTGACGCAGGAGATCAACGCCACGGGCCCCGGCGCGATGGCCGTGGTGATCGGCATCGAGTACTACTGGGAGAACTACGGCACCCCGTCGTTGACGTTCACCGGTGCGAACGCCTGCACCACGACCACCGGGGACACCGACTTCTACTACGCCCCGCTGCCGAACTACACCGGTAGTGGCGGCGTCAACTGGAACAACAACATCCGCTCGTTCGCCGGCTACAACAACTGCTACCAGCGGATGTGGGACAACTCCAACTGCACCGGGCTGCTGCTCGGCTATGTCGGTTCCTCCGCCGACATGGGCGCCTACCGCGACCGCACCGAGTGCATCTACTGGTCGTAGACCTCTGCGAACAAAGCGATTAACGCGATTGGCAAACGCCGCGTGATGTGAGAATCGGCCGGCCCTGGGGAGCTCCCCGGGGCCGGCCGCTGGGGAATCATCTGTCGAGCTTGCGCAACTCCGGGAGGTTGAGCCGGGCGCAGGTGCTCGCGTCGCCGGGGAACACCCCGGCCACCCCGTCGGACACCACGCACGCCACCAGTGGGGGCGCGACCCGTTTGACGGCGGGTCGACCCGCCTTCGGGTCCTGCTGCGGCGGGGGCGCCTGCGCCGCGGCAGGACCCTCGGTCAGCACGCCGAACTCCCACAGCTGCCGGCACAGAGACACCGCCTCGTCGGCGATGTCGGCGGGTTTGCCCTCGGCGGTCGCGCCTGCCCCGTCGCTGTGGTAGCCGTTCACGTTCGCCTCGGTGTAGCAGTGGACCTGCTCGCGGACGGTGGCCTGCTGGGACACCACGTAAGCGGCCACAGCCACACCTCCGGTGAGCATCAGGGCGGTCACCGCGCCGGGCACCGCCCAGCGGAGAACACCCCGGCGGCTGGGCGTCGACTGCTCGGCCACGACGGTCACGAGGTGCCTGCCACGGGCTGCACGCCGGTGCGGTGCCATGGGGATCTGGTCGAAGGAGTCCGTCATCGCATTTCCCTTTCCAAGGTGGTCGGCCGGTCGAGCAGCTCGCGCAGGTGCCGGCGAGCCCGGTTGAGCCGGGAGCGGATGGTGCCGACGGGGACGCCCAGGGCGATCGAGGCGTCCTCGTAGCTCAGGCCGGTCCAGACGCACAGCGCCAGCACGTCCTGCTCCTCGCGCCGCAACCGGCGGTAGGCAGGCAGGATCGTGGCCATCTCCAGTTCCGCGTCCACGCGCAGCGCCGCCGCGTCGGCGGGGTCCACCTCGGTCGCCGCGGCGGGCAACCGGGCCAGCACCCGCTCGTACCGCCTCAGCGCCCGCGTGTGGTTGCGCATCACGTTGTTCGCGATTCCCAGCAGCCACGGCAGTACCGATCCGGCCGCCGACAGCCGCAGCCTGCGCCGTTGCCGCCACGCTTCCAGGAACACCACCGAGGTCAGATCCTCGGCCGTGCTCCAGTCCCCGATCCGCCGGAAGCAGTGGTTGTAGACGGTGTCCGCGTGGCGTTCGAACAACGCGCCCATGCCCGTCGGGTCGCCCGCGGCTGTCCGCAGCCACAGCGACTCGTCGGTCTCCGCAGGCTCAACTGGGTCCATGCCAACTCATGTCCGCTCGGCGCGGTGTAGTTCCACCCGGTGCCCGATGATGCCGTTGCCGCGCTCGGGCCGTCGAGTCGTGAACCAGGCGCCGGCCACGCGTCTGCCGGTGTCGGCAGGCGCGTGGCCGGCGTTCCTCGTCGAGGTGAGGGCCTATCCGACGTCGAGGTAGTCGAGGTTCGGCGCGCCGTTCGCCGTCGTCGCCGTCACCCGGATCTTGTTCTCCCCGGCTTGCAGCGTCACCGGTAGCTGCACCGCCGCATAGGTCGTCCAGGCCCCGGTCGCGGCGAACGCCACCTCATCGCCCACCAGCACCCCGTTGACCGCCACGTCCAGCGGCCGGTTGACCGTGGTGCCGTTGGCGTAACCGATGGACAGCGTCGCGGCGCCCCCGGCGGCGGAGTTCACGGTCCACTCGACGTACGGCCCGGCCGCGTTGTCGGTGTTGACGAACCCGGTCCCGGAGAAGCCGGCGTGGTTCGACTCGACCACACCGCCGGAGATCACCGCGGACTCGGCCTCGTACCGCGACACCGATCCGGCGCGCGTCACCCGGTACAGCACGGTCCCGTGCGCCGGCACGGACGCGCTGATCGTTCCCGGCACCGTCCGCACCTGCTTCGACCACAGGTCCTTCAGCGTGTAGGACGAGCCGCCGCCGAGGCCGATCGCCGACGCGGTGGTCGAGATCGTGGCCGTCGACGTCGTCTCGTTGGACAGCGCCACGGCGCGGTCACCGTTCGCCAGCACCTTCGAGTAGACGACCTTGCCGGAAGCTGACGAGACCACGGTTCCCTGACGCCCCAACGGATCCTGGTCGACCGCGATCACGTCCCTGTTCTCCAGGATCGTGAACGTGTCGTCGCTGACCTTGCGCAGGTCGGAGCCGATCAGCAGGGGTGCGGCCATGATCGCCCACAGCGAGAAGTGGGTGCGGTACTCCACCGCCGTCATGCCGCCGTTGCCGACCTCCAGCATGTCCGGGTCGTTCCAGTGACCCGGCCCCGCGTACTGGGCCAGCGCGCGGTTCGCCTGCGCCTTGCCGATCATCGACGACCAGTTGTCGGAGATGTCACCGGTGGTGCGCCACAGGTTGCCGACGTCCGCGCCCCAGGTCCACACCTTCGGGTCGGTGCGGCCCCACTCGCAGATCGAGTACACGATCGGCCTGCCGGTGCGCGCCAGCGCGTCCCGCATCGCCTTGTAGCGCTGCTGCGCGTCGACGCCCTGGTTGTTGCAGTTGTCGTACTTCAGGTAGTCGATGCCCCACGACGCGAAGAGGTTCGCGTCCTGCTGCTCGTGGCCGAGACCGCCGGGGAAGCCGGCCGTGTTGCACGTCTTGGTGCCCGCCGACGTGTAGATGCCGATCTTCAGGCCCTTCGAGTGCACGTAGTCCGCGACGGCCTTGATGCCGTTGGGGAAGCGCACCGGGTCGGGCACGAGGTTGCCGTTCGAGTCACGGGAGGACTTGGCCCAGCAGTCGTCCAGGTTCACGTACTGGTAGCCCGCGTCCTTCAGGCCGCGTGACACGAAGATGTCCGCGATGCCCTTCACCATGGCCTCGTTGAACTCGGCCCGGCAGCCGGTGGAGTTCCAGTTGTTGAAGCCCATCGGGGGAGTGCGGGCCAGTCCGTTCTCCAACGCCATGGCGGGCGCGGACGGAGTGATCCCGGCTATCAGCAGTGCCGCCAGCAACGCTCTTCGAATCATGGTCAGCCAAGCCCTTCGTCCGGGCGGCGGCGCACCAAGTGTCAACTCATTGCCTGCCGATGACAAGGGAGTCGTTGACAAGATCGCTACGATAGTTTCAGTGTTGACCGAAAGGAATCGCCTCAGATGAGCGTTGGCAGGGAAACTCGCCTCTCGGCCTGGATCGAGCGGTTCGCGGCCCACTTCGCCGAGGAGGGCATTCCGCTGATCGGTGGCCGCATCCTCGGTTACCTGCTGGTCTGCCAGCCGGTCGAGCGCACCGCGGCCGAGCTGTCCCAGGAGCTCGAAGCCAGCAGCGGCTCGATCAGCACGAACCTGAAGTACCTGGTCAACGTCGGCCTGGTGACCAAGAGGACCCGGCGCGGCAGGCAGGCCGCCGAGTACCGGATCAACGAGAAGGCCTGGTCGGAGTTCGTGCAGCGCAAGCTGAACGCGATCGCGAGCGTGCAGACGCTCACCGACGACGGCATGCGGCTGCTCAGCGGCGACCCGGAGCGCGCGATGCGGCTGCGGACCGTCGACCACCTCTACGGTTGGCTCTCAGCGGAACTTCCCGCTTTGTGGGAGCGCAGGCCCGCGTCGCCCAAGTAGCTTGGGTGCATGTGGCACCCGTTTCGCGACGACATCGAGTACTACGAGGAACGAGCCAGGGGACTGCTCGCTTCCGCGTGGGACGGGACGCCCGGCGCCCTGGAGGTCTTCGACGACGTGCCGCTCACGGAGGAGGGCGCGCACACCGTCCTCGCCCAGGCGCACGGCTGTGAGGACTGGAAGGCGCTGCAGGCCAACATCCGCAGGCCCCGGCCGTTCGCCCGCGCGTACCAGGCGATCGAGACGCGCGACCTCGGTGAGCTCAAGGCGATCCTGATGCGGGACCCGTGGCTCGTGAAAGCCAGCGGTACCAACGGCAACGACCTGCTCGGCCTCGCGTCCGCCACCTGCGACGAGCGGTTCGTGCAGGTGCTGCTGGAGGACGGCGCGGACGTGAACCACCAGAACGTCCACGGCTGGACCGCCCTGCACCAGGCGGCCTGCGTGAACCTCCCGGCCATGGCGCGGATGCTGCTCGCCGCGGGAGCCCGCACGGACCTCGAAGCCCGCGGTGAGGGCGGTACTCCGCTGACCGTCGCGTTGTTCTGGGGCAACCGGGACGTCGCGGAACTGCTGGGCGTCGACCCGCCGAACCTGCGCACCGCGGCCGGCCTCGGCAACCTCGACCTCGCCACCGAACCGGAGGCGAAACGCGGCTACTACCGGCCGCACAGCGGTTTTCCGCGCTGGTGGCCGACGAACGACCCGCAGGAGGTCCTCGACGAGGCGCTGTCGTGGGCCGCCCGCAACGACCGGGTCGAGGTGTTCGGCGACCTGCTGAAGCGCGGCGCCCGCATCGACGCGGACGTCTACCGCGGCACGGCGCTCGCGTGGGCGGCGTGGTGCGGCCTGGAGAACGCCACCCGCACGTTGCTGGACCTGGGCGCGAACCCCAACCAGCGCACGGGTTTCGGCGGCCCGATGCACGGCGAGGGCGTCACCGCGCTGCACCTCGCGGCGGAACGCGGGCACCTGCCGGTCATCCGGATCCTGCTCGACGCCGGCGCCGACCCGACCGTCAAGGACGCGAACTACGAGGCGACACCGGCGAACTGGGCCGGGCACAACTCCCAGGACGAGGCTCAGGCCTTGCTGAGCGCCTGATCTTCGGCGGGCACGGCGACCTCGACGGTCCGCTCGCGGCTGGAGGTCCACAACGTCGCCGTGGCCACGACGACCGCACCGGCGCCCAGCACGTGCAGCGACACGAGCACCTCGGGCACACCGGTCCAGTACTGGATCATGCCGAGCGCGCCCTGGGCGAGCACCACACCGACGAGCGTCCAGTACGCGCGGGTGCGGGTGAAGAACCCGACCGCGATCAGCAGGCCCAGGAACAGGAACAGCAGGTCCGCGTGGACCTGCGCGAGCGCCGCCACCTTGATGCCCAGCCGCGGCGTGGAGGCGTCACCGGCGTGCGGCCCGGCGGCGGTGACCCAGGTGCCCGCGAGCAGCAGCGCGCCCAGCACGGCGGCCATCACGACCTGGAGCTTCATCAGCGGCGCGGGCACCAGCAGCCGTGCCGGACCGTCGCCCTCGCGCAACGAGCTGACCAGCAGCACGGCCAGCCACACCAGGCCCATCGAGATCATGAAGTGGACGGACACGGTGTACCAGGCCAGGCCCGTGAGCACCGTGACGCCGCCGACGACCGCCTGCAGCGCCACACCGCCGAGCTGGATCAGCGAGAGCGTGAGCACCCGCCGGCGCCGCGGCAGGTGGAACCACGCCGCCAGCACGCACAGGCCGGCGATGACGCCGACGACACCGGTCAGCGTCCGGTTGCCGAACTCGACCCACTGGTGCAGTGCCGCGACCTCGGGGTGCTGCACCGGGACGACGCTGCCGTCGACGCACTCGGGCCAGGTCGGGCAGCCGAGACCGGAGCCGGTCACGCGGACGATCGACCCGGTGACCGCGATTCCGGCCTGCGCGATGACGACGGCAATCGCGAGCGCGCGCTGCCAGGACACGAGGAGGGCGGTCAGCTTCGACACGCCCTTGATGGTAGGTCTCGCTAGGTAAGACGAGTCGTCCGGGTGGCCAGTGCCCCGGCCACAACGCCCCAGGCCAGAAGCACCGCGACCGGACCCGCGCCCGGCGCCGTGCCGTACACCACAGCACTTTCCATCGCCTGCGCCAGCGCGGCCGACGGCAGCAGGTGCACGAATCCGACCGGCACCGACAAGGCGACACCGCCGACCATCAGCAGCACGAACCAGATGATGTTGGCCAGCGCCAGCACGATCTCCGCGCGCAACGCCCCGCCCAGCAGCACGCCGAGCGCGCCGAACGTCAGCGTGCCGAGCACGATCAGCAGCACCAGCCACGGCAGCCCGGACAGCGGGAACTTCCAGCCCAGCACCAGCGCCGTGACCGCCAGCAACGCGACCTGGATCGCCGCGACGACCAGCGCACCGCAGATCCGCCCGGTGACCAGCAGCCAGCGGGGCAGCGCCGAGGCGGCCAGCCGCTTCAGCACGCCGTACCGCCGGTCGAACCCGAGCGCGATGGCCTGCCCGGTGAACGCGGACGAGATGATCGCCAGCGCGAAGATCCGCGCGGCCGCCGAGCCCACCCGCGGTTCCGGCATCGGGATCACCGACATCAACGACAACGCGATGAGAAGCGCCATCGGGATGATGACGGTCAACAGGATCTGCTCGCCGTTGCGCAACGTCAGCAGCGCTTCGGTGCGGGCGTGCACGAACAGCATGCGGGCCAGCGACCCGCGGCCGGGCGCGGGCTTGAACGTGCCGGGAGCGAAGGTGGTCACGAACGCAGCTCCCTGCCGGTCAGCTCCAGGAAAACGTCTTCGAGGCTGCGCTTGGCCACGGTCAGCTCCTCGGCCAGCACGCCCTGCTGCGCGCACCACGACGTGACGGTCGACACGACCTGCGGGTCGATCAGGCCTTCCACGACGTACTGGCCCCGCGTGGCCTCGCGCACCTTCAGCCCCTCCGGCAGCGCGGCGGACAGCAGCGACGTGTCGAGGCCCGGCCGGGCGCGGAACCGCAGTTGCTGGTCGTCCGCGCGGTTCGCGGTGAGCTCGGTGGGCGTTCCCTGCGCCACGACGCGGCCCTGGTCGATGATGACGACCTGGTCGGCCAGCGCCTCGGCCTCGTCCATCAGGTGCGTGGTCAGCAGCACGGTCACGCCGTCGTCCTTGAGAGCGCCCACGAGGTCCCACACGAGACGGCGTGCCTGCGGGTCCATGCCCGCGGTCGGCTCGTCCAGGAACACCAGCTCAGGGCGTCCGATCAACGCGCACGCGAGCGACAGCCGCTGCTGCTGCCCACCGGAGAGCCTCTTGTACGGCGTGCGCACCGCACCGGAGAGCCCGAGCACCTCGATCAGCCACTTGGGATCCAGCGGGTCGGCCGCGCACGCCGCGACGAGGTTCAGCATCTCCTCGGCGCGGATGCCGGGATAACCGCCACCGCCCTGCGGCATCACGCCGATGCGCGGGCGCAGCGCCTGGTCTCCCGGCGCGAGTCCGAGCACGCGCACGGTGCCGTCGTCGGCCGCGCGGAAGCCCTCGCAGATCTCGACGGTCGTCGTCTTGCCCGCGCCGTTGGGCCCGAGCAGGGCGAGAACGGTGCCGGGCTGCGCGACGAGGTCGAGGCCGTCGACGGCGGTCTTCGAGCCGTACCTCTTGACCAGCCCCGAGACTTCCACCGCAGGCTGGGGATTCGGGCTCACGAACGGTCAGCCTAGGCGGTGCCCGGTTTCACCCGCCTGGTGGGGCTGGCCCTACCCCCGGGAGTCAGGGACACCTCAGGGTTCGCTCGGGGGAGTTCCCCATTGGTTGATCAACGCGGCCGCAAGAGACTTCTGGCGTGGTCGAGTTGGGGGAGAAAAGACGGGGATTGGTGGTCGGGGGACTGGTGTTCTCACTCGTCCCGATTTTCTACCTGCATGTGGTGTCGGCGGGGCAGCTCAACCCGATCACGGACGTGATCAGCGACTACGTGTTCGTGCGCAACGGCACCGAGTGGCTCGCGACGACTTCGCTCAGCCTCGCGGCCGTTTCGGCGTTGCTCGCCGTCAACCTGCGCGGTGTGGGCAGGTCAGCGCAGTGGCTGATCGGCGTCTGGTCCGCGGGGCTCACGGTGTCGACGATCTTCCCGACCGACCCGACGGGGGCACCGACGTCGATGTCCGGCTACATCCACCGGTACGCGGGAGCGGTCATGTTCGTGGCGCTGCCGGCGGCCGGAGTGCTGATCGCCCGCAAATTTCCGGCTCTGTTCGGTATCGCATTAACGGCGGGTGTGTCGAGCGCGGCGTTTCTGGTGAGTCACGTTTCGTTCGCCGGATTCGAGGCGCGCGGGCTCACCGAACGCGTTTTGTTCGCGTCCCTTTACGGACTTCTTTTCGCCATTGCGGCACTACAGGTGAGGCGCACGACATGACCATGCTGGCCATCACGCTCGCCGTGTTCGGCGCCGTGTGCTTCGCCCTCGCGGCCCGGCTGCAGCACGACGCGGTCGCCGAGACCGGTGCGCGTGTCGGTGTTCTCGCCCAGCCGCGCTGGCTGGGCGGGCTCGCCCTGCTCGTCGCGGGTGCCGGGGTGCACGCGGCCGCGCTCGGCATGGCGCCGCTCACCGTCGTCCAGCCGGTCGGCGTGCTCGCGATCGGCATGACCGCGTTGCTGGACCGGCGGTTCCGCGAGCTGCCGGCGATCCTGCTCACGACCGCGGGTGTCGGCGCGTTCGTGTTCCTCGCGTCCGGTAGCGCGACTGCGACCCAGATCGCACCGGACGCCGAATTCACGGCTGGGTTCGTGGTCCTCGGCGCGATCGCCGTGCCTGGCGTGATCGCCGCCCTCACGACGAACGCGCGCGTTCGGGCAGTGGCGTTCGCCTCGGCTGGTGGCGTCGCGTACGGGTACGTGTCCGTCCTCATGCGAGCCGTCTCCCAAGCGGTGCAGCAGGGCGGGTTCGGGTTCGCGCAGTTCGTGTCCGTGCTCGCCATCGCTCTTTCGCTCGCCGTGGGCGGCTGGCTGGTCCAGCACGCCTACGCCGGCGGGCCCCCTCATCTCGCCGTCGCCTGCCTGACCGTGGTGGACCCGCTGGTCGCGGTCGGCATCGGCGCCTTCCTCCTCGGCGAGGCCGCGCACCTGTCCCCGTGGACCGGTGCCGCGCTGATCGCCTGCGCGCTCGCCGCAGCCAGCGGTGTGTTCGCCCTCGCTCGTCAACCTCGTGTCTCTACTCGATCGGAGCTTCCCGTGAACACCTCCAGCGCGCTGCGCGTCGTCATCGCCGCCGACACGTTCCCGCCGGACGTCAACGGAGCCGCGCGCTTCGCCCAGCGCCTCGCCATCGGCCTCGCGTCCCGCGGGCACGACGTCCACGTGATCGCCCCGGACTCGCCGCGGGCCACCGAGATCGAGGGCGTGACGGTGCACCGGCTGCGCTCGCACCGGCTGCCGTTCTACCCGGACTTCCGCTTCTGCCTGCCGTGGCAGGCCTCTCGCGAAGCCGACGAGCTGGTCAAGTCGCTCAAGCCGGACGTCGTGCACGTCCAGGCGCACTTCGTGGTGGGCCGGTTCGTGCTGAACTCCGCTGTCGCGCAGGGCATTCCGACGCTCGCCACGAACCACTTCATGCCGGAGAACCTGTTCAGCCACGCGCACGTGCCGTCGTTCCTGCAGGGCATGGCCCGCAAGTTCGCCTACCGCGACCTGGCCCGCGTGTTCGGACGGGCCGACGTCGTCACCGCGCCCACGCCGCGGGCCGTGCAGTTGTTGCACGACAGCGGTTTCCCGGAGCGCGCGGTGCCGGTGTCGTGCGGCATCGACATCGCCCGCTACCAGCGTTCCGTGGTGCACAACGACCGTCCCACGGCGTTGTTCGTCGGGCGGCTGGACGAGGAGAAGCGCGTCGACGAGTTCCTGCGCGCGCTGGCCCGCGTGCCCGGCGCGTTCGGCGAGATCGTCGGTGACGGCACCTGCCGCGCCGAGTGGGAGCTGCTGGCCCGCGACCTGGAGATCACGGACAGGGTGAGGTTCCACGGGTTCGTGTCCGAGGACGACCTGCTCGACGCCTACGCCCGCGCCGACCTGTTCGTGATGCCCGGTGTCGCCGAACTGCAGAGCCTCGCCACGATGGAGGCGATGGCCGCGGGCAAGCCGGTGATCGCCGCGAACGCCATGGCGCTGCCGCACCTCGTGCACCCCGGCCGCAACGGCTGGCTGTTCGAGCCCGGTGACGTGAGCGCGCTGGCGCAGCGACTGCACACGCTGGTGCACGACGCCCCGATGCGGGCGCGGATGGGCGCCGCCAGCGGCGAGATCATCTCGCACCACGCGCTGGCGGCGACCCTGGAGCGCTTCGAGGCCCTGTACGCACGGGCGATGGGCCTGCCGGCGCCCGTCATCGCGTTGGCGGCCTGACCGGCCTGGCGATCGGACCAGGCGTCGACGGCCTGAGCTTCTGCTCGATCTGCTGCGCGACGAGCTGTCCGTTGCGGGAGAGGGTGAGCGTTGAGGGGTGCTCGCCCTCTCCCTCGATGAGGAACCGGTACAGCGACGCGTGGCCCTCCAGCCGTTCGCGCAGCATCGCCTTGATGTCGCAGTCGTCCGGGTAGACCGCCGGAATCGCCTCGGTGACGAGCTGGCGGCTGATCCGGTGGCGCTCCACCCGCGGCACGTACCACGACGTGATCAGCAGCAGCGTGAGACCGAACGCCAGCGCCGTGCCGATCACCGTCGTCCAGCCCCAGCCGTGCGGCCGGATGAGCAGCAGGACGTCGGCGAGCGCGAGGTAGCCGAGGCCGTAGACCACGGCCCAGCCCGCGGTCGCGGCGGCCGGCGGCTCGGCCGGTTCCGTGCCCCACACGCCCTCCACCCGCCGCCACCGTTGCAGCGACTTGCCCCCGCTGAGCGCCTTGTAGACGCCGAACGCTCCACAGAGGACCGAAGTCGGGATCACCAGCCAGGGCTTGGTGTGCAGCTCGAACTGCCAGATCGCCCAGACCAGCGCCATCGCGACCGCGACCACGGCCACCTGCTTCCAGCGCCGCTCGATGATCTCCATCGGCCGGAAGCCGGCCAGCACCGCGAGCGGTGTGCGGACGGGCGCGGGCAGCGAGCCCAGGACCAGCAGCGCGGTGACGACCAGCGCCACCCCGGCGATGGTGACCGTGCCCGTGGTGACCTGCGACTTGTCGTCCGGCAACCGGTCGACTGCGATGGCCGCCAACGGGATCACCGGTGACAGCAGCACCAGACCGTGCAGCATCGTGCCGCTTCTCAGTGCCGCGTAACCGAAAGCGGCGAGCAGACAGGCCGCGCCGATCGCGGCGCCCGGTCCCGCGGCCCACGTCGGCAGGACGCCGAACAACGCCATCACGACCAGCGCGCCACCGACCGCGAGACCGAGCAGTCCCAGGAACTGCGCCAGGTTCCCGCCTCTGGTCAGGCCGGTGATCGTCCAGTAGGGGAGCAGCGCGGCGCCGCGGATGGTGCGGGTGACCGGCCGGACCGCGGCGAGCCCCGACCGTTCGGAGTCGGCGACCGTGACCGCCACCGCCGCGGCCGTCGCGGCCGTGCGGATCATCTGGTCGGACGCGGCTTCCTGGGTCAGCGGCTCGCGGCCGATGCCGGCGCGGTCGAACGCGGTCAGCGCCGCCATGCCCAGCGTGACCGTGTGCTCGTGCGGATATTCCAGGCGCCGCAACAGGTCCTCGTGTTCTTCGAGGAACAGCTCACCCCGTGAGCGCTTGTCCGAGCCGTCACCGCGGTCGGCGATGATCGCGGCCCGCAGCCGGGGCAGCTCGTCGCAGATGATCCGCCAGTGCAGACCCCACGCGGCCAGCTCGGCGAGCTTCATCGACGACGGCGACAGCTCGTGGTCCGCCGCGTAGATGCCCGCGAGCTCCTGCTTGGCCTCCTCGGCGCACACGGCGACCTGCATCGGCAGCTCGGGCCCGAACATCGTCTTGATCACGCTGTTGACGACGGCCTCCGCCCGCTCCTGCGGCGTGCGCTGGTCACCGTCCGGCCGGCCGAGCATGTCCATCCGGCGCAGCCGCCGAGGGTCGAACAGCACCCGGCACAGCATGGTGGCGCCGTCGAGCCGGCCCCAGATCCAGTCGTTGACCCGCCACGACCGCTTCAGGAACCCGGAGAACCGCGCCAGCGACGCCCCGCCCGCCTTGTCGTCGGCCGTGATCGACTGCTGGGCGAACGCGTTGCGCGTCTGCAGCGACACCTGCACCAGCTCGACCGGCGTGTCCAGTCCGGTGGAGGAGTCGTCGGACAGGCACGTGCCCGCGATCTCCAGGGCCAGCAGCCTGCTCAGCGACCGCTCCGCGGCGGACAGCCCGGCCTCCTGCGCCGTGGCCACCGGCGTCAGCAGCGCCTGCCAGCAGCCGAGCCCGCCGAGCTTGAGCCGGTACTCGTCGAGCTCGGTCATGACCTCCTGGGCCTCGCCGACGATCCGGCCGATCTCGGCGACCTGCGCCCTGACGTCCAGCCCGAGGTGCCCGTCGATCATGTTCTCGTGGTAGCTCGCCAGCCGGCCGGTCCAGTAGTCCTCACCGAGCGAGTCCGACGGCTGCCACGCGAAGACCTCGGACCTGAGCTTGCGCAGTTCGGCACGCACCTGGTGCAGCTCACGCCGGGCCTTGGCGATCTGGTCGGCCTTGCCGTCCGGCGCCACCCACACGAGCCGCTTGAGCAGGTCGAGCGCCGACGCACCAAGGCGTTCGGCCATCGCGATGCCCCACTCCCAGCCCACGTCCTCCCGGCACACGACGCTCGGCAACCGCACACCGGGCACGTACGGCAGCACGCCTTGCGTCTGCTTCCACGTGCGCTGCGCGTTCTCCGCCGCCCGCCGCGCCCGTTCGAACGACCAGTTGGCCGGATTCCCCTTGGGCAACGCGAACTGCTGCGCCACGGCCTGCCGCGCCGCGAGCCGGATCTCGGCGTCCTCGTAGTGCCCGAAGAGCTTGTCCGCCAACGAGTACACCTCGTCGACGACGTTCTGCCCGCCCGCGTTCAGCCGTTCCAGCAACGCCATCCGCCCGCCCCTGCTGCTGGCGGCCCGCCGGTTGTGCTCCTCGATCTTCTCCACGTACGTGCGACCGGCCTGACTCGACATGGCGCTCAACAGCTTCGCGCCCGAACTGACCGTCGTCATCGCCTTGGCGACGGTGTCCGCCACCGGCTCCGACCCGAGCGGCTCCGCGTGCGGGAACACCAGCAACATCACCCGCCGCACCGGCCCGTCCGCCGGCATCCGGTCAATGGCCTCCAACGCCTCCTTCGTGGGCGTGTTGACCAGCACCCCGCCGTCGACCGCGAACCGGCTCCGATCACCCCCGTTGGCCCAGCTCGCGACATCCGCCATGTCCGGCCGCTCCGGCGTCGCCTGACCTCCGACGGGGATGAAGCTCGGCTCGAACGCGAACGGGAAACTGGCACTGCTGCGCGCCGCCAGCGCAAGCTGCAGCACGCGCTCGTTCAACTTGTCGGCCGTGAAGTCGTTCCTGGTGTCCTCCGCCACCCAGTCGTAGGGGTCGCGCCGGAACGAGAAACTGCCCTGGTGCACCGACTGCGTGAGCGGCTGCCCGAGGTCGTCGTAGGTGATGGTGGGAACCCCGCCCAGCAGCGTGGTGGTGATCCGCAGGTCGATCGGTCGCTCGTAGGCCTCGGTGGGCTCGAAGTCCGTGGTGAGACGGGCCAGCGCCTCCTGCAACCTGGGCAGGAAGAACTCGTCCCCCTTGAGCAAACTGGCCGGCTCACCCCGGAACGGCGTCCTGAGCAGCTGCTCCATCCGTCCCTGCTCGGCCCACAGATCCCGCAGCCTGCTCAGATCGGCCTTCTTGTTGACCTGTGACAACGCCAGCGCGGCCCCGTTGATGCCCCCGGCCGACGTACCGGCGATGACATCGGCCCGCGCGGTGCAGCCCACCAGGTCCAGCAGCGGCTGGTACACACTGCCCGGCCTGGTCAGCCGGTCGAGTTCCAGCACGACGCCGCCCATCCAGACGGCCAGGCTCACCCCGCCGTTGAGCACAACGGCGAACCGGACCTCTTCGCGCGACATGGGTTGCTCGGTCATGCCACCCCACCCCCTCCGGCGTCGATCATCCCCCTGCCCAGGTAGTCGTCCGCCGAAGGGATGTGGTTACTGGTCCGGATGCCGTGTGCTGGTCGCGTCTCAGGACCGATGACGAGCCGGGTCAAGTCATCGCCGCTTCGCGACGATTGCGGTTGGGGCTCGACTTCGGGGCCCTTGCGAGGCGCTGGCCGGCCTTGAAAAGCCGGGCTGAAAAGAGCCCGGCCGATCCGAGCGCGGTAGCACCTCGCATCCAAAGCCAAGCCCCAATCGCGTGGGCTGGGCACGTCATCACCGCTTACCGGGTCGGTATTGGGCCTTTTCGGGCTCGGCTTCGCCTTCGCGTGAGGGTTCGGGCGGGCGGTTCACGCTTTCGTGTACGGATTTATCCGTTATTGTCTCGTGATCTTGCGGTAGAGTAGAGCACGTGAGCGAATCCGACCTTCCTCTTCTTTCCACTGGCGAGCTGCTGAGCAGTCTCGTTGGTGAGGTGGCGGAGATTCGGGCTCGTGAGCACGCGGTGATGCGCAAGATTGCTGAGTTGGGCCGGCGTGGTGCCGCGAGTGAACTCGGTTACAAGGATTTGCCGGGCGTGTTGCAGCATGCGGTGCGGTGGAGTCGGAATACCGCCAAGCAGTGGGTGGCGAATGCCGCGCTGCTGGGGTCGGGGCTCACGCCGACAGGGAGTGAGATCGCGCCGGAGCTTGCGGTGACCGCGTTGGCGGCGGCCGAGGGTGTGTTGTCGGTCGAGCATGTCGCGGTGGTCGCCGAGATCATGAAGGACCTGCCCGCCGAGATCGAGCAGACCGTGGTCGGTCTCGCGCGCGAGCACGATCCGGTGGCGTTGCGGGGGTTGGGCAGGAAGCTGGTCTACGCGCTGCTTCAGAACGATCCGGAACCACGTGACCGCGAACCGGTGCGGCCGGTCAACCAGCATGTGATGCGCTGGAAGGGCGACCAGCTGGAGATCCGGGCGACGCTGGACAAGGTCACCGGCGCCAAGTACGAGGCGCTGCTGGATCCGCTGGCCAAGCCCCGCCCCACCACGGCCGAGGAAGGCCCGGACCCGCGCTCGCGTGCCGAGCGTCAAGGGGATGCGCTCGCGGAGCTGGTGGACCTGATGCTGCGCGCCGACCAGTTGCCCGAGCACGGTGGTGAGCCGGTGACGCTGACGGTGACGATGCGCTACGAGGACCTGGCCGGAAAGCTCGGTCAGGGCATGCTCGACAACGGTCAGCGCGTACCGGCTGAGCAGGTGCGTCAGTTGGCCTGCGGTGCGGGGATCATTCCGCTGGTGCTGGGGGAGAAGTCGCAGCCGATGGACATCGGCCGCAAGACCCGCAGCTTTCCCGCCGGAATCCGCCGGGTCCTGGTCGCCCGTGACAAGGGTTGCGCGTTCCCCGGCTGTGGCAGACCACCGAAACAGTGCGACGCGCACCATATTCATCACTGGGCGAACGGTGGCGATACGTCGGTCAAGAATGCGGTGCTGCTCTGCCGCCACCACCACACGCTCATTCACCAGAGCGAGTGGGAAGTGAAAATGGTGCACGGCATACCGACGTTCTACGCGCCCGCGTGGCTGGATCCGCACCAGAAGCCGAGACGCAACGTCATCAACTCGGTCGCGTAACCACCACCGCCCGGCCTTTTCGGATCGGCCGGGCTCCTCATGCCCGGCTTTTGAAGGCCGAAAAGCATCGCGCCTGAGGCTCGAAGTCAAGCCCCAATCGCAATCGTCGCGAAGCGGCGATGAGACAACCCGGCCCCGTCAGCGATCAGGCAGCAGGATCGGACTTCAGGAACGGCCCGACCCGCTTCCGGGCGATCAGCACGCACACCGCGAAGGTGATCACCGCCCCGGCCACGGCCTGCGGCACCGTGTAAGCCCGCCCGTCGAAGGCGGACCCGGTAGGCGGCAGGATCACCGCGATGACCGCCGACGTCACCATCGCGAACGTCCGGAACTTGGGCCCCACGACCGCGGTGGCCAACGGCAGCGCCGCCCACAGCACGTACCAGGGTTGCAGCACCGGCCCGAGCACCAGGATCGCGCCCAGCGCCGCCCCGAGTCCGTTCATCGCCTTGATCCGCCCCTTGAAGCTGCGCCACAGCAGCACCATCGTGATCACCACGGAGATGCCCTGCCCGAGCAGCCGCGTCAGCGCGATCATCGATTCGGTGTGGTTGCCCAGCCCCAGCATGATGCCGGTGCCGGCGCCCAGGAACCCGAGCGCGGTCGGCGGCGACATCCACGACTTCACCGTCGACGCCACGTTCAGCGTGGAGATCCAGCCGAAGCCGAACCCCGTGCCGAGGCAGATCGCCACCACGCCGACTCCGGCGATCACGGCCATCACCCCGGCCACCAGCGCCAGGTGCTTGAGCTGACCGCCGAGCTTGCGGGCCACCAGCACGCCGAGGAACCCGAGCGCGGCCATCGCGGGGATCTTCACCATCGCGCCGCACACGATGATCGCCGCGCCCAGGGTGATCCACGACCACTTCAACGGTTCGAGCCCGCGCATCGCGAGTTCCAGGCCGACCAGCATCAGGCCCAGGGCCAGGCCGTCGTTGTGCACGCCGATGACGATGTGGAACAGCACCAGCGGGTTCAGCGCACCCAGCCACAGGGCGCCGACGGGCGGCACGCCGAAGCGGGCGGCCAGGCGCGGCAGCGCCCACACGATCATCGCCAGGCCGCACAGCACCAGCAGCCGGTGCACGAACACGCCGGACACCACGTGGTCGCCGGTCACCATCGCGGTGAACCGGCCGAACGCCAGGAACAGCGGTCCGTACGGGGCCGGGGTCTCGCGCCAGATGTTCGGCACACCGCGCGTCAGGACGTGGTCGACGCCCAGGGCGTTCGCCGGTCCGAGAACGTACGGGTCCAGCCCGCGTGCGGCGATCTCGCTCTGCGCCAAGTACGAATACACGTCGCGCGAGAACATCGGCACGCAGAAGACCAGCGGTACGGTCCACATCAGCAGTGTGCGGTCCATCTGGCTGCGTGACACCAGGCGCGCGCGCCCAGGTCGCACGAACCGGCCGAGCGCCAGCCAGGCGGACACGATCATGAAGATGCCGGTCCAGACGACCCCCATCGCGACTGAAGGCATCCGCGAGAAAAGGCCGAGGACGGGCACGCCGTACAGCGGCGAGTAGATGGGCGCGGCGCCACCGCCGAGCGATCCGACGGTCAGCAGCAGCGCGCCGATGGTGCCCCAACGACGGACGATGTCCAGCTGGCGACGCTCTCGACCGTTCAAGAGGTCGCTCTCCGGAGTCACGGCTCCGCCGGAAGTGGGCATGCGGGCAGCGTATCCAGCCACGTTCAGCCGTGAGTCAGGTCACCCTGTGACCGCGATCTTTGCGACCTCCGGCTAAATACGCAACACTGGTGTTGTGAAAAACGCCGAGACCTACCTTGACGCCGTGCAGCAGCACGACGGCAAGACTCGGCGCGCTGTCGCCAGGCTCCTGTTGGAGCAGGGTCCGGTCACCGCGGCAGCTGTTGCCGAGGAACTGGGCATCAGCCCCACGGCCGTGCGCCGTCACATCGACGCACTGCTCGCGGACGGCGAGGCGACCACGAGGGACGCTCCGCGTCAGACCCAACGCGGTCGTGGCCGTCCCGCGAAGCTCTTCCTGCTGACTGACGCCGGACGCGCCCGGTTCGGCCACGCCTACGACGACCTCGCGGTCGCCGCGATCAGGTTCCTCGCCCAGACAGGCGGCGAGGAAGCGGTCAGGGCGTTCGCGCAGAGTCGTGTCGACGCGCTCGTGGACCGGCACCGGACGGCGATCGTGGCCCATGCCACACCCGCTGACCGGGCCAAGGCCCTTGCGGCCGCGTTGACCAGGGAGGGCTACGCTGCGTCGGCACGTCACGTCGGCGTGGGCGAGCAGTTGTGCCAGCACCACTGCCCGGTAGCCCACGTGGCGGCTGAGTTCCCCCAGCTGTGCGAGACCGAGACGGAGACGTTCGCGAATCTCCTCGGTTCTCACGTGCAGCGCCTCGCGACGATCGCAAGCGGCCATGCCGTCTGCACGACGCACATCCCGAACGTTTCACCACCCAAACCCGGCTCCGCCGGAAAGCTCAGCCCAGATGATGGAGGGGAGCCCGCATGACTGCCGCTGCCGAGCAGCGCACGCCCACCACGGTGCAGTCTCCGCTCACGCAGGAAGAGACCATCGCGTCTCTCGGCAACTACGAGTTCGGCTGGGCCGACTCGGACACTGCCGGCGCGAGCGCCCGCCGAGGCCTCAACGAGGACGTCGTCCGCGACATCTCGGCGAAGAAGGACGAGCCCGAGTGGATGCTCGAGTACCGGTTGAAGGCGCTCAAGCTCTTCGACCTCAAGCCGATGCCGAACTGGGGCGCCGACCTCTCTGGGATCGACTTCGACTCGATCAAGTACTTCGTGCGGTCCACGGAGAAGCAGGCCACCAGCTGGGAGGACCTGCCCGAGGACATCAAGAACACCTACGACCGGCTGGGCATCCCGGAGGCGGAGAAGCAGCGCCTGGTCGCCGGTGTCGCCGCCCAGTACGAGTCCGAGGTCGTCTACCACAAGATCCGCGAGGACCTCGAGGAGCAGGGCGTCATCTTCCTCGACACGGACTCGGGTCTGCGTGAGCACCCGGAGCTGTTCAAGGAGTACTTCGGCTCGGTGATCCCGGCCGGTGACAACAAGTTCTCCGCGCTGAACTCCGCGGTGTGGTCCGGCGGCTCGTTCATCTACGTGCCGAAGGGCGTGCACGTCGAGATCCCGCTGCAGGCCTACTTCCGGATCAACACCGAGAACATGGGCCAGTTCGAGCGCACGCTGATCATCGTCGACGAGGGTGCCTACGTGCACTACGTCGAGGGCTGCACCGCGCCGATCTACTCGTCCGACTCGCTGCACTCGGCCGTCGTCGAGATCATCGTGAAGAAGGGCGGCCGCTGCCGCTACACGACGATCCAGAACTGGTCGAACAACGTCTACAACCTGGTCACCAAGCGCGCCAAGGCCGAAGAGGGCGCGACCATGGAGTGGATCGACGGCAACATCGGTTCCAAGGTGACCATGAAGTACCCGGCCGTCTTCCTGATGGGCGAGCACGCCAAGGGCGAGGTCCTCTCGATCGCGTTCGCGGGCGAGGGCCAGCACCAGGACGCCGGCGCGAAGATGGTCCACCTGGCGCCGCACACCTCCTCGACGATCGTGTCGAAGTCGGTGGCGCGCGGCGGTGGCCGCACCTCCTACCGCGGCCTGGTCCAGGTCAACAAGCGGGCGCACCACTCGAAGTCGACGGTGAAGTGCGACGCGCTGCTGGTCGACACGATCAGCCGGTCGGACACCTACCCGTACGTCGACGTGCGGGAGGACGACGTCGCGATGGGCCACGAGGCCACGGTCTCGAAGGTCTCCGAGGACCAGCTGTTCTACCTGATGTCGCGCGGCCTCAACGAGGACGAGGCCATGGCGATGATCGTGCGCGGGTTCGTCGAGCCCATCGCGCGCGAGCTCCCCATGGAGTACGCCCTCGAACTGAACCGCCTGATCGAACTGCAGATGGAAGGGGCCGTCGGCTGACATGGCCGCCCTGTCGACTCAACCTCACTCTCACGGAGCTGTCATTCCCGTCGCCTCGCGCGCGGAGCACTTCACGTCCTACGACGTGAACGCGTTCGAGGTGCCGGGTGGCCGTGAGGAGATCTGGCGCTTCACTCCTCTCAAGCGTCTCGCCGGCCTTCACAGCGGCGCTGCGGCGACCGGCAAGGCCGCCGTTGAGGTGAACGCCGCTTCCGGTGTCACCGTCGAGACGGTCGGTCGTGACGACGACCGCCTCGGCAAGGCCGGTGTGCCCGGTGACCGCATCGCGGCCCAGGCGTACTCGTCCTTCTCCGACGCCACCGTCGTGACGCTGCCGGGCGACGCGAAGTCCGAGCCCACGACCGTCACCGTCACGGGTGCCGGTGCCGAGCAGGTCGCCTACGGCCACCTGCTGGTCAAGGCGTCGCAGTTCGCCGAGGGCACGGTCGTCCTGGACTACCGCGGTTCCGGCGCGTACGCGGAGAACGTCGAGTTCCTCGTCGCGGACGGCGCGCACCTCCAGGTGATCGCGATCCACGACTGGGCCGACGACGCCGTGCACGTCTCGCAGCACCACGTGAAGCTCGGTCGTGACGCGTCGATCAAGCACACGGTCGTGACGCTGGGCGGCGACGCCGTGCGCATCACGCCGGTCGTGCAGTACGCGGGCAAGGGCGGCGACGCCGAGCTGCTGGGCCTGTACTTCGCGGACGCGGGTCAGCACCAGGAGCACCGTCCGTTCATCGACCACTCGCAGCCGAACTGCCGCAGCAACGTGGTCTACAAGGGCGCGCTGCAGGGCGAGGGCGCGCACACCGTGTGGATCGGCGACGTGCTGATCCGCGTGGCGGCCGAGGGCACCGAGACGTTCGAGCTCAACCGCAACCTGGTGCTCACCGACGGCGCGCGCGCCGACTCGGTGCCGAACCTGGAGATCGAGACCGGCGAGATCGAGGGTGCGGGCCACGCCAGCGCCACCGGCCGGTTCGACGACGAGCAGCTGTTCTACCTGCAGGCGCGCGGCATCCCGGAGGAGCAGGCACGGCGTCTCGTCGTGCGCGGCTTCTTCCAGGAGCTGATCGCGAAGATCGCCGTTCCCGAGGTGCGCGAGCGCCTCGAGGCCGCCATCGAGGCAGAGCTCGAGGCGGTCGGGGCGTGATTCGCGTGTGCGCACTGTCCGAACTGGACGAACGCAAGCCCTTCGCCGCCAGCGTCGACGACGTCGGCATCGTGCTGGTGCGCAAGGGCGAGCGGGTGCACGCGCTCGCGGACGAATGCTCACACGCGGCGGTGTCGCTGAGCGAGGGCGAGGTCTCCCGCAAGGGGATCGAGTGCTGGTTGCACGGGTCGTGCTTCGACCTGGAGACCGGCAAGCCCTCCTCGCTGCCCGCCACCGAACCGGTCGACGTCTACGCCGTCGACATCCGTGACGGCGACGTCTTCGTCGACGTCACCGTCACCACGAACTGACTTCAGTTGGACCACCAGGAGAAGTTGCTAGCCATGGCCACGCTTGAGATCAAGGACCTGCACGTCTCGGTCGTCAGCGAGGACGCCCCCAAGGAGATCCTCAAGGGCGTCGACCTGACGATCAAGGCGGGCGAGACCCACGCCATCATGGGCCCCAACGGGTCCGGCAAGTCCACGCTGTCGTACGCGATCGCCGGGCACCCGAAGTACGAGGTCACCTCGGGCTCGGTCACGCTCGACGGCGAGGACGTGCTGGAGATGTCCGTCGACGAGCGCGCTCGCGCGGGCCTGTTCCTCGCGATGCAGTACCCGGTCGAGGTGCCTGGCGTCTCGATGTCGAACTTCCTGCGCACCGCCGCCACCGCCGTGCGCGGTGAGGCCCCGAACCTCCGCCACTGGGTGAAGGAGGTCAAGGGCGCGATGGCCGACCTCGACATCGACCCGGCGTTCGCCGAGCGCTCGGTGAACGAGGGCTTCTCCGGCGGTGAGAAGAAGCGGCACGAGATCCTGCAGCTGGGCCTGCTCCAGCCGAAGATCGCGATCCTCGACGAGACCGACTCGGGCCTGGACGTCGACGCGCTGCGCGTCGTGTCCGAGGGCGTCAACCGCTACAAGGCGAACGGCGAGGTCGGCGTCATGCTGATCACGCACTACACCCGGATCCTCAAGTACATCTCGCCCGACTTCGTGCACGTGTTCGCGAACGGCCGCATCGTCGAGTCCGGCGGTCCGGAGCTCGCCGACGTGCTCGAGTCCGAGGGTTACGTGAAGTACACCGGGAAGTCGGAAGCAGCAGCCCTTTCCTGACGTTGCAGGTGTTGAGAGGAGGCGCTGTGACCACCACCGCAGCACCACTGGACGTAACCGCTCTGAGGGCGGACTTCCCGATCCTGTCTCGCACCGTTCGTGACGGGAAGCGCCTGGTCTACCTGGACTCCGGCGCCACCTCGCAACGCCCGACGCAGGTTCTGGACGCGGAGAAGGCGTTCCTGCAGCAGCACAACGCGGCTGTGCACAGGGGCGCCCACCAGCTGGCCGAAGAGGCGACCGACGCGTACGAGGGTGCGCGTCAGCGCATCGCGGACTTCGTCGGCGCCGACTTCGGCGAGCTGGTCTTCACCAAGAACGCCACCGAGGGCTTCAACCTCGTGGCGTACGCGATGGGCAACGCCGCGACCTCGGGTCCCGAGGCCGCGCGCTTCGTCATCGGTCCCGGCGACGAGATCGTCGTGACCGAGATGGAGCACCACGCGAACCTCGTGCCGTGGCAGCAGCTCGCGCAGCGCACCGGCGCGACGCTGAAGTGGTTCAAGCTGACCCCGGACGGTCGTCTCGACCTGTCCGATGTGGACAGCGTGATCACTGCTCGGACGAAGGTCGTGGCGTTCACGCACCAGTCGAACGTGACCGGCGTGATCAACCCGGTCGACGTGCTCGTCGCCGCGGCGCAGAAGGTCGGCGCGCTGACCGTGCTGGACGCGTGCCAGTCCGTGCCGCACGGCCCGGTGGACTTCCACCGGCTGGGCGTGGACTTCGCGTCGTTCTCCGGCCACAAGATGCTCGGCCCGTCCGGCATCGGTGTCCTCTACGGACGTCGTGAGCTGCTGGAAGCGTTGCCTCCCTTCATCACCGGCGGCTCGATGATCGAGCTGGTGAAGATGGAGGGCTCGACGTTCGCGCCGCCGCCGCAGCGGTTCGAGGCCGGTTCGCCGATGACGTCCCAGGCCGTCGGTCTGGGTGCCGCGGTGGACTACCTGAGCGTCGTCGGCATGGAGCGCATCCACGCGCACGAGCACGCGCTGACCGTTGCCGCGCTGGAAGGTCTTTCCGGCATCAAGGGCGTCCGGCTGATCGGCCCGCGGGACGCGGTCGACCGGGGCGGCGCCGTGCCGTTCGAGATCGAGGGCGTCCACCCGCACGACGCCGGCCAGGTGCTCGACAGCCTGGGCATCGCGGTCCGCGTCGGCCACCACTGCGCGTGGCCGCTGCACCGCTGCCTGAACGCCCAGTCCAGCGTCCGCGCGTCGTTCTACCTGTACAACACGCTCGACGAGGTCGACGCGCTGGTGGACGGTGTCCGCGAGGCGCAGAAGTTCTTCGGGGTGGCCTGATGCAGCTGCAGCAGATGTACCAGGAGATCATCCTGGACCACTACAAGAACCCGCACGGCCGAGGCCTGCGCGACCCGTACGACGCGGAGTCGTTCCAGGTCAACCCGACCTGCGGTGACGAGGTGACGTTGCGCGTGCACGTCGTCGACGACGTGGTGCAGGACGTCTCGTACGACGGCCAGGGCTGCTCGATCAGCCAGGCGTCGACGTCGGTGTTGACCGACCTCGTCGTGGGTAAGCCGGTGGGCGAGGCGTTCAAGAAGATGGACGCGTTCGTCGAGCTGATGCAGGGCCGCGGCCAGGTGGAGCCCGACGAGGACGTCCTGGAGGACGGCATCGCCTTCGCCGGCGTCGCGAAGTACCCGGCACGCGTGAAGTGCGCGCTGCTGGGCTGGATGGCGTTCAAGGACGCAGTAGCACGAAGCCAGGGAGCAGCATGAGCACCGGTTCTGAAGAGGTCGTCCGGGGAGCCGAGGGCATGCCGGTCTTCGAGCCGAAGGCCGACGTCGCCGCGCTGGACGACGTGGAAGAGGCCATGCGCGACGTCGTCGACCCGGAGCTCGGCATCAACGTCGTCGATCTGGGCCTCGTCTACGACATCCGCATCGACGAGGAGAACATCGCCACCATCGACATGACGCTGACGTCCGCGGCCTGCCCGCTGACCGACGTCATCGAGGACCAGACCCGCGCGGCCCTGACCGGCGGTGCGGGAGGCGGTCTCGTGAGCGACTTCCGCATCAACTGGGTGTGGATGCCGCCGTGGGGCCCGGAGAAGATCACCGACGACGGCCGCGAGCAGTTGCGCGCGTTGGGCTTCACCGTCTGAGCACTCCAGGCTCACAACGGCGCGCACCCCTCGGGGTGCGCGCCGTTTGTCGTCTCGGCACCACTGCGCGATATTGCTCAGATGGCGAACGACACGCCGCCGGTGCTGGCCACCGCCGCGGGCCTGGCGAGCGAGCTGTACGAGCGCGCGCTCGCCGCGCTGGTCGACGCACTGGGCGAAGCAGGCGACACGCACTGGCAGACGTGGATGCGCGAGGACCTCGCGACCTGGCGGGCGCACCGGCGCACCGACCACCACCGCGGCGCCTTCGGCGGCATGGGCTCCTTCAACGACCGCGCCCTCGTCCGCGACCCCTGGGTGGCGACGTCGATCGAGCAGCTGAGCCACCTCACCGCGGCGACGGCGGCGGCCGCCGAACAGACCCCGGACCGCTTCCTGCAGGTCGCCGGTGTCTTCACCCTCGGCGCGCCGAGGCTGGACCAGCGCTCGTGCACGGCCTGCGGGCGGAAGTCGATCGAGGAAGCCCAGATCGAGCGCGTGGCCGCTGACGCGTGGTCCAGCTGGGCCATCCCGCGCATGGTGACCGACGGCAGCCGCGTTGCCCGTGAGCCGTACGAGCGCTTTGTGGCGGCACGGGCGAGCGGGCTCGAACGGTGCGTGAAGTTCGGCGCGGACTGCCCGGTGTGCGGAAGCTCGCAGTGGAAACATGTTTGTGAGCCGGTCTTCTGACCCACTATCTGGGAGCGCGAATAAATGCGTTGCGACCGCTCGTGCGGCTCGCATAACTTGATCGCAGCAAGACGGACAGAGATCAACACGGAGGACGACATGCTTGCCAAGGTTCAGCTCGCGGGATGGCGAATTCGCGCCTTCCTCGCCGGTTGCCTGCTGGCGCTGGCGTGGGGTTCCAGGCCATGACCTCGTAGCAGGTCAAGACCTCGGAGCCGCCAGGGGACATTCCCAGGCGGCTTTTCTTTTGCCCTACCCGAGAATGCCGACGAGCTTCGGAAGCGGAACGGATTCCAAACCCGTTTCCCGAGGGTTCGACTCCTTCCGTCGGTGCCGCACGACTGAATATCGCACGCAAGAAGCGGATCTAGCCCAACTGGTAGAGGCACATGGTTGAGGGCCATGACAGTCGGGGTTCGACTCCCCGGATCCGCACGCCCTCGTAGCCCAACGGGAGAGGCAACGCGCTCAGAACGCGTCCAGTCCAGGTTCGAATCCTGGTGAGGGCACTCGACAACTGAACATCGAAGGGGGACGCGCCGGCGCGCAGGTGATCCTTGCAAGATCGCCCTGGAGGGTTCGACACCCTCGTCTTCCACTCCGTCCCGTAGCTCAGCTGGAGAGAGCGTCCGTCTGATACGCGGCAGGTCCCAGGTTCAAGTCCTGGCGGGACGACCACGCCACCTTCGGGTGAAGGGCGTTCGCTGGACCGAGCGGGTTGCCCGTTTGGTTTCTAACGTCCGAGCACATGCGGACTCTCACAACACTTCTGGTGACGATCGCCCTGATGCTCTGCGACGTGCCCACCCACGCCGGGCCGAAGGTCGAGCGGCTCATCGAGTTCTCCACCGAGCACCGGCCGGACGGGCAGAACGTGACGTTCAAGGGCGCCGTGTGGCGCATGTCGGACGACACCTACAAGGTCACCGGTGACCTGCGCTCGAACTGCGGCGGGTCGCGGCTCGACATCATGCTCGAGTACAGCCTCATGGACGAACCGTGGAAGTCGTCGCCGCCGCGTCGCTGCGATGACGCGGAACCGTTCAGCTCGGGGCCGTCGCCCATCAGGCGACCGCAGAACATCGAGGTCCGGGTCTGCCTCGTCGACACCTCCCGGACGAGCTGCGGAGGCCACCGCTACTTCGCCCCCTGGACCTGAGGTCCGTGCGAAGGTGAGCTGTGGATCACCGCAGCAGACCGATCTCCGCGGCCGGCGCCTCTTCTTCGACGACGCAGGCCGTCTCCTGCTCGTCGAACCCACCTACAAGCCGAACTGGGACATCCCAGGCGGCGTCATCGAGCACGGTGAGACCCCGGTGCAGGCCTGCAGGCGCGAAGTCGAGGAAGAGCTCGGCCTGCAACGACAGCCGGGCAGGCTCCTGGTCGTCGACTGGGCGCCCGACAACGACGACGACCGCGTCCTGTTCGTCTTCGAGGGCGGTCTGATCACCGACCCGGCCGCGATCCGCCTCCAGGCGGCCGAGCTCAGGTCGTGCGAGTTCGTGACCCCGGACCAGGCTCAGTCCCGCCTGATCCCCAGACTCGCCCGGCGCGTTGACCAGGCGCTGCGAGCCAGGGAGTCAGGCGAGACCCGCTACCTGGAACACGGCCGTCAGGCGTAGACCCGTTCCACGAACGCCGCCAGCTGCTCCTCCGGCAGGTGCCGGGCCAGATCCGCCTCCGACACCATGCCGACCAACCGGTGGTTCTCGATCACCGGCAGCCGCCGGATCTGGTTGTCTCCCATGGTCTCCAACACGTGGGCCAGGGAGTCCGAAGCGTCGACCCAGTGCACGTGGCCGCCGAACTCGCCGGCTCTGGTCGTGGCCAGGTCCATGCCCGCGGCGACCGCCCTGACCACGATGTCGCGGTCGGTGATGATCCCGTGCAACCGGTCGTCCCTGCCGCAGATCGGCAGGGAGCCGACGTTGAGGTCGCGCATCATCCGAGCGGCCTCGACGAGGCTCGCGTCCTCGTCCACGCACTGCACTCCGGGGTGCATGATCTCGCGCGCTGTCGTCACAACACACCTCCCGTCCCACAGCATCCGCTCGGCTAAACCACTCTGCAGGGTGGTCCGCTGAACGGCCTAAACCCTTGCGGGCTCAACGGTCCAGAGTGCTACTCTCTGTGGCCCTGAGGTTACGCAGTTGCTATCTACGGGGGCCGTGATGAGCCTGTTAGCGCAACTGACCGACGATCCTTGGAGCGGTGTTACACCCTCCGTGTACGAGACCGGCAGACTCGTCGCGCTGGCACCGTGGCTCACCGGGCACGACGCCCGGATCCGCTTCCTCATCGACACCCAGCACCCCGACGGCACGTGGGGAGGGCCGGGTGAGTACGCGCTGGTCCCGACGCTCAGCGCGGTCGACGCGCTCGGAGATCACCCGGCGGCGCGCAGAGGTCTGGAGGCACTCCGCAAGCTGTTGAGCCGTCCGCTGAAGCTGCCGGACACCGTCGCCGTCGAGCTCATCGTGCCCGCGCTCGCCGAGAGACTCGGGCTGCGCACCCCGCTCGACCCGCGCCCGTTGCACGCGCTGAGACAGCGGCCGCTCCCGGACAAGCTGTGGCACACCCTGGAGATCTTCGGTCCCCGTCCCGAGGTCAGAGCCGTCAACGGCATCGTCGCGGCCAGTCCCGCCGCCACCGCCGTCTGGCTGCAGAGGCCGCGAAGAGGCGCGAGCCTCGACTACCTGGAGACCGTCCAAAGCAGACACGGCGGTCCCGTCCCCGCCGGCGTTCCGGTCCCGCTGTTCGAACGTTCCTGGATCATCGTCGCGCTGAGGTCCGCGGGCCTCGACGTCCCCGACCCGATGCCCGAGCGGATCAGAGCCGCGTTCACCGAGGAAGGCGCGGCCGGCGGTCCAGGGCTTCCCGCCGACGCCGACGACACCGCCACCGCACTGCACGCGCTCGCGTTGTGCGACAGCCCGAGGCCGACCGAGGCGCTGGGCCGCTACCGGGAAGCCCGCCACTTCGCCTGCTTCCCGAACGAGCGCACCCCGTCCACCAGCACGAACGCCCACGCGCTGCAGGCACTCGGCGAAGACCGGCGACTGGAGGAGTGGCTGCGCGACATGCAGCAACCGGAAGGCTGCTGGCGGGACAAGTGGCACGCCTCGCCCTACTACGCGACCGCGTGCGTGACGAACGCCCTGCGGGGCAACGAAAAGGCGGTCGACTGGGTGCTGGGGACGCAGCGAAGCGACGGCTCGTGGGGCAGATGGACCGGCACCTACGAGGAAACCGCCTACGCCATCAGGATTCTGTCCCATTCGACGCGAGACGTCGGCGAAGCCATGACCCGCGGCGCGCGGTTCCTGCACGAGTGGGGCGACCGGCCGCATCCACCGCTGTGGCACGACAAGGACCTCTACACGCCGACGCGAATCGTGCAGGCGGAAGGCATGGCGGCGATGCACCTCGCGTGCGCGGTGTGCCGATGAACCGCACCGAGCTGAGGTTCGCGCTGCACCTGCTCCCGTTCCTGGACTCGGTGGAGGACTTCGAGGACGGCCTGGTGAAGCTCTCCGACCGCCGCTGGCTCGTCTGGCACCCGGACGTGATGGCCGCGTTGTTCCGCCACGACCGCGACCTGCGCCACCCGCCGAGCCGCACGCTGAGCCCGTTGCTGGGCAACCGTTCCGTGCTCTGGCTCGACGGCGACGAGCACACCGCGTACCGCCGCACACTCGCACCGATGTTGCGCGGCAACCGCTACCGCGAGCTCATCGACGAGATGGTCGAACGCTCGATCGCCGAGCTGCCGAGCGGCGACCCGGTCGGGCTCGCCCAGTGGACGCGCGGGCTCACGCTGAGGATCATCGGCCGCATCGTCTTCGGCGTCGACGACGAGGAGCTGCTCGGCGCGTTCACCCGCTGGCTGGACCGCCGCCTCGGCAGCCGCGTCCGCACTCTCGCGCACCGCTACCTCACGCCCGGCACGACGAGGTTCGACCCGCACCTCGACCGGATGCTGCTGCACCGCGCCACCACCGCGCCACCACCCGCCCTGGCGGCCTGCCTGCCGCCGGAGGACCTGCGCGACCAGGTCGTCTCGTTGCTCTTCGCCGGCCACGAGACGACCGCGAGCGCGACCGCGTGGACGGTGTTCTGGATCGACCGCACCCCTGGCCTCGCGGACGAGGTCCTCGACGACCCCGACCTGCTCGACGCGACGATCACGGAGTCGCTGCGGCTGTCCCCGCCGGCGACGCTGGCCGGCAACCGGATGAGCGCCGAGGGCATGGTGCTCACGCCGAGCATCTACCTCGCGCACCGCCGTGCCGCGACCTACGCGCACCCGCACACGTTCGACCCGGCCCGCGAGCAACCACCACCGGGCGCGTTCTTCCCGTTCGGCGGGGGAGTGCGCCACTGTCCGGGAAAAGACCTGGCGTTGCTGGAGATCCGGCTGATCGTCACCGCCCTGCTGCGGCACCGGCGCATCCGCCTCAACGCCACGACCTGCACACCCCAGTTGCGGGGCGCCGCGATGGCGCCGCCGCCGAGCCTCGCGATGGTGGCCACTTGCCGGCGCTGACCCACCTGCACCGACTGGAACACCCCTTCGGCATGCACTACGCGTGCTGCGCGGCCTGGGGTGCCTGCTACGCAACGAGGTTCGACCTCGCCGTGGTGATCGCGGTGCTCGCCAACTTCGTCGCGATCATCTCCGGCAACCCGCTCAACGCCTACGCCGACGTCCGCAACGACATCCACACCGCGGAGAAACGCCATCTGGCGCAGGCGGTGCAGGAGATCGGCGCGGACAGGGTCCTCGCGCTGGCGATCTTCGAGATGATCTTCGCCGAGGCGCTGGCGATCGCCGTGTCGTGGCGGGTGGCGGTCGGCGTCGGGCTGATCCTGGTGCTGTACCTGGCCTACAACCTCGAACCGATCAGGTTGAAGCGCCGCGGCTACTCCGGGCCGGTGGTGCTGGCGATCGCCGCGGGGTTGTTGCCGAGCGTGACCGCCTACGCGGCGGCCGGGGGACAGGCCGACCCGGCGGTGTGGCTGGTGTTCTCCGGTGTCGCGGCGCTCGCGACCGGCAGGGCGTTGTGGTGGGCCGTTCCCGACCGCGCGGGTGACGCGCGCGTCGGCTCCAAGACTCCCGCGGTCGTTTACGGCACAACGCATGCGGTCAACGCGACCACGCAGCTGACCCTCGGCGGGCTGCTGCTGGTCGGCGGTGGGCTGTGGTTCAGGTTCGGGGTGGTCTGGGCCGCGGTGGGCGTCGCGGCGTGCTCGGCGTTCCTGCTCGCGCGCGACCTGCCGACGGCTCGGCAGCAGCTGCGTTACGGCATGTCGATGGCGGTGACGTCGACGGTCGTGCTGGCCGCGATCCCGTTGCTCGCCTAGACCTTGCGGGCGAGGCCGCCGCAGCCCTGGAAGTGCTCCGGGTTGCGGTCCTGGATCTCGTCGGGATCCGGTTCCCACAACGGGATCGGCACCACGCCCGGCGCCAGGATCTCCATGCCGTCGAAGAACTGCACGACCTGCTCCGGGTACCGGAACGTGAACGTCGGCAGCGGCTGATCCTCGTACATGGCACCGAAAAGCCCCACCGCGGCCAACATGAACGGGTCGCGGCAGGTGTGCGAGAGCCCGAGGTAGCTGCCGGGCGCCAACGCGTCCATGTACTGGGCCAGCACCTTGTGCGGCTCCGCGGAGTCGGGCACGAAGTGCAGCACGTCCAGGACCAGCACGGCGACCGGCTCGGACAGGTCCAGCGTGCCGCGGACCTCCGCCGAGTCCAGCACCTTCTCCGGCTCGCAGAGATCCGCGCACAGGTACGAGACCCGCGGGTCGCCCGCGACGATCGCGCGGCCCTCGCTCGCCACCGCCGGGTCGATCTCCACGTACACCACGCGGGCGTCGGGCGCGACGAGGTGCACGTTGTCGGCGGTGGGCAGGCCGGAGCCCAGGTCGAGGAACTGCCGGATCCCCAGCGCGGTCAGCCTGCTGACGATCCGGCCCAGGAACGAGCGGTGCGTGCGGCACAGGTACGGCAGGTGCGGTGCCGCGGACACGAGGTGGGCCGCCAGTTCCTGGTCGGCCTCCGTGTTGTGGGTGCCGCCGAGCCAGTAGTCCCTGACGCGCGCGGTGTTGGGTTTCTCCGGACCGTTCACTCCCGGTGCCCAGATGGGGGTGGCCACGGGGACTAACTACCGGATTTGGGCTTGGACGCACACCAAGCAGACGCGAGATGTACCCGATCGAGTGAACATCACTCGAAGGATTTCCGTGTTCTCAGACCGGAGCAGTCTGCGCGACCAGGAATCCCACGACGTCGTCGAGCCGGCCGCGGCGCGCGAACGCCCTCCGCTGGCGTGCCGCGCCCGTGCCGTCGAGCAGCAACCGGTCGATGCCGTCGCTCACCATCTCGTAGTCGCCGGAGAACTCCAGCGCCGGCCGGATCCACCGCAGCAACGACGCCGCGATCGTCGACGCGGGTGTCGGCGCACCCGTCACCGGGTCGATCCCGAAGCCCTCCAGGCCATCGCGCGCGGCACGCCACATGGCGACCTTCAGCAGGTGCGGCGGGACCGGTGCGGGCGCGGTGCGGGAAGCCAGTGCGGTGGCGGCGATCCCGCGCACCAGGGCGGCCATCAGGACGGCTTCCTCGACCGTCGGCGCGACGTCGGACACGCGGAGTTCCAGCGTGGGGTGGCGGGCGGACAACCGGACGTCCCAGTAGAGCATCCCCGCGTCCATCGCCGCGCCGCTCGCGACGATCTCCTCCCTGGCCGCGTAGTACTCGGCCGCGGAGTCGAAGTGCGGCGGCGCACCCGAAGTGGGCCAACGGTTCCAGACCACGTAACGCCAGCTCGCGTAGCCCGTGTCGGCGTCGAGCCAGTAGGGCGAGTTCGCCCCGAGCGCCAGCAACGTCGGCAGCCACGGCCGCAGGTGGTTGCTCACGAAGATCTTCGACTCGTCGTCGGGCAGCCCCACGTGCACGTGACAGCCGCAGATCGCGAGGTCGTTGGTGAGCGCGCCCATCTCCTGCGCCATCCGGTGGTAGCGCGGGGAGTTCGTCAACGGCGTGGGCATCGTCAGGCCCAGCACGGGGGTTCCGGTCGCGGCGAGCCGCGCGTCGTGCCGCGCCGCCCGTTCGATCAACGCCCGGCGCGCGACGGCCAGCTCGTCGCGCAGCTCGCCCATGTCCGTGCAGATGCCGCTGGCCGATTCCACCTGGTACTGCGCGATTTCCTGCTGCAGGTCGACCTGGTAGCGGTCGGCGCCGGCGAGCACCTCGGTGGCGCGGTTGGCCAGGTGGCCCGTGGAGGCTTCGACGAGAACGAATTCTTCTTCCACCCCAACGGTGAGGAGGCCGTCCGCGCTCGTGCGTTGTGCGGGTACCGATTGAGTTCTGCTGCCGACCTGCACGCCGAACCTCCTGTGCGCTGAGTAGCGACCTCGATGCTATGAGTGATCAGGTCGTCGCACAGGAGGCGTTCGGTTGTACTTCTCAGCTCACCGCACGTTGCTCGGCACCGCGCAGCACGTCGCGTCGCTCGCTGCCCGGCCTTCCCATGACCCAGCTCGACCCGGCGAGCGACTTCGCGTGCTCCTTGACCGGTGCCAGCAATCGCGACACCTCGCGATACGACCCCACTGACCCCGCAGCACAGATAAGGGTCGCAAGAGAGAGGGTGACGTGTCGTCCCTCCGCCGTGTACGGCTTGTCGAGCAAACGGGCACTCAGCGGCACCGTCTCGTCGAGCCCGGCGAGGATCAGGAAGTCGTCACCGCCGACGTGCCCCACCTGCACGCCGGGGAACGCGTGCGCGAGCTCCGCCAGGTCGTGCCCGATCTCGCGGATCAGGTCGTCCCCGGCCGCGAACCCGACCGTGTCGTTGACCAGCTTGAAGCCGTCCACGTCCAGCCAGCAGACCGCGAAGATCTCGCCGGTCCCGATGCGCCGGTCGACCTCCTTCGCGATCGCGTCGCTGCCGGGCAGGCGGGTGAGCGGGCTGAGCGCGGCCGCCTGCTCCACCTTGAGCTCCGCGACACCGCGCACGACATCCGCAACGCGCACAACACCCATGCACCGCTCGTTGTGGTCCACGACGATGAGGTCGTCGTTGGTGCGCTCACGGTTCGCATGGGCGACCACGTCGAGCAGGTCGAGCGCCGACGACTCGGTGCCGATGAGGTGCGGCTTGTCCGCGAGCCGTGCCGCCTCGCGCTTGGCGTGCAGGGCGTGTCCGTACGGCCCGGTGACCGCGAGCAGGAACCGGTTGCGGTCCACCGACCACTTCGGGCGGCCCTCGTCGTCGACGAGCACCACACCGGTGACGGACGGCTGCGAGGCGAGCACCTCGCGGACCTCCTCGCTGGTGGCGTGCTCGGGCAGCGTGGTGGCGGGGTGCAGGAAGTCCGTGACCCTGGGGCCGGTGTTGCCGCGGCGGATCTCGCCGGTCTCCGTGACGGCTTCCGGCGCGATGCGGGCGTTCACCGCCGGTCTTCGCTGCGGTGGCGCGAGCAGGTTGCCCTGCGCGTGCCCGACTCCCAGCTTGCGCAGGTACGTCAGCTCCGCCTCGGTCTCCACACCTTCGGCCACGACCTGGCCGCCGGTGTACTCGCCGAGGTGCACCAACGACCGCACCAGCGCGCCACGCGCGGCGTCGTCCGGCAACGTGCGGACGATCTCGCGGTCGAGCTTGATGAAGTCCGGTGCGGCGCTGGTCAGCAGGCCGAGCGGCACGTCGCCCTCGCCCACGCAGTCGAGCGCGATGCGGAAACCGTTGTCCCGCAAGGTCTTGAGGCCTCTGGCGAGCCTGGCGCGGCCGGCCCGCGAGTACGGCTCGCCGACCTCGATCACGACGCTCGACGGCGTCCTGCCGACCTCGCGGAGCGCGCCGTGCAGCGGCGACATGATCTCCGGTTTGTCGGCCACGGTGAGTGCGAGCAGGTTCACGTGCAACGGCAGCAGCAGGTCGAAGTCGGCCGCCGCGCGGACCGCGCGACAGGCGAGACCGACGTCGGCGTTGCTGAGCAGCCGAGCCTGGAACGCGGCCTGCAGAAGGTCCTGCACAGTTCCGTCGTGGGGGCGGGCCAGCGCCTCTACCGCGACAACGCCGCCGGTGTTGAGGTTGAACAGCGGCTGGAAGGCGAACCTGACGTCATCCAGCAATGCGGGCACGTCTCAAATCGTGCAGGTGCGAATGACTCCGCGCTAGACGGGTTAACCGGGAATTCACCACTTTGGCGCCGGTGCGCCACGGTCGGTCAGCAGCTTCCACTTGAGGTGACGTGGCGCCGAGGCGAACAGGGCGGACATCGCCGCTGTCGTCCCGCGGACGTCCTCCCGGCCCGAGAGATAGGCTTTCTGCAGGTCAGCGGGCAGCCGGAAGAACAGTTCGAAGAAGTCCCTGCTCTCGTCGGCGTCCATTCTCAGCAGTGCTTCCAGGCCCAGTCGCCGGAGCCCGTGGACCACCCGCGCCCTTCTCGACCAGATGACGCGTGCCGGGTTCTCGCCCGCCTTGACGGCCTGCGCGACCTTCGGCGCGAGCTGCAGCGAGGTGGCCACGCTGTAGCCGGTCGCCGGGTGGATGAAGCCCGCCGACGCGCCGAACGCCAGACCTTTGTCGCGCGGTGCGTCCAGAGGGAACCGGACCCGTTCCTCTCGTCGGCCCGGTTCGAGCCGTGTGTGCAGCCTGCTTCTGAGCTCGCTGAGCGGCATGCCGGGGCGACGGGCCAGACAGGTCTCCTCGACGAGGACTTCACCGCCGCCGAGCGGGACCCGGTAGAGGAACGTGTCGCCGTTGCGCCAGTCCATCAGCGTTGTATCGGTGTCGTCCGACTCGATGACAGTGCCCACCGCCGTCTGCTCCGCACGGCCCTTGCGCGCGCCTGTGGCGTTGAACGTGTAGCGCGCCGGTGCGGGGCGTTGCAGCACGGTGACAGCTTCGGGCAGTTCGTGCAGATGAGCGTTGTCGAGGACCACGTAGGTGCGCTGGATCAGGTGCTCCTCGCGCGCGTAGGCGCGAACTGTCGTGCTGACGGCCTTCGTCGGTGTGTGTGGTGGGAGCTCATCAGCCCACGCGCCATATGTCGCCGTGTAGAGGTGATGGGGATGGCGGTCGACGATCGCGGTGTCGAGGCCTTCCCGTGCGCAGGCGCGGGCCAGGGCGCGGCCTGCCGGGCCGCCGCCGATCACGAGCACGTCGAACACGAGGTCCATGATTGACGCCGTGGCCAAGACCTACCGATCGACCCTCATCCGCCGCGTCGGCAACGTCGTGATCGCACGCGCCGTCTCGCTGGGCATCGCGCCTTCTCACTACGTGCTGCTGACGATCCGTGGGCGCCGCAGCGGCTTGGAGCGCACGATCCCCATCCGCCTGATGCGCCACGACGGGCAGGAGTGGTTCGTCGCGCCGTACGGGGTTCGTGACTGGGTGCGCAACGCACGGGCGGCCGGCACAGCGGTCGTGCGAACGGGACGCAGGTCACGTCAGGTTCGTTTGACGGAGGTTTCCGCGGCCGTCGCGGCGCCGGTGCTGGCGGCTTACGTGCGGAAGGAGCCGGTGACCAGGCCGTTCTTCGACGCACGCGTCGGCGACCCTGTCTCGGCGTTCGAGGCGGAGGCGTCGCGGCATCCGGTCTTCCTAGTGGAGAACCTGCAGGTCAGCGGTGGTTCCGAGGCTTAGGTGACCCCCCGATTTGGAGATCGAAACACCCCCGTGTAATGTTCTCCAAGTCAGAGCGACACGGGCCGGAAAACAAGCCGGAACGGGCCTGGCAGAAGCCGGAAGAACAAAGAGCCTCTCAGGGGCGGATTTGACACCGGCGAGAAACATCAAATAAGCTTCAGCAACACAAGCCCCGAGTGAAAAACTCCGGAAACGGAGTTGGGATCCGGTGAGCGCGTGTTCTTTGAGAACTCAACAGCGTGCCGAAACACAGCCAGTAATATGAATACTCCTCGTCAGGAGTATTCCTTTGAGTAGCAAG
>NZ_JBSGBE010000015.1:0-247056 GCF_053601075.1 Lentzea sp. NPDC004789 | reverse complement strand
GCAACACCCGGCTCACCCGCGTCCTGCACACCATTGCGGTTGGTGTCCACCCACACGAAGTCACCGAGGGAGTTGGTGACCTTGGCGTTGATACCGGCGTCGATCGTGTGGTCGGCCGTACCGGCCTTGCCCGTGGTCACCTGCGCCTTGCCCGCAGCGTCCACATTGGAGTCGATCACACGGTCGGGACCGGCTTCCTTCGTGGTCCACTTGATGCTCGCGAGCGGTGGCGCGCCAGGCAATGCGGCCGTGTTGATCCCGCTGTAGTCGAACGTCAGGTTGTAGCAGGTCTCCGGCTTCAGGCCATCCGCCGCACCGAAGTAGTACTCACCCTTGGCATTCGTCGTCTTCACCGGCAACGCGGCACCACCGGCACACGGCGTCGCCGTCACCTTCACCCCGGCCACCGCCGGCTCGTCGCCGTCCTGCACACCATCGGCATCGGTGTCGAACCAGACGCGGTTGCCCAGCTGCACCGGCGCCAGGTCACACAACGCCTCCAGGTCACCGAGACCGTTCGCCTTGCCCCAGCCCTCACCGTCGGTATCGCTGATCTGGTAGGAGTTCGGGTAGCCGTCGGCCATCATGCCGCCGTCCTCACGACCGAACCAACCGATACCACCGGTCCTGAAGTTGGTGGGGTCCATGACCGTGCTGGGCATCCGGGTCTCGCCGTACACCATGGCGATCGCGCCCTGCGCGGTTTCCTTGTGCGGGGCACCCGAGCTGTCCGCGAAGAACTCGCCGTTGTAGTACTCGACCACATCACTGGGCTGGCCACCGCCGGTGTTGGCCGGCGTGTTGTGGTTCGGGCAGTTCGCCGCGGTCCCCTCCCAGGCGAAGCTGCCGTCGGCCTGCAGACACGCCCGGTTGAGGTCGCCACCACTCTCGGTGTCCAGCCACACCCCCGTCACGGCGGAGGGCACCCACCTGCCGCCCTGGTCACCGAATCGGTCGCGGAACCCCAGCACGAGATCACCGTCGGCCTCGACACCGATGTCGGTCAGCAACGCCTGCGGATACGCCAGCTGGCCGTTGGAGGGTTCCGGCTCCTTGTAGGTCTTCATCCACGGCTGCCAGTGATCGCTCTGCAGATCTCCCGCCCACACCTTGCCGCGCTTGAAGGTCAGCGGCTGGCTGATCACCGGCGCGCTGAAAGCACCCGCGGTGAACTTCCGCACCACCACCTTCATGTCGGCCACGTTCTGCGTCGACTCACCCGAACAGACGCCACCGACGTACAGCACGCCGTCACGCACACCCAACCCACCGGGTCGCCAGTCACCCGCGTTGCCACACGGGGACGGGATCGCGTAGGACGCCTTCGGCGCGGCCGCGGTCGGCGCCGTGGCGTCGTAGACGTAGAGCTTCTTGTCCGCCAGGTTGACGACGTACAGCTCGCTGCCGTCCTCGGAGATGTCGACGTCGCCCAACGACTCCTTGCCGACAACGTCCGCAAAAGCGAGGTCGAAGTTGGTCGCCTGGACGTGCTTGGTGCTACCCGCGTTCGGCACAGTGGCGAACAGCGTCGTCACGCCACCACCGGCGGGCGTGACGTAGATCCCGCCCGGACCACCAGGGCCGTATTCCGTGAGCCGCTTCGCGAACGCGCCGGAGAAGACCCGCTTGTCCTGCTTGCGGTACGCGAGGCCGTAGAGCGGGCCCGTCGCACCCTGGTTCGCGATCTGCGCCGGCGCCGGGCCAGTACCCCGGTTCGTGAACGGGAACGTCACCAACGAACGCGCGGCGGGATCGACGTTGCTGCCACCATCCTGCTTGCGCACCGAGCGCTGGCAAGCGGTCACCAGCGTCGGGTTCGCCTGGCAGTAGTCGGACGGGTTCCACAGACCGGTCGTGACGGTGACGTTCTTACCGCCGGAGACGTCCACGAACATCGTGTTGCTCTCCAGCGTGGCCCCCGCCGGGGCCGGCTGCAGCGCACTGCCCGCGGGCGGGTTCACCTGCACCCGGTACTTCCCGCCGCTCACCGCGCCGAGACCCACCGCGACACTGCCGGACGCGTCGGTCGTCCCGGCCGCGGTCTTGCCCGCGGGATCGGTGACGAGCACGGACGCGCCCGCCACACCCAGTTCCAAGGCGGCCTCATAGGTGCCGTTGCCGTTGATGTCTCGTACGACCTTGACGGTCAGCGAGCCGTCGCCGGGCCCCGCGGTCGCGGGTGGCGGTACGACTGCGGCCGAAGCGGCTACGAGAGCAGCCACGGCGGCTATGCCGACTGCGCTTCTCACCAGGACTCTCCCACCGGAAGTGTTGATCACATTGACCTGGCCACGTTAATGGGAGAGAAGGGTGATGACGGATCGCTTGATAGCGCTAACGCGTTCCGGCGGAAAGACACGCAACGCGATCTACATTGGACAGTCGCACGAGGACTCACTCGTTCGAGGAAGTTAACCGCGCAACAAACTCACGATGTGTGAAACCAGCGCCGCGAGCCCGGTTCAGCTTGCCCCGAACTCGCCGACAGGGTGATACTTCGTCCGCGTCGACGCAGAAGGGACGCTGCGACGCGGGAATCGGCGCCGGTGCCGTGGTGACCACGCCACCGGCCCCAGCAGTGTCACAAGTGGACGATGTCCACCGGAGTGGTCAGCACCCGATCGTGGTTCACGGCGCGAATGCCGCCGGTGACGACGAACGATCCGCGCAGTGGCGTGTCCCGGGAAGAACCGCCGACGGCGAGGTCGATCCGGCCAGGTTCCACGATCCGCCGCAGGTCGACGCCGGTGAAGGCGAGACGGTCGGTGTGCAGCCGGAACGTCACTCGCGCGCGTTGTCCCGGCGCGAGGGCCACGCGGGCGAAACCGGCGAGCTGCTGGACGGGCCGGGCGAGCTGCGCGACCGGGTCGTCGAAGTAGAGCTGCACCACTTCCTCTCCGCCGCGCGGGCCGGTGTTCGTCACCGTGCAGCCGATGGTGATCTCGCCGTCCGACGCGATGGCGTCCGCGGACAGCTGGAGATCGTCGTAGCCGAACGTCGTGTAGGAAAGCCCGTGCCCGAACGGGAACGCCGGCGACGGATCGAGGTTGCTGACGCCCTCGGTGTTCCCGCCGAGCGGCGGGTGCAGGTAGGTGCCGGGCTGACCTCCGGGCAGGGCGGGGATCTGCACGGGCAGTTTGCCGCTGGGCACGACCCGGCCGCTCAGCACGCCCGCGAGAGCCGGGCCGCCCTCCTCTCCCGGGAAGAACGCCTGCACGATCGCCGCGGCCCTGCCCACGTACCGCCCGAGCGCGTAGGGACGGCCGGACACCACGAGCAGCACCACCGGGGTGCCGGTGGCCAGCAGCTGCTCGACGAGCTCGCCCTGCACCCCTGGGAGGTTCAGGTCCTCCGCGTCGCAGCCTTCACCGGACGTGCCGCGGCCGAAGAGTCCGGAGCGGTCGCCGACCACCGCGACGCACAGATCCGCGGCACGGGCGGCCGCGGCCGCGGCGGCGAAGCCCGACCGGTCGGCGTCCTTGATCGGGCAACCGGGTGCGGAGGCGACGGTCGCGCCCGGCAGTTCCGCGCGCAGGGCGTCGAGCAGGGACAGCGCCTCGACGCCGAGCGGCAGGTCGGGATGGCGGGGCAGCACGTGGTTGGGGAAGGAGTAGCAACCGAAGAACGCCTGCGGGTCATCCGCGCACGGACCCACCAGCGCGATCGATGCCTTGGCGGGCAACGGAAGCACACCCTGCGGGTTGTCGAGCAGAATGACGGCGCGCTCGGCGAGCCGGCGGGCGATGTCCCGGTTGCCCGGCGGGTCGAGGTCGACGGTGCCGGCCGGCTCCGGCGCCCAGTCGTCGTCCAGCAGACCCAGCTGGGCCTTCTGGCGCAGCACCCGCCGGACCGCGCGGTCGACGTGCTGCTCGTCGACCGCGCCGGACCGGATCCGGTCGAGGAGGTCCTCGCGGTAGCAGAGCGCGTCGGGCAGCTCGACGTCGATCCCCGCGCGCAACGCGAGCGCGCCGGCATCGCCGTAGGAGTCGGCCACGCGGTGCATGGTCGCGAGGAACGCGATCGACCAGTAGTCGGACACGACCGTGCCCTCGAAACCCCAGTCGTCGCGCAGGATGCCGGTGAGCAGGGACTCGTCGGCGCCGGCCGGAACGCCGTCGATGTCGTTGTAGGAGTTCATGACCGAACGCGCGCCGCCCTCGCGGACGGCCATTTCGAACGGCGGCAGGATGACGTCGTGCAGTTCGCGCCGGCCCATCGCGACCGGTGCGTGGTTGCGCGCCGCTCGTGAGGCCGAGTAGCCCGCGAAGTGCTTGAGCGTGGCCACGATTCCCGCACTCTCCAGGCCGCGGACGTACGCAGAGGCCATCATGCCCACTACGTGAGGATCTTCGCCGAGAGTCTCCTCGACCCGTCCCCACCGGTAGTCGCGCACGACGTCGAGCACCGGCGACAGTCCTTGATGGACACCCACCTGGCGCATGCCCGTGCCGATCGCGTGCGCCATCTGCTCGACCAGGGCGGGGTCGAACGTGGCGGCCCACGCCAGCGGAGCGGGGAACACCGAGGCGCGGTAGGTGGTGAAGCCGGTCAGGCACTCCTCGTGGACGATCGCGGGGATGCCCAGCCGGGTCTTCGCCACGAGCTCGCGCTGGAGCTCAGCGAGCGCGGCGGCTCCTTCCGCCGGATCCACCGGCCTGCTGCCGAACGGGCGGGTGAGGTGACCGATCCCGTGCCGGGTCGCGGTCTCGAAGTCGACCTGCTGGGCGAAGATGTCCTGCATCGGTGCGACGTTCTCGACCGCGACGTCCTCGTCGTCGGTGCCGTGCGAGGCACCCGGCCAGACGCTGCCGAGCTGGGCGAGCTTCTCCTCCAGCGTCATCACGCCGAGCAGTGCCTCGACGCGGTCGTCGGTGGCCGGCGGACGGCTGTTCGATGGCATGGGTCTTCCTTTGCGTGATGGGCTATTTGCCGAACCCGGCGGTCATGCCGCTGACGAGCTGACGGCGGCCGAGGACGTAGAGCACGAGGACGGGAACGGTCGACAGCACGACGGCCGCGAGCACCGCGGGGATGTTCACGGTGAACTGCCCCTGGAACGACCACAGCGCCAGCGGGAGCACCCGCTGCTCCGGGCTCTGGGTGAGGATCAACGGGAACAGGAACCCGTTCCAGACCGTGAGGCCGTCGTAGATCGCGACGGTGACGACCGCGGGTTTGGTCACCGGCAGCACCAGGCTCCACAAGGTGCGCCAGTCTCCCGCGCCGTCGACCCGCATCGCGTCGAAGAGCTCCTTCGGCACGTCCCGCAGGAAGTTGGCCAGGATGACCACCGTCAGCGGAATGGCGAACGCGATGGACGGCAGGATCAGCGCGAGCAGGGTGTCGTACAGCCGCAGCCTGGTGATCATGTAGTAGATCGGGATGATCACGGCCTGCAACGGGATGGCGAGCCCGAGCAGGAACAGTCTGTAGGTGACCGCGGCGGCGCGGCCGGTGCGGCGGACGACGACGTACGCGGCCATCAGCGACACCGCGACGGTGATCACGACGGTCACCAGGGTGACGACGACGCTGTTGGCGAAGTACGTGGCGAAGTCGTTGGCGAGGACCAGCCGGTAGTTGTCGAGCGTGGGATCGGACGGCGGCGCGAGCGGGTTGCCGTCGAAGAACCCGGCCTGGCTGCGCAGGCTCGTGACGACGACGTAGTAGACCGGCACGAGGATCACGAGCAGCCACAGGAACCCGCCGAGGCCACCGGCGAGGTTCGGGCGTGGACGGGCGGTCATCCGATTCCCTCCTGCTGGCTGCCGCGGTCGAACCGGGCGAGGCGCGACAGGCCCAGCGACAGCGCGACACCGACCACCACGAGCAGGACGGCGATGGTGCCGGCCCGGCCCATGTCGTTGTTGGAGAACCCGGTCAGGTACATGTCGAGCGGCAGCAGCCGGGTCGCGTTGCCCGGTCCTCCCCCGGTCAGGACGAACACGATGTCGAAGTAGGTCAACGATCCGACGAGCATCAGCGTCGAGGACGTGATGATCGTGTAGCGCAGCTGCGGCAGCGTGATGCTGACGAACTGGCGCACCGGACCGGCGCCGTCGATGGCCGCCGCCTCGTAGAGCACCGCCGGGATCTGCCGTGCGCCCGCCTGGTAGAGCAACGTGTGGAACGGGATGAACTGCCACCCGATGACGAACACGACGACGAACAGGACGAGATCGGGGTCGCCCAGCCAGTCCTGCGACAGCGCCGCGAGGTGCAGCGCCTGGCTCATCCCGAAGTTCGGGTCGAGCAACGCCTTGAACGCGATGGCGACCGCCGCGGACGACAGGAGCAGCGGCAGGAAGTACAGCACCCCGAGCAGCTCGCGGTAGCGGCCGCGGCGCGCGGTGAACAGACCGAGCAGCAGCGCGAACGGCGTCTGCACCACCCAGGACAGGACCATCACCTTGGCGCTGAGCCAGATCGCCTCGTGCGTGACCGGGTCGCCGAGCACCGCCGGCCAGTTCGCGAGGCCCGCCCAGGACGGGGTGCCGAGTCCGTCCCAGCGCGTCAGGCTGAGCACGGCGACGCCGGCGAGCGGGGCCAGGGCGAACACGGCGAAGAACACCAGCGCGGGCACCGCCATGAACAACGTCGGCCCGCGCCTTTCGCGCACGGTGCTCATGGCTTGATCGTCTTGTTCATCGTGTCGGTGAACTGCCGCGGGGTGATCTGCTTCAGGAACACCTGGCTCAGCGCCGTCAGCAGCGCGTCGGCCTGGCCGGGGTCGAGCGCCTGGTCCCACGAGAGCTGGAAGCTCGGCGCGTCACCGGCGAGCTTGTAGACGTCCGACAGGTAGGCGCCGTCGGGCGACGCGCTGATCTTGCTCTCCAGCCCCTTGACCGGCGGCACGGCGCCGCCCGCGAGCAGTGCGTCGACGTACTGCGGGCTCATCACGCCGTCCTTGAGGTAGGACAACGCGGCCTGCTTCTGCGCGTCGGACGCGGTCGCTGCGATCGACCAGAAGTTGGCCGGGTTGCCGACGATGTTCGCGGGGTCGCCCTTGCCGCCCGCGACGGCGGGGAACGTGGTGTGGCCGAGCTTGCCGCCGGAGACGAACCCGGCGTTGGCGGTCTTGATCGTCGGGTACGCCCAGCTGCCCATCAGGTACATCGCGGCCTTGCCGGTGTAGAGCAGCGCGAGGTCGGCGTTGCTGTCCGTGGCGATCGACGCGAACCCGTTGACGAACCCTCCCGCGTCGACGAGCTGCTGGATCATGGTGTTGGCCTGCAGCACCGCGGGGTTCGACCACGAGTCCGGCTTGTTCGCGGCGATGTCGGCGAACACCTGCGGGCCGCCGATGCGGTCGACGAGGTACTCCAGCCACATCAGCATCGGCCACTTGCTCTGCCCGCCCAGGCTGAACGGGGCGATGCCCGCGCTCTTGAACTCGGCCACGAGCGACAGCAGGTCGTCCCACGTCTTCGGCGGCTCGGCGCCGACGCGGGTGAAGAGCTCCTTGTTGTAGTAGAGGACGACCGGCTGCATGGCGTTGTTCGGCAGCGCGTAGGTCTTGTCGCCCACCGTGCCGGTCTTCACCACCGACGGCAGGAACCGGCCGGCGAGCTGCGGATCGGCGGCCACCTCGTCGCTGAGGTCGAGCACCTTGCCGGCGTCCACCCAGGACTTGAGCGTGCCGCCGCCCCAGCTGAACAGCAGGGTCGGTCCCTGGTTCGCGCCGAGCGCGGTGCGGACCTTCTGCTTGTACGCGTCGTTGGCGAAGAACGTCGGCGTGATGGCGGCGTCGGGATGGGCCTTGTTCCACGAGCCGAACGAGGACCGGAAGGTCTGCTCGTCCCCGCCGGTGAGCGACCAGGCCGTCGCCGTACCGCCGGCCGCGCTCGGTCCGCTGGTGCCGCACGCGGCGACGAGGGTGACGGCGACGGCCGCCACGGCAGTGAGTTGCTTTGGGAGTTGCTTTGGGAGTTGCTTTCGGAACATCATTGTTGCCGTCCTGTCGAAAAGTTTTCGAAACATAGGTGCAACTAGTTCGAGTAAAGTAGGCAGCAGAGTTTTCGAGCGTCAACGGCTGAAGCTTCGCAAAGTTTTCGGCAGGGTTTCACCAGGTGAAGGGGGAAGTCGGTGACCGAGGAAGCCACCCGGCGACGCGTCACGCTCGGCGCGATCGCGCGCTCGGCCGGCGTGTCGATCGCAACGGTGTCGAAAGTGATCAACGGCCGCAGCGACGTGGCACCGGCCACGCGCGCCCGGATCCAGGCCGCGCTGCTCGACCACGACTACGTCGCCCGCGGCCTCGGTGGCGTGCCCCAGGGCGGCCGCAGCCTCGAACTCGTCTTCGACGCGCTGGAGACCCCGAACAACCTGGAGATCGTCCGCGGCGTCACCGAGGCGGTCGCCGACGCGGGCATCGCGGTCGTCGTCGGCGTGCTGCCCGACGACCCGATCGGCGCGGAGTGGGCGCGCCGGATCGCCAACGCCCAGCGGGAAGGCGTCATCCTCGTCACCTCCACGCTGTCGCAGCAGCAGCGCAACCACTTCACCGAGACCGGCGTCCCGCTCGTGCTCATCGACCCGGTGAACATCCCGGACCAGTCGCTGCCGAGCATCGGCGCGACGAACTTCAGCGGCGGCATGGACGCCGCCAAACACCTCACCGAACTCGGCCACCGCCGCATCGGCATGGTCGAGGGGCGAGCCGGCGCGCTGTGCGGGGTCGCCCGGCTGCACGGCTACCACGCCGCACTGGCCGCGGCCGGCATCCCGGCGGACCCCGGCCTCATCCGTCCCGGCGACTTCACGTTCCAGAGCGGCTACCAGGCAGGCCTGGACCTGCTCGCCCTGCCCGACCCGCCGACCGCGGTCTTCGCCGCCAACGACCCGGAAGCACTGGGCGTCATGGCCGCGGCCCGAGTCCGCGGCCTGCGCATCCCGGAAGACCTCAGCGTCGTCGGCTTCGACGACATGTCCCCCAGCCGCTGGGCGTCACCACCGCTCACCACGGTGCGGCAGCCGTTCGCCGAAATGGGCCGTGCCGCCGCCGACGCCCTGCTCCGGCTCGCGGCCGGCGACACCCTGAACAGCACCCGCGTGGAACTCGCCACCACGCTCGTCGTCCGCGAGTCCACCGCACCACCGCGCGGCGCCTGACCGGACATCCGTTCGGAGCAATACCGCCGATCACCTTTCCATTCATTGTGGAATTAATGCACGAAATAGGCGATGGACCGTAACACGGCCTTCGGCGCGACGATGAGAGGAACATCAGACGACGGGACGTGACCAATGCGCATTCCACCGTTCAGTGTTCGCCGCTCCGCAACCGTTCTGACCACCACCGCCTTGCTCGTGGCAGTCAACTCGGGACTGGCCCACGCCGGCCCGCCGCCCGCGATCCAGTGCGGCGACACCGTCACCACCGACATCAGCCTTTCCGCCGACCTGCACTGCACTGGCCCCGGCCTCATCGTCAAGGCCGCCAACGTCGTCGTGAACCTCAAGGGCCACAGCATCACCGGATCCGGCACCGGCACCGGCATCTCCGCGGTCGAACAGGCCGGAGTCCGCGTGCGGAACGGCAGGATCTCGAATTTCGACCGCGGCGTCTTCTTCGCGGAATCGATTGACGGCGAACTCGTCGATCTGATCCTCACGGACAACACCGGTCACAACGTCCAAACCGCGGACAACAGCACCGGCTTCAAACTGACCGGCTGCAAGATCCGCCGCGGTGGCGTGGAAATCAACACCACCTCCGGGCTCACCGTGACCGGCTCCGAATTCAGTCAGGCCGCGATCGAACTCAAGCTCACCAGCCGCTCGCCGCACTTCTCCGGCTCCACCTTCGTCGACAGCCCGATCACGTTCTCGACGAACGCGAACAACGGTTCCCTGACCGGCAGCACCTTGATCAGGTCCGGGGTGAGCCTGCGCGAGGCGGACGACCTGACGGTGTCCGGCAACACCTTCAAGCAGGGCTACGTCCGGGTGCTGAACGGCTCGCACAACACCACGATCACCGACAACCGCTTCAGCGACGGCGACCGCGCGGTGTTCGTCCAGCAGGCGATCTCGTCGGCCAACCTTCGCATCATCCGCAACAGGTTCACCGGAAACCAGATCGGGGTGGACGCGTCCGACGTGTTCGTCGGCATGGAGAACGGGATCACGATCTCCGGCAACGCGTTCGTCGACAACGCGGTCGCCGGGATCCTCCTCGACTCCGCCGCGGTGCACAGCCCCTACTGGGTGCGGATCGAGAAGAACGTCCTGAAGGCGAACGGGAAGAGCTCCGGTGGGCGAGTCGACAAGGCCGGGCGTCCGATCAACGACGGGATCCACGTGAACGTGCCGGCGAACAGCCCGGTGGAGATCACCGGGAACTTCACCAAGGGGAACGCCGACTACGGCATCGAGGCGGTCCCGGGCTCGGTGACGGACGGCGGTGGCAACGTCTCGCACGGCGATCCGTCCGGCTGCCTGGGCGTGGTGTGCTCGTAGCGGCGAGGAACGCGGGGTGACCGAGCGCATCGGTCACCCCGTCCGCGTCACGCGCAGGTGTCACGTCCGCACAGGCGAAACGCACTGTCCTTAATGGACCGGAGAGCAACCGCGCGACGCAGTGATGACGTCCGCGACACACCCCGGGTTGCCCCCGCGAGGGGGATCTCACCCTTTCACTACTTCACTAGTGAAAGGTGTTACGGTCGGGACCATGCACAGACCACCCGACCAGACGCTGCCGGTCATCGCCGAAAGCGTGAGCAAGAGGTACCGCAGGGGATGGGCGCTGCGGGAGACGTCGCTGGTGATCCCGCCCCACCGGGTCGTGGCGCTCGTCGGCCCGAACGGTGCGGGCAAGAGCACGCTGATGGGGCTCACCACCGGCCTGCTGCGGCCGACGACCGGGGCGATCACCGTCTTCGGTGAACGCCCGACCGGCAGGGGACTGCACCCGGCGGTCTCCTACCTGGCGCAGCAGAAGCCGCTGTACCCGCAGTTCACCGTGGCCGAGACGCTGACGTACGGGGCGCGCACCAACCCGACCTGGGACCAGGGTTATGCCGAGTACCTGGTCGAGCAGGCCGGCGTGCCGATGCCCGCGAAGATCGGCACGCTGTCCGGCGGGCAGCGCACCCGCGTCGCGCTGGCGCTGGCGCTGGGCAAGCGGCCGCGGCTGCTGCTGCTCGACGAGCCGCTGGCCGATCTGGATCCGCTGGCCCGCGAGACGGTGCTGCGCGCGCTGATCACCGAGGCGAAGACCCAGGGCATCACCGTGGTGCTGTCCTCGCACGTGCTGGCGGAGCTGGAAGGCGTGTGCGACCACCTCGTCCTGCTCCACAAAGGACAGGTACTGCTGGCCGGGGACGTCGGCCGGCTCAGCCCGAACGGCGTTCCGCTCGGGCAACTGGTTCTCCACCACATGCGCACGGCGGCGGCACAGGAGGAAGCGGCATGATCTGGGCTTCGTGGCGGCAGCAGCGCCTGCAACTGATCACCCTGCTCGGCCTGCTGGTCGTCGGCGCGGCAGCCATCGCGCTGCTGCGGTCGAACATGATCGACGACCTCACCTCGGCGAAGCTCACCGGCTGCGTGACGGCGCCCCTCGACCAGTGCACGGCACCGGCGAAGGCGGTGAAGGGCTTCGCGGAGGCGTGGGCGAACCCGCTGGACATGGGGCGGATGCTGATCATCTGCGCGCCCGCCCTGATCGGCGTCTTCATCGGGGCTCCCCTCTTCGCCAGGGAGCTGGAACAGGGCACCCACGTGCTGGCCTTCACCCAGTCGGTGAGCCGTACCCGGTGGATGGCGAGCAAGCTGCTGATCGCGCTGGTGCCGGCGCTCGTCGTGCTGGTCGCGCTCCAGTGGCTGGTCTCGTGGTTGCTGGCCGCGGCCGGCACGCTGGGGCCGTTGATGAACGGTCCGTTCACGGCCATCAACTTCGGCATCGCGCACGTCTCCCCGGTCGGCTACGCGCTGTTCGCCTTCGCCCTCGGCACCTTCCTCGGCGTGGTGTCCCGCCGCAGCCTGGTGGCGATGACCGCGGGGCTCGGCGCCTTCGTCGCCGTGCGCCTCGCCCTGGCCGGCGTGGTGGACCGCCTGGTTCCCGCCCAGCGCGTGGAGGTGACGGCCGACCAGCAGCTGACCGTGCACCAGGACGGCAGCCTGGTGCTCGACGAGGGCTATCTCGACGCCGCCGGGCAACCTGTTCCCGCGGACAGGGTCAGGACTCTGATCGACGCCTGCAAGAGCACACCGCAGGGGACGGGGACGGCGGACTCGCAGCGGGAGTTCATGGCCTGCCTGCCGAAGTCCGGTCTCGCCGAGCAGTACGCGGACGTCATCCCGGAGAGCCAGGCCTGGCAGGTGCACCTCGTCGACGCCTCGATCTTCTGCGCGCTCGCCGTCCTGCTGCTGGCGGGCACCACCTGGGCGCTGCGCCGACAGAGCTGACCGGATTGGAGGCCCCCAGCCGCGGCAGCACCTATGCTGACCGGTGTGATCGAGTTCCGGATCGACCGGCGCTCCGGGGTCTCCACCTACATGCAGATCGTCCAGCAGGTCAAACAAGCCATGCGACTGGGACTGCTGAACCCCGGCGACCGGCTGCCAGCGGCGCGGGAGGTGGTGGAGGCGACCACCGTCAACCCCAACACCGTGCTCAAGGCGTACCGCGAGCTGGAACGCGAGGGACTGGCGGAGGGCCGCCGCGGCCTGGGCACCTTCGTGACCAAGTCGCTGTCCTCCGAAGCGACCACCGGTGACGACGCACCGCTGCGACGGGAGCTGACCGGCTGGATGAGGCACGCGCGAGCGGACGGCCTCGTCGTCGAGGACGTCGACGCCCTGTACACCGCGGTCCGCGACGAGATCTACCCCGCCGAGGAACGATGACGACTCCCCTGAGCGCCACCGCCGTGGGCAAGCGATACCGCACCCGCTGGGCGGTCCGCGACTGCAGTTTCGCGATCCCCGAGGGCAAGGTGGTCGCGCTGATCGGCCCGAACGGCGCGGGCAAGAGCACCCTGCTGCGCATGGCCGCGGGGCTCGTCCGCCCGACCACCGGTGAGCTGAGGATCTTCGGCACCCCGTCGCGCGACCGCATCCACCCGGACATCTCGTTCCTGGCGCAGAACCGTCCGCTCTACCGCGATCTCACGGTGGGCGAACTGATGCGCGTCGGCGCGGCCATGAACGACCGCTGGTCCGCCGACCGGGTCCACGAGGTGCTCGGCCTGCTGGGCGGCGTGGACCACCGGGCGAAGATCCGCACCCTGTCCGCGGGCGCGGTGAGCCAGGTGGCCATCGCGATGGCACTGGGACGGCTCCCCCGGTTGCTGCTGCTGGACGAACCGCTGTCCGATCTGGACCCGCTGGCCCGCGACGAGACGCTGCGGATCATCATGACCGAGGTGGCCGAACGCGGCACCACCGTGGTGATGTCCTCGCACCTGCTCAGCGACCTGCGCGAGGTGTGCGACCACCTCCTGCTCGTCGACGAGGGCAGGGTCCAGCTCGACGGCGACATCGAGGAAGTCCTCGCACGGCACCGGATCCTGGTCGGCCCGGCCGCCAAGCAGTCCACTGTGGAGGGAACGCTCGTCAGCGCGACCCACACCCAGCGCCAGTCCACGCTGCTGCTGCGGGACGCCGGGCCGGCGCCGCAGGGGTGGGCGGACACCGAACCGGACCTGGAGTCCCTGGTCATGGGCTACCTGCGCGCGTCACGCGACCGGCGGTCGCCGGCCCAGCACGGGTAGGTCTACGTCAGGTGCACCAGCACCACGCCGTCGTTGCCGGGAGCCGTCTCCACCCGCCGGTACAGCTTCTTGACGTGCGGCTGCTTCAGCATCGCGAGCACGCGGCTCCTGAGCTTGCCGGAACCCTTGCCCGTGATGATCTCGACGAGAGGCACCTTCTCCCCGGCCGCCCGGAACAGCGCGTTGCGCACCGCGGTGGCGATGTCCCGATCGCTGCGGAAGACGGGGTGCAGGTCGACGGTGATCTTCGCGGCCACAGGGCACCCTACTGCGGGTGCGGTTCACCGCGCACCCGCGCGGGAACCGCACCAGCCGCATCCGTCAGCTCACCGTCCAGGTGTTGTCCTTGTTGAGCGTCGCGACCACGTCGAACACGCCGGGCCCGAACTCGATGGGCACGGGGTTGGTCACCGCCCCGATGTCGAGGACCTCACCCTTCGCGTACTGGCCCGCCGTCAGGTAGTACACGGGGTGGGGCGTGAAGGTGAGGGGCAGGTTGGGCTGCGCCTGGACGGCGAACGTGCCGGAGCCGCCCATGCCGATGCCGACCGACGCCTGCTGCAGCGGGAGGGTCTTGTCCTCGGCCACGTAGAGCGTGCCGACCTGGGCCTTCGGCGTGCCGGTGGACGTGAACGTGTACGCCTTGCTGGGCTTGGAGAACCCGATCTGGTTGCCGCCCTTGACGCTCGTGGACACACCCACGACGCTCGGGTCGGCGGGCCAGCTCTGCGAGGCGTTGAAGGTCACTCCTGGCACCAGGACGCCGGTCTGGGACCAGACGAACGAGTAGTCGATCTGCCAGGAGAAGATGCTCTTGGTGGTCGGGTAGGACTCCTGGGTGAACCACGCCAGCGACATGACGTTCGGGTTACCGATGTTGGGGTCGACCTGGTAGACGCACATGTCGAAGACGTTGATCGACTCGTTCAGCACGGTGAGGGTGTAGGTCGTGCCGGCGACCGCGGTGGAGGCCTTCGCCACGGGCAGCCGGGGGCTCGTTCTGAAACGCGGAGTCGCGTTCGCCGCGGTGATCAGAGTCGTGCCGATCACCGCGGAACCCACCGCCGCACCGAGGGCCTTCAGGCCCTGTCGCCGGCTGATCATGAAATCTTCCATCTGTCCTCCCAGGACGCGGATCAGAAGCTCGGGGTCGGCACACGACGGGCGGCGCGGGCCCGCCGTGCACCGACGCAAAGATCCGGCACCGGGCTGGGTCGAAACCTTGCAGGTTTCTCAACGCGCAGGTCGCAGGGCCTCACGAGCGCGGTTCTGACGGCGCAGGACGCGCCCTGACCTGCGCGTCAAGAAATCTGCAGGGTTACCGACGACCTCGTCGAACCACGATCGGCCGCCATCCGAAACGTCCCCGGGAAGGGATTCACCGTGCGGAAACGCAGAGCTCGCCGGTCGATCGCGAGCGTCACCGCCGCGATGTTCGCCGGCAGCCTGATCGTGGCGGCGTCGACGAGCGCGGCCGCGGCCGGCGCCGACATCGGCCAGGACAGCCGAACGCTGGTCAACATCACGAACGGCGGCTGGGCGGACATCGTCCTCTGCGCCAACCCGGACGACCTCTACGTCCGGGTCGGCCGGGACGCGAGCAACCCGTACTGCCAGTGGGAGCAGATCGGCCAGGACAGCCGGTTCACCTTCTTCAACCCCGCCAAGGGCATGGTCCTCGGCGGGGACGCCGCGGGAGCGCCGCTCGTCATGGCGGAACTCGCCTATCCGGCCACGGCCGCCCAGAACTTCGCCTGGGGCCCGGCGCAGGACGGCGGAAACCGCGCCCTTCAGTGGTTCGCCGACCAGAAGCAGAACGTCGACGCGGGAAACGGCGACACCCCCGCGGACGGCCCGGTCGTGCTGGCCGACGGGAACGGCCTGGCCCAGCAGACCTGGAACGTCCGGAAGGCCGGCGACCTCGCGGCGCCGCAGGTGGCCAAGTCGGCCGCCGCCGTGTTCGTGACGAGCAACATGTGGACGAATCAGGTCCTGTGCGCCGCCACCGACGGCACGGTGCGGTTGTCGGCGAACACCCAGGACCGCGCCTGCGAATGGCTCCCCTTCGGACCGCAGAACGGCCCGTTCGTCCTCTACAACCCCCAGTACGGCAAGGTGATCACCTACGGCGGCGGCACCGCCGGCCCGTTGCGCGTCGACGACCTGACCTATCCCAGCGACGACCGCGAGCTCTGGACGTTCAGCCCGGACAAGTACTTCGGGGCGAAAGCCCTGCGGTGGGCCGGGGACGCGACCCAGAACGTCGACGCCGGCGCCACCTCACCCACCACCGCGCCCGTGCGCACGCGCGACTGGAACAGCGGCGACCAGCAGTCGATGACGTGGAAGTTCCTCACCGTCGGCGCTCCGACGGCCACGGTGACCCTGGGCGACAGCTTCATGTCCGGCGAGGCGGGCCGCTGGCAGGGCAACAGCAACTACGGGCTGCAGAGCCGTGACGGCACCGACCGCGCCTATCTGGGCTGGGAGCGCTACGACCCGAGCATCGTCTACGGCTCTTCCTACAACGACGGGTGCAACCGGTCCGACTCGGCCGAAGCGCACAGCAGCGACGTCAACGACGTCCAGATCAACCTGGCCTGCTCCGGCGCCAAGACCGTCAACGTCTTCCGCGCGAGCAACGGCGGCCAGCCCTACAAGACGGAAGCGCCGCAGGCCGACCAGCTGCTCGCGGTGGCGAAGCAGTACGACGTGCGGCTGATCGCGCTGTCCATCGGCGGCAACGACCTCGGCTTCTCCTCCATCATCAAGGCCTGCATCAGCGCGTACACCCTCGGCAACCCGCCCTGCTACGACGAACAGCAGAAGGGCCTGCTGCCCAAGCTGGGCCCCACGCTCAAGAACGTCGTGAAGGCCATCACCGAGATCCAGGCGACCATGACGGACGCCGGCTACCAGCCCGGCCACTACCGGATCGTCCTGCAGTCCGCACCGTCGCCCATCCCCCTGGCCAAGGACATCCGCTACCAGGAAGGCACCTGGGAGCGGTGGCACACCGGAGGCTGCCCGTTCTGGAACGCCGACGCCGACTGGGCGCGCGGCAAGCTGGTGGGCGAGATCTCCAGTCTGCTCAAGCAGGCCGCCACCAACGCGGGCGTGGGCTTCCTCGACCTGCAGGACGCGTTCAACGGCCGGGAGGTCTGCTCCGTCTCCAGCCGGCTGGTGACCTCGAAGACCCCGCCGGACCCGGTGCTGAGCGAGTGGGCGCGGTTCCTCGTGACCGGTGTCGTCCAGGGTCAGACGCAGGAGTCCTTCCACCCCGACTTCTACGGCCAGCGCGCCATGGGCAGATGCCTCGCCCTCTACGCCGCGTTGGGGCAGAACGCGACCTGCCGGAACACTCCCGGCGCGGGACCGGAGGGGATGTTCGTGGAGCGGATCTAGCGACCGGCCCCGCCGGGTTGCCGGACGATCCGGCGGCCCGGCACGCCGGGCGAGATGACCAGTGCAGGTAAGGCGCCCATTTCGGACAGCTCGGGTTGCCCGTGACCGGGTGGTGGGTGAAGCTGCACAGCGGTCAACGGCATGGGAGGGGCGGCATGGTCTCGCGAACGGTTGTGCTGGGATTGGCGGTGCCCGCGCTGCTCGCCGGCACGCTCGCCGGCACTGCTGAGGCACACGGCAACCGGATCGACCACATCGTGGTGATCTACGAGGAGAACCACAGCTTCGACAACCTGTTCGGCGGCTGGGAGCGGGTCGACGGCCTGCGCGGCGCCCACCCGCGGCCGCAGGTCGCGCCGGACGGCACGGTGCTGCCCTGCCTGCCGCAGAACGACGTCAACCTCACCTCGCCCCCGCTGCCCGCGACCTGCACCAGCGGCACGACCAGCTCGGCGTTCACCAACAAGCCGTTCCAGATCGACGACTACATCAAGCCCGAGGACACGACGTGCCCGAAGCCGGGCCAGTTCCTGCCCAACGGCGTGCCGAAGGGCCAGGGCCTGCCCGGCGGCTGCACGCGGGACCTGGTCCACCGCTACTACCAGGAGCAGTACCAGATCGACGGCGGCAAGATGGACCGCTACGTGGCGGCCAGCGACGCGGTCGGCCTGACCATGGGCAACTACGACACGCGCGGCCTGCCGATCTACGAGTACCTGCACGGCAAGCACGCCCCGAACTACGCGATCGCCGACCGCTTCTTCCAGGGCGCGTTCGGCGGCTCGTTCCTCAACCACCAGTGGTTGATCACGCCCAACACGCCGACGTGGCCGGGTGCCGTGCGCGACGGTTCGGCGAACGACCTGCACTCGGTCGTGGGACCGGACGGCGACCCCGGCTCCTCGCCGCTGCACCCCGCCGCACCGGGCACCGCCGACCGCGCGCTCACCCAGGCGGCGAACCCCGACGGCACGTGCGCCGTCCCGGCCGGGGTGCCGGCCCCGCCCAAGGGCACCACGTGCGGCGACTACGCGGTCAACACGGTCCAGCCGCCGTACCAGCCGTTCGCGCCGGGCACCCCCGCGGAGCGGCGACTGCCACCGCAGACGACGCCGACCATCGGCGACCGGCTGTCCGCGGCCAAGGTCGACTGGGCCTGGTACTCCGGCGGCTGGGACAACGCGAACGGCAACGTCGGCGGCCCCGGCTGGACGAACGGCACCACCCCCGGCACCTGCACGAGCCCGCGCACCGCGGCCGGCGCGGTGTACCCGAACTGTCCTGATGCGACGTTCCAGTACCACCACCAGCCGTTCAACTACTACGCGAACTACGCCCCCGGCACCGCCGCACGCGCCGCGCACCTGCGCGACGAGGTCGAGTTCATCTCCGCGGCGAAGTCCGGCCACCTCAAGCCGGTCAGCCTGATCAAGCCCGTCGGCGAGGAGAACGAGCACCCCGGCTACGCGAGCGAGGACACCGGCAGCCGCCACCTCGTCGACCTGCTCAAGGCGATCGAGGAAGGCCCGGACGCCGCCCACACCATGGTCGTGGTCACCTACGACGAGTTCGGCGGCCAGTGGGACCACGTCCCGCCGCCGTCCCGCCGCGGCGTCAGCGACCAGTGGGGTCCCGGCACCCGCATCCCCGCGCTGGTGATCTCGCCCCTGCTGCCGCGCCGGTTCTCCGTCGACCACACGTCGCACGACACGACGTCGATCATGGCGACGATCGAGCACCAGTTCCACCTCAAGCCGCTCGGCACGCGCGATGCCGCGGTCAGCGACCTCTTCACGGCGTTCCGGCGGTGGTAGGCGGAGCCTTCTAGTCCACATCGGACAGTGCAGCGCCGAGCGGGTCACCGCACCCCCTGACGGTGACCCGCTCGACCGCATCAGGCGGCTTCCAGCGTGACCTTCGCGTCCGCGCCGTTGTGCCAGCCGCTGATGTACTTGGGGCTGGGCTTGGTGGCGTCACACCACTGCCACTTGTACTTCCAGCTGCCGATCGTGACCCGGCCGACGGCGCACTTGCCGTCGCCCTCCTTGTTGTCCCACAGCCACATCGCGGTGCTGCTCTGCTTGACGCCGTTGTACGTGCGGTGGCACTCGCTGTACCGCATGCTCACGATGCGGTTCGGCTTGTTCGGGACATAGATCTCGTGCGTCGCGCACGCCTGCGCGGTCACCTCGTCCGAGGAGGTGGCCGCCGACGCGGGTGCTCCCCCGAGCAGACCTGCCGTGAACACGAGGGACGCGACCGACATCCCCCACCTGAAAGCCGTTCGGCCGTTCATGACGTCTCCTGTCACTGGTCTGAACTCCTGCGACACCGACAGTGGCAGCGCCTCCTTGCCAAACCCCTTGCCAAAGCCATGACGTTTGCGGCCGTACGCGACTACCATCGCGTGCGTCGGCGACGAGGGGGAGCTTGTGTCCGACAGGACGACGTTCCGGCTGCTCGGGCGGGTGGAGGCGGAAAGAGGCGGTCGCGCGGTTCCGCTCGGCCGCAAGCGCGAGCGGTGCCTGCTGGCGTTGTTGCTGCTGGAGCCGCACGCAGTGCTCGGCACGCAACGGTTGCTGGACCTGCTGTGGGACGACGCCGCCGGGGAGAAGGCCAGGACGCAGCTGCACAGTCACGTGTCACGGCTGCGCAAAGCGTTGGCGGGCGATGAGAGCGTGCGTTTGGTCGCGCGCGACGGGGGCTATTCGGCCGAGGTCGATCCGCAGTCGGTGGACGCGCATCGGTTCCGCGCGCTGGTCGCCGACGCGCGCATGCTGCGCGACCCGGCCGAGCGGTCGGCGTTGCTGCGCGAAGCGCTGGCGTTGTGGCGCGGGCCGGTGCTGGCGGACGTCGCGTCGGACCGGTTGCGCGACCGGGTCGCCGCCGAGCTCACCGAGCTGCGGCTCGCCGCGACCGAGCTGGCGGTCGAGGCCGACCTCGACCTGGCCCGGCACGAGGAGGTGATCGGCGAGCTGCTGGCGTTCACGGTCGAGCACCCGCTGCGGGAACGCCCGGTCGGTCAGCTGATGCTCGCGCTGTGCCGCAGCGGCCGGCCGGCCGACGCGCTGCAGCACTACCAGCAGCTGCGCGAACGACTCGCGGACGAGCTCGGCAGCGACCCGAGCCCGCCGTTGCAGCGGCTGCACGAGAAGATCCTGCGCGGTGAGGTCCTGTCGCCGGCCGGACCACGACCTGGCCGCAACGACCTGCCGCGCGACGTCACCGACTTCACCGGCCGCGCGGACGAGCTGCGACTGCTGCAAACCGTCGACTCCGACGCCACCGCGGTGGTGATCGACGCCATCGACGGCATGGCCGGTGTCGGAAAGACCGCGCTCGCGGTGCATCTCGCGCATCGGCTCGTCGACCGGTATCCGGACGCTCAGCTGTTCATCGACCTGCACGGGCACAGCGGCGACCGCGACGCCACTCCCGCCGGTGCGGCGTTGGAGGCACTGCTGCGGGCGCTGGGCGTACCCGCCAAGAACATTCCGGACGACGTGGACGAGAGATCGGCGTTGTGGCGGGCCGAGCTCGCGGCCCGGCGCGTGCTCGTGGTGCTGGACAACGCCTTGGACAGCGCGCAGGTCCAGCCGCTGCTGCCCGGCGCCGCCGGCTGCCTGGCGCTGGTGACCAGCAGACGCAGGCTGGTCGACCTGCCGACCACGCGAACGGTCTCGCTGGACGTGTTGCCGCTGAACGACGCCGTCGCGCTGTTCACCTCCATCGTGGGCGAAGAACGCGCCGCCGCGGAGACCGGCGCAGTGCGAGAAGTGGTGCGCGGCTGCGGTTGCCTGCCGCTGGCCGTGCGCCTCGCCGCGGCGCGGTTGCGCAGCCGTCCACAGTGGACCATCGAGCACTTCGCCCGGCGGCTGGCCGAGCTCTCGACCGGCGACCTGGGCGTGGCGGCCGCGTTCGACCTCTCCTACCGCGACCTGACCGGCGAGCAGCAACGGATGTTCCGCGTGCTGGGCCTGCACCCCGGCGACGACTTCGACGTGCCCGCCGCGGCCGCCCTCGCCGGCCTCGCGCCCGGTGCCGCGGAACACCTGCTGGAAGACCTCGTCGACGTGCACCTCCTCCAGCCCTCCGCACCCGGCCGCCACCGGTGCCACGACCTGCTGCGCCAGCACGCGAGAACCCTTGTCGGAGACGCCGAACGCCACGAGGCGCTCGCCCGGCTCGTCGACCACTACCTGCGCGCCGCCGACGTCGCCGACGCGCTGATCGCCCCACCCGGCCGGTTCCAGGCCGGCGCGGCCGCACCGGCGACACCACCGCCGATCGAACTCGCCGACGCCGACGAGGCCGTGGCGTGGTTCGACACCGAGCGCGTCGCCCTGCTCGCCGTGACCCGCATCAGCGCGGCCGAGGGCAGAACGGGACCCTGCTGGCAGCTCGCCGCGAAACTGCACCGCTACCTGCACCGGCAGGGGTGGACCGAGGACCTGCGCCAGATCAGCGAGGTGGCGCTCGCGCGGACCGTCCAGGACGGCGACCGCCGCGGCGAGGCGGTCATCCGCACGAACCTCGGCCTCGCCCTGTACCGGGCGGGCGAGTTCGCCGCGGCACGCGAGCACCTGCTGCTGGCGCTGCCGCTGTTCCGCACGCTCGGGGACCTGCGCGGCGAAAGCCAGGCGACCGCCGCGCTCGGCAACGCCTGCAAGAAGCTGGGCAGGTTCGACGAGGCGCTGGTCTGCTTCGAACGCGACCTCGCGATCTGCCGGCAACAGCACAACCGTCACGGCGAAGCGATCGCGTCGGGCAACCTCGGCGCGTTCTGCCTCGACTCCGGCAGGTACACCGAAGCCAGGAGCTACTTCCTGCACACCCTCGAGGTCATGCGCGAAACGGGCGACCGGCTCGGCGAGAGCACCACCCTGGGCAACCTGGGCGAGCTGCACCGCGAACTCGGCGACCTGCCGCAGGCGTTGCGGTGGCTCGGCGAGGCCCTCGCGCTGTGCCGCGAGCTCACCGACCGGCACGGCGAGGCCCGCACCCTCACCAGCACGGGCGAGGTCTACGGCCGCCTGAACCGGATCGACGAGGCACTCGACCACCACCACCGCGCGTGGGCGCTCATCGAGGAGATCGGGAGCCACAGCCTGGAAGCCCCCGCTCTCAACGGCATGGCCCGATCGCTGTGGCACTGCGGGAAGACCGGCGAAGCCCTCGTGCAGTTCGACCGCGCGCTCCGCTCGGCCCGCTCCGCCGAGAACAAGCTGGAGGAGGCCGCGGCGCTCGACGGCATCGGCCAATGCCTGCAGCAGCAGGGAGACCGGGCCGGCGCGGCACGTTCCTGGCAGCTCTCGCACCAGATCCTGACCGGGCTGCACCACCCCAGTGCCGAGGTGGTCGGCGCGCGACTCGCGGACACCGCCGCGTCGACAAGATCAAAGATATGATGTCCGCCCCTGGCACAGGCATCGAGGGACCGGCATGGCACTGACCGACGACGCGATCACGAAGATCCGGGCCATGATCCGGTCCGGCGAGCTGCCACCGGGTGCGCGGCTGCCACCCGAACCCCAGCTGGCCGCTCAGATCGGGCTGTCCCGCAGCGGCGTGCGCGAAGCGGTCAAGGTGCTGGAGGCGGCACGCGTGCTCGACGTGCGCCGCGGTGACGGCACGTACGTCACGAGTCTCGGGCCGGGCCTGTTGCTCGAAGGGCTCGGCCTCGCGGTGGAACTGCTGCGCGACGACACCCTGCTGGAGGTCATGGAGGTCCGCCGGCTGCTGGAGCCGATGGCCACGGGTCTGGCGGCGATCCGCATGTCCGCGGAGGACCTCGACGCCCTGGGCAAGATCCTCGAGGACATGAGGACCGCTCAGGACGACGCCGAACTGCTCATCCAGTACGACACCGCGTTCCACCGCACCGTCGTCGCCGCGACCGGGAACGAGACACTCGCCTCCCTGTTGGAGGGGTTGTCCACCCGGACCGTTCGCGCACGGGTGTGGCGCGGTCTCATCGAGGGCAACGCCTCGCACATCACGCTCGCCGAGCACGAGGCGATCTACCACGCACTGCGGTCACGCGACCAGCTGCTCGCGCAGTCCACCGCCATGGTGCACGTCAACACCTCGGAAGCGTGGCTGCGCGCGATCCTCTCCAACACCTGAGCCGATACATCGGACGAATCACCCTCACTGCTGGTGCGGTCGATTGTCGAACGGCCAAGGTCAGCTCATCGATGCGACCACCTGATCAGCAACAAACGTTGTGACCAAAGGTAATTCTTGACCGATCAGACGGTGCGACGGGACGAGACAGGACGTTGACGGTTCAGGTTTCCTGGGCTTAACGTCAGATGTCTCGCGTGTTGCGGCCACCGCACCGATCGGGAGGAACCCTCATGTCTCCATCCCCCCACAACCGTCGCCAGTTCCTCACCGCGTTGGGGGCGGCCGGAGCGGCGACCGCCCTGTCCGGCACCTTCGGCGTGCCGCGAGCGGGCGCCGCGATTCCCGGACCGACCAGCTACTCGCCGACCTGGGCGTCGGTGGACCAGCACCCGCCGGCGCCGGAGTGGTTCCAGGACGCGAAGTTCGGCATCTACTTCCACTGGGGTGTCTTCAGCGTTCCGGCCTACGACAACGAGTGGTACCCGCGCAACATGTACATCGACGGTTCCGCGGCGAACACCCACCACAAGAGCGTGTTCGGTGATCCGGGTTCCTGGCCGTACCACAACTTCATCGAAGGGGCCCGGGACAAGAACGGCAACTACGTCCAGTTCGCCCCGAAGCTCAAGTCGGCCGGCGGCAACTTCGACCCCGTGGAGTGGGCGCAGCTGTTCGCCGACGCCGGTGCGAAGTTCGCGGGACCGGTCGCCGAGCACCACGACGGGTTCTCGATGTGGAACAGCAGCGTCAACGAGTGGAACTCCGTCGCGAAAGGACCGAAGCTGGATCTCGTGCGGCTGCACGCCGACGCGATCCGGGCCAAGGGCCTGAAGCTGATGGTGGCGATGCACCACGCGTACAACTTCACCGGCTTCTACGACCACGTGCCCGCGCAGCCGACCACCACGTTGAAGAAGCTCTACGGACAGCTCGGCTCGGCCGCGCAGAACCAGCTCTGGTACGACAAGCTCAAGGAGATCGTCGACGGTTTCCAGCCAGACATCCTGTGGCAGGACTTCAACCTGTCCGCTGTGGACGAAGCCCAACGGCTGAACTTCCTGGCGTACTACTACAACAAGGCCGTGGCGTGGAACAAGGAAGTCGTCGCCACCTACAAGGACGGCTTCAACAACAGAGGCGAGGTCTTCGACTTCGAACGCGGCGGCCCCGGCGACCTGCAGAGCCCGTACTGGCTGACCGACGACAGCATCTCCAGCTCAAGCTGGTGCTACACGGTCGGAATCGGCTACTACTCGCTCAACGCCATGCTGCACTCGCTGATCGACCGGGTCAGCAAGAACGGCAACATGGTCCTCAACATCGCGCCGATGGCGGACGGCACGATCCCGGCCGAGCAGCGCACGATCCTGCTGGGCATGGGCGACTACCTCAGGCGCTTCGGCGAGTCGATCTACGCCACCCGCGCCTGGTCCGCGTACGGGGAGGGCCCGACCAAGATGGGCGGCGGCTCCTTCACCACCCCCCACGCCGGGACCAACACCGACATCCGCTTCACCCGCAACAAGGCCAACACCGTCCTGTACGCGACGGTCCTCGGCTGGCCGGGCAGCACCCTGAACATCACCACGATGACGTCCGCGCGGATCAACCTCGGCACGCTGACCTCGGCGCAGCTGCTCGGCTCCAGCGCCGGCACCTACATCGACCTGCCCGGCCGCAGCCAGGACAGCTCGGGCCTGCACATCACCATGCCCTCCTCGAACGCACCGTTCGCCGCGCCCGCGTACGTCGTAAAACTGACGTTCTCCGGCCAGATTCCGACGCTGGGCGCGGCTCCGCTGCCCACCGGCTGGGCCAAGCTGAGCAACGCGACCAGCAACCTCGCCCTCGACGGCGGCGGCAACGTCGCGGCCGGGTCGATCGTCAAGCAGTGGACCTGGGACGGCAGCCCGAACCTCCAGTGGCAGCTCGTCGACCTCGGCACCGGCTACTACCGCCTCGTCAACCGCACCAACGGCCTGGTGGTCGACAGCAACGGCGCGACCGCCAACGGCGCCGGCGCGGTGCAGAACACCTGGAACGGCGGCGTCAACCAGCAGTGGCGCCTCAACTCCGTCGGCAACGGCCGCTACCAGATCATCAACCGGGGCACCGGAACCGCGCTCGACGGCGCCGGCAACACCACGTCCGGCTCCGCGGTCGTCCTGTGGACTCCCAACGGCAGCACCAACAACCACTGGACGATCTCGGCGGTCTGACCGTCAGTCCGCGGCACCGAACGCTGCGCCCACCGCCGCACCTTCCCGGACGAAGACGGGGAGGTGCGCGAGTGGGGCCGCGGCGTCGACGGTGGTGCCGCCGTCGTGGACCGCACCGGTCGTCGTTTGCCGCCAACGGGTCCCGGCCGGCAGGTACACGGACCGGGATCGGGCTCCGGCCTCGATGACCGGCGCGACCAGCACGTCGGGTCCGAGCAGGAACTGGTCGTCCACCGTCCAGGCGCGCTCGTCGCCGGGGAAGTCGAAGAACAGCGGCCGCATCGGTGGAGCGCCGGTGCGGTGGGCGGCCTCGGACAGCTCGGCGAGGTACGGGCGCAGGCGTTCCCGCAGCCGCAGGTGCGCGGTGAGGATCTCGTAGGCCTCCTCGCCGTAGGACCACACCTCGTTCGGGCCGCCGGTCATCGAGGTGCCGAAGGCCTGGTTCGGTTTCCGGTCGCCGTGCAGCCGCATGATCGGGCTGAAGGTGCCGTACTGGAACCACCGGACGAGGACCTCCCGGTAGGCCGGGTCGTCCGGGTCGCCGCCGTGGAAGCCGCCGATGTCGGTGTGCCACCACGGAATTCCGCTCAGCCCGACGTTGAGACCGGTCCGGATCTGGGTCGCGAGCGAGGAGAACGTGCTCGGGATGTCACCGGACCACAGCGCGGTGCCGTGGCGCTGGCTGCCCGCCCAGGCGCTGCGGATCAGCGTCAGCGGGCGGTCCTCACCGGTGGACCGCAGGCCGTCGGCCACGCCTTGCGCGTGCCGCAACGGGTAGAGGTTGCCGACCTGTGTGCCGGGGCCGGCGGCGTAGAGGGCGCGGGAGGCCAGGTGCGGTGGGAAGTCCGGTTCGCAGGCGTCGAGCCAGAACAACGTGATGCCGTTCGCGTGGTAGTGCTCGCTCAGCTGCTGCCACAGGAACTCGCGAGCGCGTGGATCGGTGGCGTCGTAGCAGGCCATCGGCTGATAGGCGGGTCCTGGTTCGCGGGACGGCCAGTGCGTGGTGAGGAGGCCGCCGTGGGAGTCGCGGACCAGCAGCCCGTCCGTGCGCATCGCGTCGTGGTTGTCACTGCTCGGCTCCACGGTGGGCCACACCGAGACCGCGAGCCGCACGCCGAGTCCCGACAGCTCCGCCACCATCGCCGCCGGATCGGGCCACTCGCCGGGTTCGAACCGCCAGTCGCCCATGTGCGGCCAGTGGAAGAAGTCGCAGACGATGACGGACAACGGCAGACCGCGCCGCGCGTACTCGCGCGCGACCGCGAGGAGCTCCTCCTGGTCGCGGTAGCGCAGCTTCGACTGCCAGAACCCGCTCGCCCACTCCGGCAGCAGCGGCGGACGGCCGGTGGCATCGGCATAGGCGGCCGCGATGTCGGCCGGGGTGTCGCCCGCGGTGATCCAGTAGTCGAGCTGGTGGGTGGACTCGGCGACCCACCGGGTGGTGTCGGCACCCAGTTCCACCCGCCCCAGCGCGGGGTTGTGCCACAGCAGGCCGTAACCGCGGGAGGAGTGCAGGAACGGGATGGCCGCGACGGTGTTCGCCTGGATCAGGTCGACCACCACGCCCTTCTGGTCCAGGCGGCCGTTCGGGTGCTGGCCAAGGCCGAAGATCCGCTCGTCCTCGTACGCCGCGAAGTGCTGCTGGACGTGGTAGCCGCCGTCGACCCGCGGCGAGAAGACCCTCGGTCCAGTGTGGCCGGTGTACGGCCGCTTCTCCGCGAGCAGCTCTCGACCGGTCGCCGCGTGCAGGAACCGGATCCGGCCGCCGGCGTCCACCTCGGCGGTGAGCCTGCCGTTGACCAGCCGCGCCGACCCGTCGTCCAGCACCGTCAGTTCGGCGTCGGGAGAAGGCGGTGCCACGGCGTCGAGTGCGCCGGCCGGTCCGGGCTCGATCGCGGTCACCGCCGCACGGACGCGCACCGCGTGCGGCCCCCACGGTTCGATCCGCAGGACCTCCTGCGGCGTGCGCAGCTCCAGGCCACCGGCGTTGTGCACCAAAGCAGGCACGGCGTCTCCCCCAAAACGGCGTTGAAGCGCTTCGATTTGCGGAACCTACCAAACCGGCACATCCACCGACAATGGCGTTGCCCGACTTCACCTCCTCGCCAATCGAGACGCGGCGGGTCAGCTTTTTTCGCGTCGAATTCGTTCGACAAATCCGCAGGTCTTCAGCTCGCCACCCCTTGAAATTCCGAAAATGATCTGGCAGTTTGAAAAGCAGAATGTTAACGCTAACACTGCCTATTGCACGTACGTGACTTTGACTCTGAGGGGAATCACCGTGGATTCGATGGAGCAGGTCCGACCGAGACGGCGCAGGTGGGCGGCCGCGCTGAGCATCGTGCTCGCGGCCGCCGGGACGGTCGCGATCGACACCACTGCGGCGTCGGCGGCGACCGTGGACACGAACGCGTGGTACGTGCTGGTCAACCGCAACAGCGGCAAGGCGATGGACGTCGCAAACGCCTCCACCGCCGACGGGGCGACCGTGCAGCAGTGGTCGCGCCACGACAGCAACAACCAGCAGTGGCAGTTCGTCGACGCCGGGGGCGGCTACTACCGGTTGAAGTCGAGGAACTCCGGCAAGGTCCTCGACGTGTCCGGCTGGTCGACCGCCGACGGCGGCAAGGTCCAGCAGTGGACCGATCTCAACGGCACCAACCAGCAGTTCCGGCTCGCGGACTCCGACGGCGGCTACGTCAGGCTGATCAACCGCAACAGCGGCAAGGCCGTGGAGGTCACCGGCCTGTCGACCGCGGACGGCGCGGCGGTCGTGCAGTACGGCGACTGGAACGGCGCCAACCAGCAGTGGCAACTGGCCCGCGTGAGCGACACCCCGGGCACCTGTTCCCTGCCGACGACCTACCGCTGGTCCTCCACCGGCGCACTGGCGACCCCGAAGTCCGACTGGGTCTCGCTCAAGGACTTCACCAACGTCGTCTACAACGGCAAGCACATCGTCTACGGCTCGACCGTCGACGCCTCAGGACAGCACTACGGCTCGATGGGCTTCGCGCCGTTCACCAACTGGTCGGACATGGCCTCGGCCACGCAGACCGGGATGAACATCGGCACCGTCGCGCCCACGTTGTTCTACTTCGCGCCGAAGAACATCTGGGTCCTGACCTACCAGTGGGGTGCGACCACCTTCAGCTACCGGACCTCCAGCGACCCGACCAACCCCAACGGCTGGTCCGCGCCGCAGGAGCTGTTCTCCGGCAACATTCCCGGCGGCGGCGCCCTCGACCAGACGATCATCGGCGACGGCACGAACATGTACATGTTCTTCGCCGGCGACAACGGCAGCATCTACCGCGCCAGCATGCCGATCGGGAACTTCCCCGGCAGCTTCGGCACCTCCTACACGACGATCATGACCGACACGCGGGACAAGCTGTTCGAGGCGGTCGAGGTCTACAAGGTCAAGGACCAGAACCAGTACCTCATGCTCGTCGAGGCGCTCGGCAGCAACGGCCGCTACTTCCGCTCGTTCACCGCCACGAGCCTGAACGGGTCGTGGACCCCGCAGGCCACGACCGAGAGCAACCCGTTCGCGGGCAAGGCCAACAGCGGCGCCACGTGGAGCAACGACATCAGCCACGGTGACCTCGTGCGCGCCAACCCCGACCAGACCAAGACCATCGACCCGTGCAACCTCCAGCTCCTGTACCAGGGGCGGGACCCGAAGTCCGACGGGCTTCCGTACAACTCCCTGCCCTGGCGGCCGGGTGTGCTGACGCTGCAGCGCTGATCGCCTGACCCGTGCCGGCCCGCCTTCACTCCACTGTGGACGGAAGGCGGGTCGGCACGCTGAGCGCCTGCAACCGAGCCTTGAGCTGTTCGGCCTCCGGCACCCCGATCTCAGCGTAGATGCCGGCCGCCTCCCCCCACAGAGCAGCAGCCGCAGCCACCTCCCCTACCCCGCACCGCAGGTGCCCGAGACCGTCGAGCGCACGGGCCCGCTCGTACCGGTCACCGGTGGCGGTCGCCAGCGCGAGCGCCGCGTCGTGGTGCACCTCGGCCTGGTCGAAGCGGCGCATGGCCGTTGCGGCGGCGGCGATGCCGTTGAGGGCCTGGGCTTCCTGGAACCGTTCGCCGAGGCGGCGGTCGAGGGTCAGGGCCTGGCGGAACGAGTGCAGGGCCTGGGCCGGCAGACCCATGCGCAGCAGCAGGTCGCCCTGGTAGCCGAGCACCGCGGCCTCGCTGGCGAGGTCGCCGGACGCGCTGTGCACGGCGAGGGCGCGTTCCGCGTGGCGGCGGGCGACCCAGTGGTTGCCGAGCCGGGTGTGCAGGACGGTCAGGTTTCCCGAGACGAAGGCCTCGCCCTGGTGGTCGCCCAGTTCGCGGCACAGGCGGGCGGCGTGCCGCAGCGAGTGGGCCGACTCGTGGTAGCGGCCGAGGAGGGCGTAGGCCAGGCCCAGGTTGCTGAGCTCGATGCTCTCCATCATCCGGTCGCCCAGCAGTTCGGCCAGTTCCAGTGCGCGCCGGTGGCAGTCGACCGTTTCCCGGTAACGGCCGAGTCGCAGGTGCACGAACGCGAGGTTGGCCAGGACCATGGCCTCGCTCGCCAGGTCGCCGGTTTCGCGCGCGATGTGCAGGGACAGCTGGTAGGTCTCGCCCGCCTCGGCGTGCCGGCCGAGTCTGCCGTACACGCCGGCCAGGTTGTTGATGGTCCTCGCCTCTCCGGTGCGGTCGCCGGTCTGCCTGCGCAACGCCAGCGCCGCCTCCAGGTGCTCGATGGCCTCGGCGTAGCGGCCCAGGTGGTGGTAAACGCCGCCGAGGTTGTTGAGCGCGGCGCCGATGCGGCCGGGGTCGTCGAGGCGGCGGGCCGCGTGCAGGGCGTGGCGGTGGGCGGTGTGGGCTTCGGCGAGATGGCGTCCCTGCTCCAGGTAAGGGCGCAGCGCCTGGGACAGCTCACAGGCCTGGACGTGCCAGCCGTTCGTTGCGCAGTGCGCGACGACGGCGATCAGGTTCGCCCGTTCTGCGTTGAGCCAGTGCGCGGCGAGCACCGGGTCGTGCAGCGGTGGGGTCTGGAACGCGGCCGGGTCAGGTGGGCGGCCTCGGCCCAACGGAAGCGTTGTCTCGGCAACGGTTGCGGCGTGCACGTAGTAGTCGAAGAGCCGGGTCAGTGCGGCTTGCACGGCGTCGGTGGCCGGTAGGCGCCGGCCGTAGGCGCGGAGCAGGTCGTGGATGCGGTAGCGGCCCGCGCCGTCGCGCTGCACCAGGTGGGCGCGGCAGAGCACGCCGACCAGCCGGCCCGCCTCGGCGGGGGTGGTGTCCAGCAGGGCGGCGGCCGCGTACTCGTCGAAGCCGGCGCCCGGATGCCAGGTGAGAAGGCCGAAAGCCGTTGCCGCGGGCGGAGGCAGCACGCGGTATGACCAGTCGAAGACCTCCACCACGGCGGTGCTCGGATCGCCGCCCGCGTCCAGGTCCTCCAGGCCGCGCTGCCGGTCGGCGAGCTCGGCGAGGGAAGTGCCGGACTGGGCGGCGAGCTCGGCGACGATGCGCAGCGCCAACGGCAGTCCGGCGCACCGCTCCACGATCGCGCCGACGCCCTGCTGGTCGCCGATCAGCCGGCCGAGCAGGGCCCGTGCCTGGTCCGGTGGCATCGGGTCCAGCCGCACGCGGTGCGCGCCGTCCCGCGCGACCAGGCCGGCCAGGTCGTCGCGGCTGGTCACCACGACCAGGCAGCCCGCGGTGCCCGGCAGCAGCGGCCGCACCTGGTCGGAGGCACGCGCGTTGTCCAGCACCACCAGCATTCGCCGGTCCGCGAGCAACGTCCGGTACCGGCCGGACAGCTCGGCGGTCTCGTGGCCGATGTCGGTGGCGCGTTCGCCGAGGACCCGCAGGAACCCGGCCAGCACCTGTTCCGGCGGCACCGGCGGTTCCGGGCCGTAGCCGCGCAGGTCGACGTACAGGCAGCCGTCGGGAAACCGGCTCCGCGCGCCGTGCGCCCAGTGCACCGCCAGCGCGGTCTTGCCCACGCCTGCCGTTCCGACGACGGCGGCGGCCGCGCCGGTGAAGTTGTCCAGCCGGCGCAGCTCGTCGTGCCTGCCGACGAACGGGTCCGCGTCCGGTGGCAGCTGCCACGGCACGGGCGTGGCGCGCGGCAGCACGGCAGCGGCCCGCGCGGGCCCGGCCAACCGGGGGTCGTCGCGCAGAATCCGTTGGTACAGCTGCTTGATCTCCGGACTCGGGTCGGCACCCAGCTCCGCGTCGAGCACCCGCCGCAACCGGTCGTACGCGCGCATCGCCTCGCCCGGCCGGCCGCTGCGGTACAACGCGAGCATCAGCTGGCCCCACAACCGTTCCCGCAGCTCGTACTGGCCGGTGAGCTCGCGCAGCTCGGCCGCGAGCCCGGCGTGCCTGCCGAGTTCCAGACGTGCCTGCACGCAGTCCTCGATGGCGTCGACCCGGCGGTCCTCCAGCATCCGCACCGTGGGCTGCACCGCCTCCGGCACCGGCACGCCGTCGAGCACCGGGCCCCGCCACAGCTCGCCCGCACTCGTCAGCCGCTCGACGGCCTGTTCGTAGTCACCGCGGGTGAGACAGTCGCGGCCCGCCTCCGCGAGCGCGGTGAAGGCGAGCACGTCCAGGTCGTCCGGCTCGGCCGCGAGCAGGTATCCGCCGTTCGCCGTCTCGATTCGCGTGCTGTCCCTGCCACCGGACCGCAGCAACCGGCGCAGATCGCTGACGTACGAACGCAGGTTGATCCGTGCGGAGCGCGGCGGACACCCGCCCCACAGCGCGTCGACGATCCGGTCGGCCGGCACGAAAGTGTTGGCGTGCAACGCGAGCGTGCCGAGCAGCACCCTGGCCATCCGGCGCGCCGGCAACGCGGGACCGTGGTCGGTGGCGATCTCGACCGGTCCGAGAATGCGAAGCCTCACCCACACTCTCCACCGTCGCCGGGGACTGTCGACGGTTCGAGCCTACGGTCGGGAACGCAACTCGTACGCACCCAATCGGAGTGAAGCGCCCGTCCCGTACACGAGGCCGTATACGCCGTTGTGTACGCGAACAGCCGATCGTGCCGATGTCCGTGCCACGAAAGCGGAAAGGCGGCCGATGCGATTCTTCACAGTGCCTTCGCCCCGGATGATCGGACGCGACGAGGAGTTGAGGGTGCTCACGGCCGTGGTGGAGAACGGCGGCACCGCGCTCGTGCTCGGCGAGCCGGGCATCGGGAAGTCCCGGCTCACCGCCGCGGCCGCGGAACACGCCGTCTCACTTGGGATGCGGGTGTTGCGCGGCCGGGCCGACGCGGCCACGCCACTGCGGTCGGTGTCGGAAGCACTGCTCTCGCTCACCAGGGCCAGCGGCGTGCCGCCGGACCCGGAGCTGCTGCCCTACCGCCCCGCACTCGCCCGGTTCGCCCCGGAATGGCGCGACAACAGGGCTTTCGGTGATCGCGAGGCGCTTCCCGTTGTGGCGGAAGGTCTCCTGCGGCTGCTGGGCGCGGTCGGCCGCGACACCGGATGCGTGCTGGTCCTGGAAGACCTGCACGACGCCGACGCGGACACCGTGGCGATCCTCGACTACCTCGCCGACAACCTGGCCGGGCGGGTGGCCGTGCTCGCGACCGCCAGGTGCGAGCAGAGCCCGGTGCTGGAGCTGGTGCGGGGCGGCAGGCGCGGCGGCGTCACCGTCGTCGAACCGGCCCGGCTGGACCGGTCCCAGGTGCGGGACCTGGTCGCCTGCTGTGTCGGGGAGGCGCCGAGTGCGGCCGTGGACCTGGTGTTCCGGGACAGCGAGGGGGTGCCGTTCATCGCGGAGGAACTGCTCGGCGGCCTGATCAGTGGTGGTGGCCTCGGGCGGGACCCGGGCACCGCGGTCCCGCCCGGCCGCCTGATCAGCGACCACGTGCCGACCCGATCCGGGTGGGAACCGGGCACCGCGGTCCCGGAGGCGGTCGTGCACAGCGTCGCGGAACGGGTGCGCCGGCTCGGCTGCGAGCTCGCCGAGCTGCTCACCGTCGCGGCCGTGTTCGGGCGCCGGTTTCCGCTGCCGGTGCTGCGGATCGCGTGCGGCCTGAGCCGGCAGGACCTGGTGCGACGGCTGCGGCCGGCCGTGGCGAACCAGCTCGTCACGCCGGACGACCTCGCGGCCGACCGGTACTCGTTCCGGCAGGCGCTGACCCCGCACGCGTTGCTGCAGCTGGCCGGTGCCGGTGAACGGGCGGAGCTCGCCCGGCGCGCCGCCGAGGCGCTGGAGAGCTGCTGGCCGGAGCTGCCCGGCGAGTGGTGCGCGGTGGCGGCGGACCTGTGGCTCGCGGCCGGTGAGACCGAGGCCGCCCGGCGGTTGTTCGTCGACGCGGGACGGCGTGCGCTCGTCGACGGCGACGCGGCCACGGCCGTGACGCTGCTGCGCCGGGCGCAGGAGCTGGCGACGGACTGCTGCGAGCCGATCGCCGTGCTGGCACCGCTGCTCACCGCGCTCGCCGAGGCGGGCGAGGTCGAGCGGGCTCTCGCCCTGGCCGCGGGCATCGACGACCTCGGCCTCGACGACTCGGGACGGGCCGTGCTGCACACGACGCTGGCGCTGGTGGCGGTGCGGGCGCGGCTGTGGTCCCGGGGCAACGACGAGGTGGAGACCGCACGCGCGCTGCTACGTCCGGATGCCGCGCCGGAGCTCACCGCGCGGATCGACCTGATCACCGCGAACCTGACGGGCGCGGGAGAACCGGCGCTGCGCGCGCTCGCCGAGGCCGCGCGGTCGACGTTGCCGGTGGTCGCCTGCGAGGCGTTGGAGCTGCTGGGAACCCTTGCGCGGCAACGGGACCTGGCCGAGTCGGACGCGCACTTCCGGCGGATGGCCGAGCTGGCGCACCAGCACCGGCTGCCGGCGATGCGCCTGCGGTCGCGCGCCAGGTCCGGGTTCAACGACGTCCTGCGATCCGGTGACGACACCCGGCTGCGCCAGGCGTGCGGACGGGCGTTCGAGGCGGGCGCGGTGCTGGAGGGACACCTGCTGCAGGCGGATCTGGTCCTGACGACGGTGCTGCGCGGCGAGTTCGTGCTCGCTACCGAGCTCGCCGACCGCTGCCTTCCCGTGATGACCAGGCTGGGTCTGCGGGACGTGGCCAACGAGGTGATCATCGCCAAGGCGGTGATGTTCGCGCACCGCGGGCAACGGCCGGCGATGGAACGCGCGGTGCGGTCGCTGGACGGCAGCGCGTCCCCTCTCGTGCAGGCGGTCTGCGAGACGTTCTGCGCGCTGGCGGAGGAGGACCGGCAACGGGCGGTGGAGGCGCTCGATCTCGCCGCGCGGGCCGGCATCGGCAATCCGGCGCAGCACCTCGCGACCTGGCCGCACGGGCTGAGAGTCCTGCTGGGGGTGCTCGACGGTGTGACGGACCGATCGCACCACCCCGAGGCGGCCGCCGCCGGATGGGCGTGGCACCGCCAGTTCCTGCTGCTGGCCAAGGCGGTGATCGCGGGACGGAACGGGCGCCCGGCGGAGGCGGCCGAGGTGATGGCGGAGCACGGCAGGGTCTCCGAACCGTTCGCCCTGGCCCGCCGGCTCGGGCTGCGGCTGGTGGCGGACGCCGCGCTGACCGACGGGTGGGGTGACCCGGCGACCTGGCTGCGCGAGGCCGAGGAGTACTTCCACGTCGGCCAGATGAGCGCGGTCGCGAACGCCTGCCGTGCGTTGCTGCGGCGCGCCGGGTGGACCGCGTCGCAACGCCGTCACGGCACCGACGAAGTGCCCGCCCGGCTGCGGGTGCTCGGCATCACCGCGCGGGAGAACGAGGTGCTGCGGCTGCTGGCCGAACGGCTCGGCAACACCGAGATCGCCAGACGGCTCTACATCTCGCCGCGCACGGCCGAGAAGCACGTCGCGAGCCTGCTCGCCAAGACCGGTGAGCACGACCGCAGGTCGCTGCACAGGTTCGCCATCGACCACGTGAGCGATCTCGCCGGCTGACCGGTCACCCGGTGAGCGGCACGGCGTCCGTCCCGGTGTCCTCCTCGACGACGCTGTCGAGGAGGACCTCCAGCCAGGCGACGATCAGCTCGATCGCCTCCTCCGGCTCCGGCATGCCGATGCCCAGCACGTTCTCCTTCTGCCACAGCTCGAAGACGGGGCGCCGCTGCGGTTCGACCACGGTGTGCCCGTCCGCGCGGAGCGTCTCGACGTGCCGGCGCATCACCGGTTTGTCCCACATGACCTCGTTCATGGCGGGGAAGAACAACGCGGGCCGGGTCGCGGCCAGCAGCGCGGTCTGCGCCGGTGACGAGCCGAGGCCGAGAGCACACGCCGCCAGCGTGTTCGCGGTGGCGGGCAGCACGACGATCCCCAGCGACCGCCGGGCGAACTCGACGGGGTTGAGGTCCGGGTCGTCGCTGACGCACACCTCGTCCGCGTACCAGCCGGCGACCTCGCGCCGCAGGAACCGCTCGGCGTTGTGCGTCAGCAGGACCCGCAGGCTCAGGTCGACCTCCTGCCGCAACCACGTCAGATACCCCGGCATCCCCAGCGCGGCGCTGGATCCGGTCACGATGATCGAAAGCGCGTCGTCTCGCATGCCCACACCGTGCAACGCCCGGCCCGGCGGCGGCCATGGGGGCATGCCCCCGTTCCAGGTCCGGCGGCCCGTCCGGATTCCGGGGCCGGATCCCCACTGCCGGGCGGCCCCCGCCGCTGACACGGTGAGTTCCGCCGACGCCTCGGCGGGACGGAGGTGATTCGAATGAAGAAGATGTCGATCCGGAAGAACGGCTCCATCAAGCTCACGACTTCCGCGCCCGGCTACTGCATTCCTTGTTGCTGATGAACCGGGCGGATGGCCGCTCCCGTGCCACGTCGCTCGTGAGCGGCCATCCACCACCTACCTCCCGGAGTCGTCGATGTCCGTGCACCGCCTTGAGTTCCACCCGCTGACCTTCGTCGAGGAGCACGACGGGATCACCGTCGGCCGGCTCGACGCCGACTCCTACGCCACGCTCCCGGAGGACGGGGCGGAGCTGCTGCGCCGGTTGTCCGAGGGCATGCCGGTGCCCGAAGCCGCCGACTGGTACCGGACCGAGTTCGGCGAGGCCATCGACATGGAGGACTTCGTCGCGGCGTTGCACGAGCTCCGGTTCATCCGCGAGGACGGCGAAAGTCCGGTGGTGCGGCGGGAAGTCCGCTTCCAACGGCTCGGTCGTGCGGCGTTCGCACCGGCCGCCTGGGCCGCCTACGCCGCGCTGGTCGCGGCCGCGCTGGCCGTGCTGGCCTTCCTGCCCGCGCTGCGCCCGCACGCGGAGCAGGTCTTCTTCACCTCCTCGCTCGTCGCGGTGCAGGTGGTGCTGACGTTGTCCCAGTTTCCCGCGGTGCTGCTGCACGAGAGCTTCCACGTGCTCGCCGGGCGCAGGCTCGGCCTGCCGTCCAGGCTGAGCGTCGGCAGGCGGCTGTACTTCCTGGTCGTGCAGACCGAGCTCGACGGTCTGCTCAGCGTGCCGCGCCGCAAGCGGTACCTGCCGTTCCTCGCGGGCATGCTGGCCGACGTGCTGCTGTTCAGCCTGCTGACGGTCGTCGCCGCACTGACCGGGCCGAACCTGGTGGGGCGCCTGGGTCTCGCTCTCGCGTACATGACCGTGTTGCGGCTCGCCTGGCAGTTCTACGTGTTCCTGCGCACCGATCTCTACTTCGTCTTCACCACGATGCTGGGCTGCACGAACCTGCACGAGGCCACCACCGCCTACCTGCGCGGGAAGTTCGCCTGGCTGCCCGGCGTTCGCAAGTCCACATCGGACGATCAGGACTGGTCTCCGCGCGATCGGCGGGTGGCGCCGTGGTTCGCGCTGATCACCGTCGCCGGCGCGGGTTTCCTGCTGGTGACGTTCGTCGTCGCGATCGTGCCGGTGGTCGTGGGGTTCGTGGTGCGGACGTGGACCGCGCTGGTGCGGGGCACCTCGGGCGGTGCGGGTTTCTGGGACTCCGCCGTGTCCGTGCTGTTGATCGTGATCCAGGTCGTCCTGCTGGTCGTGGTCTCGCGCCGCGACCGCACATCGGGGAAGGAAGCAGCATGAGCGAGCACCTGTGGCGGATCGGGCCGCGGGCCGAGGCCTTCGGTGACGCGGAGGTCGACTGCCATTCCAGACTGCGCGGGCCGTACACCGGCGTGGGCACGCTAATGCGCGCGCTGGTGCCGGACGCGCACACCAGGTGGCCCGACCTCGTCGGCCGGCACGCGCTGGAGATCCTGTCCGCCGCGCCCGAGCTGTCCGGCCTGATCGGCGCCGGGCCGCAGACCCTCACCTCGCTCGCGATTCCCAGTGAGCGCACGAGGATCTACCCGGCGAACCGCACGCGCCGCCTCGCCCACGGCATCTTCGAGTTCCTGCGCTCGTACGCCGATCTGGCCGGCCACGACCCGTTGACACTGGCGTTCACGAACCTCGACCTGGCCGACCACACCGACCAGGAGTTCGCCGCTATCGCGTTGCGGCGCGCGGGTTCCGGCCCGCTCCGGTTCGTGATCACCACCCGCACCGAGGACGTCACCGATGAGCTGAAGTCCTCGCTGCGCCGGTACGCGCGGCAGATCAGCGCGCCGCGGCGTCCCGAGTTCACCGGCACCGACGAGGAAGCCCTTCAGGCGTTCATCGACTCCGACTGCGTCTCCGACGACCCTCGGCAGCTCGCCGCGTACGCCACCGCCGACCCCGCCGTCGTCGCGCGGCTGCACGACGAACGCGCCGCCGAGCTCACCGGCGGGGACAGCAGCCTCGGGCTGGGTGCGTTGCTGTACCACCTCGAACACGGCAGCGACCCGGCCCAGGCGGGCAGCATCGCGATGCTCGACGCCGCGAACCACTGCTTCGACATGGGCTTCTACCACATGCTGCTGGACATCGTGCCGCGCGGCAGGGCCATCACGGACCCGTTCGCGGACCAGGAACGCCACTGGCTGCTCACCACGAAGATGACGACCGCGCTCGCCTCGCTCGACCGCAGTCTGGAAAGCCTGCCGTACTACGACGAACTGCGTGAGCGCTACACGATCCCGATGGTGCACCTGTTCAGCTCCTACGCGATGGCGATGCTCTACACGCGCCACCACCCGCCGGAGCACAAGGACCACCACCAGGCCAAGGTGTTGCTCAACAACGCCGTCGCCATCGCGTCGCTGCTGCCGGACATCGAGGAGCGGACGTTCCAGACGGTCTTCCAGAACAACGGCAAGGCCCTGGTGGAGATGCACCTCGGCAACCTCCCGGGGTCGCTCGACCTGGTCAACGAGGGCGTGCGGCGGCTCGACGCGGAACTGGACCCCGCCAAGCACCAGCTGCACCGCTCGGTGCTGCTGAACAACAGGGCCAAGGTGCTGATGGCACTGGGCCGCGTCGAGGAGGCGCTGGCCGACCTCCACGCGGTGATCGAGGTCGACCCCAACTACCCCGACTACTACTTCGACCGCGCCGACGCATGGCGCAAGCTGGGCGAACCCGAGCGGGCGCTGGAGGACTACGCGAAGGCCACGACGCTGACCGCGCCGTTCCTCGAACTGCACTACAACCGCGCCGACCTGCTGGCCGAGCTCGGTGATCTGGAGGGCGCGATCACCGATCTGTCCTATGTGGTCGAACTGGAACCGGACCAGCTGGACGCGCGGATCAACCTGATCAGCCTCCTGATCGACACCGGCGCGTTCGACACCGCCCGCGCCCACGTCGACGAAGGCCTGCGGGTGCACCCGGAGGACGCACGGCTGTTGCACGCGAGCGGCCTGCTCGCCATGGAGACGGACGATCTCGACCTCGCGGCCCAGGAGTTCGATCATGCACTTCGCGTCGACGCCCACCTCGTGGCCGCACGGGCCAGCCGCGCCGCTCTCGCGCACGTCCTCGGCGACCAGGACGCCGCCGTCGAGGACCTCACCGTCGCCATCGAGCTCGACACCGCCAACCCCGACCTGTTGTACAACAGGGGTTTCGTGCACCAGGCGGCCGGCCGGTTCCGCGAGGCCATCGACGACTACTCCCGCGCACTGGTGCTTCCCGGCGCCGACGAGCCGGAACTGCTGCACCGGCGGAAGATGTGCGAGGCCGAGCTGGTGGACCACCGATGACCGCCCGTGCTGAGCCCGCGCTCACCGGCGCGGACTTCCGGGCGTTCATGCGGACCTGGCCCACCGGCATCGCGGTGGTGACCAGCACGGCGGGCGGGGACCCGGTCGGCTGCACGGTCAACGCGTTCACCTCGATCTCCCTGCGCCCGCCGCTGCTGATGATCTCACTGGCGCACCGGAGCGGCACGCTCGCGGCGATCAGGCGGCGGGAGTCGTTCGGTGTCAACGTGCTCGGCTTCGCGCACCGCCGTCTCGCCGCCCGGTTCGCGACGGGCGGCGACCGGTTCGCGGGCGTGCCGTGGAGCGCGCACCTCGGCATCCCGGTGCTGGACGCCGCGACGGCCGCGGCGGTGTGCGACGTGCGCCAGGTCGTCGAGGTCGCCGATCACGTGCTGGTGTTCGGCAGCCCGTGCTGGTGCGCGCAACGCGACGAAGAAGACCCGTTGGTGTTCTTCGACAGCGCGCACCGTCAGCTCTGCTGACCCGCGACGAACCGCGAGACCTTCCGCAACCAGGCCACGTTGCGGGCGAGATCCGCTTCCACCGCGGGTGGCGCGTGGACCGCCGCGGCGGACTCGACGCGCTCGGTGCGGTCGAGCGCGGCGGTCAGCATCGCCGCCTCCGCGAACGCCGCCCGTTCGTCACCGGTGAGACCGGCGCGGTCGGCCTCGGACAGGGCCCGGTCGTACTCGGCCGGGTCGCAGTAGTCGGTCAGCGCGCGGCGGGCGTCCCAGATCTGGACGACGCGCAGGTGCAGGCGGAGGTCCATCTCACGCGGGTGCGGCGCCCACTTGTCGTCCCACCGGCGGCCGAGCCTCGTGCCGCCGAGGTTCATCGTCACGTGCGGGAACCGCCCGGTCAGCGCCGCCCACAGGGAGTGCAGCTGGTGGTGCGCCCGGTACCGCCGCGCCCACTGCGTCAGCGCGGTGAGCCTCGGCCCCCAGCCGGGCACGGTCAGGCCGGCGAGTCCGAGCGGCACGGCCACGAGGATCACCGGTCCGGTGAGGACCATCTCGCCGACCGCCGGCGTGATGTCGAAGCGCGGCAACAGGGTGTACGTCACCTTGATGGCGCTGTAGACGGCACCGGCCGCGCAACCGACGGCACCGACGGCCATGCCGCGCCGGATCCACGGGTCGCTCGCCAGCCGTGCCCACCGCGCGGACAACAGGGCACCGGTCAGGACCATCACCCCGAGGTAGGCCGCGTAGACCGCGAGGTACAGCGACGAGAACGGCGCCTCGGCGTAGTGGGCGACGAACCCGGCGGAGTAGTCGGCGGGGCCGGCCATCACCGCGAACGCCGTCATGACCACGATCGCGGCCAGCAGCACCGCTCCGTGCCGCTTGGCCAGCCGCGCGGCCATCGGCCGCGGATGCACCGAGAACAGGAAGAACAGCATGATCAGGTAGAGGCTGCTCATGGTGAACGCGTGCTGCACCACGGAGATCGCCCACTTGACCGGGCTCATCGGGTGGATCAGGTGCGCACCCGAGGTGACCAGACCCAGTGCGATGGCCACGAACATCGCGAGCATCGCCGCGCACGCCGCGCGCAACGCGTGGTTCGCGGGGTTGAGCACCAGCGAGCGCACCATGTATCCGAGACACAGCACCGTGGTGAGCAGGATCGCGACGATGATCGGCGGCATCAGCGGCTCCTGGCACGGGTGAGCGCGGCGCGGAAGCGCTCGTCGGCCTCCGCGATCTCCGGTGTCCGCACGCGGGGCCGGATCATGCTGCGCGCCGCGCCGACCCGCAGCCACATCAACGCCGCGGCGATCTCGGCCTCGGTCTCCTCCAGCTGCGAGTAGCCGTGCCTGCGCGCGAACCGCTGGGCCGACTCGACCACCTCGGGGTCCAGTTCGGACAGGTCGTCCGCGCCGCCGAGGTCGTCCAGCGTCGTGCCGCGGTGTCCGAAGAGGACGTGCGCGACCTCGTGCATGATGATGTGCTCCTGCTGCAACATGGGCAGCCGGTCGTCGAACACGATCACCAGGTCGTCCTGCCGTTCCACGACGAGACCGCCGGGACCGTCGGCCGGCAGTTCCGCGGGGAACAACGTGATGGGCTTGCCGCGCCGGGCCGCGATCTGGTCGAGCAGGACGCCGATGTCGAACGGCACCGGCCACTGGAGCTCGTTCAGCTCACGGTCGATCCGCTTGCGGAGGCCGTGCAGGCTTCGGCGGCTGGAACGGCGTGGTTCGGTCATGCGTGGCGGGTCCCTGTTCTTCGGATTCGCCGAGTTTCTCGATGAGCCTGGCGACGGCCGCCAGGCTGTTCGGGGACAGGCTGCCGAGCCGGGCGTTGACGCCCCGCACCCCGTGCTGCTCGGCGACCTGCTGCAGCCGCCGGGCCGCCTGCAGCGAGTCCAGCTGTTCGTCGGCCGCGGCCGCGCTGTCCTCGTCGAGGAAGTAGCTCACCCGCACGCCGAAGAACCGCGCCAGCGCTTCCAGCGTCTCGATCTTCGGGTTGGTCTCCTGGCCCGTGCGCAGCTTCCACACCGTGGTGCGCGACTTGCCGATGTGCTCGCCGATCACCTGGTCCGCGACGCTGTCCGGCCCGTCGCGCTGCGCCTTCTTCTCGATCAGCGTGGACAACGCCCGCGCCAGGCTGCGCTGTTCGCCTGCAGGTGGCACGAATTTCCTCCCCACTGCGACGCCCCGGACCTGGTGACCGAGACCACTCCGTGTTCACTAAACTTTACTTGACAGTCACCCGTGACAGGCGGCTAGATTGCTGAGCGTACTCATCTGGGGGTTGAGTACAGTCGGTGCGGTCGGCGTTCGTACAGGTGAAGCCAGGTGAACGCCTCCCACGCGGGGCTACCCACCCCGATGCGATGGTGGGTGCCCGACTCATGCGGACCGTCGCATTTGGACGCAACAGGTCATGTGTCTGGGGGGACATGATGAGGCGCCAGTACCGGTATTTCGCGATCGCCGACTACAAGCAGACCGGCCGGGCCTACGACGTGCTGCGGCAGGACGGGGATCGCGAGGAGATCTTCGTCGCGCTCGAGGGCTGGCGGCCGAGTCACGTGTCCGAACGCCGCGGCTTCCTGCAGCACGAGATCGACGAACGGCGAGCCCGGCTCATCATCGACTGGAACACCTTCAACCGGTTCCTGCCGCTGGACCGGCCGTTCCGCTACTTCGCGCTGACCGACGCAGAGCACCCGGCGGACCGGCCGCTGGCCGTCGTGCGGAGGTGGGCCGAGGGAGCGGACGAGCACGAGGAACACCTCGTGTCCATGACGGAATGGGCACCCAGCACGCCGCCCGTGCCCGACACCGCCGAGGCGGTCCCGATCGACCCGGCCGCCGTCGACCGCTTCGCCGCCGTCCTGCACGAACGCGAGACCGGCCACGAGTTCTACCACTACGTCGCGATCGTGGACGACGAGCACACCGTCGAGAACCCGCGGACCGTCGTGCGCGAACGGCCCGCGACGGGCGAGTTCGAGCGGTACACGGAGAACCTGAAGTGGGAACCGGGCGACGCCGAGGGCCGGCGCGTGCCGATCGGCTTCATGACCGTGCTGGCCTTCGAGACCACGATGGCGAAGCGGTTGCGGAAGACCAGCCCGCACCGCTACTACGCGGTCGTCACCGAGGACCACCCGGACGTCACCGCTCCGGCCGCCCTGGTGCGCCACCACATCTCCCCGTGCTGCCTGCCGTACGACGAGGTGTACCGCGCGAACGGCCAGTGGGTGCGGACGAACGCCGCGATCGCGATCAGGGCGGGCGAGCGGCCCGGCAGGGTGGTGCCGATCACCGCGGCGGCCGCCGACGCGCTGCGCGAGACCTGGACGCCCGAGCCAGGTCTCGAACAGGAACCGGTGTGGCGCCCGCTCTTCCGCTACTACGCCGTCGACGATCCGCCGACGGTCGTGCGCGTCCGCGGTGACATCGAGGAGGTCTACACCGAGGCGCTGCAGTGGGAACGGGCCGAGACGGGCGGGGAACGCGTCCCGATCACCGCGGCCGACGCGCTCCGGTTCGAGGAGACGCAGTTCCGCCGGGTGTTCGGTGAGGCCACGTTCCGGTACTACGCGGTCGTGAACGCCTTCCACCCCGACCCCGAGGACCCGGCCGCGGTCGTCCGCAAGGTCGTCGACGACCGGAACGTGTGGATCACCGAGGTCCACGGCGACCAGTGGATCTACGTCCCGCCGTTCGACGAACGCGAGCTCGTCCCCGTGCCACCGGAAAAGGCGGCGCGGCTGAGGGAACTCTGCGGCTCCGGTCCGGACACGCCGCTCTGGTGCTACCGCGGCACGGTCGGCGCTCCCGGCCTCCTCGACACCCTGGTGCGCTTCCGCAACGACCTGGGCGCCATCCGCCAGGAACACTTCCGGGACGGCGCGTGGCACTGGACCGGGACGAGCGCCCACGTTCGCTCCAGCAGCGACAAGGCCGCCCACTTCGAGCAGCCGTTCGACATCGCGGCGGTGCGGAGCTTCGTGGCGCACGGCAATCCCACGCCGCCACCGCCACCGGAGCCCGAGTACACCTACTGCGCGCTGATCGAGGAGAGCGGCCAGAGGCCTCGCCCCGCGGCAGGCCTCCTCCGCATCTCGCAGGAGGGGAAGCGCGAGCGCGAGGAGCAGTTCAGCGCGCACCGCGACGACTGGTCGATCAGCTGGGTGCGGGAGGACGTGAGCCGCGGCGACAAGGACTACGAGATCATCGGCATCTCGCAGGTAGAAGCCTTGCACGTCAAGGAAATGCTCGTCGAACGAGCCGTCGAGGCACGGGCCGTCGTGGCGTCGCACGTCTACTACGCGATCACCGACGCCGAGCATCCGTTGCGCAACCCGTTGGCACTCATCCGCACCTGGTCGAACAAGGGCCTGGAAATGCTGGAGGAGTACACCCGCGCCACCGGTTACGGCGCGTGGGTGCAGCGCAGGGACCGGCCGGCGGGCCACGCGGTCAGGCTCACGGAGTCGAATCGCCATCGGGTCGAGCAGCGCATCGCCGGAGGCGCCGCATGAGGTACCTCGCCTTGCTCGACGACGACCGTCCGATCGAGAACCCGTTGATGGTCGTGCGGGTCGACGACGGCTGGGAGGAGATGTACGTGCCGGGCCACGGGTGGCAGCACTGCGACCCGTTGTGCCGCAGCTGGTTCACGAACGTGCCGATCACCGAGGAGCAGGCGTTCGCCCTGCTGCCGATGCTCGAACCGACGGGACCGCTGGAGGACAGGGATCCGGAGCGCAGCGGACTGCGGGGGTACGCCCACGAGGGCTACTACCCGGACGTCCACCACTACGCGATCGAGACCGCCGAGCACCCGTTCGACGACCCGTTGACCGTGCTGCGGCGGTTCTGGCTCACCGGGCGGGAGCAGTGCTACACGACCGACCTCGTCTGGGAGGACGGCGCGGTCGAGGGCAGGCGGATCCGGATCACCAGGGAGGACGCCGACGCGTTCGAAAAGACCCAGGCTCTGCGCGTGTGCGGCGACACGACCTACCGCTACTACGCGATCACGAACCCGCTTGCGCCGGACGTCGAGAACCCCGCGCTCATCGCGCGCACGCGCATCGGCGAGAAAGCCGAGTACGACGAGCACTACGACGGTGGCTGGGTCGGGTCGAGCGCGATCTACAGCATCCGCCACGGGTTCGCCTGCGGCACGCTGACCGAGATCGGCCCGGAGACCGCCACCCGCCTGCTGCGGGCCTGGGCTCCCCGCCCCGCACGCACGCGGTACTTCACCTGCCGAGCGCCACACGCGGAACTGCTCGTGCGGGCGCGCGAGGAACCGGGCGGCCTCCGCGTCGCCGAGCATCACGGCGACGACCGCTGGTACGTCGGTGATCTGGACGTCCACCTGCGCGACCACGAGGTCGTCGAGATCGACGAACCGACCGCGCTGACGCGAACCACCTGAAGGTGCATATCGGGAGCTTTCCGGCGTTTCCACGCCGGAAGGCAACTCCGGTCTGGCCATCGCCGGGCTGATGGTCTATACCAATATTGGCCCCGCCTCACCCCTGCACTGAGGAGGTTCGTCATGCGGAACAAGCTGCTCGAGATCGGCATGGTCGCCGCGATGGTGGCGATGGCGCTGCCGGCCGGCACGAGTCAGGCGGCGACGGCGTCGTCGGTCGCCCCCTACGTCGACATGGGAGCGTGGCCCACGCCCGTGTTGTCCGAGATGGCGAGCAAGGGCGGCGTCAAGAGCTTCACGCTCGGCTTCGTCACCTCCTACGGCTGCAAGGCCAGCTGGTTCGGCGCCTACGACCCCAGGACCGGCTGGCAGAAGGAGGAGATTCAGAAGCTGCGCGCGGCCGGCGGTGACGTGAAGATCTCCTTCGGCGGCGCGTCGGGCATCGAGCTGGCCTACTACTGCACCACGCCGACCACGTTGGCGAACGAGTACGACGCCGTCGTGAAGGCGTACGCCCTGAAGTACGTCGACTTCGACATCGAGGGCGCCGCAGTCGCCGATCCCACGACCGTCCAGCGGCGGTCGCAGGCCCTGAAGATCCTGCAGGACCGCAATCCCGGACTGAAGATCTCGCTCACGTTGCCGGTGCTGCCGAACGGGTTGACGGCCGACGGCGTGAACGTGGTGCGGTCGGCCAAGAACGCCGGGGTCAACCTCGACCTGGTCAACATCATGGCGATGGACTACTACCAGGGCGCCGGTGACCAGGGCGCCAAGGCGATCGCGGCGGCGAAGGCGACGCAGGCCCAGGTCAAGTCGGTCTACGGGCTGTCGGACTCGGCCGCGTGGAAGAAGATCGGGGTCACGCCGATGCTGGGCGTGAACGACTCGCAGAACGAGATCTTCTACCAGAAGGACGCGCGGGCGCTGGTGAGCTTCGCGAGCTCGGTGCACCTGGGCATGCTCTCGTTCTGGGAGCAGGGACGGGATGCCAACGCGTGCAACGGTGCGTTGTACCGCTGCACCAACATCTCGCAGCAGCCCTACGAGTTCGCTCGGATCTTCTCGGCGTACAACGGCTAGTTCAGCGTCCAGGTGGCCGTGTCGGTGTAGGCACGGCCATCTCGCACGCCGGTGACGGTCACCGTGTTGACGCCCGGCCGCAAGGTGATGGGCCACGTGCAGATGTGGTCTGCCGCAGGCGGTTTCGGCGTGCCGACCGCGACACCGTTCAGGAACAGCTGGACGGTGTCGGTGGTGCCGTACGCGCGGACGGTCGTGGCGGCGGCGGTGCGCTGCGTCCAGCGAGCGCTGTTCAGGTGCACGAACGGGGTGTCGGTCCACTGCGCCTTGTAGAACCAGAACGCGTCCTTGCGCACCGCACGGTCGTAGGTGACCAGGCCCTTGTCGTTGCGCCCCAACGTGTCGCCCTCGGAGCGGCTGTCGACGGCGAAGTCGAACATGTTCCACACGAAGGTGCCCCACAGGAAGTCCCGGCTGCGCAACTGCGCCCAGGAGTTCTCGTGGACCAGGGTCTGGTACTCCTCCGGGTGCCAGCGGGACGTGGTGACGGGCGGGCTCGGGTTCTCCTCGTGCTGGACGACGCTGCCGCCCGCGCCGTACTCGCTGAGCGCGATCCGGCGTGCCGGGTCGGCGGCGTGCAGGCGGTCGGCCCACGCGCCGGGGCCCGTGCTGCTCTTGTCGTACCAGCCGTAGTACTTGTTGTAGGCGGCCAGATCGGCGTGACTGGAGACCGGGTCGAGGTCGCCGAGATTGCTCGCGTAGGTCGAGAGTCGGCCGGAGTCCTCCGCGCGCACGGACGCGGCCAGGTCCCGCAGCAGGTTGTTGGTGGCGGTGTCGCTGGTCCTCTGCTCGTTGCCGATACCCCAGAACGCGATGGACGGGTGGTTGAAGTTCTGCCGGATCAGCTCCAGCAGCTGCTGCTGGGCGTTGGCGCGGAACGCCGCGCTGTCGGTCACCTCGTTGACCAGCGGGATCTCGCTCCAGACCAGGTAACCGCGTTCGTCGGCGAGGTCGTAGACCTGCTCGGCCTGCTGGTAGTGCGCGGTGCGCAGCGCGTTGACGCCCATCTCGTCCATCAGGTCGAAGTCCTGGCGGTGCTGGTCCGGTGTGACGGCCCAGCCGGTGTTCAGCCGGTCCTGGTGGGCGTTGACGCCGTTGAGGCGCAAGTGCCTGCCGTTCAACGAGAAACCGGTCGACGCGTCGACCGCGGCGGTCCGCAGGCCCAGCGGTTCGGTGACGACGTCCTTCACCACACCGGTGTCGGCGTCGACGATCTCCACGCTCGCCCGGTACAGGTACGGGTCGGCCTTGCCGTTCCAGCGGTGCGGGCGTGGGATCGTCACGGTCTGCACGGTGTCGAAACCGGTGGCGGCGTTGACCGAACGGGCGGTGGACACGCTCTCGCCGACGACAACGCCCGTGTGATCGGTGACGACCGCGCGGACCTGCACGCGTGCAACGGAACTCCGGTTGTTCCAGGCCTTGGTGGTCACCTCGACGCTTGCGGACGTGTCGGTCAACGCACGCTGTCGCAGGTAGACGCCAGGGCCGCCGTAGTCGCCCATGCGCACGCCGAGCAGGTCCAGCCCGATCAGCGACACACCGCGGTAGATGCCGCCGAAGAAGGTGAAGTCGGCGGACAGCGGTGCCACGTCGGTGGCGGCACGGTTGTCCACCTTCACCGCGATCACGTTGTCCTGGCCGAGTTTCAACGCCGAGGTCGCGTCGAACCGGAACCCGGCGAACCCGCCGCGGTGCTGGCCGAGCCGGACGCCGTTCACCCACACGTCCGCCACCTGGTTCACGCCGTCGAACTGCAGCCACAGCCGACGGCCCGCCAACGTGGCGGGCGGCGTGAAGTGCTTGCGGTACCAGCCGATTCCCCGGTAGTAGTTCGAGCCGCCGTCCTGGCCGTCGGCGGCGTTCCACGTGTGCGGGACGTTCACCGGGGTCCACGACGAGTCGTTGAACGCCGGTGCCTCGGCTCCAGCGGCGTCGGCGCGCAGGAAGCGCCAGCCGGCGTCGAGGCTCGTCGCGGTGCGGATGACAGGGGGCACGTAGGCCGACGCTGCCGGTGCGTCGACAACCATCGCCGAGATCAGCACGAGCAACGCCAGCAGACGTGTCATGCCCCGCACGCTATTGGCGGCGCGAAAGCGGCGTCAACGAAATCAGCCAGTTCCGGTACAAGGGATTCGGGCAGTCGACGTACCGGCTCGCCGCACCCTCCGCGCGCGTCCAGCGCAGCAGCAGGTTCGCCTTCGCGGGCACGAACGGGCTCTCCAGCAACGAGTTCAGCAGTGTGAACGATCCGAACGCGCGGAAGACGTCCCGCGCCTCGGCCCACACGTCCAGCTCGGGGTGCCGGGCCAGCACCGCGCCGGCGATCTCCATCAGGTGGTTCACCACGAGGCAGTACTGCAGCCGCTCCCAGCCCTTCGCCTCGGTGACGCCGCGCGAGCCGCCATCACCATCCACTTCGGACAGGAGCGCGGCGTGCCTCGGCAGCAACCGCATGCCTTCGTGGTCGCGGTAGAACACCTGTACCGGCAGGCCCGACTCGTCCACGCCCACCAGCACGTTCTGCAGGTGGCACTCCATCACGACACCGTGCGCGAAGAACGCGTGCAGCACCGGGGGAACGACGACCGAGACGTACTGCCGGAACCACCGCAGGGCCTCGGCGGAGCTCAAGCCGTCCAACGGGTTTCCCTCGAAACCCTCGCTGATCCCGGCCGCCAGCAACGGGGTCACGCCCGGCAACGCGTGGCGCCGCACGCCGTCGCGCACCACGACCGCAAGGCCTTCGAATTCCTCCGGCGACGTCCGGTAGCCGCGGTCGATCAGGAACGCCGTGCCGGGGTAGGCCGCGGCGATGTCGGCGAACACCGGTCTCAGCACCCGCGCGAGCGGCGGGATCCAGCGCAGGTCGTGCGCCCACAACCGGCGGACGTCGTTGGTGATCTGCACGTCGAGGCTGAACTTGTAGAACAGGTCCGCGGCCGGGTCGTACACCGTGCGCACCGAAGAGGTCGGCCACACGACGTGATCAGCGGCCTCACCGGCCATGCCCAGCAACTCCAGCTGCCACGGATGCGCCGGCAGCACCCCGGCGGGCAACGGGACGTCGCCGTCGTCGACGAACGAACCTTCCAAGTGCGCCAACGAAAAGCTCGCGTGCACCTCGGGCGCGTACGGCAGCCACTGCTGCGCGGGCAGGCCGCCGCGGCCCTTCGGCGCGGGGTGGTAGCGGTGCCCGGCGACCAGCGCCTGCTCGGAGCGCTGGTAGAGGTCGGCGGGCGGCGCGGGACGTGCCCCGAGGATCGCCGCGATGGCCGACCGCGAGCCCGCGATCTCGTCGAGGAAACCGACCGGCGGGTCGCCGAGCTCCTTGGTGATGAGCACCGCGAGCTCGTGCCACGGCAGGGAGTGCCACGATCCGGTGAAGATCTCGGGATCGGACAGCCACCGGCCCTGCCGCGCGCGCAGCAGGACACCGGTCCGCGGCAGGCGGATCGTGCCGTCCGGGCCGACCTGACCGACCTCGCGCCGCAGGCAGTTGAGCAGCGCGGTCGTGGTGATGCCGTCGGGATCAGGGGTCGATTCCACCGGTGTCCGCTTCCCTACTGGCGATGTGTCAGGATCAGGTCATTCTGACGCAGACGCGGGTCGAGACCGAATTCGCCGAAGCCCTGGACGGCGAGCGCGCCGAGCGGTTCCTCGCGGCCCTGCCGGGAGCCCGCGCGGCCGTTCTGGCACGCCTGCGCCGCGCCCTCGCGATCGAGCCGTTGCCGCAGGTCAGCACCATCGAGGCCGAGCATCCCGCCGAGCTGCTCACCGCGTTGCGCTGGCCGGACTCGGAGAACCTGATCGCCGAGGTCGCCCACAGCGTGGCCGGACTGGCGCTGTCCCGCACCACGAGCCCGCTGACCACGCCGTTCCTCGACCGGTCGCTGGAGGAACACGAGCAGAGCGTGGTCGACGGCCATCCGCTGCACCCGTGCTGCCGCAACCGCACCGGGTTCACCGCACGTGACCACCTGGCGTACGGGCCCGAACACCGGCCGGTGGTCGCCCTGCGCGTGCACCCGACCGCGAACCACGTGGTGTTCGGCGACTGGCCGGACGAGCTGCGGGACGGCCGGGAGATCCTGCTGCCCGTGCACCCGTGGCAGGCCGACCGCCTGAACGTCACGAGCTCCGGCACGCTGGACGCCGCGCCCCTGATGGCGCTGCGGACCCTGTCGGCCGGGAACTGGCACGTCAAGACGACGCTGAGCGCCCAGATCACCTCGGCCGTGCGGGACATCTCCGCCGGCTCGATCGCGACGGCCACGACGGTCTCCGAGTTCCTCGCGGGCGTCGTCGAGGGCGTCGAACTGCAGCACAACCGGGCTTCGGCCGCGGTGCTCACGAACGGCGAGCCCGACCGGAGGCTCGGCGTGATCCTGCGCGACAAGCCCGCGCCGCGGGAGAACGAGACCCTGCTGCCGCTGGCCGCCCTGACCGCGCGCCCGGTCGACGGCGGCCCGCCTCCGATCCGGCAGCTCGGTGACCCGGTCGAGTGGCTCGCGGAGTTCGCGAATCTCGCCGTGCCGCCGTTGCTGACCCTGCTCGCCCGCGGGGTGGCGTTGGAGGCGCACGAGCAGAACCTGCTGGTGGGCCTGGTGGACGGACGACCGCGCCGGTTGATCTACCGCGACCTGGCCGACATCCGCGTCAGCCCGCGCCCGGACCTGCCGGAACGCCTGCACGCCGACCGCGAGGCCCTGCGCGCCAAGACGTTCGCCACGTTCTTCGCGACCGCGCTGACCGGTCTGGTCGGCGCACTCGACGCCCCGGCGGACGAGCTGTGGCAGGCGGTGGCGAAGACGGTCCCGGACACCCCGGACCGGGCCGCGCTGCTGCGGGATCCGTTGCCCGCCAAGCCGTTGACGCTGATGCGGCTCGACCCGCGGACGACGCGGTGGGCACACCTGCCCAACCCCTTCAGAGCAACGACTCCCGGTGCTGCCACGCGAGCGACAACAACGCCGCCCCCGCCGCCTGCGTCGGTTCGCGGTGGACGAAGCGCTCGACGTTCTCGGCGGTGAACGGGAGTCCTTTCAGGACCCGGCCCTCGTCGTTGTGCGACACCAAATCGCCGAAGAGCGCGTCGAACCGTTCGGCCTCGATCACCGCGACGGTCAGCATGTCCGTGGCGAACGTCAGCGGGTCGACGCCCATGCCGAGGTACGACACGCGGGCCGCCGCGGTCAGCTCCCGCGCGAACGGCCAGGTCGCGTAGTCGGCGCCGTGGATCTCCGGCACGCCGAGCAGTTCCTCGGCGAACTCGCGGATCATGCTGTGCCACAACGAGAAGTCGCCGTCACCGGCCGACTGGAACACCCCGACCGGCAGCACCTGGTACATGCCGCCCGCGTGCCCGACGCGCTTCGGGTCGCGCCAGTGCAGGAAGAACGTCGCGTCGCCGGTCGCCGAGTCGTGGCGGACGGTCAGCGTGCTGACGGCGACGTTGGTCGGGCGGTTCGCCGGGTCGCACGGATCACCGACCGCGGCACGCAGCGGCAGTTCGCCGATGTGGCCGAGCTCGCGGGCCGCGTACTCGTGCGCGCAGGCCTCGCCCACGTCGATGCCGTCGAAGTACGAGCCGATGCCGAACGTCAGGTGCCGGTCGGTGAAGCCGAGCAGCCGGTAGGTCTCGCGGTTCTCGAACACCGCCGGCGCGGCCAGCGCGGCCATCGCCTCGGAGTAGCTGCGGAAACCGTCCGGGAGCAGGCCGGACGCGAAGGAGGGGAATTCGGAGGAGGTCTCCAGTGACAGCGACAGGTCCGCCAGCGGCACCGGTCCGGCCGGCGTCCAGTGCGGCGCGGTCAGCAACGGCGTGCCCGCGACCTTGGGCACGTCCGGGTACTCCCCCGCGGCCTTGAGCGCGAGCGCGTGGCGGTGCTGGAGCAGGTGAGCGCGTACTTCGAGCCACTGTCGCGACGTCGGCATGGCCCAATTGTCCAGGACAGGACGAGATGACCGGGCCACACCGCCAGGGCCCGGCCTTCGCTGTGCAGCTGTCAGGCCCGCCAGCGCCTGGACGCGTGCACCACGTCGCCGACCGCGCGAGCGAGGCTTCCGTCGGCGTCGACGTGGGGCTCGTACCCGGCCGGAAGCGGCTTGGCCACCTCAGGCGGTGCCTCGTACGGGTCGCTGTCGTCGTCCCAACGCAGCCTGCGCGCCGTCTTCACGAACGCGACCGCCGCAGCCAGCAGCAACATCCCGACCGCGGCCGGCCACCAGACCGATTCCGCGATCGCGATGGCGAACTGGACCTGGGCCACCACGACGAACACGACCGTCAGCCCGACCACCGACCACGGGGCCGATCTACCGTCGCGTCTGCGCTTGGCGGCACCGGTTGCCCCCATTGGCGTCACCTCCACCGATGTTGCCGTGGACATCGGCGATTGATCGCACGGAGTTACAACCCCCAGCGTACTCCCCGGTCGTTTGGTCGCAGTCCGTCATCTTCCGCACCTCGGCCCACCAGGCGCGAATCGCCGGACCGTCCGTGCGGGATTCACTCCGTGGTGTGATCATCGACCCGTGTCCGCACTGCACGCGGGAGACCCCGCCTCCTTCGCCGCCGACGTCCTCGACGAGGGCCCGGCCGAGCCCGAGTACGAGCCCGGCATCGCGTCCCGGCGTCCCGCCAAGACCTCCGCCGGCGGCGCGCTGATCCGCGATTCCACCGGACGTGTGCTCTTCGTGGTGCCGACGTACAAGGCCGTGCTGGACATCCCCGGCGGCATGACGGAGGCCGACGAGTCCCCGAAGGCGGCGACCGTCCGCGAGATCCGCGAGGAGCTCGGCCTCGACGTCGAGCTGGGACCGCTGCTCGTCGTGGACTGGACCCCCGGCAACGGCGTGTGGCGCGACTGCCACCAGTTCGTGTTCGACGGCGGCGTGATCGACAACGCCACCGCGCACGACGACGAGCTGGAGGGCGTCGTGTACCTGACGCTCGACGAGGCCAGGCCGCGGATCTACCCGTCGCTGCACCGGCGGCTCAGCCTGGCGCTCAGGGCGCTCGAGAGCGGTTCCACGCACTACGCGGAGTTCGGACGGCCGGTATGACGCCTAAGCTCGCCCACATGGACCTGAGCGCGTTCCCCCGAGTCGCACTGGGCAGCTGGCCGACCCCGCTGGAGGACGCGCCGAGGCTCGCGGCCGCGCTCGGCGGCCCGCCCGTGCTGATCAAGCGCGACGACGTCAACGGCCTCGGCGCGGGCGGCAACAAGCTGCGCAAGCTGGAGTTCCTGCTCGGCCAGGCGGTCGAGCAGGGCGCGGACACGATCATCACGTTCGGCGCGCTGCAGACCAACCACGGCCGCCAGACCGCGGCCGCGTGCGCCAAGCTCGGCCTGCGGTGCGAGCTGGTCCTCACCGCCAAGGTGCCGATGACCGGCGACGCGTACGAGAGGTCCGGCAACGTCGTGCTGGACCACATGTTCGGCGCGAACGTGCACGTCTGCGCGGACGCCGAGGAGACCGCGCGGGTCTACGAGAGCGTCAACCACGACAGGGCCGTGACGCTGCCCGTCGGCGGCTCGAACGGCCTCGGCACGCTCGGCTACGTCGCGGCCGCGGCCGAGCTGGTCGGCCAGCTCCACGAGCGCGGCATCGACAACGCCACCATCGTCGTCCCCCAGGGCAGCGGCGCCACGGCGGCGGGCATCGCGCTCGGCACCGAGCTGCTCGGCTGGCCGGGCACCGTCCACGCGGCGAGCGTCTCCCACGCGAAGGAGGACGCGCGGAACGAGTTGCGGCAGCTGGCCGGCGACGCCGCCGAGCTGCTCAAGGCCGAGCCCCCGAAGCTCGCCCACGTCACCGTCACCGACGACACGATCGGGCCGGGCTACGGCGTGCCGACCCAGGACATGTGGCACGTCCTGAAGCTGTTCGCGCAGACCGAGGGCGTCATCCTCGACCCGGTCTACACGGGCAAGGCCGCGGTGGCGTTCCAGCGCCTGGCGCCGGCCAGCGAGGTGCCCGTGGTGTTCCTCCACACCGGCGGCCTGCCCGGCTTCTACGGCTACGCGCCGGAGGCGGTCGCGCAGTTCTGACCGGCGGCCGGTCAGTACGCTGGGTGGCGTGACCGACCTGGCCGACGACCTGAGCCTTCTGCGCGACCTCGAACGGCGGTTGCTCGTCTACAAGTTCGCGATCGAGGAGCTCATGACGAAGCTCCGCATCCTGAGCGAGGAGTTCGACTCGGTCCACCGGCACGACCCGATCGAGCACATCACCAACCGCGTCAAGAAGCCAGAGGGCATTCTGGAGAAGCTGCGGCGCAAGGGGTTGCCGCTCGACGTCGACTCGATCGGCGACGTGCTGGACGACATCGCCGGAGTGCGGGTCATCTGCCCGTTCGTGTCGGACGTGTACCGCGTGTCGGCGATGCTGGCGCGTCAGCACGACGTGGAGATCCTGCGCACCAAGGACTACATCGCGTCGCCGAAGCCCAACGGCTACCGCAGCCTGCACCTCATCGTGCGGATCCCGGTGTTCCTGTCGGACCGGGTCGAGCACGTGAAGGTCGAGGTGCAGCTGCGGACGATCGCCATGGACTTCTGGGCGACGCTGGAGCACAAGCTGTTCTACAAGTACGACGACAGCCCGCCCGCGGACTTCGTGGACGAGCTGATGTCGTCGGCGATGATCGCGGCGCAGCTCGACGAACGGATGGAGTCACTGCACCGCCGCATCCACCAGGACGAGAACGAGAACTAGATCAGTTCGGGCACGAACACCGATCCGGTCGCCCGGATCAGCTCGCACGTGTTCGGGAACGTGTGCTCGTAGGAGATCTGGCGGCCCCGCCAGGTGCCCGTCGCCGTCACCGTGACGGGCTGGTAGATGTCGGTGCACAGGAGCGCCGGCTCGCCGGGCAGCGCCGTGAGGTCGCCGTGGGCGGCCTCGATCTCGGCGCACGCGGCGTCGGGGTTCGGGTGGTCACCGCCGTCCGGGTCGCACGTGAGCGTGTGCACGGTGGCGGGGGCCTGGCCCTCCGGGGTGATGGTCGTGGTCAGCTCGCCTTCGGCCGCCGCGGCGGTCCCGGCCAGCGGGAACGCGAGGCCCGCACAGGCGAGCGCGGACAGGAACACGATTCGCTTGCTGTTCATGCCTTTCGGCTTCCCCCGCACCCCGGAGAGCCAACATATTCCGTGCCGCGTGCCAATCGTCCCACCGCTGCACGGTCCACACAGGACGCTACGGCCTGCTGATCTCCAGCTGCAGCTCGGTCACCCAGTCGGCGGGGTCACCGTGGCCGTAGTTGAGGTACACCTCGCGGGCGTACCCGTGCTGCCGGTACCCGTGCGCCTCGACCCACGTCGCGACGGCCTGGTAGGTGGCGTCGACGTCGTCCATCGGCCCGCGGTGCACGATCGTCGCCGCCTCTGCCAGCGCCGGCAGGTCCACGATCTCGAAGTCGTAGGAGTCCGACGGCTCGACCGACACCGTCACGCCGGCCCGCACGACCACCTGGTCGCCCTCGGCCGGCTCGTAGGTGGCGATCCCGTAGCCGGTCATCTCCACTCCGGCGCGCTCGATTCGCGCCAGCAGTTCCGGGTACAAAGGCTGGATGACCGGACCGATGTCCTCCGGCCCGTAAGAAGCGGCGGTCGCCGTCAAACGAGCGATTCGGGCAGCGGGAACGGGCTTCACAACGATCTCGTCGGCAGGCATGGCGCCTTCCCTTTCAATGGCGCGGAGACGTGCCTCGACGCGGCGCAACCGCGACTCGTCCGCAAGAATCTGCTGCCGCAGCTCAGCACGTCGCAACGAAAGCATTCCGTGCAGCTGCTCGACGGAAAGCTTTTCGTCGAGCACCACGCGAACCTGGTCCAGGGTCAGACCGAGATCTTTCAGCGCGACCAGCCGGTTGAGCCGCTGCAGTTGCGCGGCGGTGTAGAAGCGGTAGCCCGACGACGGGTCCACGTGGGCCGGTGGGAGCAACCCGACCGCGTCGTAGTGGCGCAGCATCCGCACCGACACACGCCCCAGACGGGCGAAGTCTCCGATGGTGAACATGACTGCTCCTGTGTAGGGGCTGACACGGTGTGAGGGTCAAGAAATGATGGTTTGAGCAACGCGCCGGGTGCGCATCCTGGGGCGTTGACGAGAGGTGGCACATGACGTTCGCGCATCCCGCGTTGTTCTACTCCGATGAGGACTCCTACATCGACGGGACCGTCCCGTTCGTCGTGGAAGGGCTCGCGAACGCCGAGCCGGTGGCCATCGCGGTGCCCGGCACGAACCTGCGGCTGCTCAGGGAGTCGCTGAGCGGGTTCGCGCACCTCATCACGTTCATCGACATGGCCGACACCGGCCGCAACCCCGGCCGGATCATCCCCGACCTGCGCGTCTTCGCCGACCGGCACCGCGGGCCCGTGCGGATCATCAGCGAACCGGTGTGGGACCACCGCACCGAGGTCGAATACCCTGCCTGCGCCCTGCACGAGGCACTGGTCAACTACGCGTTCAGCGGCCGTGACCTCAGCATTCTCTGCCCGTACAACACCTCGGCGCTCAACCACGACGTGCTGGCCGACGCCGAGAAGACCCACCCGGTCGTGATCGACGCGGGCGGCCACCGCCCCAGCGACCACTTCCACCCCGCGCGGGTCGTCGTCGCCGCGCACTCGCTGCCGTTGCCCGCCCCGGAGGACGCGGCGAGCACGTCGGTCGGTGCCGGTGCGATGGCGGCGGTGCGGACGTTCGCCCGTGAGCAGGCGCTGAAGCTGGGCCTGGCGGCGGAACGGCTGGACGACTTCGCGCTCGCGGTCACCGAGCTCGCGACCAACAGCGTGCGGCACGGCGGCGGAGAGAGCACGGTCCGGGTCTGGGCGGAAAGAGAAAGTATTGTTTGCCAAGTCAACGACAACGGTCACATCACCGATGTTCTGGCTGGCCGCACGCCTGTTCACGCAAACGACCCAGGTGGTCGCGGTCTGTTGCTGGTGAACCGTTTGGCCGACCTCGTGCGCACCCAAACGACGTCGTCGGGGACCGCGATCCAGGTCAGATTCGATCTGGGGAACAAAAAGGCAACGTGATCGACATACATTCGGGCGTTCTCGTTATAGCTTGGGCACGTGCACGACGAGGAAGCGACGGAAATCGGTTACACGGGGGCTCGTTTCGGGTCCCCGAAGACCCGGAGACGGCTGCGTGACGAGCGAACCCACGACTCGGTGACGCAACAACTGCCTCGTCAGGAACCGTTGCGCCAACGCCCACCGGAACCGCCGCCGGAGTGGCCGATGCAGGAAGAAGAAGACGCACCACCCGCTCACACACAGGACAGCGCGCTCGTTCGCCCGTACGCGCGCACCGGTGGCCGCACCGCGGCCCGCCACGATCTCCGCCTCGAAACGCTGCTGTCCACCGACGAGGACCGGCTCCACCGCGCGAACAACGACCAGGCGGCGATGATGCGGCTGTGCCTGCAGCCGCGGTCGGTCGCCGAGATCTCCGCGCTCATGAAGATCCCGCTGGGCGTCACGCGCGTGCTGCTGAGCGACCTGATCACGCTCGGCCTGGTCGCCGTGCACGAGCCCGGCGACAAGCCGAACATGGCGCTGCTCGAACGGGTTCTGGCCGGCCTGCGCCGGTTGTAGCCACCCGTTCGCCGACGAGCGAGATCACGCCGGGTCGCCGATAATCGGCCTGTGGCGATGCCGAACGACGAGACTTCCGAACCGATCACGAAGCCCGTGCCCGCGCCGGGAGGCGAGGCCGCACCGAGGAAACCGCGGCCCACCAGGATCAGCGGTGCCTGGGTGGCCGTGCTGGTCGCGATCGTCGTGCTGATCTTCCTGCTCGTGTTCATCCTGCAGAACGGTGACAACGCGACCATCAACTTCCTGTGGGGCCAGGCCAGCCTGCCGCTCGGCGTGGCGCTGCTGTTCAGCGCGATCGGCGGTGCGCTGCTGGTCGCGGTCGTCGGCGCGGCCCGCATCCTGCAGCTGCGGCGTCAGGCGAAGCGGGCGGTCACTGGTCGTCCCTCGACCTCATCACCAGCTCGACGCGAGAGCTGATCCCGAGCTTGCGGAAGATCTTGCGCAGGTGGAAGTTCACCGTGTGCGGTGACATGAACAGCTGCGTCGAGATCTGCCGGTTCGTCTGACCCTTCGCCACCAGGTTCGCGATCGCCCGTTCGGTGTCGTCCAAACTGGACCATCCGGACGCAGGGCGCACCGGTGCGGCCCGCCGGCGCCGGCCGAGCTTGCGCAACCGTCCGAGCACCCGCGCGCCGTCCCGCGACGCGCCGATCTCCCGGTAGAGCCCCAGCGCGGTCTCCAGCGCCTTCACCGACGCCGCCCGGTCGCTCGACTCCGTCAGCATGACGCCGAGGTCCTCGGCGGCGTTCGCCCGTGCCCACAGGTCCCGGTGCTGCTGCGAAGCCCGTTCCACCGACGAGGCGTCGCCGTCGAGCAGACCTCGCGCGTGCAACGCGGCCGCCGCCACCGCGCGGAATCCGGGGTTCTCCTCGGCAAGTCGTTCCACGCGGTCCACCACGGCCTTGGCCAGCCGTTCGTCGCCCGCCTCCAGGGCTCGCCGCACGAACCACCCGGCCGCGCGCGGTTCCTCGGCGAACAACCCGGACGCCACCAGCCCCGGATACTCGTCCGTCAGCAGCTCCAACGCCTTGTCCAGGCCGAAACCCACGTACGACACGAGCACGTCGGCCCACTGGTAGTAGGCGCGCGAGAAGATGATCCCGTCGACCGGGAACTGGCCGCGGTAGCGCTCGACGTGCTCGATCGCGGCCGGGAGATCACCGGTGTGCAGCGCGACCTTCGCGAGCACGGCGAGCGCCGGTGCCACCAGCGCGGTGTGCCCGGTCTCCTCCGCCGCGGACAGCGCGGCGCGCGCCTCGACCGAGGCCTCCTCGATCCGCCCCGCCTGCAACAGGATCCGCGCATGCACGACCGAGGTCAGCAGTTGCTTGGTGACCACCGACGACGGTCCGCTGCGCGCCCGCCGCACCACGCTGTCGGCCTCGGAGAACTCGCGCAGCCCCGAGTGCAGCGTCGCCAGCAGCAGCTGCGGGTACGCGCACAGGTCGTGCGAGGTGACGGACTGCGCGGCCTCGCGCGCCAGTTCCAGTGCCGCGCCGGGCTGTCCGGCGTCGCGCGCGATCGCCGCCAGCACCGCGAGCGCGGTGGCCAGCACGTCGTCCGGCGAACCGGTGTGCGCGCGCACGACCGCGTCGGCCAGCTCCTCCGCTCGTCGCCGGTCGTGGCCGAGCAGCGCCATCATCCGGGTGATCTCCACCCACGGCACGAGTTCCGGCCGCAGATCCGGCTCGGCGAGCAGCACCTCGGAGATCTCCACCGACTCGGCGTGCTGCGCGCCCAGCAACGTCGTGGTCGCCACGCAGTGCCGCAGTTCGGCGGCCGGTTCCGGGGAGACCTGACGGGACAACGCGTCCTGCGCGAGCGCCTGCGCGGCCGTGAGCTTGCCCGCCGCGGTCAACGCCCGCACCGCCACGACCGTGCGGTGCACCAGGGAGGCGGACGACTGGTCGGTGAGTTCGAGCGCCCGCACCGCGAGTTCGGCCGCGGCCTGCGGAGCGTTCCACAGCACGGCTTTCGCTGCCGCCACCAGCCCGTCGATCGACCGCACGTCACCGCGCTGGGCGCCGTGCAGGAGGTGCTGGGCGGCCGTGACGGCGGAATCCCCGCGCCCCAGCAGCATCTCGCCGGCCTCGCGGTGCAGCGCCCGCCGCACCGGTGGCGGCACGGAGTCGGCGATCAGCCGCCAGACCAGCTCGTGCCGGAACGCCAGCCGGTCGTCCAGCGACGCCACCAGACCGGCACCGATGGCCTCGTCCAGCGCGGGCAACAGGATCGCGGTGCTGGACGCCAGCATCTCCGCGAGGTCACCGGGTTCGAAGCGCGGCCCGAGCACCGACGCCACCTGCAGCACGTGCCTCGCCTTGCCGCTCAACGAACTGACGCGGTCGCGCAGCAACGCCTCGGTCCGCCGCGGCGAGCAGTCGCCGCGCAACGACGCGTGCTCGTCGGAGAGCCGGACCTGACCGTCTTCGCGCAGCGCGGCCAGAAGACGGATCAGCGCAGCGGGATTCCCTTGTGCGGTCGACGCCAACGCACGCAAGTCGTGGTCCGGAGTTCCACCGACGAGATCGGCGACGAGGTCCGCGACCACGTTGTCCGTCAGCGGTCGAAGCTCGATCCGCACGGCACCGCGTGCCGCGGCGGCGGTGAACAGGCGGTCCGCGCCCTCACCGCACCGGCGGGCGAGCAGCCAGACGACCTTCTGCTGGGCGGAGGCGGGTAGCAGTGCGCGCAGAGCGGCCAGGGTTCCCGGCTCGGCCAGGTGGAGATCGTCCAGCACGACGAGCGCCGGGCTCTGCGGTGGGCGTTCGGCCAAGCGGGCCAGCAGAAAGGGCTGGTCCAGTTCGTCCTCCGCCGCGGCCACCTCGAAACCGCGGCGCGCGGCGAGGGCGGCGGCTTCGGCCAGCAACCGCGTCTTGCCGGTTCCCGCCGCGCCGTCGACCAACACCACTCCGGTGCCCGCGTCCAGCACACCGCTCAGGAGCTCGCGTTCTCCTTCACGGCCGCGGAACACCCCGTCCCGATTCGCCGACACCCATTTTTCCTTTCGCTCCGCGGCGGCGGAGAACAAGTGCTGCCCTACCACAACGACCCCCGCACCGACCAGCCCCGAGCCGCACCGCTGGGCCGTCCGGATGACCACGTGAGGCCGCCTCCCGGCTGCCGCTACCCATTCGAGTAGTTGCCCGGCGGATCATACGGGCCGCACCCCTGTTGAGACGCCCATAGCGCAGGAAGCTTTACCTGGGCAAGTGGCGTTCTTTCTCCTAGCATCAATTCCGCTGATCCATTCACCCGCAGATTGTGGAGAGATCGTGAAAAACCGGCGGAAAGCGTGGTGTGCCGGAATCAGCGACCAGGTGACGCCGGGCACGACGACCGTGCTGGAAGGTGCGCCCGGTACGGGCAAGACCGCGGTGCTCGACGACCTCGCCGCGCGCTGGGAGGACTCGGGCGGGCACGTCGTGCGAGCGCGCGGGAGTGCGCTGGAGGGCGATCTGCCGTTCGGGATCGTGGCCCAGCTCTTCGACCAGACCGACCCCGCGCTCGTGCCGCCGGAGGCTCTCGGCGCGCTCCGGCTGACCGCGCCGGCCGCCGACTTCGCCGTCCTGCAGGGCGTGTACCGGCTGGCCGCGGCGCTGGCGGGGACGTCGGGGCTGCTCGTCGCGGTGGACGACGTGCAGTGGGCGGACGCCGCGTCGTTGCGCTGGCTCGCCTACCTGGCCCTGCGGGTCCAGCGCCTGCCCATCGCGCTCGTGCTGGCCGTGGGTGAGCGGTGTGATGATCCTTCTTATGGCGAGATCATCGCGACGTGTCGCCGCGTGGTGCTCGGCAACATGTCGTGGGACGCGGTGCGCGATCTCGTCTCGGCAACGCTCGGTGCGCCGGCTCCCGAGTTCGTGACCGCCTGCCTGGACGCGACCGGCGGCAACCCGTTGACCGTGACGCGCCTGGTGAAGGCATTGGCGGAGGACGGGGTCCCACCGACCGCCGAGGCCGCGTGGCAGGTCGCGCAACGCGGTGTGGAGGTGTGCGGCGAGGTCGTGGTCGCCCGGCTCCGGCGTCGTCCGGCCACCGTCGTCACCACGGCGCACTGCCTGGCGGTGCTCGGGCCGTCACCGCATCCCGGCGTGCTGGCGGAGCTGACGCGGCTGAGCCCGGCCGAGCTGGCCGAGGCGATGCGCACGGTGGAGCTGCTCGGCGCAGTCGGGCCTGTCGTTCTCGACGACATGCCCGCGTCCGCGCGGGCTGCTTTGCACCTGCGGGCCGCGCAGGCGTTGCGCGCGCACGGTGCGTCCGATCGGGTCGTGGCCGATCAGCTGCTGGAGACCTCGCCGGGCCTGGAGCCGTGGGCGGCCGAGGTGCTGGACCGGGCCGCGCAGGAGGCGGTGAACCGCGGCGACACGTCCGGTGCCGCGCGGTTGCTGTGGCGGGCGTTGCGCGAGCCGGTGGCGAACCCGTCACGGGCGTTGCGGCTGCTGGGAGTGGCCGAGCTGGTGGGGAACCTGCCCGGCGCGACGGCCCGGTTGCGCGAGGCCTGTCAGTCCGATGAGGACGATGACGAGTCGGCCGTCGCGTTGTCCTACGCGTTGCACGCCGAGGGGAAAGCAGCCGAACTGACGTCCCTGCTGGCGGGTTGTTCGCCGTGGGCGCGGGCACATCTGGCCGTGCACGGGCTGGCGTGGCAGGAAGCCGTGCCGCTTTCGGCCTCACTCGACACACCCGCCGGGGTGCTGCACCACGTGATGGTCGGCGACATCAGCGCCGATGAGGCCGTTGCGCTGGTGTCGACCGGGACGACGACGTCCGCGCTGACGTCCGCGATGGTCCTGAACCTGGCCGACGCGCTGGACTCGGCGCTGACCGTGCTGGACGACGTGGACCGCGCCCGGGCTCCGGCGTTGCGCGCGCTGACGTACGTGATGCGCGCGAACGTCCAGCGCCGCAAGGGAGATCTCGCGTCCGCCCGCGCCGACCTCGCGCTGGCGGGTGACCACCTGCGCCAGGACCGGCGGTGGCACGCGATCTCCGCCTGGCACGCCGCGCTGTTCGCCGACATCCTGCTCGAAGAGGGCCGCCTGGACGAGGCGGACGCCCTGATCTCCGAGGCCTCGACCGAGGAGGCCCGGCGCGTGTGGTCTTTCGGCGGACTGCTGACCGTTCGCGGACGGATGCTCACCGCGCGCGGCGACGATCACGAGGCGTTGGAGGCTTTTCTGGCCGCCGGACGGCACTGCGCGCTGTGGCCCTACCGAAATCCCGCGGCGCTGGCGTGGCGTTCCGGCGCCGCACTGGCCTGCGCGGCGCTGGGCGACGGCGAACGCGCCCGTGAGCTCGCGTTGGAAGAAGTGGCTTTGGCACGCGCGTGGGGCGCTCCACGCGCGTTGGGCATGGCGTTGCGCGCGGCGGGCCGGGTCACGGCCGGCGCGGCCGGGCGGACGCTGCTGGACGAAGCCGTGCGGGTGCTGCGGTCCTCCCCCGCCCGCTTGGAACTGGCGCGCGCGTTGGTCGATCTCGGTGTGGTGTCACGACGTCAGGGCGACAGTGCCGGTGCGCGCGCCTGTCTGCGTGACGCGCTGGATCTCGCCCAGAAGTGCGGCTCGTCCGCGATGGCGGCGCGGGCCTACTCCGAGCTGGTGGCGACCGGCGCCGGGCCGCGACGCCTGCGCCAGACCGGCCCGACCGCGCTCACCCCGACCGAGCACCAGGTGGCGGCGCTCGCGGCCGGAGGACGGTCCAACGAGGAGATCGCCTCGGCGTTGCTGATGCCCGCGGACGCCGTCGAGGGCGTGCTGTCCGGCACCTACCGCAAGCTCGGCGTCTCCGGCCGCCTGCAGCTGTCCGAGGCACTCGACGTGGACTAGCTTCACCGGGAGGTAACGGATCTCCGGCCATCCTGGCGCGATGGTTCCGGGGGCAGGACCGATCCACTCCGTCATCCCGAGTCCCACCCAGGCCGTGTGGCATCTCGGGCCGATTCCGTTGCGCGCCTACGCACTCTGCATCATCGCGGGCGTCCTGGTCGCCGTCTGGCTCACCGAGCGCAGGTGGGTGCAGCGCGGCGGAAAAGCCGGTGCGGTCGGGCAGATCGCGACCTGGGCGGTCCCGTTCGGCGTGGTCGGTGCCCGGCTGTACCACGTGATCACGACCTGGCAGCCGTACTTCGGCCCCGGCGGCGACCCGATCTCGGCCCTGTACCTCTGGCACGGTGGCATGGGTGTCTGGGGCGCCATCGCCCTCGGCGCGCTCGGAGCGTGGATCGGTGCGCGCCGCGCGGGCGTGTCACTGGCCCCGATGGCCGACGCGGCGGCGCCGGGAATCGCGCTGGCGCAAGGGATCGGGCGCCTCGGCAACTGGTTCAACAATGAGGTCCACGGCGGCCCCACCGACCTGCCGTGGGGCCTGCGGATCCACGAATGGGACCAGGCGGCCGGGCACGCCGTCAACGGACCGGACGGCGCGGCCGTCGTCCTGGGCACGTTCCACCCGGCGTTCCTCTACGAACTGCTGTGGGACTTCGCCGTGGCCGCCGCGGTGATCTGGGCGGACCGCCGGTTCCGCCTCGGCCACGGCCGCGCCTTCGGGCTCTACGTGGCGCTCTACACGGCGGGCCGGCTGTGGATCGAAGCACTCCGGACCGACACGGCGAACCACGTCCTCGGCCTGCGCCTGAACATCTGGACCTCACTCCTCGTGGGCCTGACGGCCGTGGTCCTCACCGTCCTGTCGGCACGGCGGCATCCCGGCCGCGAGCCGGTTGGTTCGGACCCGTTCGGCCGATAGTTTCCATTGCAACATTCGGCCTATTGTGACGCGCATGGCCAGTGACCTGCAAAGACGCAAGGTGACAGTGGTGTTCGGAGCAATGGACGCCAACGGGGACGGTTATCTGACCGAAAGCGACTTCCGCGCGCTCACCGCGCGGTGGGTGTCGTTGCGCGGCGGCGACGAGGAACTGCTGTCCGGCGTGATGATGGGTTGGTGGGCCACGCTCTCCGCCATCGCGGGCAGGGACGAGGTGACCATCGACCACGTCCTGAGCATCGTGGACGCGCTCCCGAAGACCCCGGAGGCGGTCACCGACACCGCCGACGCGATGTTCGCCGCCGTCGACGAGAACCGCGACGACTACATCTCCCCCGACGAGTACCGGACGATGATCGCCGCCTGGCTGGGCCACGACGGCGTCACCGACTTCGCCGCGCTCGACTCCGACGGCGACGGCAGGCTGTCGCGCGAGGAGTTCGCCCAGCTGTGGCTGGAGTTCTGGGCCGGCGACGACGCCTCGGCGGCGGGCACCTACGTGTTCGGCCCGGTGTAGCGGACCACCGCGAGCCGGCCGGTCTTCTGCTCGCCGTCCTGGTGCCAGAAACCGGTGACGAGGCCGACCGCGTCTTCGGGCGGGCCACCCGGTACGACCCGGCGGTCCACGTTGGCCGCGTCCGCCGGCAAGCCGTCCGGCACGATCCTCCGGTCCACACCGACCCCGTCACCCGCCGAACCGCCCGGTACGACCCGCCGGTCCACACCCACCAGGCCGCCCGGTACGACCCGCCGGTCCACACCCACCAGGCCGTCCGGCACGATCCTCCGGTCCACGTCGATCCTCACCGCGTCCGGGCTGAACCGACCCGGCCGGAGCAGCGCACCGCGTGCCCCGGCCGCATCGAACCCCGTACGGGCAGCCGGTTCCGCCGCCCCGCCCGTGGCGACCAGGTCCAGCACCGCGGCCACCCACACCGGATCGCTCACCGCGTCGTAGATCCACCGCGTCCCGAGCACGCTGTGCTCGGCCGTCCTGACGAGCGAGCCACCGGCCAGCGGTGCGCCTCGATACGTCAGCGGCACGTGGTGGACCGCCTGACCGTCGTGGAGCAGATGCGTCTCCACGCCGACCTCGCCGGCCGGGTCCTCGAACCGGAAGAACCCGACCGGCCGCACCGCACCCGTCCCCGAGTACCACGGCTGAGCCGCGACCCACGCGGGCAGGAAATCGCGGAAGTGCGGGGTGAGCGCGGCACCGGCGTGAATCTTCCCCATGCCTCGCAGGCTACGCGTGCACGAGGGTGAAGAACTCCTGCCGTGACGCGGGATCCTTGCGCAGCAGGCCCTGCAGCGCCGACGTGACGGTGCGGGATCCGTTGACCCGCACACCGCGCAACGCCATGCACATGTGCTCGGCCTCGATCACCACGCCGACTCCCAGGGGCTGCAGGTGTTCCTGCAGCCAGTCGGCGACCTGCTTGGTGAGCCGTTCCTGCACCTGCAGGTCGCGGGCGAACATCTCCACGACCCGCGCGAGCTTCGACAGGCCGAGGATCCGTTCGCCCGGCAGGTAACCGACGTGGGCGACGCCGTGGAACGGCAGCATGTGGTGCTCGCACAACGACTGCACGGGAATTCCGCGCGCCAGCACCAGTTCGTCGTAGCCCTCGTCGTTGGGGAACGTCGTGAGGTTGAACGAACGCGGTGTCAGCAGCTCGGCGTAGGCCTCGGCGACGCGGCGCGGGGTGTCGGCCAGGTGCACCGAGTACGGGTCCTTGCCCAGCGCCTTCAACAGGTCCGAGACCGCCTGCCGCGCCGCCTCGGTGTCGATCACGCGCGCACCGCGAGCCTGGACAGCGCGAGCGCCGCGACCAGCAGGCCGAAGTCGCGCAACGCGACGTCGTAGTAGCCGGACAGGGTGAGCAGGTTGACGATGATCCCGAACAGCCAGGCCGCGACGACGAGCCCGCCCCACTTCGGTCGCAGCGCCACGAGCACGCCGGCCACGATCTCGATCACGCCGACGATGTACATGGCCGTCTGCGGGGTGCCCGGCACGATCGAGTCGATCCACGGCGCCAGGTACTGCGGCCAGTCGACGAGCAGGTTGAAGAACTTGTCCAGCCCGAACAGGATCGGCGCCACCGTGAACACCGTGCGCAGCAGCACGAACGCCTGCGTGGCCGGGTCCGTGCGCGTCATGACCGCCATGGTTCCTCCTTCTAACGACAACTTGCGTTAACGTTAGAACTAGGTGCCGATTATCGTCAACTGGAGTAGGTTTTAGAGATGGCCGACCCCGTCGCCGCCGTCGCGGCTCTCGACGAGCCGAACCGCCGCAAGCTCTACGACTTCGTGGTGCGCCAGACCGCGCCCATCAGCAAGGACGAGGCCTCCGAGGCCATCGGCCTGCCGCGCACGACCGCGGCCTTCCACCTCGACAAGCTGGTCGAGATGGGCCTGCTGGACGTGCTGCACGAACGCCGGTCTGGCCGCACCGGCCCCGGCGCCGGCCGCCCGGCGAAGCTCTACCGCCGTTCCGGCGAGCAGATCGAGGTGTCGCTGCCCGACCGGCGGTACGAGGCCGCGAGCCACCTGCTCACGGACGCGCTCCTGGAAGCCGAGACCACGGGCGAGCCCGCGCGCGAGATCCTCAACCGGCGCGCCTACGAGTGGGGCTCGGACCTGGCGGCGGAGGCGGACGGTGACGTCGTCCGGGCGTTGGAGGACCTCGGGTTCGAGCCGCAGCCGGAGGACGGGACGATCCTGCTGGGCAACTGCCCCTTCCACAGCCTGGCCCAGAAGCACACCCAGCTGGTGTGCGGGATGAACCTCTGCCTGGTCAGCGGAATCCTGGACGGGATCGCGGCACGCAGCCACACCGCGAGCCTCGACCCGTCACCGGGTCACTGCTGCGTGCGCCTCGACCGCACCCCCGCTTAGCCCGGAACGCACGCGGGGACCTTTCGTACTCTCCTGCAGTACGAAAGGTCCCCGCGTGCGGAAAAGAATCAGCCGAAAGAGTGTTGGGACTAGGCGCCGTCTTCCAGGTCGCCCTCGGTTTCGAGGTAGGCGGAGCGGAGGGCGTCCAAGGTGGACGGCTCGGGGTGCTCCCACATCTTGCGCTCGGCCGCTTCCAGCAACCGTTCGGCGATGCCGTGCAACGCCCACGGGTTCGAGGTCTGCAGGAACTTGCGGGTCTCCGGGTCGAGCACGTACGTCTCGGTCAGCTTCTCGTACATCCAGTCCGCGACCACGCCGGTCGTGGCGTCGTACCCGAACAGGTACTCGACCGTGGCCTGCAGCTCGAACGCGCCCTTGTACCCGTGCTGCCGCATCGCCCCGACCCAGCGCGGGTTCACCACGCGGGCGCGGAAGATCCGCGAGGTCTCCTCGGTCAGCGTGCGGGTGCGGACGGCCTCCGGACGCGTGCTGTCACCGACGTAGGCCGCGGGCGCCTTGCCCGTCAGCGCCTTCACCATCGTGACCATGCCACCGTGGTACTGGAAGTAGTCGTCCGAGTCGGCGATGTCGTGCTCGCGGGTGTCGATGTTCTTGGCCGCCACCGCGATCCGCCGGTACGCCGACTCCATGTCCTGCCGCGCCGCCACGCCGTCGACGCCGCGCCCGTACGCGTACCCGCCCCACACCGCGTAGACCTCGGCGATGTCGGAGGAGTCGCGCCAGTTGCGGCTGTCGATCAACGGCAGCACGCCCGCGCCGTACGCGCCCGGCTTGGAGCCGAAGATCCGCAACGTGGCCCTGCGCTGGTCGCCGTGCTCTTCCAGGTCCTTGAGCATGTGCGCGCGGACGAAGTTCTGCTCCGCGGGCTCGTCCAGGGCGGCCACCAGTTGCACGGCATCGTCCAAAAGGGACACGACGTGCGGGAAGGCGTCTCGGAAGAACCCGGAGATCCGGACCGTGACGTCGATGCGCGGCCTCTCCAGCTCCGCGAGCGGAACGACTTCGAGGCCGGTCACCCGGCGCGACTGGTCGTCCCACACCGGCCGCACGCCCAGCAGCGCGAACACCTCGGCGATGTCGTCACCGGCCGTGCGCATCGCCGACGTGCCCCACACCGACAGGCCGACCGACGGCGGCCACTCGCCGCCGTTCTCCTCCCGGTACCTGGCGAGCAGCGAGTCGGCCATCGCCTGGCCGGTCTCCCACGCGAGCCGCGACGGGATGGCCTTCGGGTCGACCGAGTAGAAGTTGCGCCCGGTCGGCAGCACGTTCACCAGGCCGCGCAACGGTGATCCGGACGGCCCGGCCGGGATGTACCCGCCGTCCAGCGCGTGCAGCACGTTCGTCATCTCGTCCGTGGTGCGCGCCAGCCTGGGCACGACCTCGACCGCCGCGAACTCCAGGATCCGCTGCACGTCAACGGACTCGTGCAGGGTCTTCGCGACCTCGGCGTCCCAGCCCGCGTCCTCCATCGCCTGGACGAGCGCGCGCGCCTGTTCCTCAACGGCGTCAACGTCTTCCCGGGCCGTGCCGACGAGCCCGAGCGCCTCCCGCAGCCCCGGCAGTGCGGCGACCTGACCGCCCCACATCTGCCGCGCCTGCAGCATCGCGAGCACGAGGTTGACCCGGACCGAGCCGGTCGGCGCCTGGCCGAGGACGTGCAGGCCGTCGCGGATCTGGACGTCCTTGACCTCGCACAGCCAGCCGTCGACGTGCAGCAGGAACTCGTCGAACTCGGCGTCGTGCGGCCGGTCGTCCAGGCCGAGGTCGTGGTCGAGCTTCGCGGCCTGGATCAACGTCCAGATCTGCGCCCGGATCGCCGGCAGCTTGGCCGGGTCCATCGCGGAGATGTTGCCGTACTCGTCGAGCAGCTGCTCCAACCGGGCGATGTCGCCGTAGCTGTCCGCGCGGGCCATCGGCGGCACGAGGTGGTCGACCAGCGTGGCGTGCGCGCGCCGCTTGGCCTGCGTGCCCTCACCGGGGTCGTTGACGAGGAACGGGTAGATCAGCGGCAGGTCGCCGAGCGCCGCGTCCGTGCCGCAGGACGCCGACATGCCGACGGTCTTGCCGGGCAACCACTCCAGGTTGCCGTGCTTGCCGACGTGCACGACCGCGTCCGCGCCGAACTCCGCCTCGATCCACCGGTAGGCGGCGAGGTAGTGGTGCGAGGGCGGCAGGTCCGGGTCGTGGTAGATCGCGATCGGGTTCTCGCCGAACCCGCGCGGTGGCTGCACGATCACGACGACGTTGCCCGACCGCAACGCCGCCAGCACGATCTCGCCGTCGCGGGACTTCGAGTGGTCGACGAACAACGAGCCGGGCGCCTCACCCCAGTGCTCCTGCATCGACTCGCGGAAGTCCTCGGGCAGCGTCTCGTAGTACGCCCGGTAGTCGGCTGCCGCGATGCGCACGGGGTTGCTCTCGAACTGCTCCTGCGTGAGCCAGTCCGCGTCCTGCCCACCGGCCGCGATCAGCGCGTGGATCAGCGCGTCGCCGTCCAGCTCGTCGACGCCGGGCAGCTCGGTGCCGATGTCGTAACCGTGCTCCCGCATGGCCTTCAGCAACCGCACGGTCGACGCCGGCGTGTCCAGGCCGACCGCGTTGCCGATCCTGCTGTGCTTGGTCGGGTACGCCGACAACATGACCGCGATCCTGCGGTCCTCCACCGGGATGTGGCGCAGCTTGCCGTGCCGGACCGCGATGCCCGCGACGCGCAGCGCCCGTTCGGGATCGGCCACGTACACGGTGAGCCCGTCGGAGTCGATCTCCTTGAACGAGAACGGAACCGTGATGATCCGCCCGTCGAACTCGGGGATCGCCACCTGCGTCGCGGTGTCCAAAGGAGACAGTCCGTCGTCGTTGGAGTCCCACGACTCGCGGCTGGAGGTGAGGCACAACCCCTGCAGGATCGGCACGTCCAGCGCGGCGAGCGCCCCGACGTCCCACGCGTCGTCGTCCCCACCGGCACTCGCCTTGGCGGGGTTCGTGCCACCGGCCGCCAGCACCGTGACGATCAGCGCGTCCGCCTGCCCGAGCGTCTCCAGCAGCTCGGGCTCGGCGGTGCGCAACGACGAGCAGTAGACCGGCAGCGGCCTGCCGCCCTTGGCCTCGATCGCGTCGCACAACGCGTGCACGAACGCCGTGTTCCCCGCGACGTGGTGCGCCCGGTAGTAGAGCACCGCGACCGTCGGGCCTTCGTTCGACGGCTCGCGCTCCAGCACACCCCAGGTCGGCGTGGCCTGCGGCGTGGCGAACCCGTGCCCGGTCAGCAGAATCGTGTCTTCGAGGAACTTGTGCAGCTCGGCGAGGTTCGCGGCCCCACCGTGCGCCAGGTAGAGGTGCGCCTCGGCGCACACGCCGCCGGGCACCGTCGACAGCTCCATCAGCGCCGCGTCGGGCTGCTGCTCACCGCCCAGCACCACCACGGGCAACCCGCTGGCCAGCAGCCAGTCGAGCCCTTCCTCCCACATCCGGCGCCCACCGAGAATGCGCACCACGACCAGGTTGACGTCCTGGACGAGCGCGGGCAGGTCGTCGGCCGTGAGCCGCGCGGGGTTGCCGAGCCGGTACTCGGCACCACTCGCCCGAGCCGACAGCAGGTCGGTGTCGGAGGTCGACAGCAGCAGGATCACGCAGGCTCCATCCCTCGTGGGGTCCTCGCCCCAGGTTGCGGGTGACAGGCGAAGCGGAGTTCCTGACTCCCAGCTGCCGCTGGTCACAGTGGCGGGACCGCGCCGGATTCACACCGGCTTCCTCCTGCGCTTCGTCGTTCGGGCTCACCCTAACCGGCGGGTTACAGTCCGACCTATGCGTACTCACCCGGATGCCTGCCCAGGCGCCGTCGAGCTGCACCAGGCGGCCGACGGCGGTCTCGCGCGCATCCGGGTCCCCGGCGGCACTCTTTCCGCTGCTCAGTGGGACGCGGTCCGGGTCGCGGCGCTGGAACTCGGCAACGGCTCGCTGGAGCTGACCTCGCGGGCGAACCTCCAGATCAGGGGCCTCGCGGACGGCGTCGAGCTGGGTGCGCGCCTGCGTGCCGCGGGCCTGCTGCCCTCCGACACGCACGAACGCATCCGCAACGTCATCGCCGCGCCGCTGGAGGACAACCAGGCGCTGGTCGACGCACTGGACGCGGCCCTGTGCGCGGACCCGGCGCTGGCCGCGCTGCCAGGGCGTTTCCTCGTCACGGTCGGACTGTCGGTGAGTGGGCTCGGGGGCGACTTCGGGCTGGTCAGCGACGTCGAGGCGGACCGGGACGGCGACAGCGGGCCGGTCGGCGACGCAGCCCCGCCTCGCACCGCCCTCCTCCTCGCCGGTACCGATACAGGTGTCCGCGTCACCGACCCCGTCGACGCCCTGATCACCGCCGCCCGCCTCTTCCAGGAGATGCGCGGCACGGCCTGGCGCCTGTCCGAAGTGGACGACGGTGTGCGAAAGATCACCGAGCACTTCGGCGCCACCGATGCCCCGCGGATCACCCCGGCTGTGACACCGGTCGCACCTTCGGCTTCGACGCCGGGCGTTCCGCTGGGCCGCCTCGACGCCCACCAGCTCCCCGGTGTCCCGATCCGGCTGACCCCGTGGCGCAGCCTGGTCGTGCCCGCGGGCACCGACGTCTCCGGCCTGATCACCGACCCCGCCTCGCCCTGGCACGGCGTGAGCGCGTGCACCGGCCGCCCCGGCTGCGTCAAGTCGCTGTCCGACGTGCGCGCCGACGTCCACGCCTGGCTCGGCCGCCCGGAATTGTCAGACCCTTCTGCGACGATTGGAGTGGGGACCCGATCCCCCCAGGGGGCCCTCCAATCCGGATCGATTCCGCAGCGCCCGGTGCACTGGGCGGGCTGCGCACGCCGCTGCGGCCGCCCCGCCGGCGATGTGATCGAGTTCGTCGCGACCGGCGACGGCTACGAGGAGATCAGGTGACGGAGTACATCAAGGACGGCGCGGAGATCTACCGCCAGTCGTTCGCCACCATCCGCGCGGAATCGGACCTCACCAGGTTCCCGCCCGACGTCGCCCAGGTGGTCGTCCGCATGATCCACGCGTGCGGCATGACCGACCTGCCGAACGACGTGGCCTTCTCCCCCGGCGTCGTCCGCAGCGCGCGCGAGGCACTCCGCAACGGCGCCCCGATCCTGTGCGACGCCAACATGGTCGCGTCCGGCGTCACGCGTCGCCGCCTGCCGAAGGACAACGAAGTCCTCTGCCTCCTTCAGGATCCGCGCACGCCCGGCCTCGCGAAGGCCATCGGCAACACCCGCAGCGCCGCCGCCCTGGAGCTCCTCCAGGACAGGTTCGAAGGCGCCGTGATCGCCATCGGCAACGCCCCCACCGCGCTGTTCCACCTGATCGACCTGATCAACGCAGGGGCACCGCGCCCGGCCGCCGTCCTGGGCATCCCGGTCGGCTTCATCGGTGCGAAGGAGTCCAAGGAAGCTTTGGCCGCAACGGATCTGGAGCACCTTGTGGTGCACGGCCGGCGCGGCGGCAGTGCCATGACGGCGGCGGCTATCAACGCGATTGCGAGTGAAGAAGAGTGACGGGCAAGCTCTACGGCGTCGGTCTGGGTCCTGGCGACCCGGAACTCGTGACGGTCAAGGCCGCGCGGCTCATCGGGGAAGCCGACGTGGTCGCGTTCCACAGCGCCCGCCACGGCCGAAGCGTCGCCAGGACCATCGCGGAGCCGTACTTCCGCCAGGGTCAGATCCTCGAACAGCTGGTCTACCCGGTCACCACCGAGGACACCGACGACTACCAGGGCGAGATCGACCAGTTCTACGAGGAAGCGGCCGCACGCCTCGCCGCGCACCTCGACGCCGGTCGCGACGTCGTCGTGCTGGCCGCGGGCGACCCGTTCTTCTACGGCTCGTACATGCACATGCACAAGCGCCTGAAAGACCGCTACGAGTGGGAGGTCGTCCCCGGCGTCACGAGCGTCAGCGGCGCGAGCGCGGTGCTCGGCACCCCGCTGGTCGAACGCGACGAGGTCCTCACGATCCTGCCCGGCACGCTCCCGCCGGCAGAACTGGCCGAACGTCTGAAGAGCACCGACTCGGCCGCGATCCTCAAGCTGGGCCGCACCTTCGGCAACGTCAGGCAAGCCCTCGAAGACGCGAACCGGCTGGAGAACGCCTGGTACGTCGAGCGCGCCACCACGGGCCGCCAGCGCACGTCCCCGCTGGCCGACGTCGATCCGGACACCGTCCCGTACTTCTCGCTGGCCCTGCTGCCCAGCCACTCCAGGCCCACGCCGGAAAAGGGCCACGTCACGGTCGTCGGCCTCGGCCCCGGCACACGGGCCTGGCTGACCCCGGAAGCCAGGCAGGCGCTGGAGTCCGCGGACGACCTGGTCGGCTACACCACCTACCTCGACCGCGTCCCGGACCGCCCCGGCCAGACGAAACACGCCTCCCACAACCAGGTCGAGTCCGAACGCGCCGCCTTCGCCCTCGACCTGGCGCGCAAGGGCAAGCGCGTGGCGGTCGTGTCCTCCGGCGACCCAGGCGTGTTCGCCATGGCCACCGCGGTGCTGGAAGTCGCCGCGGAGACCCAGGACATCCCGGTGCAGGTCCTCCCCGGTGTCACCGCCGCGAACGCCGTGGCGGCCAAGGCAGGTGCCCCGCTCGGGCACGACTACGCGGTGATCTCGCTGAGCGACCGCCTCAAGCCGTGGGACGTCATCGCCGAACGCCTCACCGCCGCCGCGAAGGCCGACCTGGTGATCGCGATCTACAACCCGGCGTCGAAGGCCCGCACGCACCAGGTCGCGGACATGCGGGACCTGCTGCTGCAGCACCGTTCCCCGGACACTCCGGTCGTCGTGGGACGCGATGTGGGCGGCCCCGAGGAGGAGATCCGCGTCGGCACCCTGAAGGCGCTCGACCCGGAGACCGTCGACATGCGCTGCCTGCTGATCATCGGCTCGTCCCAGACCGTGGTGACCGAGCACGGCGTGGTCTTCACGCCCCGGCGCTATCCGTCCTGAGCAGCAACGGAGTCGCCAGCAGGAACAGGCAGGAGAGGGTGATCGCGGCGAGCGGGCTGGTGAGCGTCGCCAGTCCGCCCCAGATCACCATCAGGGCGGCCTGCACGAGTTTGCCGCTGACGCTCCACGTCGTGAGCACCTGCGCCACCCGGTCCGCCGGCGTGCGCTGGAGGCGTTCGGTCGCGAGGATCGGGTTGAACACGCCCATGCACGTGATCAGCAGTCCCTCGACGACGATCACGGTGAGCAGCCCCGCGACACCGGGCCGGACCAGCGCCAGCCCGAGCGGGAAGAACGAGCGCAACCAGCCGGAGACGATCATCACCCGATGGCTGCCGTACCGCGTGCACAGCGGTGCGGACAGGCGCGCGCCGACGAAGCCGCCGAGCGCCGGGACGCCGAAGGCCAGACCGTACTGCCAGGCCGGGAAGTGGTACTCGCCCAGCAGCAGCACCGACAGCACCGGAACCGCGGCCATGATCAGCCCGCTCACCAGGACCGAGTTGAGGAACAGCCGCCGCAGCACGCGGTCACCGAGGATGAACCGCCGTCCGGACAGGAACCCGGGCACTCGCGCCGCCTCGGGTGAAGCGACGTCGCTGCCCCGGATGCACAGGATCCCGAGCGCGGACAACAGGTAGCTGACCGCGTTGGCGAGGACGGTGACGACCGGGCCGAGCAGCCCGACGAGCGCTCCGCCCAGCGGTGGACCGGCCGCGGTCGCGACCCAGCTCGTGCCCTCGAACCTCCCGTTCGCGACGAGCAGCCGGTCGCCGCGGACGAGGTGCTTCAGGTACGCGCCGGACGCGGCGGTGAACGCGATGCTCGCGGTTCCGGACACGACCGAGACGGCCAGCAGCTGACCGAACGACAGCAGGTCGCAGAAGTGCGCGACCGGAACGCTCGCCATCGCGAGGAACCTGACCAGGTCCATCGCGATCATCACGGGCCGCTTGGCCCTGCGGTCGACCCACGGCCCGAACGGCAGCGCGACCACCGCCGCGACCGCGAGCCCTGCCGCTTCCAGCAACGACACCGCGAACGCCGTGGAGTGCAACACCTGGACCGCGATGAGCGGAAACGCCCCGAACGCGATCCACGTGCCGTAAGTGCTGACGGCATATGCCGACCACAACCATCGGAAGCCGTGTCCCATGCACCGCATCACATCGCCCGTACCCAGGCAAGATCAAACAACCGTCGCCCGGCGAGCCACAACGATCGGTTGGCCGTGTTTAGGCTCGTCGCATGGACACCGAGGCAGTGCGATCGTTCGTCCGCGCGGCCGAGCTCGGGCAGCTGCAGCACGCGGCCGACGAGCTGGGCGTGACGCAGCAGGCCGTCTCGAAGCGGATCGCCACCCTGGAACGGCGGCTCGGCGTCCAGCTGTTCACCCGCACCGCCCGGGGTGTCGAACTGACCGCGGACGGACAGGCGTTCCTGCCGCACGCGCGAGGCATCGTCACGGGCGTGGACCGCGCCATCACCGCGATGACCCCCGGCGCCCCGCGGATCGACGTGCTCGGCTTCCGCAGCGCGCAGGCCGTTGTGCTGCACGAGTACTGGCGGTCGCGTCCCGGCGTCCACCTCGACGTGGTGACCCTCAGGGAGAACGACCCGCGCGCGGTGGTCGCCGCCATCCGGGCGGGCGAGATCGACGCGTCGTTCCGCACGATCACCGACCCGGCCGCGCTGCCGCACGACGTGCGGATGATCCACGCGTTCGACTCACCGCTGGAACTTCTCGTCGGCCCGCGGCATCCGCTGGCGCCGGCGAGCACGCTGACCCCGGCCCAGCTGCGCCGGCACCGGATCTGGGTGCCGGGCATCGCGCCCCGCAGCGAGTGGGCGGACTTCTACGACCAGCTCGTGACCGCCTTCGACCTGCGCGTGGACGGCGCCGGCCCGCACTTCGGCGACGAGGTGCTCCTCGACACCCTCGCGGAGTCGGCCGACGTGGCCACGTTCGTCGGCGCGCGTGACCGGTACGTCTGGCCGGCGGCCTACGACCTGCGCCGCATCCCGATCGTGGACCCGATGCTCGTCTACCCGCTGTCGCTCCTGCTGCCCGGAAAACCGCACCCGGGACTGCGGCCGATCATCGACCACTTCCGGGGCCTCGCACCGCTCAGCGGGGAGGCGTGGCGTCCTTCTTGGGGTTGTTCAGCCAGGTGAGGGCGTCGTCCACGGTCGCCACCACCTGCGCGGGCGGCAGCGGTGGCCGCCGCACGATCACGACCGGGATCCCCAGCTGCTCAGCGGCTTCGAGCTTGGCCGACGTCATCGACCCGCCGCTGTCCTTGGTCACCAGTACGTCGATCCCACGCGACCGCATCAGCTCCAGCTCACCATCCACAGTGAACGGTCCGCGCGACAGCAGCACCTCGATCCGTTGCGGCATCGGCGGTTCCGGCGGCTCGACCATCCGCGCCACGAACCACTGCGGACACGAGGCGAACTCCGCCAGGTCCTGCCGCCCGGTGGTGAGGAACACCCGCGACCCCGGCAGGTCCCGCGCCGCCTCCGCAACGCCGTCCACCCAGCGCCAGCCGGCACGAGGCGTGAACCCGGGACGCCGCAGGATCAGGAACGGCACCCCGACCTGCGCGCACGCCTCGAACGCGTTCGCGGTGATCTGCCGCGCGAACGGGTGCGTGGCGTCCACGACGGCGTGGATGTCGTTGTCCCGCAACCACTGCGCCAGCCCGGCCACACCGCCGAAACCGCCGACCCGGACCTCGCCGAGGGGAAGCCGAGGCGAACTCACCCGCCCGGCCAGCGACGAGATCGCGGGGACACGAGCAGCCAACTCGCGTGCTTCGCCCGTCCCTCCCAGGATCAGGATCATCGAACGCGGGTCGTCGAGTACAGGTGGCTGTCGGGGAACTGCGTGGCCCCCAGCGTCCGTCCCACGATGATCACCGCGGTCCGCTTGATCCCGGCGGCCTCGACCTGCGCGGCGATGTCGTCCAACGTCCCGCGCAGCACCACCTCGTCCGCGCGGGAGGCGTACGCGACCACCGCGACCGGACAGTCCGGCCCGTAGTTCGGCACCAGCTCGGCGACGACGTCGGAAATCCGCTGCACCGCCAGGTGCAACACCATCGTCGCCCGGCTGCGCCCCAACGTGTCGAGGTCCTCACCGGCGGGCATCGGCGTGGCCCGCTGCGAAGTGCGGGTGAGGATCACCGTCTGTCCCACTCCGGGCACGGTCAGTTCCCGCTGCAGGGAAGCCGCCGCGGCCGCGAACGCGGGCACACCGGGCGTCACGTCGTAGTCGATCCCCAACGCGTCCAACCGGCGCATCTGCTCGGCCATCGCGCTGAACACCGCGGGATCCCCGGAGTGCAACCGAGCCACGTCCAGGCCCTCGGCAGAGGCCGCGGCGAGCTCGGCGACGATCTCGTCCAGCGTCAGCGAGGCGGTGTCGACGAGCCGCGCGCCAGGTGGACAGAAGTCCAGCAGCTCAACCGGCACCAACGCACCCGCGTACAGGCACACCGGCGAAGCGGCGATCAGGTCCCGCCCCCGCACGGTGATCAGATCAGCGGCCCCTGGACCAGCGCCGATGAAGTGCACGGTCACTTGGTCACGCTCCAGGTCGTCACCGGCATGTGCGGCCGCCACCCGGTGAACTTGCCCACCGAGGACCCGCGGTTCACCGCGATCCGCACCAGGTCACCGCCGAGCCGCGCGTACCACTGCGCCACCACGGCCTCCGACTCCAGCGTCACGGCGTTCACGACCAGCCGGCCGCCGGCCCCCAGCGCGTCCCAGCAGGTCTGCATCACACCGGGCACCGTCAGCCCGCCACCGATGAAGATGGCATCGGGCTTCTCCAGCCCCTCCAACGCGACGGGCGCCCGTCCGATGTGGACCTCGACCCCCGGCACGCCCAGCGCGGCCGCGTTGCGCCCGATCCGCTCAGCACGCACCGCGTCCTGCTCCACGGCGATCGCCCGGCACGTCGGATGCGTCCGCGCCCATTCGATCGCGATGGATCCCGACCCGGCACCGACGTCCCACAGCACCTGTCCCGGCAACGGTGCCAACGTCGACAGCGAAATAGCCCGCACCTCACGTTTGGTCAACTGGCCGTCAGTCTCGTACGCGTCGTCCGGCAGCCCGGGCACCCGCGAATAGGCGCTCCCGGCGTACTCGGCAGCGATGACGCACAACGGATCCGCACTTTCCCCGGACCACTGGTAGACCCGCTCGGCGGGCCCACCCAACTGTTCGAGCACTGTAATCGGCCCAGCCAGTTCCGCAACGGTTTGCGGGTCACCACCCAATACCAAAATCCGCCGGCCCGGCGTCAGCGCGGGCCGCAGCAGGTCAGGCGACCGCCCGACCAGCGACACGACCTCGACCTCGTTCAACGCCCACCCGAGCCGCGCACAGGCCAGCGACACCGACGACGGGTGCGGGATCACCGTGACGCGCGGGCCCAGCAGGCGCACCAACGTGGTGCCGATGCCGTGGAACATGGGATCGCCCGATGCCAGCACGCAGACGTCGCGGTACTTCTCGAACAGGCCGGGCAAGGCGGGGACCAGCGGCGACGGCCACGCGACGCGCTCCTGCTCACCCGGCACCGGCTCCGCCGCCCCCGACCCACCGCCGAACCCCCGCGGTACCAGGTCGAGCTGCCTTTGGCTCCCCATCAACACCCGAGCGCCGCGCACCGCCCGCTGAGCCGCGGGCGAAAGCCCGTCCCACCCGTCGGCCCCGATGCCGACAACGACGACGTCAGAGGGTTCCGGTGACACGCCGCACCTGAATCTCGATCACCACACGTGTCGGGTTGACCCGAGGCTGCCGGTACCGCACGGCATACCGCCGCACCGCCTCCTCCACGGCCTCCGGCTCGTCCCGCACCACCGCGGGACCCTCCAACGTGGACCACCGCCCACCGTCCACCTGGCACACCGCCGCGTACCCGGCCCGCCGCACGTGCTTGACCTTCCACGACCCGCCGTCCGTGATGATCCGCGCCACGCCGGCCTCCTGGTCGAGCGTCACCCCGACCGGCACGACGTGCGGCGTTCCGTCCGGACGAACGGTCGACAGCGTGCACAGGTGCCGCTCGGTCCAGAACTCGGCGAACTCGGCGCCCCGCTCGATCGACATGTCATGAATCATGCACAAGCGGCGGTCGTGAACGAAAATCGCCGCACCAGGGGCAGCCACTTCCGGTACGCGGAAAGGTCGTCCGGCACGGCCAGGTCGCCGACGAGCCGGTCCATCTCCTGCCGCCAGTCCCGCCCCGACTCGATGGCGTCGAACAGCGCGTCGCACTGCCTCGTCCGGCCCACGAGCACGGCCAGCAGCACCAGCACGACCTTGTAGTCGACGTCCAGGAACGCGTCCGTCTCCGAAGGCGCCATCCGGGCCTTGACCAGCCGGTACAGGTTCACCAGACGCTTGGCGGCACGCGGTGTGCGCACCAGCGGCGACAGCTGTTCGAGGTAGAGCAGCTCCGGCCCGCTGAACCGCATGCCGCGCGGCGTCAGGTCGTACGACGCGCCGGGGGTCTCCTCCTCGACCGGCTCGCTCCGGCCGGAGAGGAGGACCGGCACCCCGGCCCGCAGGGCATCGGCCGGCGTGACGTGCGTCGCCTCCCCGAACTCCTCGGCCAGGTCGGAGACCAGCCGCCGGAACCCCGGCCCGTCCATGGGCCGCAGCGCGAACGACACCTGGAAGATCTTCTCCAGGTAGTCGACGGGGTCGTCGAGCATCTCGGTGTAGTGCTCGCGCAACGCCCGCAGCAGCCACCGCGCGTCCACGCCGACGACCACCACGAACACCGGTTGCGCGAGCAGCAGGTGCACCGCCTCCAGCACCTTGATCACGACGGGCGGCGGGCACCGGTCCAGGTCGTCGATGTAGAGCACGATCCGTTCCGGACCGGCCGCGGAGTGGGCCAGGATCGCCGCGAACATCTCCAGGTCCTTGCGCACCAGCGACACCACGCCCAGGTGCTGCTGGTAGTCGCGGCCGCGGGCGTACTCGGCGAGGTCGGGGGCGAGTGCGGCGATCGACTGCTCCAGCCCCTCGATCTCCTCGTCGAGCTCGGCGAGCCGGGAGTCCAGCGGGTCCTCGCGGTCCTTGAGCTCGCGGAACCACGTCACCGCCTTCGCCGCACGGGTCAGCACCGGTGTCGCGGCGGCCACCGACGCGGCGAGCACCAGCGGCCACTTCACCGAGACGAAGAACAGCCCGGCCACCACCAGCACGCCCAGCACGAGCGTGACCACGGCCGCCCGATCCCGGCGAACCTGCCCCCAGACGAACTCCGGCACCTTCACACCGGGCGCGACGAACGTCAGATCACCCTCGCCGAGCTGCTTCGACAGCTTCCGCCGCGCCGATCCGAGCACCTTCTGCTGCCGGGCCGCGACCGCCATCCGTTCCAGCCGGACGCTCGCCAGCCGATCGGTCAGCGACGTCTTCTCCTTGCGCTGCTCGGCGAACTCGTCCGCGATCCGCTCCAGGTCGTGCGTCGACCCGCCGGCGAGGTTGTCGAAGATGTGCGTCGCGAGCGACGCCCACAGGTCCGCCTCGACGTAGTGCCACGCGTTGAACCTGATCTGCCGCACCGACGCGCAGTACACCGAGTGGTCCGCCGCGGCCGACCGCCGCGCCAGGTCGTCGATCCGCGCCTCCATCTGCCGCATGAAGAAGCTCTTGCCGCTGCCCCAGTTGCCGAACAGCCCGATCGACAGCGGTGGCTTGATCAACCGCGAGGCCGCCAGGTCGGCGAGCATCTCGACGTCCGAGGAGATGCCGAGCCGGTCCACGCCCTCGTCGACGTCCGGCCGGTAGCCCGCGTGCGTCCGGATGGGTCCGAGCTCGCGCACCTGGCTCAGGAACTCCGGCACGGTCTCCACCTCGGGCAGTCCCGGGTAGAGCCGGCGCACCGTCTCCTTCTCGTCATCGCTGAGGTAGATCGACACCCGCACGACCACCGCGTCATGCGCCCACAACGGCAGCTCCCGCGTGTTGGCCGACGTGAACACGATGATCCATCGTGGTGTGCTCAGGTCCATGTGCTCAGGCGCCGAGCCCCAGTCGATCCACAGCACGGAGTCCGGGATGGCCGCCTCGCCCTCCGCGGGACTGACCACGATGGGCTTGTCCGGCAACACGCGCAACAACGCCTCGTAGACGGCCCGGCGCGCACCGGCCCCGCCCGGATCGGTCTGCACGATCACCACCCCGGGCCGGCGCAGCGCGCGGTCGAGCTGACCGTCGACATCGCGCGGCAGGTAGACGCTGGGAGAACCGCTCGGCTCCCTCAGCAACCTCGTCCGGTCGACGTCCCGCACCCAAGGAAGATCATCCGCCACACCGATGATTGTGGCGGATGATCCCCCGGCGGCTACGGGTAGCTGACGACGTTGACCGGCACCGTGCCCGGCGGCGTCACCGCCCCGACGTCGTTGACCACGTGCGTGATCGTTCCCCGGTAGTTGAGCGACACCGTCAGCAGGTTGTGCATCCGCACGCCAGACCGGTTCGGCACCTCGAACGCGTGCTCGGCGCGCACCGCCGGGTTGACGTCGAAGAAGCAGTAGCTGCCCAGCCCCCACGCCTCGTGCGTGGTGACGTTGTCGCCGACCTTGTAGGCCGCGTACCCGGTGACCCCGTTGGGCGCCATCCACGAGGCCTGGTTCGGCACGTCGTACGGCATCTCGTTCTGGAAGAAGATCGTCCGTCCGCCCTGACCGTTCCAGATCACCTGGTACTTCTGGTAGTGCTCGACGAACAACCCGGTGGCCAGCACGTTGTTGCCGTTCACGAGCACGCCCGTGTCACCGACCGCCTCGGTCCACCCGTAGGTGCCCGCGTTGCCGTGGTCGGCCCGCCACGCCCAGGTGTGGTCGATGATCGTGTTGCTGCTGTTCACGACCAGGCTGGTGGTCGCCTTGCCCGCCACCGCCCCGCCGACCCGGAAGAACACGTCCTGCAACGTCGTCGGGTTGCTCCCGTGCGCCGCCGACGAACCCGAAGGCCCGACCGTCAGCAACGCGTCCGAGCGAGTGGTGCCCGCGTCGAACAGGAGGCCCTTGATCCGCACGCCGTCGACGTCGGCGACCTGCATGGCGTTGACCCCGTTGTCCGGCACGATCGTCGCGTACCCGATGCCGAGCACGACGGTGTTCGGCCGGGTGATCTGCAGCGTCTGGTTCACGTGGTAGATGCCGGGCGTGAAGAACAGGTCGCACCCCTGCGCCAGCGCCGTGTTGATCGTCGAGGCCGTGTCACCGGACTTGACGACGTAGAACTGGCTCATCGGCACCGACGTGCCGGGCGTGCCGCCGTTGAGCCACGACGCACCGGAAGCGTTGGTGCGCAAGGAAGGCAGGAACACCCGGTACTTCCCGGCCTCGAAGTAGAGGTAGGGAACGTCCCGCGACACCGGCGTGGTGCCCAACGTGGTCTCGGGCGGCGAGGGGAACGTGTTGGCAGGTGCCCCGGGAGTTCCGGAGAACACCATGTTCCACACACCGCCGTCCCAACTGCCGTAGTTGGAATCGCGCGTGTACCACTGCTGCTGCGAGATGGACGCCGTCTGCCCGGACACCCGCGTATCAGCCGTGTAACCACCGCTGGCGTACCCGTAGGAAGCCGGGTACAGCGCCAAGTTGCCGCGCACGTCCATCCGCCGGAACGGCGCCGCCTGCGCCACGGCCCACCGGTTGGTGCCGCTGCTCGGGTTGACCGTCATGTTCTCGGCGGACCGCCAGAAGTTCTGCAGCGCCACACCCTTGTCCGACTCGTTGAACGCGTCGACCGTGATGTCACCATTGATCACGACGTCACCGGGGTTGCGCCCAAGACCCGCAACGGACGTGTAGAAGCCCACGTCGTCATGGACGTTGTACGTGCCAGGCTTGAACAGATGCGCGACCCGGCGCGGCGCCATCTGCGCGGTCAGGGTGTCCTTCTGCGCGTTGAAGTCCGTGTCGAGCTGCGCCTGGATGCTCGCGGCGGACATCGACGGGTCGAAGATCCGCGTGTTCGGCCCGAAGTTCGGGTTGTCGGACTGGACGCAACCCTGCTGCGTGCCGATCGTGTAGGTCGCGCTGGCGACGACTGAGTTCGCCAGACCGGACTTGATCCCGATCGCGTTCACGGTCCTGGTACCGGGAACGGAGATCGGCCCGGTGTAGAGCGGAGAACTGGCCGTGGGCGTCGAACCGTCCACTGTGTACCGGATCGAGGCACCGGAGGTCGTGGTCGAGATCGTCACGGTCTGCGCGGACGCGTAGGAACCGCCCGGCGGGCTGAACGTCGGCGTCGCGACCTGCGCGGGCGCGCTGCCGTGCGTGTACGTGAAGTGCGGGGTGTCGTACTGCGGCCCGCCCTTCTCGTAGGTGAACCAGTACTCGATCTGCGTGCCGGACGACAGCGACCCGACGGTCTTCTGCCAGGTCCCGGCGTTGTTGGTCATCCGGAAGTTCTGCTGGGGGATGTTGGTGATCAGGTAGTGCACGTCGACGTACAGGGCAGGGGTCGTCGGCGTGAAGTCGATCCTCGCCTGAGTGGAGTCCAGCGCCGTCACGGTCTGCGTGTAGTCCTCGGCCGCGGACGCGGCGGTGGACGACGCCAGTGACGACAGGGCAGTCGCTGCGGCGGCCAGACAGGCCAGCCATCTCACCTTTGAGAGCGCTCTCACACCTGGAACGGTAAGCGGCGGAAGAGTTTTGAACAAGCGACGTTTTCACCCGAACGAGCGGCTTCTTGTTTTGGATTCAAGCCATAGCGTCGACACATGACTGCTTCCACCGCGTACAGCCGGGACCTGGGTGACGAGCTGCGCCGACTCCGCGAGACCTGCACCGGCCTCAAGGGCCACCAACTGGCCAAGAAGCTCGGCTGGGACCCCAGCAAGGTCTCCACCATAGAGCACGGCAAGTCGCGCGCGAGCGAGATCGACCTGATCCAGTACTTGTCCATGTGCGGCAAGGACATCGACTTCGTGAACGACTTCAAGCGCCGCTACCAGTACGCCTTCGACGAGTACTTCATCCAGGTGTCGGACAACCTGCGAACGGTCGCAATGGCCGAGTCGACTGCCACCACGATCGTCACCTACGACACGCAGACGATCCCGGGCCTCCTGCAGACACCCGAATACGCGGACGCCATCTTCCGGATGACCGGCGTGGTGACGGAGGCACGCATCCCGACCCTCGTCCAGTTCAGGATTGAGCGGCAAACGGTACTGCGTCGACACGATCGGCCGACTTGCTTGTTTTTCGTCCATGAGCATGCGCTGCAACTCCAGGTCGGCAACGGCACGGTCATGGAGGACCAGTACGCCCGACTGCTGTTCAACACGCACACCATCCGGATCGTACCGGCGAACGCACCGATCGCCGCCACCAGCTGCATGCTGTGGGAATTCGACAAAGTGCGGGCGGTGGTCTACAGCGAGACCAATCTCGCGAAGGTGTTCGTGCAGGATCCGGGTGCCATCGCCCGAACCAGGCTCCTCTTCGACCGCCTGGATGAGATCGCCTTGAGTGCGGAACAATCGCGGAGCAGGCTGGCGGAGTACGTCGGCCGTCCGCGAGAGGAACCCGATCATGCAGGACCGCACTTGGAGTAAGAGCAGCTACAGCGACGGCACAGACGACGGTGCATGCGTCGAGGTGTCACTCGCCCATGACGCGCTGGTCCGGGACTCGAAGAACGCGAGCGGCGACGTCCTCGCGTTCTCGCCCCCCGCCTGGAACGCGCTGATCAGGTCCCTCGGTTCTCGTTGAGGTAGTTGTAGATCGTGTAGCGGGTGACCTCCAGCACACCCGCCAGATGGTCGACCGAGTCCCGGATGAGGAAGAACCCGGCCTCGTCCAGGACTCGCACGACCTGCGACTTGTGCACCTTCTTCATCAGCTCGACCGGCACGCCCACATCGGCGATGGCCTTCTCGACCAGCACCCGCTGCAACGTGTCCACGTCCTGCGGGAACGACTCGACCGGCCCGGAAGCCTCGTGCGCCGCCAGCTTGTTGACGCACAGGCACCCCACGGCCACACCGTTCGCGTCGCGCACGAAGGTGGTCGACGACCAGATGGCCCGCCCGTCCGGCGCGTAGGTCTCGTAGCCCGGCATGTCGGTCGTGGTGCCACGCCGGACCAGCCCCAGCAACAGGTCGGTCATCGGCCCGCCCACCTGCCGCCCGGTCAGCGACCCGGCGATCGCGATGATCGAGTTCGGCAGCCGCGAGAGGTCGTGCACGACGACCTCGGTGTCCGGCCCCAACGCCGAGGCGAGGCTGTCGACCGTCGGCACCAGCGCCGACAACGCGGCCGGCACCGGCGACGAAACTCCCCCGGACAGCGACTTCAGCGCGGCCCGCACGCGTTCGAGCGTCCCGCGCGTGGTCGTGGCGTGCGGCGACAACCGGACGTGCTCCGGCCGCACGGTCGCCGTGACACCGAAGGCGTTCAGCGCCTCCCCCACCACCGACGCCGCCTCGGGCATGGTGAACGCGAGGATCCCCGCCCGCCGCTCGCGCGCTGACACGATCTGGCCGCCGCACGACAGCACGATCTCCTCCAGCTCGGCGACCACGTCCGAGACGGCCGCGTCCAACGCACCCACCCCGGCCAGCTCGACCAGTTCGAGCGCCTCGGCGAACGCGCCCGACACGACCGGCGAGAGGTTCGTGATGTTCCAGGAGGCGGCGTCCGGCGCGGGCTCGTGCACCGAGTTGTCGAACAAGCCGGCGTCGACCGCGCCCGTCCACCCGGACAGAACGGGGGAAAGCCGCTCCAAAGCCCGGTCCGACAGCACCACGAAACCGGTGCTCCACCCGGCGCGCAACCACTTCTGCCCGCCGACGACCAGCACGTCGGCCAGCTCCCACGGCTCGTCGGCCACGCCGAAGCCCTGGATGCCGTCCACGATCAGCAACCGGTCGCCGACGACCTCGCGCAGCACGGCCAGATCAGCCCGGTAGCCGGTGCGGAAGTCCACAGCGGACACCGACAGCGCGGAGACCTCGGCGGTCAAACCGGCCGCAACTGCGGAAGGCGTCGGCTGTCCGTCCAGCACCACCGAGGGCAACCCGGCCCGCATCCACGGGTAGGTGTTGGACGGGAACTCCGACGCCGAGTACATGACGGTCCCCGACAGCCCGAACGCGGCCTGAAAGAGGCCGATCGACGTGTTCGGAACCAGAGCGACGTGGTCGGTGTCGGAGCGGCACAGCCGGGCGACGGCGGCCTTCACCCGTTGTTCCTCGCGCATCAGCGTGTCCACTGTGGAGGGCCCGGCGAGCGAGGCCTGTTCCATCAGCCGCGAGGTGGCCGTGACCACCGCCAGGGACGGCGGGCCGAAGCGGGCGAAGTCGAGGTACCCCTCCGGTTCGCGGAACTGGGCGAGGTACGAGGTGTCGATCAACTTAGAGCACCTTTGCGAGGAACTGTTGCGTGCGCGGCTGTTGTGGATTGTCCAGCACGTCTGCCGGAGTGCCGCTCTCCACCACGGCGCCGTCGACGAGGAACACCACGCGGTCGGCGACCGAGCGGGCGAAACCGATCTCGTGAGTGACCACGATCATCGTCATGCCGTCGCGGGCCAGCGAGGTCATCACGTCGAGCACCTCGCCGACCAGCTCCGGGTCCAGCGCGGACGTGGGCTCGTCGAACAGCATCAGCTTGGGCTTCATCGCCAGAGCGCGCGCGATCGCAACACGTTGCTGCTGGCCGCCGGACAGCTGCGCCGGGTACGCGCCCGCCTTCTCGGCGAGGCCGACCCGTTCCAGCAACGCCAGCGCCTCCCCGCGCACCTCGGCGCGGTCACGCCGGAGCACCTGGACCGGGCCCTCCATGACGTTCTCCAGCGCCGTGCGGTGCGGGAAGAGGTTGAAGCGCTGGAACACCATGCCGATGTCCCGTCGCTGGTGGGCGGCCTCGCGTTCGCGCAGCTCGTAGAGCTTCCCGCCGTGCGCGCGGAACCCGACCGGCACGCCGTCGACCCAGATCCGGCCGGCGTCGATGGTCTCCAGGTGGTTCACGCAGCGCAGGAACGTCGACTTCCCCGCGCCGGACGGCCCGAGCAGGCAGACGACCTCGCCGCGCTCCACCTCCAGGTCGACGCCGCGCAGCACCTCGGTGTGGCCGAACGACTTCCGGACACCTACCGCCTCAACGAGGGCCATGCGCACGCTCCAGGTAGTGCTGCCCGACCGACGCGAGGGACACCAGCACGAGGTACCAGGCCGCGGCGGCGAACAGGGTTTCCATGATCTCCAGGTTGCGCGACGAGATGTTGTTCGCGGCGTGGATGAGCTCCAGGAAGGCGATCACCGACGCCATCGAGGTGCCCTTGATCATGTTGATGAAGTTGTTGCCGGTCGGCGGGATGATCACCCGCATCGCCTGCGGCAGCACCACCCTGCGCAACGTCGTCAGCGGTGTCATGCCGATCGACTTGGCCGCCTCGGTCTGGCCGGCGTCCACGCTGCTCAGGCCCGCGCGGACGATCTCGGCCATGTAGGCGCTCTCGTTGAGCCCCAGGCCGAGCAGTGCCGCGACGAACGCGGTCATCACCACGTTCGTCGGCACGGTGAACAGCATCGGGATGCTGATCTCCTTGAACACCAGCGCGAGGTTGAACCAGATCAGGATCTGCAGCAGCACCGGCAGCCCGCGGAACAGCCAGATGTACCCGACGGCGAACCAGCGGGCGACGGGGTTCGCCGACAGCCGCATCAACGCGATCACCACGCCCAGCACGATCGCGCCGCCCTGCGCGGCGACCGCGAGCACGATGGTGTTGAGCAGGCCTTCGAGCATGACGGGGTGCGTGAAGAACTCCGGCACGTCCTCCCACTGGATCTGCGCCCCGGCCATCGCCCAGCCGAGGCCCGCGACGACCAGCACCACGATCGCCGCGCTGATCCACCGGCCGGGGTGGCGCAAAGGCACTACTTCCAGATCACTTGCCATTGATCGCGGCCTTGGTGATCGCACCCTGCTTGATGTCCCACGTGGTGAGGATCTTGGTGTACGTGCCGTCGTCGATCAGCGCCTGCAGCGCGCCCTTGATCGCCTCGGACAGCTCGGCGTTCTTCTTGTTGACACCGATGCCGTACGGGCCGCCGTTGATCGGCGGGAGCTGGACGACCTCGAAGTACTTGCCGTCACCCGCGGTCTTCGCGACGTAGACGGCGGTCGGCAGGTCGTTGAGGATCGCGGCGACGCGGCCGGTGCGCAGCTGGTTCTGGTTGCCGGTGTCGCTGTCGGTGACGCTGAGCTCGACCTTCGGCTTGCCCGCGGCGACACACTTCTCGGTCTGCTCCTTGGCGAACTGCTCCTGCGAGCTGCCGAGGTTCACCGCGACACCCTTGCCGCACAGGTCGTCCGGGCCTTTGACGCCCTCGGGATTCCCCTTCTGCACCATGATCGTGATGCCGGACGTGAAGTAGTCGACGAAGTCGATCTTCTGCTGGCGCTCGGCGGTGTCGTTCATCGCCGCCATCGTGACGTCCACGCGCCCGGTCTCCAGGCTGGTGATCAGCGAGCTGAACGCCATGTCGCTGTGCTCGGCCTTCAGCCCGAGCTTGGCCGCGATCGCCTTGACCAGGTCGACCTCAGACCCCATCGGCGTCTTGCCGTCCTGGTCGTAGAAGTTGTTCGGCGGGTTCTGGATGTTCGACCCGACCCGGAGCTTCCCGGCCGACGCGATCTCGGCGGGCACCAGCGCGGCGAGCTTGTCGTCCTTCTGGACGCCGGACAGGTCCGACGACGGCGGGGTGGTCGTCTGCGCGGTGTCAGACGTGCCTCCGCAGGCAGCGAGCGTTGCGACGAGCAACGAGGTCACGAGCAGGCGCGGCATCATGGCCGGGACGGTACAACGCCCAGTTGAAGACGTCCACAAAAAGTTGAAGAGCGCCCAGGTCGCCCGCGCGAGGCCGGCCCGTCGAGGACGAGGAACCGGCAGGAAATTGTTTTCTCCATTTCTGTTCAATTCTGCTTTCTGCACGTCAGGCCGAGACGCGAGCCCGGTGGGGTGACCGGCGGCACGCCGGGGAATTCTTCAACGACGGCGTCCGTTGAAACGGGTAGCCCCAGGAACAACGAGGAGGACCCCCATGGCGACGGTCGAGCTGACCACCGAGAACTTCGACGACGTGGTCGGCGGGTCCGGCATCGTTCTGGTCGACTTCTGGGCCGACTGGTGCGGCCCGTGCAAGGCGTTCGCGCCCACGTTCGAGGCCGCGTCGGAGAAGCACGAGGACCTCGTGTTCGGCAAGGTCGACACCGAGGCGCAGCAGCAGCTGGCGGCGACGTTCGGCATCCGCAGCATCCCGACGCTGATGATCGTGCGCGAGGGCGTCGTGCTGTTCGCGCAGCCCGGTGCGCTGCCGGCGAACGCGCTGGACAGCCTGATCCAGCAGGCCCGTGACGTGGACATGGAAGAGGTCCACGCCAAGGTGAAGGAAGCTCAGCAGGGCTGATTCACCGACCCCGGCTGTGGGTACCTGACGTGCATGAACACCGACACGTCGACCGCACAGCTGGTCAACCGGCTCTCCGAGCAGGTGAGCAGGCTCGCGCGCGATGAGATCCGACTCGCGGTCGCCGAGCTGAAGGACAAGGGCAAGCACGCCGGTGTCGGCGCCGGGATGTTCGGCGCGGCCGGCGTGTTCGCGTGGTGGGGCGGGCTCAGCGTCGTCGCGGGCATCATCCTCGCCCTCAGCCTCGTACTACCGCCGTGGGCGGCCGCACTGATCGTCGCGGCCGCCCTTTTGCTCGTCGCCGGTGTCATGGCGCTCGTGGGACGCGCGCAGGTCCGGCGTGCCGCGCCGCCGGTGCCGCGGCAGGCGATGGACAACGTGCAGCAGGACATCGCGACGATCAAGGAGCGTGCACACCGATGAGCGACCCCAGGGACGAGCTCCAGAAGGACGTCGAACGCACCCGCCGTGAGCTGGGCGAGACCGTGGAAGCGTTGGCGCACAAGGTCGACGTGCCCGGTCGCGTGAAGGAGCAGGCGCGCGAGACCAAGGTCAGGATGACCAGGGCCACCAGCGAGGCCATCGAGGCGCTGCCCGACCCGGTGGCGGAACAGGTGGAGAAGGCGCGCCGGCATCCGGCGGCGATCGCGGCGGTGCTCATCACGCTGGTCCTCTTGATCTGGAAACTTTCCAGGAGGAATGGATGAAGTTGCTGTACCGCCCACTGGGAATGCTGCTCGGCGCGTTGGGCGGCTTCCTCGCCACCATGATCTTCGGTCAAGTGTGGAAGGTCGTCGCGGGTGACGAAGAAGCGCCGAGCGCGACGATGCGGAACCGGACCTGGCGCGAGGTGCTGCTGGCCGCGGCCTTGCAGGGAGCCATCTTCGGGCTGGTCAAAGCCGCGATCGACCGCGGTGGCGCCAAGGGTTTTCAGAAGCTGACGGGCAAATGGCCCGGCGACGAAGAGGATTGAGCGGACCGCCCAATCGAGACGCTGTGGTGCACGGCAATCGTTCCGCAACTTAATCTGGGCCCGGTCGCCTTCGAAAGGGCCAGTGATGACTCGTCAGTTGCGGGTTCGTGCGCTGTCGTCGAGGTTCGAGCCGCTCTCCGCGGTCGCGGAGGACCCCGCCCGCTCCCGGCTGGGTGTCGTGCGGTTCGCCGGCACGTCGTTCAACCCGGTGCTGCGGGACGGGCATCCGGAGCTGACCGTGCACCTGGCCGAGGACGAGGGGCACGGTTTCGCCGAGGTCTGGACGACCTCGCGCGGCGTCGAGTCCGGTGAGCACAAGGCGATCACCTACGCCCACGACGGCGAGTACCTGTTCTGCGCCGGGCGGATCCCCCCGACCGATGAGCACACCTACGCGGGCAGGCTGGCGTTCCGCGCGGCCCTGGAACTGGCCGGGAAGCTCGGCTACCACCACGTCTTCCGGATGTGGAACTACCTGCAGGACCTCAACCCGCGCAACTACCGCGAGTTCCTGCTGGGCCAGGCGGAGGCGTTCGCGAAACGCCCCGTCACGTGGAGCGGCCTGCCCGCGGCGACGGTCGTGGGCTCACTCGGCGGCGGTATCGCGTTCCACTTCCTGGCCTGCCGCACGGGTGCCCCGGTCACATTGATCTCCCCCAGCGGCGCGCGGGGCGTCTACGTGCGCGGCAGGCTGTTCTTCACGGCACCCTCGCTGGACGACGCCGAGGAGCTGATGAGCGCGGCCAGCCTCGCGAACTGGGGCATCGACGACGGTTTCGGCCTGCACGACATCACGACGCTGAAGGCCTATGCTCGGCAACCGGGTGAACTCTCGCTGGCGCGGTTCGACTGCGAGACGCGGTTGGATCGCGAGACGAGCGTGGCATTCCTGCAGGCCACGCTGCTGCCGGAAGAACGCGACATCGAGTTCGAAGGCGTCGCCGGGTGACCTGCGTACGTTTGAATTCTCAACTATTCTCTGCGACATGCCACAGCCAGAGGGTGCCGAGCTCGACGCGATCCGCGCCAAACGCGATGAGCTGCGCAAGAAATACGTGAAGCCGCTCGACGAGCGCGGCGGCTCGCCCACCAGCGGCGTCCACCACATCGCGTTGATCTGCAAGGACGTCGAGGAAACGATCCGGTTCTACCAGGAGTTCCTCGGCTTCCCGCTGGTGGAGCTCGTCGAGAACCGCGACTACCGCGGTTCCAGCCACTTCTTCTTCGACCTCGGCAACAAGAACCTGCTGGGATTCTTCGACTTCCCGGGCCACGACCACCCGGCGTTCACGGAGACGATCGGCGCCGTTCAGCACCTGGCGCTGTCGACCTCGCCCGAGCGGTTCGACGAGATCAAGGCGAAGCTGGACGACGCGGGCATCGAGTACCTGGGCCCCGACCGCGGCGTCGAGGACAGCCTGTACATCCGCGACCCCAACGGTGTAGGGATTGAGTTCTACCGGGAGGTTCTCGGCGAGTTCGAAGGCACGACCTTGATCAGGTGAGAACGGAGTCGCAGTGGCGCAAGAGGTCAAGGGCATCGTCGCCCGTGGCAAAGGTCTTCCCGTCGAGCTGACCTCGGTGCTGGTGCCCGATCCAGGCCCCGGCGAGGCCGTGGTCCGCGTGCAGGCGTGCGGTGTCTGCCACACCGACCTGCACTACCGCGAGGGCGGCATCAACGACGACTTCCCGTTCCTGCTGGGACACGAGGCCGCGGGTGTCGTGGAGTCCGTGGGTGAAGGCGTGACGGACCTGGAGCCCGGCGACTTCGTCGTGCTGAACTGGCGTGCCGTCTGCGGCACCTGCCGGGCCTGCCGTCGCGGCAAGCCCTGGTACTGCTTCTCGACGTTCAACGCGTCGCAGCCGATGACGCTGGCCGACGGCACCCCGCTGTCCCCGGCCCTGGGCATCGGCGCGTTCGCCGAGAAGACGTTGGTCCACTCAGGACAGTGCACGAAGGTCGACCCGTCCGCCCGCGCGGCGGCCGTCGGCCTGCTGGGCTGCGGTGTCATGGCGGGTGTCGGTGCCGCCGTGAACACCGGTGGCGTGACGCGCGGCGACTCGGTGGCCGTGATCGGCTGCGGCGGCGTGGGCGACGGCGCCATCGCGGGCGCCCGCATCGCCGGTGCCGCGAAGATCATCGCCGTCGACACCGACCCGCGGAAGCTGGAGTGGGCCAAGGGTTTCGGCGCCACGCACACCATCAACGCCCGCGAGGTGCCCGACGTCGTGGAGGCCATCCAGGAGCTGACGGACTCGTTCGGCGCGGACGTCGTGATCGACGCGGTCGGCCGCCCGGAGACGTGGAAGCAGGCCTTCTACGCCCGCGACCTGGCCGGAACCGTTGTCCTCGTGGGTGTTCCGACGCCGGACATGAAGCTCGAGATGCCGTTGATCGACTTCTTCTCGCGCGGCGGCTCGCTCAAGTCCTCGTGGTACGGCGACTGCCTGCCGTCCCGCGACTTCCCGATGCTCGTCGACCTGTACCAGCAGGGCCGTTTCGACCTCGACGCGTTCGTGACCGAGGAGATCCCGCTGGACGGCGTGGAAGCCGCCTTCGAGAAGATGCACCACGGCGACGTGCTGCGATCGGTCGTGGTCTTCTGATGAGCCTGCGAGTCGACCACGCCGTCACGTCCGGCACGTTCTCGCTGGACGGCGAGACCTTCGACGTCGACAACAACGTGTGGGTGATCGGTGACTCCGCGGAGTGCGTCGTCATCGACGCGCCGCACGACGTGGACGCGATCCTCAAGGTCGTGGACGGCCGGAAGGTCGTGGCGATCCTGCTGACCCACGCGCACGACGACCACGTCCGCGTCGCACCGGACCTCGCTCACGCGACGGGCGCGCCGATGGCGTTGCACCAGGCCGATCACGTGGTGTGGTCGTTGACGCACACCGGCGTGATCCCGCACCTGGCGTTGCAGGACGGCCAGATCCTCACCGTGGCCGGCCAGGAGATCCACGTGCTGCACACGCCAGGACATTCGCCGGGCGCGGTGTGCTTCTACGTGCCGTCGCTGGGCGCGGTGTTCACCGGCGACACGTTGTTCCAGGGCGGGCCGGGCGCGACCGGGCGGTCGTTCTCGGACCGGCCGACGATCGAGCAGTCGATCAGGGAGAAGCTGTTCGAACTGCCCGGTGACACCGTGGTCCACACCGGACACGGCCCGGACACCACGATCGACGCCGAGCGCTTCTAGGCAGGCCGGGGGCGGTACCCATTCATCGGTGCCGCCCTACCCACTAATTCCGTCCCCCATTGTTCGGTGTTCCGCCGGACGGCAGATTCGGTGCTGCCCGCGAGCAAGATCTCGCGGCGAAATCCGGACAACGGGAGGGTAAAGGAATGTCCAAAACGGACACCCCCTGGCTGAAGCGGGCGATTTCCCGTCGCCGCAGGTTCACGCTGGCTTCGGCCGCGTTCGCACTGGTCACTTCGACGCTGGCCGGCCTGCTGGGCGCCGCGCCGAGCGCGAACGCGGAGGACAACAACGCCACGTTCTACCTCGACGGAGGCGGCGGCTCGCAGGGCTACATCAACTTCATCAACGACGTGCGCAGCCGGGTCAGCGACAACCAGGGCAGCGTGGTTCCCGGCGCCGGCAACGCCTACCAGGTCAACCACACGATCAACGTGTCCACCAGGGACAGCAACGACTTCATCCGGGTCGACATCCACGCGATGGGCAGCCCCGACTACGTGCGCATCCAGGTGCGGCGCTCAGACCTGTACATCGTCGGCTGGTGGGGAGCTGACGGTGTGTACCGCTACCTGGGTGCCGAGGGCCAGAACGCGGACAACGGACCGTCCAGCCGCTACGGTGACGGCGGTCCGAACGACCACCAGCACCGTTCTGCCGGCTTCACCGACAACTACAACAGCATCGAGGAGGCCGCGGGGCAGGGCCGCGCCGGTCTGGCGATCAATCCGTGGACGGTCAACGGTGCGGTCCGCTACCTGTTGGAAGCCAACAACAGGCAGCACATGGCCCAGGGTGTTCTGCAGATGACCCAGTGGCTCTCGGAGGCCGCTCGCTTCCGGCCGCTGCGCGACGAGATCGCCCTGGTCATGAACGACAACGGGAACTACTTCCGGGTTCCGCAGGAGTACGCCACCCAGGAGAACAACTGGGGCAACCTGAGCAACCGCTTCAACGACCTGCTGCGCCGGCCGCAAGGTGCCCAGGACACCCAGCAGCCGTACACGGGATGGGGACGCATCGTCAACGGTCGTCCGCTGCAGTACACGCTGCGCACCGCCATCAACTACGCGCAGTACGTGCTGGCCACCTCGAACCAGCGCTCACGCTGACCTGACCGGCAACGCCCTCTAAAACCGCGGGGGCCGCTTCTCCAGGAACGCCGACACGCCCTCCGCGTAGTCGGCACTGGACGCGGCCTCCGCGTACAGCGCTCGCACGAAGTCGTCCTCGTGCCCGCCGTCCGTGATCGAGTTGATGATCTTCTTCGCGCCCCGCACCGACACCTGCGCCCGCCCCGCGATCTGTTCGGAGAGTTCCTTCACGCGGGCCTCGACCGACTCCACGACCTCGTTGACCAGACCGATCCGCAACGCCGTGGCCGAGTCGATCAGATCGGCCGAGAACAGGATCTGCTTCGCCCACGCCGGGCCGACCACGTCGACGAGCTGCTTGGTGGACGTGAAGCTGTAGACGATGCCGAGTTTCGCGGGCGTGATGCCGAATCGCGCGTCCGCGGACGCCACCCGGATGTCGCAGGCGAGGGCGATCTCACACCCACCGCCGACGCAGAAGCCGGAGATCGCGGCGATCGTGGGCTTCTCCAGCTGGGCGATGGCGCGTTCGCCGTTGTGCACCGCCTCGCCGTAGTGCGCGGCGCCCGCGGCACCCCGGCGCAGGGTCGAGAACTCGGCGATGTCGGCACCGGCCGAGAAGTGCCCCCCGCCGCGAATCACCAGCACCCGGATGCTCTCATCAGCGGAAACACGCGCCATCAACCCCGGCAGCGCGGACCACATGTCGTAGCTCATGGCGTTGCGCTTGGCCGGACGGTTGATCGTCAACGTGGCGACCGGACCGGCCGCGGACAGCTCCAGGAACTCGCTCACGTGCCGCACGATACCCATCGGGCTGTGGCGTCACGCTCGGTCTCATATGGGATGAATGCTTTCCCTCCCTTGTAAAGTCCTCTGCCGAAGAAGGGAGGGGTGCGTGACCGCGGCAGGCATCGGCGCCTCCACACTGCGGACGTTCGCGGTGCGGTTGCGCACGAGCGCGCCGGTCTCCGCGCGCATCCTCTCCGAGCTCGCGAGCGAGCTCGACCGCGGCGGCCCGGTGGCCGACCTGCTCTGCTCGCACAGCGCCGTGCACAGCCCGTTGTTCGGCATCCAGGCGCTCGCCGGGGTGCGGTTGCTGATGCTGTCGGGCAAGGCGCCGGAGCTGAGCCAGCGGTTCGCCAGCGCGCACGCCGCCGCGATGGCCGGCGAGTCGGACTCCACGGCGTTGCTGGCCTGGCTCGCGGCACGGCGCGCGATCGTCGAGAACGCGGGCGAGATCCTGGCCGCGCTCGACCGCACGGTCCAGCAGCACCAGCCGAAGACCGCCGGGTTCCTCCTGCGCGGCCTGACCATGATCGGCGCGCCGAAGGTCCGGCTGCTGGAGCTCGGTGCCTGCGCGGGGCTCAACCTGATCCTGGACCGCTACCGCTGGTTCGGCCTCGGCTGGGAGTGGGGCGAGAAGGACTCGCCGGTGCGCCTCGCCGCCGCCGGGCCGCGGCCGCCAGACCTGGAGATCGTCGACCGCGCCGGCTGCGACCTGCAGCCGCGGGACCCGAGCGATCCCAAGCACGCGATGATCCTGCACTCGTTCATCCCGCCAGAGCACGACTCGTTGCGGTGGGACCTCGACGACGCGATCGAGCTGGCCGCCAAGGTCGGCGTGAAGGTGGCGCGGTCGCCGGCCGGGCGGTGGTTGCGGGAGAACCTCGTGCCGCCGGACGAGCGCGGCACGTACACGGTGATCTGGCACAGCTCGTTCTGGCCGTACCTGACCGAGGACGAGCGCAACGAGATCGAGACGACGCTGACGGCCGCGGCGGGGTCGATGCCGCTCGCCCGCGTCGCCTACGAGTCGACCGACTTCCGCTCAAACCCCCGGCTGACGGTCACGATCTACAGCTGACCGCTGGAACTGCGCGAGCGCCTCGTCGATCGCGGAGTTGTTCCACCGCTGGAGGTTGACGGCCAGCGACACCTGCCGTTCGCCGTCCGCGCTGTGGAACGACCACGTGCCGGCACCCCACACCGAGCCGTCGTGGCCCCAGAAGCCGCCCTTGCGGTGCAGCCCGAGTCCGTAGTCGACGGTCGAGCCGTCGAACGCGACCACCGGACCGGTCTGCTGCATGAGCGCCAACGACTCCCGCGACACGATCTTGCCGTCGAGCAGTGCCGCGAAGAACAGGTTGAGGTCCTCCACGGTCGAGATCAGCGACGCGGACACACCGACCCACGACATGTCGTAGACGCTGTAGTCGCGCGGCGGGTCGAGCAGTCCGAACAGCGCCTCGTACATCGGCGGGTGGGGCCCCGCGATGCGCGTGCCGGTCGGGAACATCGTGTTGCACAGCCCGGCGCGTTCGACGACGTTGCGGGTGATCCACCGCTCGGCCGGCATGCCGGTGACCTTCTCGATCAGCCGGCCGAGCAACAGGTAGCCGGTGTTGGAGTAGGTCCCCGGCGGGACGGCGGGCGCGTTGACGCCCAGTTCGATCAGCTCGCGCGGGTGGAAGTGCCGGAACTGGTTGTCCTCCAGGCTCTTCGGCGAGCCCTCCAGCAACGACGGGAACGCGAGGAAGCGGTAGTCGGCCAGGCCGCTGGTCATGTTCAGCAGCATCCGGACCGTGGCGTCCCCGTGCACGGGCGTGTCCAGCCCGATCCTGCCGCGCTCCACCAGCAGCATGATCGCCGCCGCGGTGAACGTCTTGGTGACGCTGCCGATGCGGTGCCGCACATCCGGCGTGACGTCACCGAAAGCGCCACGCCACACGCGGCCGTTCTCGCGCACCTCCGCCCACACACCGGGCACTCCGGCGCGGTGGATCGCCTCCAGTTCGGCCTTCATGCCAGTGCCCTCCTCAGAACGTCGCCGATCTCGGCGAACTGACGCTGGGAAACATCGGCCGACAGCAACGCCTGCGACCCGTGGAACGTGCCGGGCCACTGGTGCAGCTCGACCTGGACGTCCGACTGCATGAGCCGCACCGCGTAGGCGATGTTCTCGTCGCGGTTCGGGCAGAACTCTGCCGACGCGACGTAGGCGGGCGGCAGGTCCGACAGGTCCTCCGCACGAGCCGGTGCCGCGTACGGCGTGGCGGGCCGCCCGCCGAGGTAGTGCTGCCACGCCTGACCGGCCTTGGCGCGGTTGAACCACGGCGTCTCGGTGAAGTGCCGGGCCGACCAGCTGGTCAGCCGGTCGTCGAGCCCGGGCTGGTGCAGCAGCTGGAACCGGATCGGCGGCCCCTGCTCGTCCCGCGCCTTCAACGCGAGCGCCGCCGCCAGCCCACCGCCCGCGCTGTGCCCGGCGACCGCGATCAGGTCGGGTTCGGGGACGGTCTCATGCGCCCACCGCAGCACCGTCCACGCGTCGTCGAGGGCAGCGGGGAACGGGTGCTCGGGCGCCAGCCGGTACCCCACCGAGATCACCGTCGCCCGCGACCGCGCGGCGACCCGTGACGCCCACGGGTGTTCGGTCTCCACGTCACCCATGCACCAGCCCCCGCCGTGCATCCAGATGACCGTGCCGTGCGCCTCGTACGGCCGGTAGATCCGCACGGGCACATCGGGGTCACCGGGCACCAGGCGGTCCTCGACCTCCATGCCGTCCGTCTCCGCCGGGATGCCGGCCGCGAGCTCGGCGAGGACCTGACGTTCCTTCGCCACGTCGACCAGCTCGGCCTTCGGGAAGAACGGGACGAATGCTTCCAACTCGGGATCCATGCCGTCCATCCTCACGGGCATCGCGACGATCTTCAGCCGACGCTCGTCGCGCAATCGGACCCGTCCGCGCGCCATTCGTCGCTATCGTCGAGGACATGGAGGCGTTGGCGACCCGGCTGTCCAACCTCGACTCGCACGTCGAGGGCGCGATCCGCGTCGTGATGTTCTACGACACCCTGATGCGCCGCCGCGTCGACCTCCCCGCCCTGGCGCGGGCGTCGGCGGGGCTGGCCGAGTGCATCGCCGGAATCCGCCTGCACAGCACGGGCAAGGTGGTCCGCATGTCACCCGCGGGTACCGAAGCCGGTGTGGCACAACCGATGTCGTCGCGCAGCCCGATCACGCTCGACGACGAGGAGATCGGCGAGGTGTGGCTGGAGCGCGCCGGGGGCGCCTGGCCGCTCGACGAGGTCGTGCTGGACCGCCTCGCGCTCGCCGTCGCCGCCGTCGTCGAACGCTACGGGCCCGCCCGCACCACGATGGCGGATCCCGCGCTGGTGGAACTGGTGATCAGTGCGGACAGCGACGAGGCGGGGCGGGCGCGGGCGTTGCGGTTGCTGGGGTTCGCGGCCGATCGGCCGGTGCTGGTGGCGGCGGTCTGCTCGGAGCTCGCGCTGGACCGGGTGGCGGCGGCGGTGTGCCCGGCGCACCTGGTGAAGGCCGCACCGCTTGGCGCGGCGGCAGGCTCGCCGAGCTGGGCCATCCCGGCAGCCAGCCCATCTCACCCGGCCGCGCCCACCCCGCCAGCCAACCCATCCCACCTGCCCACGCCCACCCCGGCAGCCAACCTGCCCCAGCCCGCGACTCCCACCCCGGCGCTCAGCACCGGCGTCCTCCTCGCGACCAGCCTCGGCGACTTCCCTCCCGGCGTCCGCGCGGGCATCAGCGCCGACCCCCACCCCGCCCGCGCCTGGTCCGAAGCCCAGACCGCGCTCCGCTTCACCACCACCCGCACCCCGGTCGTCCGCCACCCGGACCTCGGCGCCCTGGCCCTGCTGGCCCACGTCCCCACCGCCACCCTGCGCGCCAACGCCGACGTGGCCGCCATCGCCGCCCTGTCCCCCGACGACCTCGAAACGTTGGACGCCTACTGCACCACCGGCTCACTCCGCCGCGCCGCCGACCTCCTCCACCTGCACCACAGCAGCGTGTCCCGCCGCCTCGACCAGATCGGCCGCGTGCTGGACGTGTCAGACGTCGGACGTGTTCGCCTGGCCCTCGCGGCCTTCCGGCTGTTGTGACACGCGTCGCAAACGTTTACAGTCGTTTCTGAAACGCCGCCGCCCAACGTTGCCTTCACTGTGGAAGAGGACGTCGAATGGACGGCAGGATCAACCGCCGACTGCTGATGAAAGCCTCCGTCGTGGCCGCCATCGCCACCCCGGTCCTGACCAGGACCGCCCTCGCAGCCCCGATCTCACTCTCGGCAGCGGTACCCGAACTGCCCTGGCCCGCGGCCAACGAGATCGTGCGGAACACGAAGCTCCCGTCGTTCCCCGACAAGAACTTCGACGCGACCGCGTACGGCGCCAAGGGCGACAACAAGACCGACAACACCGAAGCGTTCAAGAAGGCCATCGCCGCCTGCAACGCGGCCGGCGGCGGTCACGTGGTCGTGCCCAAGGGCACCTACGTCACGGGCGCGATCCACCTGCTCAGCAACGTCGACTTCCACCTGGAGGACGGCGTGCTCATCAAGTTCTCCGGTGACGCCTCGAAGTTCCCGACCGTGCTCACGCGGTACGAGGGCATCGAGTGCATGAACCGCTCCCCCATGGTCTACGCGCACAAGCAGACCAACATCGCGCTGACCGGCAAGGGCACGCTCGACGCGGGCGCCACCGGCAGCTGGAACAAAGGGAGCGACCGCTCGTACCTGGAGTCGTTGGTGGCCAAGGGAACCCCGCCGGAGAAGCGCGTGGTTCCCGGTTCCGGCAAGAACATGCGCTCGACGTTCGTCGAACCGTACGACTGCGACACCGTGCTGATCCAGGGCGTCACGCTGAAGAACCCCAAGTTCTGGCAGATCCATCCGACGCTCTGCAAGAACGTCACGGTCGACGACGTGCACACCGACCCGTCGACGGCCTCCAGCAACACCGACGCGTGCGACCCGGAGTCGTGCGATCACGTCGTGATCTCCAACAGCGACCTGGGTGCGCACGACGACAACGTGGCCATCAAGTCCGGCCGCGACGAGGACGGCCGGCGGATCAACGTGCCGTGCCAGAACCTCGTCGTCGTCAACTGCCGCATGAACGGCAACTGGGGCGCCATCACGTGCGGCTCCGAGCAGACCGGCGGCATCCGCAACGTCTACGGCTACCAGCTGAACTGCGTCGGTGCCACGAAGTTCGCGCTGCACGTCAAGTCGAACACCAAGCGCGGCGGCTTCAGCCAGAACATCAACCTCGACAGCGTGTCCGGCGTGTTCGAGCGCTCGTTCGTCTACGTGACAACGACCTACAACTCGCAGACGGGCAGCTACGTGCCGAAGTTCGGCCCGTTCTCCCTCTCGAACTGCAGCAGCACCAAGGCTTCCAAGGTCCTCGACGTGTCCGGCCTGTCGCAGGAGCACGTGAAGGGGCTGGAGCTGCGGGACTCGAAGTTCACCGTCAGCTCCACCTCCAACACCGTCAAGAACGTCGACGGCCTGAAGTTCACCAACGTCACGGCGAACGGCAAGCCGATGAACAGCTAGCTCTGAACAGCTAGGCCTGGGCAGCCGGTCGCACGACGACCTCGTTCACGTCGACGTCGGCCGGCTGCTCGATCGCGAACGCCACCGCGCGGGCGATCGCGTCCGGCGAGATCGCGATCTCGTCCCGCATCGCCGAGATGCGCGCCCGCACCTCGGGATTGCTCGACGCCTCCGCGAAGTCCGTGTGCACGAATCCCGGAAACACCGTGGTCACGCGGAAAACGCCGTTCGACTCCTGACGCAGGCCCTCGCAGATCGCCCGCACGGCGACCTTGGTGCCCGCGTAGACCGCCATGCCCGGCGCGACGGTGAAGGCCGCCGTGGACGCGGTGGTGACGAAGTGCCCGGCCTGTTGCTCGCGAAAGACCGGCAGCGCGGCCGCGATGCCGTGCAGCACGCCCTTGATGTTGATGTCGACCATCTCGTCCCACTCGTCGACCCGCAGGTCGTCGAGCGGCGAGATCGGTCCCGCTCCGGCGTTGGACACGAGCACGTCGAGCCTGCCGAACCGCTCCTGGGCCAACGCGACCAGCGCCCGCAGATCCTCTCGCCGCGTCACGTCGGTGCGGACCTGCACGGCGTCGCCGCCGAGCTCCGCCACCAGGTCCGCGAGACGGTCCTCCCGGCGTGCCCCGAGCACGAGCCGGGCACCCTGCTTCGCGAGCAACCGCGCGGCCGCCGCCCCGATCCCGCTGCTCGCCCCGGTGATCGCCACGACCTTGCCGTTGATTCCTGACATGACACCAAGCCTGCGGCGAGCTCATCCCCGTATCCAGAGCCGCCTTGTGCTGGAACCGGAGGTACCAGCATGAGCGAACTGGGCGCGTTCCTGCGCAGCCGCCGGGAACGGATCACGCCCGCCGAGGCCGGCCTGCCGCAGACCGGCCGGCGCCGCACGCCGGGACTGCGCCGGGAGGAGCTCGCGGTGCTCGCCGGGGTCAGCGCGACCTGGTACACGTACCTCGAACAGGGCCGGGACGTGCAGGCTTCCGACCAGGTGCTCGGGGCCATCGCGGCCGCGCTCCGGCTCGACCGGTCCGAAAAGGACCACCTGTTCCTGTTGGCGGGCCGGGCACCGGCGGACGAGCGCGAGGAGGCCCTCTCGCCCGAAGCGGCCGCGGTTCCGGCGCTGCTGCAGCCGAGCCCGGCCTACATCATCGACCCGACCTACGACGTGGTGGCCCACAACGAGGCGGCAGCAGAGCTCTTCCCAGTGCTCGAAGGAGAAAAGCCGAACTTCGCGCGATGGGTGTTCACCGATCCCGAGGCACGGCACGTCGTGATCGACTGGGAACCGGAGGCGCGCGGCCTGCTCGCCCGGCTGCGCGCGCTGGCGGCCCGGTACCCCGCGCGGTTCGCCAGGCTGATCGACGAGCTGCACGAGGCCAGCCCGCAGGTGCGCACCTGGTGGCCCCACCACGACGTGCAGGCTCAGCACAGCGGCCGGAAACGCCTGCGGCACAGGCGACTCGGCGCGGTGGACTACGCGTACACGGCGTTCCACCTCGCCGAGCAGCCCGACCACACGCTGGTGATCTACGCCGACCCGAAGCCCTGCTAAGCCGCGCGCGGGTACAGCCGGGCCATTCCCGGCGGCGCGGCGAAGGGCGCCCACGTGCCCTCCGCCTGCGCCAGCCGGTCAGCCACCACCCACAGCACGGTGGCGTTGAAGCCGTAGCCCAGGTGCGACGACGACACCTGCACGTTCTCCCTGCGGTGGCCCGGTTCCTCGACGCACGACTCCCACGACACGATGCCGTCCGTCTTGGAGTAGATCGACGTGGCAGGCACCGGGATCGGCGGCCGGGTCGACTCCGGCGGCGGGAACTCCTCGCGCGGGATGTGCAGCCGCGAGAACAACGCGAACGCGGGCATCGCCCGTGACTGCACGGGATCGCTCATGTTGTACGGCGAGCCCATCGTGATCACCTGGCGCACGCGGTGCGGGTGGTCGCGCGCCATCTCGCGCGCGAAGATCCCGCCGAGCGACCAGCCCACGATCGAGACCGGTCCACCGAAGTCGTCGGACACCTTCTTCACCAACGCGTGCATGCCGTCGACGGCCTTGCGCGTCGGCCCGATGTTGCGGCCCAGACCCCATCGGTGCACGTCGTAGCCCAGACCGGAGAGGAACCGGCGCAGCATCACCGTGGACGAGTCGGCCGCGCCGAGACCGGGGAAGACCAGCACCGGGTGACCGTCACCGGCGGGCGCACCGCGCAGCATGGACCGGGTGGCGACGAACTCACCGACGTCGAGGGCGCAGCGGGTGGGCTCGGTGAGGTACCAGAAGAGCCCCGGCGCGCTTCCTCTGACCAGGTGGAGGGGAGACACAACAGGAACGTCGAAGACCTCGTCTGATGGTACGGCAGACATAGGAGCCTCCCCACACGTCGACAACCCCGAGCCGGCGCTCTGGGCGGCGTTGCCCAGTGAGTCCATGATGTTTCGTGAACGATCTTTTCGCCAGTACTTTCGAGTCTCGATTCGCCACGTCCAGGTAACACGTCGGCAACCTCACACGTGTGCAGTGCCTCTCACCTGCATGGACGTCGATTCAGACGGAAAGCTCCTCTACCATTTTTCGAGTGGATCGGATGAGCTCTTTGGACGCAGGCTTCTACTTCATCGAGGACGAGAACGTGCCGATGCACGTCGGTTCCGTCCTGGTTTTCGACGGCCCGGCGCCGTCCTACGGCGATGTGATCCGCCTCTTCATGGCCCGCATGGACCAGGTGCCGCGCTACCGCCAGAAGGTGAAGGCGCTGCCGTTCCACGTCGGCCGTCCGGTCTGGGTCGACGACGACCACTTCAACATCCTCTACCACGTGCGACACACCGCGGTGCCGTCTCCGGGCGGTGAGGACCAGCTGCGCAACCTCGCGGGCCGGATCTTCGCGCAGAAGCTCGACGACAAGAAGCCGCTGTGGGAGGCCTGGCTCGTCGAAGGACTCGAAGGCGGCCGCTGGGCGATCATCTCCAAGGTCCACCACTGCATGATCGACGGAGTGTCCGGAACGGACATGCTGCAGCTCCTGCTGGACTTCCGCCAGGAGACCGCGCTGCCGGAGCCGAAGGAGTGGAAGCCCGCGCCGACGCCCTCGACGCTCGACCTGGTGGTCGACGGGGTGCGCGACGCCGTCGTGACGCCCGTGCAGCACCTCTCCGCGTTGCCCGCCATCGCGCGGAACATGCGGTCGCTCAACGAGATCGTCGACTTCGGCAAGTCGGTGCTCGGGTCGCTGCCCGGCACCGCGCGCCGGCTGATCACGCGGGCCGCCACGTCGCTGAACGGTCCTATCGGGCCGCACCGCCGCTGGGTGTGGGCGCGCGCGAACCTGGCCGAGATCAAGCAGGTGCGCAAGGCCGCCGGCGGCACGGTCAACGACGTGATCCTCACGGCGATCACGCGTGGTTTCCGCGACCTGCTGGAGAAGCGCGGCGAGCTGACCGACGGCATGGTCGTGCGAACCATGGTGCCCGTGTCGATGCGCAAGGCCGACCAGCACAACGAGCTGAACAACCGCGTCAGCGCCGTGCTGGTCAATCTGCCCGTCGGTGAGGCTGACCCGGTGAAGCGCCTCGCGTCGATCCGCGAGCAGATGGACGACCTCAAGAACTCGCGCCAGGCCGCCGGTGCCGACGTGATCACGAACCTGTCGAACTTCGCCGCGCCGACGTTGATGGCGCTGGGTTCGCGCACGGCGATGCGGTTCCCGCAGCAGATCCTGCAGACCGTCACCACGAACGTGCCCGGCCCGCGCATCCCGCTCTACATGCTCGGCCGTCCGCTGGTGGAGATGTTCCCGTACGTGCCGGTCGCGTCGACGATCCGGATCACCGTCGGCATCTTCTCCTACCTGGACAAGTTCACGTTCGGCATCAACGCCGACTTCGACGGCGTGCCGGACGTGCAGCTGCTCGCCGACGGCATCCGGGCGGGCTTCGACGAGCTGGTGGCGCTCGCGGCGGAGGCCGAGGAGAAGGCGGCCGAGGAGTCGACGGTCTGAGGCACGATCTGACGGTCCAGGCGGGTGCGCACGACCTGCACCTGACCGTGGTGGGACTCGACGCGCGGCTGGGCGCCCTCGGGGTGGCGCTCGGCCAGGTCGACGACGTCCGCATCGAGCTGGAGAACGTGCGCTGGTCGCGCTGGCGGGCCCGCCGCGCGACCGTCGTGTGCCGGGACGTCCACGTGAACCCGCCCGCGACGCTGGTGTCGGCGCCGGTCGAGTTCCGCGTCGAGGTGGCCCTGTCCGACCTCCCCGAGCTGCAGCGGATCAGCTGGTTGCCGCTGACGGTCCAGCTGGTCGGCTCGGAACTGCACGTGCGCCTGCACCGGTGGCTGCCGGCGCGCGTGTTCGCCGTGCCGGAGCTGCCCCGCGGCATCCGGCTGACCGGTGTCGAGCAGTTCGACGACCACTTCGTGCTGACCGGAGCCGCCCCCGTGCTGCGGGAGCGGCTCACGCTCGGTCAGCTGGCCGCGGTGCTCAGGCGGTTGGCGTCCATCCAGTCCAGCACCCGCTCGGACACGACCTCGGGGATCTCCATCTGGGGCACGTGACCGATGCCCTCGTACTCGTCGTAACGCCAGTGCGGGTGCCTGCGGGCCACGTAGCGGGCGGCGGCCACGTTGACCAGCCGGTCGCGGTCGCCGCTCATCAGGAACACCGGCACCCGCAGCTCGGCCATCGCCGCGTAGTAGGCACCGCGCTTGGACGTCGTGAACACGGTGCTGCGCGCGGCCGCGAGGAACGCCGCGTCCAGCCCCTCGACCTTGGCGCGCTCGCCGATGAGGTGCTCGCTCGCCTGCTTGAGCTCCTCGGGGATGCCCGACGGGTCCGCGCAGACCAGCTCCAGCAGCCGTTCCACCTGCCTGCGCGCCGGGACGGTCTTCGCCTTGGCGAGGAACCGCTCGCCCAGCCCCGGCACCGAGTACATGAAGAACGTGGCCAGCATCGTCGGGTCCGGCCGCGTGCCGAACACCATCGGCAGCGCCGGGTCGACCAGCACCAGGCCTCTGACCAGGTCGGGGTTGTACGCGGTGTGGAACAGGGAGATCATCCCGCCCATGGAGTTGCCGACCAGGATCACCGGCTCCTCGACCACCTCCGCGACGAACCGGCCGAGCAGCTTCGCGTTGGCCTGGACCGTGGTCTGGCGGCCCTCGGGGTTCGTGAGCCCGTGCCCGGCCAGGTCGACGGCCACGACCCGTGCCTTCTTCGCGAGCAGTGGCGCGAGCAACGCCCAGTTGAGGTGGGAGCCGCCGAGCCCGTGCACGAGGACCATCCGCGGCCCGTCCTCGGGCCCGCCGAAGTCGACCCAGTGCACGGGCCCGTCGAGGTCCGCGTAGTGGCTGGTGCCGCCGAAGTTCGCCACAGTCGTCATACCAACCAGTATGTCGGTAAGCCCAACCGGTCGGTAGCGGCCGTTGGCGGGGTCACTTCCAGGGCAGCGCCGGCTGGCACTGGTCCGTCGGCTTCTGCCGGACGCTGCCGACGAGCTCGCCGGTCTGCGGGTTCTGGTAGCACGTCTGCCACGACGTGTCGCTGCTGCCGAGCAGGTTCCCCGCCGCGTCGTAGGCCCGGACGACCGGCGCCGGGTCGTTCTCCGGATCCGGAAAGTGCCACGTCGACGGGTAGTAGATCCGCGCGGCATAGGTACCGTTGACGATCTTGGCGTCAACCACCAGGTTGTCGGCGCTGATCGTCACCCGTGCGACCTTCTCGTCGACGCGCCCGACGGCCTGGCGAAAACCTCGCTTCCCCGCGTCGGCGGGCTTGGCGGCCGGAATGTCGCCACCGGAGGCGGCCCTCGTCTCCTCGACCGAGAAGTGCCCCGGCAACCACCTCATGTCGCCCTTGCTACTGCCGACGCTGTACCCCCCGGCGCCGACACCGATCTCGCACCTCAGCGCCACGTCGTCGGCGTAGAGCAACGCCAACCGGGGCTCTTCGAGCACCAACTGACGCAGCGTCGCCTTGCCGACCCCACCCGCCTTCGCACACCCCTTCTCGATCTCCGCAACGGTCTCCGGTGGCACCCCGAAGTCGACAGAGGCGGAGGTCGGAGACGGCGACGTGGTGATCTGGACGAGAGGCGTCGGATCCAACGGTCCCGGCCGCAGCAACACCACGCTCGCCGCCACGGTGAACACAGCGGCCGCCGCGGCGAGGATCGGCACGGTCAGCCGGGACCGCTTGCGGCCGATCGCCTGTTCGAGCTCGGCCCGGATCCGCATGTGACGACCGGGCGGCAGGTCGCGGGTGGGCGGAAGCATGCTGGTCATCGGTCCTCCCCGGTGTGCACGAGCTCGCGGTGCTGCTGCTGGAGCTTCGACTTGGCCTTGCTGACCCTCGCGCGCACGCTGCCCTCGGTGATGCCGAGCACCGCCGCCGCGTCCGCGTACGTCACCTCGGACCACACGCACAGCGCGAGCGCCTCGCGTTCGTTGCGCGGCAGCTTCTCGACGGCTTTGAGCAACTCGGCCATCCGCCGCTGGTCGTCCAGCCGCTCGGCCACCTGGTCGGCGTGGTCGGGCACCGGCGGCTCCTCCCCGACCCGCCGCAGGTTCCGCAGCCGCCTGGTGAGCGAGCGCTGCCCGTTGCGCACCACGTTCGTCGCCACCGTGAGCAGCCACGGCAACGCCGAGTCGCGCTCCAGCCGCACCTCGGCGCGCTTGCGCCAGGCCAGCAGGAACGTGGCCTGCAGGTGGTCCTCGGCCTCGGCCCAGGAGGCCGTCAACCGGAAGCAGTGGTTGTAAACCGCCTTGGCGTGCCGGTCGAACAGCGCCCCGAAGGCGTGCGCACTGCCCCCGGCGGCCTGCGACCACAGGGCGCGGTCGTCAGGGTCTTCGGTTGTCATACCTGTTCGTGTCCGCCCGCCGCGCCGATGTTGGCACCAGTTTCACGTGCCCCTCCCTAACGTTGCGGAGCGTGGCACATCTGGGGGTGGCGGAACTGACGGACCTCGCGCACGCGGCGTACGGCCGTTCGCTGCGCGAGGTGGCGCGTCTGCACGGCGGCAGCAAGAAGGGCGTCTACCGCCTGACGCTCGACGACGGCACCACGGGCATCGCCTACGTGTGGCGCGCGAGCGAGGATTACTGGCCCGAACACGAGCCCGACCCGTTGTTCGGCAACGCGAGCGGGCGCGACCTGTTCCTCACCGCGCACACCGTGCTGTCGGAGGCCGGGATGTCCGTGCCTCGTCTGGTGCTGGTCGACCAGGACACCGTCGTGGTCGAGGACCTGGGGAGCGAGTTCCTGGAGAAGCTGCTCGACACCGAGGCGCTGGAACGCCTGTGGGACGACGTGGAGGCCATGCACGCACGCCAGAGCCCGCGCTACGGCCGTCCCAGCGCCCTCCAACCCGCGGACGCGCCGCCGGTGCCGGACGTGATCCTCCAGCGAGCCCTCACGCACCTGGAAGCCTGTTGTGAACGGGTTCCGCGGATCGCCGCCGAACGAGAGCTCCTGGAAACCGAGCTGCGCCAACGGCATTCGGTGATCGAGCCGCGCACGTCCTACGGCCTGGTCCACGGCGAGCTCGGGCCGGACCACGTGCTGGTGACCGACGGGCGGCCGGTGCTGATCGACATCGAGGGCGTCATGTTCTTCGACGTCGAGTGGGAGCACGCGTTCCTGGAACTCAGGTTCGGCCAGTACTACCGTCCTGCCGCGAACCTCGACCCGGCGCGGATGAACCTCTACCGCCTGGCCCAGCACCTGTCGCTGGTGGAAGGCCCGCTTCGGTTGCTGGACGGCGATTTCCCGCACCGCGACGCGATGCGGGAAATCGCGGACCACAACATCGAGCGCGTGCTGGGTCAGATCTCCAGGTAGTCCAGGTTCGGCCCGCCGTTCGCGGTCGTCGCGACCGCGCGGATCGTGTTCTCCCCGGCCGCCAGGTCGAGCGTCACGGTCGTGGACTGCCAGGTCGTCCACGCCCCGGTGCCCGCGAACGCCTGCTCGTCCACGGCGAGCTGGCCGTTGACCGAGATGTCCAGCGGCCGGTTCACCGTGGTGCCGTTGGCGAACCGCAACGTGACCGGGCGAGGACCCGCCACGTCGCTGGTCACCTTGAACTCCACCGAGGAGCCGGACACGTTGTCGTAGTTGACGAATCCGGTGCCGGAGAACCCTTCGTGGTTCGACTCCACCACGCCCTGCGTCACGACGCCGTTCTCCGCCTCGTACCGCGACGACGGCGTCGGGTCACCGCCGCCTCCCGAACCGGGGTACGAGGAGCCGAGCCACGCCTCGTCGATCCGCAGCTGCGCCTTGCCCTGCGTGGACGTCTTCTCCACCCGGATGTGCCGCGCGGTCGTGTTCGCCGGCAGGTCGATGAACTGCACACCGCGGTGGTTCGGCAGCGACCCGGACTTCACGTTCGTCCAATTGGAACCGTCGTTGGACGTGTAGACGTTGTAGTTCTTGATGCGCGCGGAACCCGAGGCCGGATACGTGGTCGAGTCCTCGCGCTGGTTCAGCGCCACGTACGAGACCTTCTTCGCCGAGCCGAGGTCGAAGCGCAGCGACACCGTGCCGGCACCCGTTGCGTCCCAGTAGGTCTGGTAGTCGCCGTCCGCCGCGGCCGAGGCCGGGTGACCGGAAGCGGACGCCGACGCGCTCATCGTGTACGAGGACGGCGCGATGATCCCCTCGCGCCCAGCGGTCTCGACCTTGAACACCGTGTCGTACTGGTCCCAGTTCGAGATGCCGTTGAGCGTGATCGTGCCGCCGGACTGCGACCAGTTCACCGCCGCGCCGGTCCGCACGTTCGTCACGCGGCTGACCTTGTAGCCGTTGTCGCGCACCTTCAACGTCGACCCGGACGGCTTGGTGATCACGTGGATGTAGTGCTGGTCCGGGTTGGTCTTCGACACCGTCGTCACACCGTGCGCGCCGTCGTTCCAGAATCCCGGCTTGAGCCCGCCGTGCAGGTAGCCGCCGCCGTACGTGCCGCCGATCGACTCCCAGATGTCCCGCAGGTACCCGTCGGCGAAGTTGTTGAAGGACACCTGGTTCGACGGGAACTTGCCGTTGACCATCGCGGTCTCGGCCATCAGCGCCTTGACGTCCGACCCGGCGTTGGTGATCAGCCGGCCCAGCGTCAGCTTGTAGTCGACCGTCGAGTTCGTGCCCGAGTACCACCACGCCCCGCCGGTCGGCAGCTTGAAGCACGCCTCGGTCAGCCGCGGCGCCGCCGTGTAGATCGCCTGCGGGTAGTCGTACGACGGCGTCATGCCGGTCTTCTGCTCGTTGCTGATCGTGTCCATGATCGGCGTGTCTTCGTTGTTGTTGCTGAGCAGCATGTCCGGGCGTTCCTTGCGGATCCGCTCGTAGAGACCGTTCTGCTCCCAGTAGGCGTTGTCGTTGTCGATCCAGAACCCGGCGAGCTTCGGGTAGCGCTGCATGACCTCGACGAAGTTGTCGTAGCTGAACTGCCCGAACCCGGGCCGCTCCTGCAGGTTGACCGTCTTGCCCTTGTACTTCGAGTACGCGGCCGAGTCGAGCCACTCGTGCCCGCCCTCGTCGTGCCACTGCGGGTCGTCGGTCATGTAGTTGATGACCTTCACACCCTCGGCCGACGCCGCGTCGATCAGCTCACCGAGGAAGTCCCGCTTCGTCGAGCAGCTGCCCGGGATCGACGACGGCCACGCGCGCGCGTAGCCGAGGCGCGAGTGGAACGACGCCAGCACGATGTACTGCGCGTGCAGCTTCTTCGCCTCGTCCACCCAGTACTTGGCGGACCAGCCACCACCGGTGACGGCGGCTTCCCAGGCGCTGCAACTGGTGTAGCCCGGATTCGTCCGCATCCCCCAGTGCAGGAACAACCCGGCCGTGGACGCCCGCAGCCAGTCCTGGCGGGGATTCAGCACCTCGGCGCGCGCCGGAGAGCTCACGCCTGCAACGAGTAGAGCGGCGGTCATCAACACGCCGAGACGACGCAACGTTTTGCGCACGAGCCAGCCTCCTGGTGGACGCCTCCTGCGGCGGAAGGAAGACGTGCTCGGTGTTACCGCGCAAAGGTCTACGCCACTCAGCCGTCCAAGTTCAATAGGTCCTCGGAGGTATGACCGAGTTTCAGGGCGAACTGAATCGAAAAAGGCTCCAAATGAGCCGATGTCTCAGCCGTGGGACGGATGGCCGTACAGCCCAGCCCCGGCGATCTCCACCGAGGTCAGGAACGCCGCCGACGCCACGTACGAGGCCTCGACCAGCTCCGCCGTGTGCGAGAAGTCCAGCGGCGTCACCGCCTGCACCGGCGGCCCCGGCAGGTACAGCACGGGCGCGTGCTGCGAGGCCAGCTCCACCTCCAGCACGGCCTGGTTCCGCATGCCCAGGGTCGCCCAGAACAGCAACGTCTCGGCCAGCGTCCCCGGCACCCCCGGCAGATGGCCGGGGAACGCGCAGTCCAGCACCACCAACGACTTCGCGCCCATCGCGAGCGCCTGCCGGATCGGCACGTTCGCGAGCACGCCGCCGTCGTAGAGCACTCGGTCACCGATGCGCACCGGCGGGTACACGCCGGGAATCGCCGCGCTGGCGAGGATCGCCGGGACCAGCGGGCCGGACGTGAGGTTGACGGCCTCCCCGGAGACGCAGTCCACCGACACCGCCCCGAACGGCAGCGTCAGGCCGGCGAAGTCGGCGCACCCGTCGAGCCCCTCGGCCAGCACGTCCGCCAGCCCGGTGTTCGGGAACAGGTAGGTCTTGTTGGTGCGCAACGACCGCAGCTGCGCGAGCGGGCCGCCGGGGAACACCCGCTGCCGCGTCATCCCCTCCCACAGCTCGGCCAGCCGGGACGGCGCCTTCTCCGGGTCCAGCGCCAGCAACGAGCCGTTGACCGAACCCACGGACGTGCCGACGACGAGGTCCGGGCGCACGCCGTGTTCCTGCAACGCGCGCAGCATGCCGACCTGCGAGGCGCCGAGGCTGCCTCCGCCGCCGAGCACGAAGGCGACCGGTCCGGGCAATGAGATCGTCACAGCGAACGATCCTAGGGCGTGCGGTGGAAGAGCACCGGGATTGCCAGCTCTTCCCGCGTCCGCGAGCCGTGGATGCCGATCAGCTTGCTCAGCACGGGTTCCGCCTGCCCGCGCACGACCACCGCCGAGCCCTTCATCGCCACGACCACGTCTCCGATGCGGTCCATCGCAAGTGGACTGACCGGGCCGAACCAGCCGGCGTCCACAGCGTCCTGCTTGGACACCACGTCCGCGCGGTCGCCGAGGAACTCCCGCCACACGGACAGCACCTCGTCGCTCTCGGTGTGCAGGTAGCGCACGCGAGGCTCACCGGTGATGACGCGAACTCCCTGCCACAGCACGGGTTCGGTGTCGAAGTCGATCCGGTCGCCGGTGGTGATCATGCCGTGGTCGGCGGTCACCACGAGCAGGGAGCCGGACGGCAGGCGGGACGCCATGCGCTCGGCCAGCGCGTCCACGAACTGCAACTGCAGCAACCACTCGTCCGAACCCGGCCCGTAGAAGTGGCCGATCGTGTCGAGGTCACCGTGGTAGGCGTAGCAGAACGAGCGGTCCTGCCGCAGCGCGGCGGCCGCGCCCAGCGCGAGGTCGCCGAAGCCCGCCGCGCCGCGGAACCACGAGCCGCGCAGCACCGCCCGCGTCAGGCCGCTGCCGCGCTGGGCGAGCGGCGCGACCGCGCTGACCGCCACCCCGGCCGCCGCCGCCCGTTCGAACAGCGTCGGGTGCGGCTGCACGACCTCGGGCACGAGCACCTCGCGCAGGTCGTGGTGGTGGTCGCCGGCCCGCGACCAGGTCAGCGCGTTGAGCACCTCGTCGCCGATGCAGAACGTGAAGCCGACGATGCCGTGCCCGCCCGCCAGCAGGCCGGTGCCGATCGAGGCGAGGCTGGTGGCGGTCGTCGACGGGAACCCGGCGGAGCTCTCCCTGCCCGGCAGGCTCGACAGGAACGGAGCGTGCTCGGCGTGCCGGCGCAGCAGCTCGTGCCCCAGCCCGTCGACGAGCAGCAGCACGACACGCCGGGCGGACGGCAGGTCCAGGGTGTTGTCGGCACCCGGAACGTCCAGGCCCGACAGCAGCGAAGGCACGACCTCGGCGATGCTCACCTGGACACCGTGCCACGCGGAATCGGACAGCGGGCAGAATGGCGCGCTGTGACAACGCTCATCCACCAGAAGATCGCTGACGAGCTCGGCGTGGCCGCGGGCCAGGTCAGCTCTGCTGTCGAGCTGCTCGACGGTGGCGCGACCGTCCCGTTCGTCGCCCGATACCGCAAGGAGGCGACCGGCGGTCTCGACGACGCGCAGCTGCGCACGCTCGAGGAGCGGCTCGGCTACCTGCGCGAGCTGGAGGAGCGCCGCGCGGCGGTTCTCACCTCGATCCGCGAGCAGGGCAAGCTCGACGACGCGCTCGAAGCGCAGATCCTCGCCGCCGACTCCAAGGCCCGGCTCGAGGACCTCTACCTGCCGTACAAGCCGAAGCGCCGCACGAAGGCCCAGATCGCGAAGGAAGCCGGTCTCGAACCGCTCGCCGACGCACTTCTGGGTGACCCGAACCTGAACCCGCAGGAGGAGGCCGCCAAGTTCGTCGACCCGGCCAAGGAGGTCGCGGACGCCGCAGCCGCCCTGCAGGGCGCGCGGGCCATCCTGGTCGAGCGGTTCGGCGAGGACGGCGACCTGATCGGCGAGCTGCGCGAGCAGATGTGGACGCGCGGCCGCGTCGTCTCCAAGGTCCGCGAGGGCAAGGAGACCGAGGGCGCCAAGTTCGCCGACTACTTCGAGTTCGACGAGCCCTTCGGCAAGCTGCCGTCGCACCGCATCCTGGCGCTGTTCCGCGGCGAGAAGGAGGAGGTCCTCGACCTCGTCCTGGAGCCGGAGGAGCCCAACGAGGACGGCGGCCCGTCCTCGTTCGAGGTGCGCATCGCGGCCCGGTTCGGCATCGACGACCGCGGCCGTCCCGCCGACAAGTGGCTCACCGACACCGTGCGCTGGGCGTGGCGGACCCGCATCCTCGTCCACCTGGGCATCGACCTGCGCGGACGCCTGCGCCAGTTCGCCGAGGACGAGGCCGTGAAGGTGTTCGCCTCGAACCTGCGCGACCTGCTGCTGGCCGCACCGGCCGGCACGCGCGCCACGATGGGTCTCGACCCCGGCTACCGCACCGGCGTGAAGGTCGCGGTCGTCGACGCCACCGGCAAGGTCGTGGCGCACGGCGTGATCCAGCCGCACGTGCCGGCGAACCGCTGGGACGAGTCGATCGCCAAGCTCGCGGCGCTGGCCAAGGCCCACAACGTCGACCTGATCGCGATCGGCAACGGCACGGCCTCGCGCGAGACCGACAAGCTGGCCGCCGACCTGATCAAGCGCCACCCCGAGCTGAAGCTCACCAAGATCGTGGTGTCCGAAGCGGGCGCGTCGGTGTACTCGGCCTCGGCCTACGCGTCGTCGGAGCTCCCGGACCTCGACGTGTCGATCCGCGGCGCCGTCTCGATCGCCCGGCGGCTGCAGGACCCGCTGGCCGAGCTGGTGAAGATCGACCCGAAGTCCATCGGCGTCGGCCAGTACCAGCACGACCTGTCCGAGTCGAAGCTGTCGCGGTCGCTGGACGCCGTGGTCGAGGACTGCGTGAACGCGGTCGGCGTCGACCTGAACACCGCGTCCGTGCCGCTGCTGACCCGCGTCTCCGGCATCACCGCCGGTCTCGCGGAGAACATCGTGCTGCACCGCGACCAGAACGGCCCGTTCAAGACCCGCACGGCGCTCAAGAACGTGGCACGGCTCGGCCCGAAGGCGTTCGAGCAGTGCGCGGGCTTCCTCAAGATCCGCGGCGGCGACGAACCGCTGGACGCCTCCTCCGTGCACCCCGAGGCCTACCCGGTGGTGCGGAAGATGCAGCAGGCCGCCGGTGCCGAGCTGATCGGCAACACCGCGGTGCTCACCAAGCTGCGGCCCGAGCAGTTCGTGGACGAGCAGTTCGGTCTGCCGACCGTCACGGATATCCTGAAGGAGCTGGAGAAGCCGGGCCGCGACCCGCGCCCCGCCTTCAAGACCGCGACCTTCGCCGACGGCGTCGAGAAGATCGCCGACCTCAAGCCCGGCATGGTGCTGGAGGGCGTCGTGACGAACGTGGCCGCGTTCGGCGCGTTCGTGGACATCGGCGTGCACCAGGACGGCCTGGTGCACATCTCGGCCCTGTCCAACACCTACGTGAAGGACCCGCGCGACGTCGTGAAGTCCGGTGACGTGGTGCGGGTGAAGGTGCTGGAGGTCGACGAGGCCCGCAAGCGCATCGGCCTGACCCTGCGGCTGACCGACGAACCGGGCAAGCCCGCGCCGAAGCAGCAGGGCGGCGGTGGCGGCGGTGGTCGTGACCGCCGGCCGCAGCGCGGTGGTGGCCAGCAGCGCGGTGGGCAGCAGCGCAACTCGCCGCCGCCCGCGAACGGGTCGATGGCGGACGCGCTCCGCAAGGCCGGTTTCGGCAAGTAGCGCGAACGCGGAAGAGCCCCTCCCGAGGCCGGGAGGGGCTCTTCCGCGTTGGTCCGGTTCTCCTCACGGCTTCTTGTTCGTCGCCGAGGCGGCGAGGTACCAGACGCCGATGACGAGGGCTGCGATGATCACGAATACCGGTACCGGGTGTTGCATCAGGAACATGCCGACCGCCCGCAGGACGCCCGGCGTGGGTTCCGGGACAGCGGCGGCAACGAGGATTTCATGGATCGCGCTGGATGCGGCCATGGCGACTCCTGTGGTTCATGCACAGGCGGCGGCGCCTGTGTGACGACCACATCGCATGGATCTCACGGACAGTTACGGCCGTTGTCCAGCCGAGCCGGAGCCGTTACCTGGCGCGGGTGCCCTTGAGCTTCACCAGCCCGGACTCGAACAGCTCCTCCACCGTCGTCAGACCACCGGGCGCCGACCGGTCGACCTTGGTGATGTACGACTGCGTGGACGAGGGCCGTCCGACCAGCGAGTAGTGCAGCTCACCGGTCAGCCCCTGGGTGTCCAGGCCACTGGTGTCGTGGAACGCCTTCAGCACGCCGTCCCGCGTGAGGTCACCGTTCTTGCAGGCCTTCTCGACGACCGAGAGGAACACCTTGGCCACGGTGTAGCCGTGGTCGACGTACAGCGCGGGCTTGTCGTTGGGGAAGTTCTTGCTGAACGCCGCCGCCACCTCGCGCGGGCCCGGCTGGGTGCTGGTGAACGGCGCCACCGAGGTCACCACGGACACCTGCTTCTCCACCGCCGCGGCGACCGGTGAGTCGAGGAGCGCGGGGTCGTAGCCGACGATGTTGAGCATGAACGGCACGTCCCACTTCATCGCCGCTGCGACGCCCACGGCGGCCGCGGTCTGGGCGGGGGCGGTGCTCAGCACGATCGCCTTCGCGCCCTGGGCCTTCAGCGCGGCCATCTGCTGGCTGAGGTCCGCGGTCGTTTCGCCGATGGGCTGCTTGGCGATGTTCATCTTCCACTGCTCGCCGACGAACGTGGAGCCTTCGAGCGCGTTGTCGCCGTAGCTGCCCTGGACGTAGATGTGGCCGACGGTGTCGCCTTCCCTGATGATGCCGCGGCGCTTGTAGTAGTCGAGACCGTTGATCACGTCGAGGTCGTAGGTCGTGCCCACGATCATCATGTGCGGGTTGCCGAGCAGCGACGCGGCCCACGAGGCGGGCGCGGTCAGCGTGCGGGTCTGCATGATGTCGGGCTCGATGGCGGCGGTCATCGGCGTGCCCGCGAGCTCCAGCAGGCCCAGGACCTGCGGTTCCAGGTCGAAGTAGGCGTCGAGCGCCTTCTGCACGTCGTAGGCGTGGTCCTTCACCTTGAGCTCGATCTTGCGACCGCAGATGCCGCCGCGGTCGTTGATCTGCTTCAGGTAGAGCTCGTAGCCCTTCATCCTGGTCAGTGCGGACGCCTTGAAGGGGCCGGTCATGTCGGTGAGGATGCCGAGCGAGATCGTGTCGGCCGTGACGCCCGGACCTGTCTTGACCTGGGTCTTCTGGTCTTCCTTCGCACAGCAGCCGGCCGCCAGGACGGCGAGCGCTAAGGCGATGGGCAGTACACGACGGCGGGAGGGCATGCAGCAGTCCTTGTCGAAAGATCAGCGGCGAACATACTAAGCGGTAGCTCAGTATTCGTTGAGCAGTCACATATTGCCTACTTATGTGGTACGTGACACAGGATTGTTAGGTTCATGTGACTACCGCTCGATTACTCGCTGTGCTAGCTCTTCGGTGCCGAATGAAATGAGATACGGCGTTGTCGATCACTTTTCGGGTATCCCCGCGGCATGGCTGATGACGTGATCAAGCTGCTCCACCGGCAACACGAGACCATCCGCACGCTGTTCGCCGAAGTCGAGACCGCCACCGGCGACGAACGCGACGACGCGTGGCATCGGCTCGTGCGTCTGCTTTCGATTCACGAGACCGCGGAGGAGGAGATCGTTCATCCCGCCGTCGCGCGTGTGGCCGGCGGAGAGTCGGTCGTCGACGCACGGGTCGCAGAGGAGCGACGCGCCAAGGAGCTCCTCAGCACGATGAACGACATGGGGCCCGACGCCGAGGGCTTCGACACTCTGCTCGTACAGCTCCGTGACGACGTGCTCGCGCACGCGGACCACGAGGAGCAGGCCGAGTTCCCGCTGCTGCGCAAGGTGCACGACCAGGAACGCCTCGAACGGATGGCGAAGGCCGTGGAGGCCGCCGAGGCGATCGCGCCGACCCGCCCGCACCCCGGCGTCGAGAGCCCGGTCGCGAACCTGGCGCTCGGCCCGCTGGTCGCCGTGGTGGACAAGGCACGGGACGCGATCCGCAAGGTGCTCGGGTGAGGATCGTCGTCACCGGCGGCACCGGCAACGTCGGCACCGCGCTACGGCGTCACCTCGACTTCGATGACGTCGGTGTCGACGTGCGCACCCTGTCGTCGTTGAGGGACGCCGTTCGCGGTGCCGACGTCGTCGTGCATCTGGCGTGGGCGATCAAACCGACCGACCGCGAGACGAACATCGACGGCAGCGAGCACGTGCTCGCTGCCTGCGTCAAAGAAGACGTCGGCCACCTGGTCTGCGCGTCGTCGGTCGCGGCTTACGCACCGGCGGCGCGCTACGGCCGTGTGGACGAAACGTGGCCCACGACAGGCATTCCCGGCAGCACGTACAGCGCCCACAAGGTGCGGCTGGAGGAGATGATCAGCCGCTATCCGTTGCCGTGCACGGTCATCAGGCCGTGCGGGATCGGTCAGGCGTCGGCGGCCCAGCAGCTGCGACGGTGGCTGCTCAGCCGTTGGCTCTCACCGAAACTGCTGCCGTTGCTGCCCATGCCGTTGTGGAACGGTCTGCGCCTACAGCTCGTGCATTCCGACGACGTGGCGCGCGCGATCGTCCAGATAGTGCGCCTCAAGGCGTTCGGTGCCTACAACCTGGCTGCCGAACCTGTGCTCACGGCACCGATGATCGCCGACCTCGTGGGCGCCGGCCGGCTCCCCGTGCCGTATCCGCTGGTCGAGAAGCTGGCAGGCGCGACGGCGAAGCTCGGCCTGCAGCCGCTCACGCCGGAGTGGGTCCGGATGGCGGATCAGGCGCCTCTGGTGCAGACCACCCGCGCGCACCAAGATCTGGAATGGTGGCCGGAACACGACGCACGTGATGTGCTGCGTGAGGTGGTCACGGCGATGGGGAGGCGTGTGTGAACGAGGTGGACGCGGTCGTCATCGGCTCAGGCCCCAACGGCCTGGTCGCGGCGGCCCTGCTGGCGGACGCGGGCTGGGACGTCCTGGTCCTGGAGCAGCGCGCCACCCCCGGCGGCGCCGTCACGTCCGCCGAGATCACCGCGCCGGGCTTCACGAACGACGTCTACAGCGCGTTCTACCCTCTCGGCCTCGGCTCGCCGGTCCTCGGCGCGTTGAACCTCGACGTGCAGTGGCAGCACGCACCGGCCGTGCTCGCCCACGTCCTGCCGGACGATCGTGTGGCTCTTCTCTCTCGTGAGATCGAGACCACGGCCAAGTCGGTCGGCACGTTCGCACACGCCGACGCCGACCGCTGGCAGGCGGAGTACGCGCACTGGCTGTCCGTCCGTGACGCCGTGATCAACTCGCTGCTGAGTCCGTTCCCACCGGTGCGTGGCGGACTTTCTCTCGTGAAAGCCGCAGGCGTCGGCGGTGCTTTGCGCCTGGCGCGCACACTCACGCTGCCGGTGCGCCGTCTGGGCGAGGAGCTCTTCGAGGGCGAAGGCGCGCGTGTGTTGTTGGCAGGCAACACGATGCACACGGACCTCGGTCCGGACCAGGCCGGCGGCGCGGGCTTCGGCTGGCTGCTCGCCATGCTCGCGCAGGAGGTCGGCAACCCGGTCCCGCGCGGTGGCGCGGGCGAACTGACCGCGGCTCTCGTGCGCCGCTTCGGCGGACGCGTCGAAACGAACGCACGGGTGACCTCCGTACTGCACGCGCGCGGCGTCGCCGTTGGCGTGCGTCTGGCTGATGGATCCGTCGTGCGCGCACGGCGAGCCGTCCTCGCCGACGTGACAGCACCTTCGCTGTACCTGGACCTGATCGGCGCCGACGCACTGCCGTCCCGGCTCGCCGAGGACCTGAAGCGGTTCCAGTGGGACGGCGACACGATCAAGGTCGACTGGGCGCTGTCGGGCCCGATCCCGTGGACCAACCCGGAAGCCGCGCGGGCGGGCACCGTCCACCTCGGCGGCGACGTCAACGGCCTGGCCACCGTGGCCCACGAACTGGCGTGCGGCAAGGTGCCGCGCAACCCGTTCATGGTCATGGGCCAGATGACGACCACCGACCCGTCACGCTCCCCCGCCGGAACCGAGGCCGCCTGGGCGTACACCCACGTGCCGCTGGGCGGGAACTGGACGCCGGACCGCCTGAAGCGCCGCGCCGACCGCGTGGAACTGATGATCGAGGAACGCGCGCCCGGCTTCCGCTCCCGCATCCTGCAACGCTCGGTGCTGGGCCCGGCGGAGATCGGCTCGGTCAACGGCGGCACGTCGGCCATCCACCAGCAGCTGATCTTCCGCCCGGTACCGGGTCTCGGCCGCGCGGACACCCCGTTCGACCGCCTCTACCTGGCGGGGTCGTCGGCCTGGCCGGGCGGCGGCGTGCACGGCGCGGCGGGCGCGAACGCGGCACGGGCGGCGCTCGCGCGGTGGGGGGCGGCGGGCGAGGTCTACAAGACGCTGGTTCAGGGCCTGCAGAAAGCGATCTACTGACGGGTTCGGTGGTCGGGGCCGCGGTGAGGTGAGGCGGGCTGCGGCCAGGCGGGCTGCTGCGGCGATCCGACGGCACCCGTGGCACCGCGGGCAAAGCCAGGCAACGCTGCCCTCTCGCCCTCCACGCGCCCGGCAGCCGCAACTCCCCTACCGGCGCGCCGACCTGCGCGCTCGCGACGCCCTCAAGTACCCCATGACCAGCACCTCCAGATCGGGCCGCGCCGCCTCCCACCCCACCGGCACGCCCCCGCCCCGCACCAACGCGGTCGTCTGCCGCGCCGTGCGGGAGGACTCGACGAGGCCGTCCACCGGAAGCTCCAGCCCCGCAGGCCCCACCAGGACCTGGTGCTCGTCGAGGATCTCGTCGATCTCCCCCGCCACCTGCACCCGCCCCTCGTCGAGCAGCAACAGGTGATCGCAGACATCGCCGAGATCCGTGAGCAGGTGCGACGACAGCAGCACCGTGGTGCCCCGTTCCGCGACCTCGGTCATGACGATCCGCAACGTCTCGTCACGTGCCAACGGGTCGAGGTCGGACAACGGCTCGTCCAGCAACAACACCTTCGGCAGCCTGCCCAACGCCAACGCGATCGCCACCTGCGTGCGCGCGCCGGCGGACAACGTGTGCACCTGAGCGTCCTTGTCCACGCCCGCAAGGAGATCGAGCACCTCGGAGGCACGCGAGGAAGACCAGCGGTCGTTCAGCGCCGCACCCGCCCGCATCATCTCGCGGACGGTGAACTGGTCGTACAACGGACGTTTCTGCGTCAGCAGCGACACGTCCGGATGCATGCGGCCGCGCACAGGGGTGCCGTGCACGCTCACCGAGCCGTGCGTCGGCCGAGCGAGACCTGCGATCAACGACAGCAACGTCGACTTGCCCGCCCCGTTCGGTCCGACCAGGCCGGTGACGCTGCCGGGAGGCAACGAGAAACTGCAGTCGTCGAGCGCGCGCAAGCGGCCGAAGTGCTTGGCCACGCCGTGAGCGTGCACCGGACTGGCGTTCATCGAGACTCCACAATGGACATCAGTAGTGCGCGGAACGCACGTCCGTGTAGATCGCGTCGACCTCGTCGGACGACAGGCCCTCGTCCACCGCGCGGCCCATCCACTCGTCCAGGTCCTGACGCAACGGTGCGTCGGGGCGCGCGAACGAGGTCGCGAGCGAGGCCGTGATGAACGTGCCCATGCCACGCCGGCCTTCGACGAGGCCTTCGTGTTCGAGCTCGCGGTACGCCTTCAGCACGGTGTTGGGGTTGACCCTGGTGGCCTCCACCACCTCCCGTGCCGTCGGCAGCTTGTCGCCGGGTCCGAGCAGGCCCATCCGCATGGCCTGCTTGACCTGTGCGGCGATCTGGAGATAGGTGGACACCCCCGAGTGCCGATCGATGCGAAACTCGATCACGCCGCTCAGCATAGGTGCCTGCCCCGTCCCCGACCGCTTCTGTCACGACTGCCTGCGCACCGCCCACACCAGGCCGATCATGAACAACGCCGCGAGCCCGACGAAGATCCCCGCTTGCAGGAGGTGGATCGTGGTCGCCTGGTCCACCGGGAGGACTTCCCGGAACCTCCGCGCCAGGCCGTGCTGCTGCCAGCAGGCGATCCGGTCCTCGACCGAGACCTCCACCCGTGTGTTCGGCACGCACGGCGCCTGTGCCGAACCCGGGTCGGCCACCACGGCTCCCTTGGCGTCCAGGAAGCCCGTGCTCAACACCTTCTCGTCGACTCCGGAGCCGGCGTAGGGATCCGTCAGCTCGTCCGACAGCACTCGGACCGGCTCGCCGAACCGATCCTCTCGCGTCTTGAGCACGACCCGCACCGCGACGAAGACGCCGAGCGTCACCATGATGGCCACGAGCGTCCGCTTGAACAGCGCGCCGGCGAAGGCGCCCAGCGTGAACGCGAAGATCGTGTACGCGACCGGTGACACGCTCTGGGTGTCGAAAATGGCAGGGTCCCACGGTCCTCCCCTCAACGGGCCGAGCTTGCCCGCCGCGTTCAGCCAGCTGCGCACGAGGAGCTGCGACGCCGCCACGAAGAGGACCGCGGGCACCCCGACGACGACGAACTTGGTCGCCGTCCAGCGCGTCCGGCTGACCGACTGGGTGAACGCCAGCACGTGCGTGCCCTGTTCGAACTCACGCGCGAACAACGGGGCTCCGATGAAGAGACCGACCAGCAACGGCACCACGAGCACCACGTACTGCGCGCCGTGCATCAGGTCGTACCACGTGTTCTGGAAGTCACGAACGGCCTCGCCGCGACAGGACGGCAGCTTCTGCTCCGCGCAGTCCAGGAGGTTGCCGGCCTTGAGGTCGGCGATCATTCCCGCCCGCATCAACAGGATGGCCGCCACCGCCACGACCAGCCCGACCGCGAGCGAGATGAACACCGGGCGCTGCTGACGCCACACGATCCACGTCATGCCGCCATCCTCTCCGACCGCAGGTGGGTGAGCACGAGCCGGCTGAGCCGCGGCTCGCCGTGCTGCCGCAACAGCCGGTCGACGTCACCGGCCAGCTGCACCCGGCCCGACGTCAACAGCACGAGGTGGTCGCAGACGCCCTCCAGCTCGGCCAGCACGTGCGAGGACAGCAGCACCGTGATGCCCTGCGCCCGGCACTCCTGCAGAAGCGTCTGCAGCACGGTCTCGCGCGCCAGCGGGTCGAGGTCCGCGAGCGGCTCGTCCAGCATCAGCAACCGCGGCCGCTTGCCCAGTGCCAGCGCCAGCGCGACCCGCGTGCGCTGACCGCCCGACAACGTCCCCACCTTCGCCTCGAACGGCACCCGCGCTCGACGCACGAGCTCCTCGGCGTACGCCTGGTCCCAGCCGGGGTTGGCGTTGCGGCCGAACCGCAGCGTGTCCGCGACCGTGAACTGCGGGTACAGCGGCTTGGCCTGCGTCAGGAACGCCACCGAGGCGTGCATCCCGCGGCCGTTCGGCACGTCGCCGAACACCGCGATCCGGCCCGTGGTCGGGCGGAGCAGTCCGGTGATCAGACCCATCAGCGTGCTCTTGCCGGCCCCGTTCGGTCCGACGAGCGCGACGATCCGCCCTGCCGGCACCTGCAGCGCGCAGTCCTGCAACGCCCAGCCCCGCGAGTACTTCTTCCCCAGGTTCTCCGCCAGCACCGGCAGGTGCTCCCTCGCTCCCATGGGAGCGACCGTATCACCCTTTCACTAGTCACCTAGTGAAAGGTGTGCGTCCGCGAGCCATCGCAGCGAGGCGCCGCAGCGATTCCCTGTTGCGTGGAATGAGCATCAGGTCCTGCATGAACTTCGGCAGCACCACCGAAGGTCCGCGCACGACCTGCTCGGCCATCCGCACCTCGGTGAGCGACGCCGACCGGGCGTGCAGGGTGATCGTGATCCGCGCCGCGCCCGCCGGCCACAGCCGCGCGTCCAGCTCCAGCAGCCGGGACGGCTCGCAGCGCACCACCTCGGTGGTGTCCTGGATGACCAGCGGCCACGGCCCCACGCTGTGGTGGATGCGCGTGCCGGGCGAGGGCCAGCCGGTGTCCACGTCGCGAATGTGCGACGCGCCCACCACCCAGCCCGCGTAAGACCATCCGTCGGCGAGCACCGTCCAGACGGCGTCGATGGGCGCTTCTACGTCCAGGGAGACCTCAGCCACGCCGAGGAGGTACCCCGTGCGTCAGGAGGCAATCCGGCGCGTCCGCCGGCTCTCGGCCTTGCGCTGCAGGTGGTCGGCGGTGAGCTCCAGCTCGTAGGTCCGCAACGCCTGGTAGCGCGGCGCGATCCGGAGGGCGAACGTGCCGCTGAGCCGCTCGATCGCCGACGCCGCGCGATCGAGCCGCCTGCGGGCGGCGTCCAGGCCACCGGCGCGCAACATGCGCAGGCAGTTCTCGGCCTCGCAGTTGTACGAGCGGAGCATCAGCGCCGACCAGTCCTCGACGAGCCGCCGTCCGGTGACGTCCGACCCGTTGTAGGTGACCTGCCCGCCACCTTCGACCGCGCCACCGGTCTTGATCAGCGTCTTCATCTCGTCGTGGATCAGGTCGATCTGGGCCTGGTGGTCGGCGGCCGCCTCGGTGCGGAACACACCGGCCCGCTGGAAGGTCAGCTCCTCCTTCAACGGCTGCAGCTCGGCCCGCGCGTTCTTGATCCGGTGGCGCAACGCCACCAGCTCGGCACCCGCGCGGCCGACCTCCTCCAGCGCGTCGGTTTGCGCTGTTCGGGCGTCACCGATTCGAGCGAGCAGCTCCTGCAGGCCTTCCACGGCCTGCTCCAGCTCAGCGATCCGGCGGTTCTTGCGCCCGAGCATGCTTACCTCCCCGAACGGCGACGAAAGGCCCACGACCGTTCCATCGCAAGGAGGTATCCACCGTTATCTAGCGCGCTATGCACTCACACCATCGAGTGAACCCACAAAACGAACGAAACCTTCGGGGTCCTCGCTCGTGGCCGACTGCTGCAAGATCACGCTGGTGGCGCCCGCTTCGGCCACCTGTGCCACCAGATCCGTGACGTACGCGCGGTCCCGTGAGTCCGTCTCGACGTAGACGACGATCGGGTGCTCCCGCGACGCCCTCGTCGCACGGACCCGGTCGAGGTCCGCCGAGGAGTCCAGGATCGTGCCGTCGCCGACCTCCGCCGCGAGGTCGAGGGTCTTGGGGCCGAGCCCGCCGACGTAGACCGGCATCGGCGCGTGCGGCGGCCAGTCCAGCGCCACGTCCGTGAGCGACACGTAGGTGCCGGAGCAGGTGACCCGTTCGCCCGCCAGCAAGGCCCGCAACGCACCGGTGTACTCGCGCAGCAACGTCAGCGGCGACGACACCCGTGCGCCGACCTGGCCCATCCACGACTGCAGCCCGTGCCCGACGCCGATCGTGACTCGTCCCGGGAACAACCGGTCCAGCGTCGCGGCCTCCATCGCGGTCAGCGCGACGTTGCGCAACGGCACCGGCAGCAGTCCCACCCCGACGTTCAGCCGCGACGTCCAGGCCAGCGCGGCGGAGGCGGTCGCGATGCCGCTCTCCAGGAAGCAGTCCTCCCACAGCCACAACGAGTCCACTGCGGACTCCTCGGCGGCGAGGACGACGGAACGCAGGTTCTCCGGAGGAAGCTGAGGCCGGTAGACAGCGCCGAGTGTGGTCACCCGTTCACTACTACCGGCCGCGGCCGTGGTTCAGCAACAGGGTTGGATCAGCCGGCGCTGTGGTACGTGATGTCCCAGTGGTTGCCCTCGTAGTAGTAGATGTTGCCCGCGTTCGACTTCCACTTGTCGCCACCGATGGACGTGAACTTGCTCTTGATGTAGTTGGTCACGCAGCTCGACAGCGAGATGTCCACCTTGTACCCGTTCCAGTGCGAGTAGGTGCCCGACGCGTGGCCGGTCTCGGTGCCGCCGGTGATGTTCACCGCGCAGCCGGAAGCGCTCTTGAACGTCTTGATGCCCGCGATGGTCGTCTGGTTGATCTGCTCGAACGACGTGCAGTTCGAGCGGTTGCGGTCGCTGCAGCCGCCGCTGGAGGACCAGGTGATGCCGGCCGCGCGCAGCTGCGCGGTCGCCTGCGCGTGGGTGTACTTGGCCGGAGCCGCCGACGCGATGGACGCGCCCATGATCAGCGCCGCGAACATCGCGATCAGAGCGGCGATCGTGCGAACGAACATGCTCTCTCTCCTTCTGCCCGAAGCAAGGTGGGCAGAAGCTAGGAACGAGCGGTAAAGAGCCGCCTAAACCGGCCTTAGGCCGATCTTTGGCGCGGGAGTGGACAGTCCCGGTCGTCATCACCCAGTCGATCGGAGCTACAACGATGCGCATTCGCCACGCCGTCGCGGCGACCGCACTCTCGTTCGGACTGCTGGCCGGCCTGTCCGGCATCGCCAACGCGATGCCGGAAGGTCCCGCCGAGCCGGAGACGCCCATCTCGCAGGAGCAGGCGGCCGCCGGGTACGGCGGCAACATCAAGCGCGACGAGGTCATCACCAGGGCCAAGGACTGGTGGAACCGCAAGGTTCCGTACTCGCAGACCTCCTACGCGTGGGACGTCAACCACGGCAAGAAGTACCGCCAGGACTGCTCGGGCTTCGTGTCGATGACGTGGAAGCTGACCAGCAGCCGCACCACGGACACCCTGGACGGTGTCGCCACGCGGATCTCGTGGGGCAGCCTCAAGCCGGGCGACATGATCCTGCGCAACGGCCACGTCAAGCTGTTCGAGAAGTGGGCCAACTCGGCGCACACCTCCGTGTGGATCTACGAGGAGGGCAACACCCGCGACGACATGGACCACGAGATCGACTCGCTCGCGTCGCTGAAGGACGGCAACTACCTGCCGTGGAAGTACAACAAGATCCGCGACTGACCAGCTAGCTGATGGCAAGCCCCCACTGGACGCGCCAGCTGGGCACCTCTGCGGACTCCCTGGTGCCCAGCCGCGCGAACAGCCCGGCGGCTTCCCCCCAGCAGCGGTCCGCGTCTGCGACATCCCCCCGGCAGGCGTGGGCCGCACCGAGGTCCCTGAGCGTTCGTGCCCGCCACAACGGCAGCCCCAGGTCGGTCCACGACGCCAGGGCCTCGGTCAGCACCACCAGCGCGCCGGCGTGATCGCCGGCCGCGAGCCGCCACTCCCCCATTGTGCGGCGCACCAGCGTCTCGCCGAACCGGTCGCCGACGTCGCGGCAGCCGTCCAGCGCGGTCGCGAGCAGCCGTTCGGCCGGGTCGAACAGGCCCTTGCGGGTCAGCACCTTCGCCCACGCCTGGGCGGTGTAGCAGCCGAGCAGCTCGTCCCCGGTGCCCGCGACCATCTCGTGGGCGCGCACGACGTGCTCCTCCGCCAGGTCCAGCTCTCCTCTTGCCCGGTGCACGAGCCCGATGCCCCGCGCCGACAGGGCCTCACCCCGTCTGCTCTTCGCCGCACGGTAGGTCGTCTCCGCGAGCGCGAGGGTGTGCAGAGCCTCTTCGTCGTCGCCCAGTTCTCTTCTGATCGAGCCGATCCCGTAGAGCGCGTGCGCCACGCCCTCCTGGTCCTGCGACTCCAGCAGCTCACGGGCTCTGCCCAGCGCCTCCAGCGCGCACGGGTAGTCGCCGAGGTCCCGGCACACCATGCCGATGCCGTTCATCGCGACGGCCTCGCCGTGCTTGTCGCCCAGGTTCACGAACAACGTCTGCGCGGTGTCGAACCACGACCGCGCCTCCGTCAGGTTGTCGCGCTTGTAGTGCATCTGACCGAGGCTGCAGCGCAGCACCGCTTCCAGCCTGATGTCCCCGCTGCGCCACACGGCCTCCAGCGCCGCCGTGTGTGTTCGTTCCCAAGCCTCGTAACGGTTTCTCAGCCCGAACCAGGCGAACACCAGCACCTCGGCGAGCTGCGACGCGATCTCCGCGAGCCCGAGCTCCGCCGCGCGTTCGACGAGCTTGGTCAGCAGGTTCTCCTCGCGGCCGAACCACGCGTCCTTGTCGGTGGGACGCGCCGCCGTCGTGACGACGCCGAGAGAATCCTGCATGCGCGGCACGGCGAGGAAGAGCTGTTCGGTCAGTCCGTCCACAGTGGACAGGGCGGCGACGACGGCGCGCCGGACGGCGTCCTCGCGTTCCTGTTGCGGGTCCTCGGCTTCGGCGAGCTCTCGCGCGTGCAGCCGCACCAGCTCGTGCATCCGGTACCGCGCGCTGCCGATGACGTCGAGCAGCCGTGCGTCGACGAGCTGGTCGAGCACGTCCTCGTCGAGCAGGTGCACCCACAGGAAGCTCGGCACCTCGGGCAGCCCGAGGAACCCGAAGATCCGGTACGCGCGCCGGACGTTCTCGTCGAGCGCCCGGTACGTGAGCTCCAGGCTCGACCGGACCGCGAGGTCGTCCGCGACCAGCTCGTCGAGCCGGCTGCGTTCGTCCGACAGCCTCCTGACCAGCTTCGACACCGGCCAGTGCGCCCGGCCGGCGAGCCGTGCGCCGGTGATCCTCACCGCGAGCGGCAGGTACCCGCACAGCCGCGCGACCTCGTGGGCCTGGTCCGGTTCCGCGGCCACCCGGTCGTCGCCGAGGATCCGCTTGAGCAACGTGACCGCCTCCTCGCCGCTGAGCACGTCGAGGGCGATCCGCCGCACGCCTTCCAGCCCGCACAACCGGCTGCGGCTGGTGATCAGCGTCAGGCACCCCGGGCTGCCCGGCAGCAGCGGCCGGACCTGCGACACGCTCGTGACGCCGTCCAGCACGATCACCACGCGCCGCCCGCTGACCGTGGCCCGCCACAGCGCCGCGCGTTCCTCCGCCGACTCGGGAATCCGCTCGCTGGGCACGTCCATGGCGCGCAGCAACGAGTCCAGCGCCCCGGACGGCGAGTGCAGGTCGACGAACAGCTGCCCGTCCGGATACCGGTCCGCGAGCCGATGCGCCGCGTGGTTCGCCAGCGCCGACTTGCCGACCCCGGCCGGACCCTCGATCCACCACACCCCGCCGTCGCTGTCGAGCAGCCTGCCGAGCTCCTCGGCGCGCCCGGTGAAGTCACCGGCGTCGCGCGGCAGGTAGTTGCGGCGGCTGTCCCGCGCGCCCTCCAGCACGTCCCGGTAGAGCTGCTGCAGCTGCTCGCCGGGTTCGACACCCAGCTCGTCGACGAGCACCTTGCGCGTCTCCCGGAACACCCGCATGGCGTCCGCCCGGCGCCCCGCCCTGGCCAGCGCGGACATCAGCTGCCCCCGGAGCCGCTCCGCCAGCGGGTACTCCGACACGAAGGCCCCGAGCGGGTCGATCAGCTCGGCGTGCCGCCCCAGCGCCAGTTCGGCGTCGACCCACGCCTCGGCCGCCGCCAGCCGTTGCACCTCCAGCGTCTGCGCGAACACCACCGGCGTCCCGCGCCACAGCCTGAGCGCCTGCTGCAACGTCTCGGCCTTGACCCTGAGGTCGGTGTCCTCGGCCGCCCGCGCGACGTGTCTGCGGAACAGGTGCAGGTCCACCTTCTCGGGCTCGGTGTTCAGCACGTACCCAGCGGCCCGGTGCTCCACGGGCAACCCGGCCCTGCGCAGGCTGCTGATGTGCACCTGCAGCGACTTGCGGGCCTGCGGCGGCGGCTCCTCACCCCAGATGAGGTCGATCAACCGCTCGACCGGCACGATCTTCCCGCATTCGACCGCCAAGACCGCTAGGATCTGCGCGGGCTTCGGCGGCACTGACGGCTCGACCGGCCCCAGAATCCTGACCTCCACTGTGCCCCCACCAGTGTTGAACATTCACGGAGTTCTGCGCGACATCGCGAAATATTGACGCAGTCCGGCGTACCTGGTTCCACTTTAGGGTGAAGGCCACTCGAATGGACGCAGAGCGCCCACTTTCAGTGACGATGAATGCTCGCTTTGAGCCTCGCGAACTCCTCCGCGAGCGCCGGCAGCTGCCAGTGCGCGTTCAACCCGCTCGGATTGGGCAACAACCACACCCGCACCCCGCCCACGGTGTCCAGCTGCGGTCCGACCTGCGCCTTCTTGCGACCGAAGGCCGCCCGGTACACCGTCACGCCCAGCACCGCGAGAACCTTCGGTGAATACCGCTCGACTTTTTCGGTGAGCTCCAGCCCACCGGCTTTCAGCTCGTCAATCGTCAATTCGTCCGCTTTGGCCGAAGGGCGCGCGACGACGTTCGTGATGCCCAGGTTCAGGTCGAGGAGCCGCGACTGCTCGGCGGGCGCGAAGAGACGCGGGGTGAAACCGGACAAATGCAGCGCGGGCCAGAACCGGTTTCCCGGCCGGGCGAAGTGGTGACCGGTCGCCTCCGAGACGAGGCCGGGGTTGATGCCGCAGAAGAGCACGTCGAGCCCGGGCTTGATCACGTCGGGAATCACCGGCCAAGCTTACGAGGTGAGCCGCCCCATCCTGTTCCTCGACGTCGACGGCCCACTGCTCCCGTTCGGTGAGGGCGTCGCCGGGCGCGGACTCCAGCACGACAACCCGCTGCTCGCACGGCTCGACCCGCTGCACGGCCCGTGGCTCACCGCACTGCCGTGTGAGCTGATGTGGGCCACGACGTGGATGGACGACGCGAACGACCTCCTGGCACCGCTGCTCGGGCTCCCGGCGCTGCCGGTGGCGACCTGGCCGGACGACCCGGTCACCGAGGCCGCCGACGCGCGCCAGGGCCTGCACTGGAAGACCCGAGGCCTGGTCACGCTCGCCGGCAACAGGCCGTTCGCCTGGGTGGACGACGAACTCACCGAGCGGGACCGCGCGCGGGTCGCCGAACGTCACCCGAAAGCCCTGCTGCACAAGGTGAACCCGCGCCACGGCCTGACCGACGCCGACTACCTCGAACTCGACGCCTGGCTCCGCACGACCCAGGACTAGGACGCGGCCGGCACCCGAGGCCGCGGCGTCCACATCGTGTAGCCCGCCCGCCGCGCGTCCTCCGGCGAGTGGAAGAACGCGTCCCCCTTCATCCGCTTGTAGTACGGCGACTCCGGGGTGTGGAACATCATCGTGCGCGAGTTGGCCTTGATCGCGGGCGGCAGCGCGACCGGCTCCTCCATGATCGACAGGCGACCCTCGACCGAAGCCGAAGCCGAAGCCGGGGCGGAAGCGGCGGCGCGGGAGCGCAGGGTCACCCACGTCAGCAGCACGCCCGCGAGGAAGGCGCCCGCGCACAGCAGGAACATCTGGATGAAGAAGCCGAACAACGCAGAGCTCCTAGTCCGAAGTGAAGTCCTCGTCGACGCGCAGGCCGGGGGCGGCGGCGCGCAGGGCGTCGCTCAGCAGGCCCGCGCGCTCCGGGTCCGCCACCCGGGCCGACGCGGTCAGGTGTCCTTTGTGGACGACGCCGGTGAAGTCGGTGACGTCCTGGTCGAGCACCACGCCGAGCACGGAGGCGGCGACGGCCGGGGTGACCGGCATCCGCTCGCCCGCGTTCGGGGTGATCATGTCGGTGATGCGGTGGGAGGCGGTGAGCTCCCGCACGGCGTCCACGACCTCCTGACGCTCGACCGCGGAGCCCGCGGTGCCGGCCAGCACGATCTCGGCCGAGCGCACCGCGAGCACGAGGTGGCCGGGTGCGATCTCCGCTTCCGGGCGGAACGCGGTGCCCACCGAGGCGAGCAGCATCGGCACTACTAGGGCGCCGACGAAGACGCGCTGCGGCAACTGCACGCGCCTGACCTATCGCATCCGGCGGCAGGAATGCCACCACCTGGAGCAGAAGGCGCAGGACAGGGCACCCGAATTCACCCGTTCGTGGAGACCATCACGGGCACTCCGGACGCCACCAGCCGCCAGTCCCGGCCCGCGAAGGCCGACGGGTCCAGCACGCCCGCGGCCTTGACCCAGTCGATCAGCAGCTGCCGGATCTCCTGCTGCTGGTTGTGCAGCACGGGCGCGCAGGCGATGTGCGGGAAGTCCCCGCCACCGGCCTGCCGGTAGTTGTTCACGGCCACCGCGAACTCGAAATCGTCCTCCACCGGCACCCCGTCGTACGACAGCCCGACGATCCGCGACCCGACCGGCTGCGCGATGTCGATGTCGTAGGTCAACGGCGCCGACAGCCCGTGGGCGATGTCGAAGTTGTAGTCCGGCACGTCCGCCGACACCTCGGCCGCGGACCAGGGCCCCGCGGAGGGCACCTGCCGGAAGTACCGCGCCGACTCCTCCAGGAAGTCCCGCAGCTGCGCGCCCGTCAACCGCACGCCCAGCAACGTGTTGTCGAAGATGTACAGCCCGGCAACGTCCCGAATGGACACTTCGCCGGCCGGGATCGCCGCCGTCCGGTTGAACGGCGCGCACAACGACAGCACCGGCAGCGACGTCGACTTGGCCACCTCCAGCGCCTGCACGTGGTTGATGAACCGCAACGCCGGCGTGTCCTCGAACCGCGACCGTTCCGCCGACATCGCCGCCGCACAGGTGCCGATCCGGGCGTTGACGTAGGTGACGACCTTCTCGTGGTCGTGCCGCAGCAGCCGCACGATCCGCGGATCCTCGGCCGCGGTGGAGGACGACAGCACGGACGACCGCGAGGACGCCACCGACCACCGGCCGCCGAACTCCAGGTCGAACTCCATCACCGACAACCGCTTGCCCCAGTACAACGGCTCGGTCAGCAGGACCGGCCGTCCGGTCACCTTGTTCGTCACGAACCGCTGCGGGATCTCCACGTGCGCGTGCCCGACCAGCACGGCGTCGATGCCCGGCACGGTCTCGGCGACCAGTTCCGCGCAGTTCTCCGGGAACGGCACCTGGTCCCCCAGCGATGACGACAGGTCGGCCCCGGAGTGCGCCACCACGATCACCAGGTCGGACTTGGACCGCACCTCCGGCACCCAGTGCAGCGCCTGCTCCACGAGCCCGGGGAACGTCAGCACGCCCTCCACGACCGCCCGGTCCCACACCGCGATGCCGGGGTTGGTGAGCCCGAGGATGCCGACCCGCAACGGCGGCCCTCCCGTCCGCCACACCGTCTTGACCACGTACGGCGTGAACGCCGGCTGCCCGGTCGAGACGTCCACCGCGTTCGCCGCGAGCAGCGGGAAGTCGACCTGCCGTTCGAACGTCCGCAGCACTTCCAGGCCGTAGTTGAACTCGTGGTTCCCCAACGCCGCGGCCGTGTAGCCGATGGCGTTCATCGCGGCGGCCATCGGGTGCACGTGCGCGCGCGTGATCGGTTCGACGCGCGCGTAGTAGTACGCCAGCGGCGTGCCCTGGATGGTGTCACCGGCGTCGAGCAGCAACGTCCGCTGCCGACCCACGGCGTCTCGCACTCCGGACACCAGTGTGGAGATCTTCGCGAGCCCGACGTCGTCGTGTGCGTAGTCGTCGAACTCCCTGTCGCGGTAGTAGTCCCAGTTGAAGAGGTTGCCGTGCAGGTCGGTCGACCCCATGACGGTCAGCGTGAACGTGCGCAGGCCGCTCACCTCCGTCAGTCGCCGGGCCCTCAAACCGAACATAGCTGCTCACAATTGACGTAACCGCCAATCGCCCGAACGGTGGACCGCTCTCACAGGTGATACACAGGCTCAGCAGCCACGATAGGAGCCATGCGCACGATGAAATCCGAACTCCGCAGGCCTGACGGGCAGCCCGTGCGGGTGCTCGTGGTGGACGACGAGTCCACTCTGGCCGAGCTGATGACGATGGCGCTGCGCATGGAGAAGTGGGAGGTCCGCACCGCGCTCGACGGCACCACCGCCGTTCGCACGGCACGGGAGTTCCGGCCGGACGCCGTCGTGCTGGACGTGATGCTGCCGGACTTCGACGGCTTCGAGGTGCTGCGCCGCATGCGCGCCGAGCAGCCGAACCTGCCGGTGCTGTTCCTGACCGCCAGGGACGCCGTGGAGGACCGCATCGCCGGCCTCACCGCGGGCGGCGACGACTACGTGACGAAGCCTTTCTCTCTCGAAGAGGTCGTGCTGCGGTTGCGTGCACTCATGCGGCGCACCGGTGTCACTGAGGAGGACGCGGGCGCACAGCTCGTCGTCGGCGATCTGTCTCTCAACGAGGACACGCGCGAAGTGACCCGCGGCGGCGAGCAGATCTCCCTGACCGCCACGGAGTTCGAGCTGCTGCGCTACCTGATGAGCAACCCGCGGCGGGTGCTGAGCAAGGCGCAGATCCTCGACCGCGTGTGGAGCTACGACTTCGGCGGCCAGGCCAACATCGTCGAGCTGTACATCTCCTACCTGCGCAAGAAGATCGACGCCGGGCGCGCACCGATGATCCACACGATGCGGGGCGCGGGCTATGTCCTCAAGCCTTCGGCCTAGGACGCTGCGGGCCAAGCTGATCGCCGGCCAGATCGCGGTGCTGCTGGCGTTGTCCGTGGGCACCGGCGCGATCGCGGCGCTGGCCCTGCACGGCTTCCTCACCCACGACCTCGACCGGCAGATCGGCGAGATGAGGCAGCCGCCGGTCGGGCAGCGTGCGCGCGGCATCAACGCGCAGATCAACGCCGACGGCACCGTGACCGGCACGATCGAGTTGCCGTTCTGGAGCCAGCCGCGCCCCCTGAGCTCCCAGGAGGCTCACGAACTGCAGGAGCTCGGTCCCGGCAACCACGGTCTCGACCTGGGCAAGGACATCGGCTACTTCCGCGTCCAGGTCAGCCAGACGCGGATCAAGGGCCTGCCGTCCGGACCGGTCGACCAGGTCGTGTGGCAGATGATCTGGCTGCTGATGGCGCTCACCGCGGCCGGTGTCGCCGCGGCCGCGCTCGTCGGCCGGCGGATCATCCGGCGTGCGCTCGTGCCGCTCGACCGCGTCGCCGACACCGCCACCCGCGTGTCCGAGCTGCCGCTGCACGAGGGTGACGTCGCGCTGGCCGAACGCGTGCCCGACACCGACCCGGACACCGAGGTCGGCAAGGTCGGCCTGGCCCTGAACCGCATGCTCGGCCACGTCGGCGACGCGCTGAAAGCCAGGCACGACAGCGAAACCCGCGTCCGCCGGTTCGTCGCGGACGCCTCGCACGAGCTGCGCACCCCGCTCGCCGCCATCCGCGGTTACGCCGAGCTGACCCGGCGTTCGGAGGAGGACGTGTCACCGCAGATCGCGCACGCGATGAGCCGCGTGGAGTCCGAGGCCGTGCGGATGACGTCGCTGGTCGAGGACATGCTGCTGCTCGCTCGCCTCGACGACGGCCGCCCGTTGGAGCGAGCGGAGGTCGACCTGTCGCGGCTGGTGCTGGACGTGGTCGGCGACGCCAGGATCTCCGCCCCGGACCACCGCTGGCAGATCGAGCTGCCCGAGGAACCCGTGACCGTGCCCGGCGACGTGCAACGGCTGCACCAGGTCCTGGGCAACCTGCTGTCGAACGCCCGCACCCACACGCCGCCCGGCACCACGGTCACCACCGGCCTGAAAGTCCACAACGGACAAGTCGAGCTGACGGTCACCGACGACGGACCGGGCATCCCGGAAGGGCTGGAGGTGTTCGAGCGGTTCGCCCGCGGCGACAGCAGCAGGTCACGCGCCGCCGGCAGCACGGGGCTGGGGCTGTCCATCGTGGCCGCCGTCGTCGGCGCGCACGATGGCCAGGTGTCCGTGCAGAGCGTCCCGGGCAAGACCACGTTCACCGTCTCGCTGCCGGTCTGAGGCCTCGTTCCACAGCAACGGCAGCAGGTCCGCGCCCCGCCGCCACAGCCACGGAATCCCCTTCAGCAGCAACCACGCCACGTGGTGCCAGACCGTCAGCTCGCGGCCACCCGAGCACTCCAGGCTGACCTCGCCGACCGCGTGGCCCAACGCGCGCAGCTCGCGGGCGAACGCCTGCGCCAGCATCCGGTGGCCGCGTTCGGACGGGTGCAGCCGGTCGACCGCCCACGTCTCCAGCTCGTACGCGCCGGGCAACGCGTGCAGGTCGACGCACCGGACACCGTGCCGCGCCACCACGACGTCGACGACGCGGTTGTAGGAGTCGATGCGCTCCTTCAGCACCCGCCGCAGCCTGCCGGGCAGCTTGAACACGCGGCCTTGGTCGTGGAACCGCACGGTGACGACCGACGTGCCGATGTTCGTCAGCTCACGGCAGATGTGGTCGAGGTCCTCGTGCATCTGCCGCACCGAGAAGTCCGACCGGAGCGTGTCGTTGACGCCCGCGATGACGACGGCGGCGCCGGGCCGGTCGCGCAACGCCTGCGGCAGCTGGGTGCGCCTCACGTCCGCCAGCCGTGCACCGGAGACGGCGTAGTTGCGGTAACCGTTGTCCGGATACGCGGACGAGAGGAGAGGGCCGAAGCCGCGCCAGCCGCCGGGAACGAGGTCGCCGATCCCGACCGCCGTCGAGTCACCGAGTAGCACCAGCACACGACTCAGCATCAGCGTGCCCGGTGATCCGGGAATGACCGTGTGGGAACCGTTCAGCGAAATGCTGGGTAAAGAGGGAGTTCGAGCACCTCAGCGCCGTAGCGGTCGACCAGTGCGCCGATCACCGCGTCGGCGTGCGACGCGACGGTCTTCTCGCCCAGGATCAGCGCGTCGCCCCGCAGCCGCACCCACCGGCCGGTCAGCACGACGCTGCGCGGCGGCGCGTTGACAACGTTGGGCATCGGCTTCGACAGCGCCCGCCACGTCGCGAGCCACACCCACAGCAGCTGGGCCTCCAGCAGGCGCGGTAAGAGGATCGCGTCGTCGTCCATCTCCGGCCACACCGAGCCGACCTCGGCCCGCCACGCGGCGACCATGGCCTCGGACATGCCCGGCGGCAGTCCCCACCCGCACCAGCAGGACGGGAACGGCACGCGCAACGCGGCGGCGTCGAACACGATGTCGCGGACGCAGCCGCCCTCGAAGTCGACGAACCGCACCCCGCGCGAGGTGACCAGGTGGTTGTCCGGACACGACGTCGACGGGCTGAACGCACGCCGTCGTGAGGTGCTGAACGCCCGTGCGGCCGCGGCGGCGAACTCGGTGGCCTGCGGGGACGTCTCCACGCCCAGCGTGGACTCGAGCAGCGCCGGTAACCCGGCGATGGCCGCGTGCACGTCGACCGCGATCGGGTCCTGGCAGCACTGCGCGCCGGCCCGGCGCATCAACGCGTCGAAGTCCGCGTCCCGGCCCGCCGTCGTGGCGTGCAGGCGCCCCATCGCGTGCGCCCACGAGAGCAGGCCACGTTCCGCAGCGCGCGCGTCCTTCGCGTGCAGCTTCTCGGACAACCTCGGCGCACGGCCCAGGTCCTCCAGCACGACCAGACGTGACGTCACGTCGTGCGCGAACAGCTCCGGGGTGGCGCGCTCCTCCGCGGGCAACGCGGTGAGGAGCTGGTGGCTGACGGCCTCGTGCGCCCACGGGTCGCGATCTCCGGAACCGGCCGGATAACGCTTCACGACCAGCGTGCGGGGCATCGAGAACGGCGAGGACGCCACTCTGACCCGGATCACGACGGAACGACCGGTACCCCCGAGAGCCTCGGGGTCTGCAAGACGCACCTGTGCGCCCAAACGCCTGGTCAGTACCCGCTCGGCCGCGTCGACAGCTTCGGCGATCTCAGGTGAAGTCGTGTCGGGAGGGCCCGCGGTGATCTCCACGCTCATCCCCTCCGACCCTACTCCCCATGTCCGTGAGCCGGACCGACGCTAATCCGGCCAGGCTGCGACTACCACCACTCGTTGATAACGGCTCGCGCTGTTCCCGGATCACCCCTTGGACAGTGGACGTGTGGAAACACCATCCGTTGCCCGGCGCCTGCGGATCAACAGAACGAGCGCGGCGGCGACGACAATACCGATCAAGTTGATGCCCAACTGGGCTACTGCGGGGCCCACTCTGTCCCACACTCCGAGAACGGCGGCCAATGCGGCGTAGCCGGCCGCCGGAACCGTGGTGACCGAGATGAACACGCCGACGAGCGCCGCGGACTTCGCGGACGTCATCGACAGCATGCCCGCCGCGCCCGCGAGCAACGCCACGATCAGGGAGAACGGGCCGAACTGGTAGACGAAGTCGACCTGGTGGCCGTTGACCAGCGCGGTCCTGTCGAACAGCCCGCCGAACTCGCCGAACCACGTCAGCGCGGACGTGATCACCATGGCCAGCGGGAACCCGATCCCGAGCGCGATCGATGCCCGTTTGACCAGGTCCCACCGCTTCGCGACCAACCCGACCGCGATGGCGGCGAGCGGTCCGAACTCCGGCCCGACGACCATCGCGCCGACGATGGTGACCGGCGAGTTCGTCGCGACGCCCACCGCCGCGAGCAGGCACGCGATGGTCAGGAACGCCTGGAACGTGACGCTCGGCCGGGACTCCTCGCCCGACTTCGCGATCAGCTCTTCCCACACGATCACGTCGGAGCCCTCGCCGGGCGCGAGCTCCTCGGCCCGATCGGCCGCGTCGGACAGCGAGGTGTCGATCGTCTCGATCGTGACGCCGCCGGTGTGGTCGATGTGCAGCTCGCACAACGCGGTGACGATCTCGTCGACCGCCTCCCGCGCCACGTCGGCGGTGATCAGGTCACCGGCGGGGGCGACCGCCGCGCCACGCAGGAACACCAGGTGGGTGGCCCCTGCGTGGTCGCGGAGGATCGTCAGCGCGGCTTCGGACTGGTCTGCCGGGCAGACCACCCTCAGCCGCAGCATCAGGCCTTCTGCTCCGGCTTGAAGTCGACGCCGGCTTCCTTGCGCTGCTGCGGGGTGATCGGCGCCGGGGCAGCGGTCAGCGGGTCGTAGCCGCCACCGCTCTTCGGGAACGCGATGACCTCGCGGATCGAGTCGACCCCCGCGAGCAGCATGACGAGGCGGTCCCAGCCGAGCGCGATGCCGCCGTGGGGCGGCGCGCCGTACTTGAACGCGTCGAGCAGGAAGCCGAACTTCTCCTGCGCCTCCTCGGCACCGATGCCCATGACGTTGAACGCGCGCTGCTGCACGTCCGCGCGGTGGATACGGATGGAGCCACCGCCGAGCTCGTTGCCGTTGAGGATCACGTCGTAGGCGTAGGCCAGCGCGTTGCCCGGGTCGGTCTCGAAGTTGTCGATCCACTCCGGCGTCGGCGAGGTGAACGCGTGGTGCAGCGCAGTCCAGTTGCCACCGCCGACCGCGACGTCACCGGCCTCTAGCTTGTCGACGGCCTCGAACATCGGGAAGTCGACGACCCACGCGAACGCCCACGCGTTCTCGTCGATCAGGCCGACGCGGTGCGCGATCTCGACCCGTGCCGCGCCGAGCAGAGCGCGCGCGTCCCGCGGGTCGCCCGCGGCGAAGAAGATGCAGTCGCCGGGGTTCGCGCCGACCGCCTTGGCCAGGCCGTCGCGCTCGGCGTCGGTCAGGTTCTTCGCGACCGGGCCGCCCAGCGTGCCGTCCTCGGCCAGCAGCACGTACGCGAGGCCCTTGTGGCCGCGCTGCTTGGCGAACTCCTGCCACGCGTCGAGCGTGCGGCGCGGCTGCGAGGCACCGCCGGGCATGACCACGGCACCGACGTACGGCGCCTGGAACACGCGGAACGTCGTGTCCTTGAAGTACTCGGTGAGCTCGGTGAGCTCCAGGTCGAAACGCAGGTCCGGCTTGTCCGAGCCGTACTTCGACATCGCCTCGGCGTAGGAGATGCGGCGGAACGGCAGCGGCAGCTCGACGCCCTTGGTCTGGATCCAGATCGCGGCGAGCAGCTTCTCGGTCAGCGCGATCACGTCGTCCTGCTCGACGAAGCTCATCTCGATGTCGAGCTGGGTGAACTCCGGCTGCCGGTCGGCGCGGAAGTCCTCGTCGCGGTAGCAGCGCGCGATCTGGTAGTAGCGCTCCAGGCCACCGACCATGAGCAGCTGCTTGAACAGCTGCGGCGACTGCGGCAGCGCGTACCAGGAGCCGGGACGCAGTCGCGCCGGCACCAGGAAGTCGCGCGCGCCCTCGGGCGTGGAGCGGGTCAGCGTCGGGGTCTCGATCTCGACGAACTTCTCGCCGTGCAGCACCTCGCGGGCGATGCGGCTGACCTCGCTGCGCAGGCGGATGGCCTTGGCCGGGCCCTCGCGGCGCAGGTCGAGGTAGCGGTGCTTGAGGCGGGCCTCCTCGCCCGGCTCGGTGTCGCTCTCGACCTGGAACGGCAGCGGCGCGGCCTCGTTGAGCACCTGCAGGTCGGTGACGTAGACCTCGATGGCGCCGGTCGCGAGGTCGGGGTTCTCGCTGCCCTCGGGCCGCTTGCTCACGTCGCCGGTGACCTTGATGACGTACTCGCTGCGCAGCTTGTGCGCGCGCTCGGCCATCTCGCCCTCGCGGAAGACGACCTGGGCCACACCGGACGCGTCGCGCAGGTCGATGAAGATGACACCGCCGTGATCACGCCGGCGAGCGACCCACCCGGTCAGGGTGACGGACTGCCCGGCGTGCTCGGCCCGGAGTGATCCGGCCTCGTGCGTGCGCAACACGGTGGTGGCTCCTTGTAGACGAAGTCAGCTTTGCCGTCAAGGCTAGCTGGCGGCACCGACAGAATTTCAGGCAGGGCTTTCCCGCGGAAGTGATCTCGGTTGACCACCGTCCGCGGTATGCGGATCCCGGTGGCGGTCTTCGGCATGGTCGTGATGTTCGTGGTCGCCGTCGGCGTGCTGTTCCTCGGCGTTCTGGGCTTCACGCCGGTCAACACGTGCACCGGCGCCTGCTGTGCGCCATTCATGATGGCGACGGCCGGCACCATCGTCATCGGGCTGTCCGCGACCTTCGCGACGTGGTTCCGCGCTCTATCTCGTGGCGCTCTCAGTCGCGGAACAGGTCCTCCAGCTTCGGCTTCGCCTCGGCCCACGCAGCGTGCCAGCCGGGGTCGACCTGCTCGGCGTTCTCGCCGTCGTCGGCGATCCGTTCGACCAGGTCGCGCAGCGCGGCCCGGCTCTCCACGTCCACGAGGGGCATCACCTGGACGAGGAACGGCAGGACGGCCGTGGCCGCCGGGCACACGAACCCGCCCTCCTCGTACACGGTCCGGTCGAGATCGGTGATCGCCCGCGCGACGACCTCGGGATCACCGGACAGCAACGCCCGCAGGTGGCCCGGCGTGTCCAGTGCGGGGCCGTAGGCGTGGTCGATCTCGTGCCACGCGACGGCGTCCAAGCCCTCCAGCATCCCGCGGATCATAGTTGCCGCAACGCTGCGCGCAGGTCCTCGTCCTGGTCGAATCCCCGCGCCCCACCGACGCGGCACAACCTCCGATCCGACGCCAGCGCCGCCCGCGCCTTCTCTACCCGCGCACCCGCCGCCACCAGCGCCCACGCCGCAGGAATCATCACGGGCTCGAACCGTCCGGCATCGACACCGTCCAGCGCCTGGAGGCACACCGGCACGAGATCCCCCGCCTCGCCGGTCATCCGCAGCAACGCGTGCCGGGTCGCGACCCGCATCGCGATCCGCTCGTCCGCCAACGGCAGCCGGTCGGCGTGGTGCGCGGCGGCCGGGCCGATGTCCGCGAGCATCTGCACGGCCCGCACGTCCAGTTCGCCGGCGATCACGTCGGCCGCCTGCGCCGCGTCCCCGCCGCACCGCCACCACGCCCACGCCGCGAGCGGGTCCACCGGGGTGAGTTCCGGCACCGGCGTCCCGATCCGGCCGAGCGCGAGCAACGCGGTCGGCCTCAGGTCGGTGTCCAGCAACGGAACCAGTTCCGACACATCCGGCAAGGCCGTGGTGGACAGTGACCCCAGCGTCTCCTTCAGGGCAGGCCGCAGACGACGCACCAGACCAGGCACCTGCCGTCCGCACCTGGCCAGCGACCACGCCGCCTCGGCACCGGCCTGCTCGTGGTCGAGCAGCGCGGCCATCTCGTCCGCGTACTCCTGCGCCCGCGCGCAGCCGAGCAGGTGCAGCGCTGAGCCGCGGACGTCCGGATCGCCGAGCCAGGACGCCACGATCGGCAGCAGGTCCGCGGCAGGGGACCGCCACCGGTGCAGCAGAGCGGCCGCGTTGCGCACGACGGCAACTCGCCGGTGCGGTGCCGTGCTGAGCTGCCGCAGCAACGCCGTGTGCTCCGCGGGGCGTTCCGCGAACACCTCGGTCAGCTCGCCGATCACGGCGCTCGGCACGAACCCGAACGACGCGGTCCCCCGCCACACCGACATGTCGCCGGTGAACCCCGGCAGGAACTCCTCGACGCCCAGCCGCAACGCGTGCGCGACCGCGAGCCGCAGCTGCGGATCGTCGTGCACCGGCAACCCGCGCAGCCACGCCGCGATCTCGTCGTCGGCCGCGAACTTCCCGGCCGCCACCACGATGTCGAGCCGCGACGGCACGTCGGACCAGCACCGCCGCACGACCTCCAGCACACCGTCGGCCGAGCCGCGACCTTCACCGAACGTGCGCCACGCGTGCCGCCGGACGGCCGGTTCGGCATCCTCGACGAGTGCCAGCACGCGCGGCCGTTCCCGGTCCCAGACACCGCGCCACTCCGGGTCGTCGGCACCGTCGCGGGCCAGCCGGGACAACGTGATCAGGACGCACGTCCGCCCTGGAGTGTCCACAGAGGACGCGAGGTCGATCAGGAAGGGCAGTGCCGCGATCGCGGCGGAGTGCACGCCTTCGCGGGCCCACAGCAGCTCGCCCAGGTCCCAGTCCGGTTTCGTCGAGTACCGGCGGGCGCGCAACAGGTGCGGAATCTCCTCCGCCGTCCCGAAGCTGTGGTCAAGCCGGTCCCACGCGATGTCCTCCAGTCCCTCCAGCACGGGCCGGAGCATAGGAAAAGGCCGCGACCGGAGTCGCGGCCTTTTCCGTCAGAGCGGGCTCACGCGGTGGGCGCGAGGTACAGCAGGCGGTTCGGCGAACCCGAACCCGCGCTGGTCACCTTCGACGGCGTCGACTGCGCGATCAGGTACGAGGCGACCTGGGCCGGCGTGGCGCCGGGGTTGGCCGACAGGTAGCGGGCCGCGGCACCCGTGACGTGCGGGGTGGCCATCGACGTGCCCGAGATGGTGTTCGTGGCGTCGTCGCTGGTGTTCCACGCCGAGGTGATGTTGCTGCCGGGCGCGAAGATGTCCAGCACCGAGCCGTAGTTCGAGTACGAGGCACGAGCGTCGGTGTTGGTGGTGGCGCCCACCGTGATCGCCTCGGACACACGGGCCGGCGAGGAGCTCGACGCGTTGGTGTTGGAGTTGCCCGCCGCGACGGCGAACGTCACGCCCTTGGCGATGGCGTTCTTCACCGCCGTGTCGAGCGAGGTGTTGGCACCACCGCCGAGGGACATGTTCGCCACCGCGGGCTTGACCGCGTTGTTGCCGACCCAGTCGATGCCGGCGATGACGCCGTCGATCGTGCCGGAACCGTCGTTGTCGAGCACGCGGACGGCGACGATGTTCGCACCCTTCGCGACGCCGTACTCCGCGCCCGCGATCGTGCCGGCGACGTGCGTGCCGTGACCGTTGCCGTCGTCCGCGTCAGCGTCGTTGTCCACGAAGTCCCAACCGCTGGAGGCGCGACCGCCGAACGTGGAGTGGGTGACGCGCACACCGGTGTCGATGACGTACGCGGTCACGCCCGCACCGTCCGAGCTGTAGCTGTAGGACTGGTCCAGCGGGCGGCTCTTCTGGTCGATGCGGTCGAGGCCCCACGACGGCGGGTTCGACTGCGTGGCCTGCGTGTGCACGACCTGGTTGGCCTCGACGAACTCGACCGACGGATCCGCGGCCAGGCGCTTGGCCTGCTTGTCGCTCAGCTTCACGCTGAAACCACCGAAGCCGGAGTAGGTCCGCTCCACCTTCGCGCCGAAGCGCGAAGCCAGGGAGCCGGCGTTCGCCTTGCCCTTCTTCAGCTTCACGATGAAGCTGCCGGCGACCTTCTCGGGCGCGTTGAGGGAGAGGACCTCGCCCTCGGCCGCGGAGGCCGCCGGAGTCATCAGAACCGACACGGCGAGGGTCGCCGCGCCCGCACCGGCCAGGAACCGGATCTTTCGCGTCATGGTGCACACCGTTCTTCGCAGGGAGACGAACAACGACGACGTTAAGCAGAGATCCGTTTCCTGCCAAGGGTTTCCCGAAGATCGGAACGTCCTGCGAACATGTAACGATTCACGATTCACAACGAGGGCGGCCGGCGAAGGACACGAGTGGCCAGAACGCCGAGAAGGCCGCGACCTGAGGTCGCGGCCTTCTCGGGAACGGTCAGCTCACGCGGTGGGCGCGAGGTACAGCAGGCGGTTCGGCGAGCCCGAACCCGGCGAGGTCACCTTGCCGGGCGTCGACTGCGCGACCAGGTACGAGGCGACCTGGGCCGGCGTGGCACCGCGGTTGGTCGACAGGTAGCGGGCCGCGGCACCGACGACGTGCGGGGTGGCCATCGACGTGCCGGAGATGGTGTTCGTGGCGGTGTCGCTGGTGTTCCACGCCGAGGTGATGTTGCTGCCCGGCGCGAAGATGTCCAGCAGCGAACCGTAGTTCGAGTACGAGGCACGGGCGTCGGTGTTCGTGGTGGCGCCCACCGTGATCGCCTCGGGCACGCGGGCCGGGGAGAAGCCGGACGCGTTGGCGTTGGAGTTGCCGGCCGCGACCGCGAAGGTCACGCCCTTGGCGATGGCCTTCTGCACGGCCGAGTCGAGCGTGGCGTTCGCGCTGCCGCCGAGCGACATGTTGGCGACGGCCGGCTTGACCGCGTTCGCGGCCACCCAGTCGATGCCCGCCGCGACACCGGCGAGGGTGCCGGAGCCGTTGTTGTCGAGCACGCGGACCGCGACGATCTTGGCCGCCTTGGCGACGCCGTACTGCGAGCCCGCGATGGTGCCCGCCACGTGCGTGCCGTGGCCGTTGCCGTCCTGCGCGGTGTTGTCGTTGTCGACGAAGTCCTTGCCGTAGCTGGCACGGCCGCCGAACGTGGAGTGGGTGATGCGCACACCGGTGTCGATGACGTACGCGGTCACGCCCGCGCCCGTCGAGGTGTAGCTGTACTTCTGGTCCAGCGGCAGGTTGCGCTGGTCGATGCGGTCGAGACCCCACGACGGCGGGTTGGTCTGGGTGGCCTCGACGTGCACGACCTGGTCGGCCTCGACGAACTCGACCGACGGATCCGCGGCCAGGCGCTTGGCCTGCTTCTCGGTCAGCTTCACGTTGAAACCGCCGAAGGTCGAGTACTCCCGCTCGACGCCGGCACCGAACCGCGACGCCAGCGAGCGCGCGTTGCCCTTGCCCTCCTTCAGCTTCACGATGAAGCTGCCGGTGACCTTCTCGGGCGCGTTGAGCGAGAGGACCTCGCCCTCGGCGGCGTAGGCCTGAGGAACCATCAGAACCGACATGGCGAGCGTCGCCGCGCCGGCACCGGCCAGGAACCGGATCTTTCGCGTCATCATGCATTCCGTTCTTCGCAGGGGAACGAACACATTCGAAGCTATGGAGCGATCCGGTTCCTGCCAAGGGGGTCCTAAGGCTTGGACGGACTTGCCGCCCCCAACAATTGACGATTCACAGACTTGGCGGCCAGTAGAGGATACGAGTGACGGGTGGTGTGCCGGGAGTTCCCGTGGTAACCAGCGCCTGCTCGACCTGCGCGGGCGTGGCGGCACGGTGGTACTGCAGGAAACGGGCCGCGACACCGGCCGCGTGCGGTGCGGCCATCGAGGACCCGCTGAGCGTAGCGGTGGCCGTGTCGCTGGTGTTCCACGCGGACGGTACGTTGAAGCCCGCCGCCCAGATGTCGACCAGCGGGCCGAAGTTCGACGACCCGGACTTCGTGTCGTTCGGCATCAACGCTCCCACGCAGATCGCCTGGGAAACCCGTTGGGGCGAGGAACCTCCTGGGTCGGTGTTGCCGCCACCCGCCGCGACCGTGTACGAGACGCCGGAAGCGATCGACTTGCGCACGGCGTCGTCCAGCGCCGTGGAAGCGGTGCCGCCCAACGACATGTTGGCGACGGCGGGCTTGACGGCGTTCTTGGTCACCCAGTCGACGCCCGCGATGACACCCGCGATCGTGCCGCTGCCCTGGGCGTTCAGCACCCGCACACCCCACACGGTGGCCTGCTTGGCGACGCCGTACTTTGCTCCGGCCGCGATGCCGGCGACGTGCGTGCCGTGGCCGTTGTCGTCCTGTGCGACGCCGTCGTTGTCGACGAAGTCGTAGCCGTTGCGCGCACGGCCGCCGAAGTCCGTGTGCGTCACGCGCACACCCGTGTCGATCACGTAGATGTTCACGCCGAGACCGGTGGTCGTGTAGGAGTACTTCTGGTCCAACGGCAACGCGCGCTGGTCGATCCGGTCCAGCCCCCACGGCGCGTCGGGCTGCGTGCTGTTGGCGTGCACGATCCCGTCATGCTCCACATGGGACACGTTGGGATCCGCCTTCAGCGCACGCAGCTGCGCGGCCGTCAGCCGGGCGCTGAAACCGTTGAAGACACTGGTGTACCGGTGCTCCACCGCACCGCTGAACGACGACGCGATGCCGTCCTTCATGACCACGATGTAGGACGACGTGGCCGCGGCCGCCGGAGCGACCACGACCGCTGCCCCCAGGGCGGCGACTGCCAGCAGGGATCTCACGGGGTTTTCCTTTCGGCGCAGGGTAAGAGCTGCAGGGGAAAAACGGCCCCGGCTCGCGGGGAGCCGGGGCCGCGGGTCGAGCGTGATCAGCTGGTCGGCGGCCAGTACAGGAGCCTGGTCGTCGTACCCGCACCGGGGTTGGTCACCTTGCCGTTGGTGGCGTTGGACTTGATCGCGGCCTCCACCTGCGCGGGCGTCACGTTGAAGTTGCCCTGCAGGTAGCGGGCCACCACGCCGACGACGTGCGGCGTCGCCATCGAGGTGCCGGAGATGGTGTTCGTGGCCGTGTCACTGGTGTTCCACGCCGAGGTGATGCCGCTGCCGGGCGCGAACACGTCGACGAGCGAGCCGTAGTTCGAGTACGAGGCGCGCGCGTCGGTCTGCTCGGTCGCGCCGACCGTGATCGCCGAGGCCACGCGGGCCGGGGAGAAGCCGGACGCGTTGGCGTTGGAGTTGCCGGCCGCGACCGCGAACGTCACGCCGCGCGTGATCGCGCCCTGCACGGCGGTGTCGAGCGAGGTGTTGGCGCTGCCGCCGAGCGACATGTTCGCGACCGCGGGCTTGACGTGGTTGCCGGCCACCCAGTTCACGCCCGCGACGACACCGGCGATGGTGCCGGAGCCCTGGTTGTTGAGCACGCGCACGGCGATGATGTTCGCGGCCTTCGCGACGCCGTACTGCGAGCCGGCGATCGTGCCGGCCACGTGCGTGCCGTGCCCGTTGCCGTCCTGCGCGACGCCGTCGTTGTCCACGAAGTCGTAGCCGTTCTTGGCACGGCCGCCGAAGGTCTGGTGCGAGATCCGGACACCGGTGTCGATGACGTAGGCGTTCACACCCGCGCCGGTCGAGTTGTAGGTGTACTTCTGGTCCAGCGGCAGGTTGCGCTGGTCGATCCGGTCAAGGCCCCACGACGGCGGGTTCGTCTGCGTCGCCTCGACGTGCACGACCTGGTCGCGTTCGACGTATTCGACGGAAGGGTCGGCCGCGAGTCTGCGCGCCTGGGCGTCGCTCATCTTCACGGAGAACCCCTTGAACGCCGCGTCGTAGACGTAGCCGACCTGACCGCCGAAGCGGGAACCGAGGGTCTGCGCGCTCGCGGTGACCCTGTTGTCCTTGAGCTTGACGATGAAGCTGCCCGCGATGTTCTCGCCGGGAGAGGTGTGGATCTCGCCGACCGCCGCGGAGGCCGGTGCCGCGAAGGCGGCGATCATGACCGCCGAGCCCAGGAGGGTTGCTGTCTTGCGCATTGCGTAGTCCTGTTCGTCGCAGGGGTGATCAGGAACCCAATCGAGACCATTGGCGGCGTAATAGGTCCGAGATCTGAACTTTCCCGGTTTCGTTCCGGGCCGAAACCGCCGATCGGCTGTACCGCGTTCCCATTGCTGCCGATAGCCTTCCGACCTTGACCCCGGGAAACGGAGGGGTGATGCTGACGATTTACCCACCGCGCGAGGAGCTCGCCGACCTGTTGGTGACGGGTCCGTTCGCGGACGCGTTGCGAGTGGCGATACAGGTGCGGGGCTTGAGTCTGGAACGGTTGCAGCACCGGCTGCGGATGCGCGGTGCGCCGATCAGCGTGACCGCGCTGAGCTACTGGCAATCAGGGCGCCGCAGACCCGAACGGCCGGAGTCGCTGATGGCGCTCGCCCATCTGGAGGACGTGCTCGGCCTGCCGGAGACGGCGTTGTCGAGGCTGCTGGGCCCACCTCGGCCGCGTGGACGTTCGCGCAGGCGGGAGCTGTCGGCACGGGCGCCGTGGGACGGTTCGGGGCTGGTGCTGACCGCCCAGCACGACCGGGTCGACGTCGCGTCCTGCGGCGGGGTGCGCGGTGTCCGGTCACGTCAGGTCATGCAGGCCACGTCGGCCGGGGTGGACCGCTGGATCCTCTGCCACGAGACCGGATCGGCCCAGACCGGATCGGCTCTGCCCGCGCTCACCGCGGTCCGCGCCTGCAGGGTCGGCCGGATTGCCCGTGAACGCACCAACGGTGTGCTCGTCGCGGAGTTGTTGTTCGACGAACCGATGTCCGCCGGTGACTCGATCGCGATCGAGTACGAATTGATCTATCCACATCCGACGGTCGAGCACACGCATTTCCGCCGGTTCGCCGAGCCGGTGCACGACTACGTGCTGGAGATCAAATTCCCGGTCGAGTCGCCGCCCGCGTCGTGCGAGCAATTCGCGTCCGGTCCGGCCGGAACGGAAATGTTCGGCGGCGCGCGGCCGGCCCCGGTGGACGCCTGGGGTTACGCGCACGCCGCCGCTCTCGACTTCGGTCCTGGGCTCTACGGCATGCGCTGGACGGCGGCGGCGAACGCCTCCGGGTCGTCGACCCAGGGGAAGTGACCGGCTCCCGGCTGGACGAAGAGCCGCGCGCGTGGGAACAGGTCCGCGTACTCCTGCGCGCGCTTGGGCGGTAGCGCGACGTCGAACTCGCCCGCGATCAGAAGCGTTGGCACGTCGAGGGTTTCGAGCTTCTCGCGGACCTCCTGCGGATCGAACGCACCGCCGGCGTAGAACTCCTGGGCGGCCTCGGGGTTGCGGGGGTGGTCGTCCAGCGCCCGTGCCGCGTCGTCCCAGCGGCCGTGCCAGAACGGGCTGATCTTCGCGAACGCCTCCGGTGTCACGTTGCCCGCCCAGATCTCCTCGAACCCCTTGATCGCCTCGGCGTACCAGGGTTCTTCCGCGCGTTGTTCCGCGATCTCCCTGCGGTCGGCGTCCGTGACGTCGATGCCGACGACCCGCGGGCTCGGTGCGACGAGCACGAGCTCCTTGACGTGCTGCGGAAATCGCGTGGCGTAGAGGATCGCGAGGGTGCCGCCCGCGGAGTGGCCGAGCAGGCTGATCCGGTCGAGCCCGAGATGCCGCCGCAGCGCGTCCACGTCGTGGACCTGGCGATCGACGCGGTAGTGGCCGGCCTGCTCCGAGTCGCCGGTGCCGCGCAGGTCGAGCCTGATCACGTCGTCGAGCGGCAGACCGCCCAGGTAGGACGACGCCTGCATCGGGCCGCCGGGCAGGCAGATCAACGGGTCGTCGGCCTCGCCGTGGTAGGCGAGGCCGAGGCCGTCCGCGTTCCTGAATGTCCCCATGCCCCGCAGTGTGTCAGTAGGAGCGTGGCAGCTTCAGCGAGTTCTGCGCGACGAAGTTGAGCACCATCTCCCTGCTGACCGGTGCGATGCGGGACAGCCGGGACATGCCGAGCATGGACGCCAGGCCGAACTCCGACGTCAGCCCGTTGCCGCCGTGGGTCTGGATGGCCTGGTCGACGGCCGCCGCGATGGCCTCACCCGCCGCGTACTTGGCCATGTTCGCGGCCTCACCGGCCTCCTTGTCGCGACCGGAGTCGTAGAGCGCGGCCGCCTTCTGCGTCATCAGCCTGGCCAGCTCGATCTCGACGTGGATCTTCGCCAGCGGGTGCGCGAGGCCCTGGTGCGAGCCGATCGGGTTGTCCCACACCTGCCGCTGCCGGGCGTAGGTGACGGCCTTGCCCATCGCGAGCCGCGCCGAACCGGTGGCCATGCTCGCGCCCATGATCCGTTCGGGGTTGAGGCCGGCGAACACCTGCAGCAGCCCCTGGTCCGGCGAGCCCACGACGGCGTCGGACGGCAGCCGGACGTCGTCGAAGAACAGCGTGAACTGCTTCTCCGGCACGACGAGGTCCATGTCGATCTGGTGCCAGGTGAAGCCCTCGGCGTCGGTCGGCACGACCACCAGCACCGGTCCGGTCTGCTGGATCGCGACCACGAGCACGGCGTCGACCTCGTCGATGCCGGAGATGAACGTCTTGGTGCCCTTGAGGATCCAGTCGTCACCGTCGCGCCGGACGTGCGTCTTCAACTGGTGCGAGTTGGAGCCCGCGTCCGGCTCGGTGATCGCGAACGCCATCTTCAGCGTGCCGTCCGCGAAACCGGGCAGCCACTTGGACTTCTGCTCCTCCGTGCCGAACCGCGCGATCACCGTGGCGCAGATCGCCGGCGAGACCACCATGAGCAGCAACGGACATCCCGCCGCCGCCAGCTCCTCGCACACCGCCGCGAGGTCGCCGATGCCGCCACCACCGCCGCCGTACTCCTCGGGCACGGCCACCCCGAGGTAGCCGAGCTTGCCCGCCTCCTCCCACAGCTCGGTGGCCTTCTCCCCCGACTTGGCCTTGGCCAGGAAGTACTCGTTGCCGTACTTGGCCCCCAGATCCGCCACGGCCTTGCGCAGCGCGATCCGCTCTTCGGACTCGACGAAGCTCACGATTCGTCTCCACTCTTTTCGGCTACCACGGCCAGGACGTCTCCGGCGTTGACCTGCTGGGCTTGCTGGACGAGCAGTTCGGTGACGGTGCCCGCGTTGGTCGCGAGCACGCGGTGTTCCATCTTCATGGCCTCCAGCACCAGGAGCTCGGCGCCGGCCTCGACGGTGTCGCCCCGGGCCACGCTGACCCGGACGACCGTGCCGGGCATCGGAGCGATGGTCGCGCCGGGCGCGAGCTTGGTCTCCGGTTCGGGGAAGCGCGGCACGACCCGCAACGACACCGAGCCGCGCGGCGAGTCGACCTCGACCAGATCGCCGTAGCGCGCCACGTGGAACGGTGTCCTGACACCGTCCAGATCGAGCACGACGGTGCCGGCGGTGGCCTGCTCCGGGTCGTACTCGACCTCGATCTCGCTGTCCCCGAACAGGAACTTCGCCTTCGGCCGCTGGGACCGGACGTTGCGCCAGCCGAGCGGCAGGTGCCCGGCCTTGCGCGTGGCCGCCTGGGCGAGCGCGGCGGCGAGCGCAAACGGTTGCGGGTCAACGGTCCGGGTGAACGCGTGCTCGCTGAGGAACCCGGTGTGCGTGTCACCGTTGAGAAAGGCGTCGTGTTCGAGGACGTCCACGAGCAGCTGACGGTTCGTGATCAGGCCGTGGATCTGCGCGCTCTCCAGTGCCGTCGCGAGCTTGCGGGCGGCGGCCCTGCGCGTCGGTGCGTGCGCGATCACCTTGGCCAGCATGGGGTCGTAGTGGACCGAGATCTCCGACCCGTCCTCCACGCCGCTGTCGAGCCGCACGTCGCCGGGCACGTGGAACCGGTGCAGCGTGCCACTGGCCGGTCGCCAGTCGTGGTCGGGGTCCTCGGCGTAGAGGCGGACCTCGATGGCGTGCCCGTCCGGTTCCGGTGCCGCTACCGGAAGTTCGGCACCTTCGGCGATCCTGAGCTGCCATTCCACCAGGTCGACGCCGTACACCAGTTCGGTGACCGGGTGCTCGACCTGCAGCCGGGTGTTGACCTCCAGGAAGTGGAAGTCCTCGCCCTTCAGCATGAACTCGACGGTGCCCGCGCCGACGTAGCCGATCGACTCGGCCGCCGCCGTCGCCGCCGCGAACAGGCGCTTGCGGAGGTCGTCGGTGACCGCCGGGCTGGGCGACTCCTCGACGATCTTCTGGTGGCGGCGCTGGATCGAGCACTCGCGTTCGCCGAGCGCCCACACCGTGCCGTGCACGTCGGCGAGGATCTGCACCTCGACGTGGCGGGCGTGCTCCAGCAACGGCTCGCAGAACACCGTCGGGTCGCCGAACGCCGACTCGGCCTCCCGGCGTGCACTGGCCAGCGCATCCGCGAACTCGCTCTTCGCACGGACGATCCGCATGCCGCGCCCGCCACCGCCCGCCGAGGCCTTGATCAGCACCGGGAACTCGGTGACGGTCTCCGGGTCCAGCTCCGGCAACGTGGGCACGCCGGCCGCCGCCATGCGCTTCTTCGCGGCGACCTTCGAGCCCATGGCCTCGATGGCGTCCGGTGCGGGCCCGACCCACATCAGCCCGGCCGCGCCCACGGCACGCGCGAACTCCGCGTTCTCGCTCAGGAAGCCGTAACCGGGGTGCACGGCGTCCGCGCCCGCCCGCTGGGCCGCCTCGACGATCAGGTCACCGCGCAGGTAGGTCTCGGCGGGCGACGCGCCGGGCAGGTTGACGGCGAAGTCTGCCTCCCGGACGTGCGGGGCGTTCGCGTCCGGGTCGGAGAAGACCGCGACCGTGCGGATGCCGCCGGCCTTGCAGGTGCGGATGATCCGGCGGGCGATCTCGCCGCGGTTGGCGATCAGCAACGTCTTGATCACTGGAGTCATCACATCCGGAAGACGCCGAAGCCGTCGGCGCCCCTGATCGGTCCGCTGTGGACAGCGGAGAGGCACACGCCGAGCACGGTCCTGGTGTCGCGAGGGTCGATCACGCCGTCGTCGTAGAGCTTGCCGGACAGGAACGGCGCGAGCGACTGCTCCTCGATCTGCGCCTCCACCATCCTGCGCATGGCGGCGTCGTGCTCCTCGTTGTACTCCTGGCCCTTGGCCGCGGCGGCCTGCCGTCCGACGATCGACAGCACGCCGGCGAGCTGCGCGGGTCCCATCACGGCAGACTTGGCGTTGGGCCAGGTGAACAGGAACCGCGGGTCGTAGGCCCGGCCGCACATGCCGTAGTTGCCCGCGCCGTAGCTGGCGCCCATGGTGATCGTCAGGTGCGGCACCCGGCTGTTCGAGACGGCGTTGATCATCATCGAGCCGTGCTTGACGATGCCGCCCTGCTCGTACTGCGCGCCGACCATGTAGCCGGTGGTGTTCTGCAGGAAGACCAGCGGGGTGTCGCTGGAGTTCGCCAGCTGGATGAACTGGGTGGCCTTCTGCGACTCCTCGCTGAACAGCACGCCGCGCGCGTTGGCGAGGATGCCGACCGGGTAACCGTGGATCCTGGCCCACCCGGTGACGAGGCTGTTGCCGTACAACGGTTTGAACTCGTCGAACTTCGACCCGTCGACGATCCGCGCGATCACGTCGCGCGGGTCGAACGGCACTCGCTGGTCCTCGGAGACGACGTCCAGGATGCTGTCGGCGTCGAACAGCGGCTCCTCGACCTCGTGCGGTTCCGGCCCCTGTTTGCGCCAGTTCAGCCGCGCCACCACCCGGCGGGTCAGGCGGATGGCGTCGGTCTCGTCCTCCGCCACGAAGTCCGCGAGCCCGGACGTGGTGCCGTGCATGGTCGCGCCGCCGAGCGACTCGTCGTCCGCTTCCTCGCCGGTCGCCATCTTGACCAGCGGCGGACCGCCCAGGAACACCTTCGACCGGTCCTTGGCCATGATCACGTAGTCGGACATGCCCGGCACGTAGGCGCCACCGGCCGTGGCGTTGCCGAACACCGCCGTGATCGTCGGGATGCCCGCCGCGGACAGCCGCGTGAGGTCGCGGAACGCCCGGCCGCCGGGGATGAAGATCTCGCTCTGCGTCGGCAGGTCCGCGCCGCCCGACTCGACCAGGCTGATCAGCGGCAGCCGGTTCTGCAGCGCGATGTCGTTGGCCCGGAGGCTCTTGCGCAGCGTGTACGGGTTGCTCGCGCCACCGCGGACGGTCGGGTCGTTCGCGACGATCACGCACTCCACGCCCTCGACCCGCCCGATGCCCGTGACCACGCTCGCGCCGACCGGGAAGTCGGTGCCCCACGCGGCGAGCGGCGAGAGCTCCAGGAACGGGCTGTCCTCGTCGATCAGCAGCTCGATCCGTTCGCGCGCAAGGAGTTTGCCCCGCTTGTGGTGCCGTTCGACGTACTTCGGCCCACCTCCCGCAAGCGCTTTCGCGTGCTCGGCGTCCAGCTCCGCGATCTTCGCGAGCAGCGCCTCCCTGTTGCCCATCAGGCGAACCCCAATCGTCGTGCCGCGAGCTCGGTCATCACTTCACTCGCCCCGCCCCCGATGCCGAGGATGCGGGCGTCCCGGTAGTGACGCTCCACTTCGGACTCCCGCATGTAGCCCATGCCGCCGTGCAGCTGCACCGCCGCGTCCACCACTTCAGCGCAGGCCTGCACGGCCGCGTTCTTGGCGAAGCAGACCTCGGTGATCACGTCCTCACCCCGGCTGACCCGCGCCGCGACCTCCCGCGTGTACGTGCGCGCGAGGTCGATCTTCTGCGCCATCTCGGCGAGCTTGTGCCCGACCACCTGCCGCTTGATCAACGGCTTGCCGAACGTCTCCCGGTTCCGCGTCCACTCGACGGTCAGGTCCAGCGCGCGTTGCGCCGTCGCGTACGCCTCGACCGCCATCGTGACCCGCTCGACCTGGAACTGCCGCATGATCTGCACGAACCCGGCGTTCTCCGCACCCACGAGGTTGCCCGCCGGCACCCGCACGTCGTCGAAGTGCAGCTCCGCGGTGTCGCTGCAGTGCCAGCCCATCTTGTCGAGCTTGCGGCGGGTGAAGCCGTCCTCGATCACCAGCAGCGAGATGCCCTGGTAGCCCGGCTCACCGGTCCGCACCGCCGTCGTGACGAAGTCCGCCCGGCACCCCGAGGTGATGAACGTCTTGGTGCCGTTGACGAGGTAGTGATCGCCTTGTCTGACCGCCCTGGTCTGAATGTTCGCGACGTCCGAGCCCGCACCGGGTTCGGTGACCGCGAGACTGCCGATCTTCTCGCCCCTGATGGCCGGCTTCGCGAACCGTTCGATCAGGTCCTCGTTCCCGCTCTGCCAGATGTGCGGGATCGCGATGCCGTGCGTGAACAGCGCCGCGATCAACCCGCTCGACCCTCCGCTTCGGATGATCTCCTCGGTCAGCACGACCGAGTCGACCAGGTCGCCGTCCTCGAACCCGATGGCCAGCAAGCCGATCTTCGCGGCCTTCTCGTGCAGCTCGCGCGGCACCTCGCCCCGGTTCTCCCACTCGGCGAGGTGCGGGACGATCTCCTTCCGCGTGAAGTCGCGGACCAGCCGACGGAGTTCCTCGCGCTCGTCGAAGAGATCCTTGGTGATCACAGCAGCGCCTCCGGGATCTCGACTTCCCTGCTGCGCAACCACTCGCCGAGCGCCTTCGCCTGCGGGTCGAACCTCGTGCTGCTCGCCACGCCGTCCCCCAGCAGCCCGTGCAGCACGAAGTTGAGCGCCTTCAGGTTGGGCAGCTCGTACCGGCTGACCTCCCGCGCCTCCGGCAGCAGCTCCTTGAGCTTCTCCGTCGTGAGGAAGCCGTTGAGCCACTCGTAGGCCGCTTCCGTGCGGGTCCAGACCCCGAGGTTCGCGTCCCCGCCCTTGTCACCACTGCGCGCACCGGCGATCGTTCCCAGCGGCCGCTTCACAACAACACCGCCTTCGCACTGACCTCGTCACGGCTCACGTACGCCGCCCGGTACACCCCGAACGGCGTCCCGTCGCCCGGCGGCGCCGTGACGTGGAAGCCGGGATAGCTCGCCAGCGCCAGCTCGACCGCCGCCCGGCTGAACCCCTTGGCCCGCTTGGGATCCGTCGTCTTGATCGTGACGTGCAGCAACGCGCTGGCCCGTTCCTCGGTGTCCGCGTCCGGGTGGTCGGTCCTGGCCAGCGTCCACGTCAGCCCGTCGTCGCCGACGGCTTGCTGCAGCTGCCGCTTGACCAGCGCGGCTTTCTCTTCGACGTCGAGTCCGGTGAGGACGAACGTCGTGGCGTTCCGGAAGCCGCCCAACGTGTTCAGGCACACCTTGAGCGTGTCCGGCGGTGGGCTTCCCCTGGTGCCGCTGATCCGGACGCCCCGGTCGTGCTCTTCGAGCCGGATCGTGTCGAAGTGCGTGGTGACGTCCGGCCCGAGGTACTCCGGTGCCCCGATCTCGTACAACAGCTGTGCCGTCACGGTGTCCGTGGTGACCGCCCCACCGGTCCCGTCGTGTTTGGTGATCAGGCAGGACCCGTCCTCCTCGATCTCCGCGATCGGAAACCCCGGCCGCGTCGCGTCGATCTCGGTGAAGAACGAGTAGTTCCCGCCGGTCGCCTGCGTCCCGCACTCCAGCACGTGCCCGGCCACCGTAGCGCCGGCGAGCCTGTCCCAGTCGTCACGCGCCCACCCGAAGTGCGCCGCAGCGGGCCCCACCACCAGACTCGCGTCGGTGACCCGTCCGGTGACCACGACCTGCGCCCCTTGGTTGAGGCACTCCGCGATCTCCCACGCACCGAGGTAGGCGTTGGCGGTGAGGGCTTCGGGGAACCGCGCCTTGAGATCGTCACCCGTGACGTACCCGACCTTGGCGTCGAGCTTGCGCGCCAACCCTTCCGGGTTGAGCCCACCGGCGTTGACGACGATCCTGACGCCCTTGTCGAGCGCCAGCCCCAAGCAGTCCTCCATCTGCCGCAGGAACGTCTTGGCGTAGCCCAGACTCGGGTCCTTCACGCGGTCGCGGCCGAGGATGAGCATGGTCAGCTCGGCGAGGTAGTCGCCGGTCAGGACGTCGAGCTCGCCGCCTTCCAGCTGCTCCCGCACGGCCGACAGCCGATCACCGTAGAAGCCGGAGGCGTTGCCGATCCTGATCATCGGCCACCTCCGGGCGGCCCGGCGAAGGCCTGCGCGATCGGCACCCACTCCTCCGCCACCGGCCCCACCGCCTCGATCGCCAGCTCCTTGCGGTTGCGCCGCTGCGTCACCAGCCACGCGAAGTCCAGCGCAGGCCCGGAAACCCGGTTCTCGGCCCCTTCCGGCCCCCACGCCCACAGCTCGCCGCCGGGCCCGGTCAACTCGACCCGCACCTCCGCCTCCGGCGCCGCCAACCCGTTGAGCAGGAACGCGAACCCCATCGTCCGCACCCCGAGGTGGCACACGTGCCGAATCCGCGCGGTCGGCTCCCGCACCACGCCGAGCGCGTCCGCGACGTCCTGCCCGTGCGCCCACGTCTCCATGATCCGCGCGGTCGCCATCGACGCCGGGCTCATCGGCGGCCCGAACCACACGATCTTCCCCGTGGCGGTCGCGAGGTGTTCGCGCAGCGCGGCACGGCCGTTGCGCCACAACGGAAGCAGGTCCGGCAACGTCGCGGCCTCGGCGGCCGTGCGGTCCACGATGTCGCCGGTGAGCGGTTGGGCCTGGAAGGCCTCGGGGTTCGTGATGGCGAGGATCGCCGCCTTGTCCGTCCACATGAGATGGCCGATCTGGTGCCCGATCGTCCAGCCCTCGGCGGGTGTCGGCAGGGTCAGGTCGGCGCCGGCCACCAGGTCGTCGAGCTCCTGCGACTCGGCTTCGAGATCGGCCAGCAGTTCGGTGATCACAGTTGCTCCTCCAGCACCCTCGCCCCGTAGCGCACGACGTCCGCGCGCTTGCCGTCGTCGGCCACCAGCCCGGCGATCACAGCTGCGCCTCCAACATCCCCGCCCAGTACCGCACCACGTGCGCGCGGCGCTTGCCGTCGTCCGACAGCTGGTTGGCCAGCGCCAGACCGCGCACCAGGTCCAGGGTCGCCTGCACGGCGTCCTTCACGCCCGGCTTGGTGTCGTCGACGTCCAGCAGCTCCAGCGCCAGCGCGTACACCTCACGCCCCAGCCGCGCCTGCAGCTCCAGCACCTGCGAGCGCAGCTCCGGATCCGTGCGCGCCGCCACCCACAGCTCCAGCGCCGCGGTGAACAGGTCGCTCGCGTGGAAGTCCGCGATCAGCTCCACCACGGCGTGCGTGCTCTTGTCCGCGATCTCCGCCTGCCGCTTGAGCACCTCGACGCTCTCCGCGCCCACGTGCTCCACGGCCGCCGCGACCAGTTCGCCGCGGGTGCGGAAGTGGTGCAGCTGCGCGCCGCGCGACACCCCCGCCCGTTCGGCCACCTCAGTCGTCGTGGTGCCTGACCAGCCACGTTCCACCAGGCACTCGACGGTCGCCTCCATCAGCTTGCGCTTGGTCTCGCGCGTGCGGTCGGCCTGGCGCTGCCTCGTCTCCACGGCCCGAGTGTTCCGGGCCACAAACAAACAGTCAAGCCTGCTTGTAAATACCGGCTGCTAGCGTCCACGACCGATGAGCACAGTTGATCGACTCAGGGCCGCGGGCTGCGTGTTCGCCGAGGACGAGGCCGCCCTGCTCCACGAAGCCGCCACGTCCGCGCAGCACCTCGAAGAGATGGTCACGCAACGGGTCCAGGGCCTGCCGCTCGAACACGTCGTCGGCTGGGCCGAGTTCTGCGGTCAACGCATCACGATCGCCCCGGGCGTGTTCGTGCCGCGTCACCGCACCGAGCTGCTGGTCGACCTCGCCACCGAACTCAACCCGGAAATCGCCGTCGACCTGTGCTGCGGCTCGGGCGCGATCGGTGCGGTGATCCAGCGGAAACTCCCCGACGCGACGGTGTACGCAGCCGACATCGACCCCGTGGCGGTCGAGTGCGCGCGTAAGAACCTCACGAACGTGTTCGAAGGCGACCTGTTCGACGCACTCCCCACACACATAAAGGGCCACATCGACGTCGTGGTCGCCAACGTGCCGTACGTGCCCACCGACGACATCCGGTTCATGCCGCCCGAAGCACGCGACTTCGAGGCACGCATCGCCCTCGACGGCGGCACGGACGGCCTCGACATCCTTCGGCGCGTGGCCACCCAGGCCACCCACTGGCTCCGGCCCGGCGGCCACCTCATGAGCGAGACGAGCGAGCGCCAGGCACCGGAAGCACTCGCCGCGTTCACCGCCGCCGGACTGGACGCCAAGCTCGTGACCAGCGAGGACACCACGGCAGTGGTCGGCAGGACCTAAACTCCGTACGATGTACGGTATGACGTACGACGAGATCATGCAGTGGTTCGCGCGGTGGGACGAGCTGGCCACCAGGGGCGACGTCGAGAAGATGGCCGACATGGCCCTGTTCCCGGTCAACACGGTCACGGACGGCTCGGCCACGTCGTGGGACCGCGAGAGATTCCTCAGCGAAATGAGCGCGCAGCTCGGCGGCGACGTGCAGATGGAGTCGGTGAGGACCCCGCACTTCATCAACGACGGCCTGGTCTTCGTGATCACCGACGGCACGATCAACGGGATGACCGTGCGCTACGGCGATCTGCTGGTGAAGGTCGGCGGCGAGTGGAAGTTCCAGACGATGGTCCAGGGCGGCTGGGCCTGAGCCGGCTCTGATCCGAGGCCGCGCGGAGGCCAGGACGGTCGTGGTCGGTTGAGCGCCCCGGCACTTCAACGACAGCAGGAGGAACCATGAGAACCGGACCTCTCGTCGCGCCGGCCGCCCTGGCCCCGGCGGCCATGGCCGACAGCGCGGCCCAGTGGGGCAACGAGCACTCCAAGCTGTGCCTGGCCGCAGAGGGCGGCAACGGCCACTTCCCGACCAGCACTGGCGGCGGTCCAGCAGCGCGGTGATCAACCGGTACGGGCACACCTATCAGTGGATCGTGAACGACTTCGGGGACTGCCTCGACGTTTCGGGCAACGGGCTCACCAAGGGGCTCCAGCTGCCGCAGTACGGCTGCATCGTCGGCGGTGGCGGCGCCGTCGTGCAATGGCTGTGCAACGGGCACGACGACCAGTACTGGATCGCGTACTGATAGAACGGAAGCATGATCGCGATGCAGTACGAGATCACACTGCCGTCGAACTACGACATGGAGATCATCCGCGAACGCGTCCGCACCCGCGGTCATGCGCTCGACCACTTCAAAGGTCTGGGGTTCAAGGCTTATCTGACCCGAGGCACGCAGTACGCGCCGTTCTACGTGTGGAACAGCACCGCCGGCATGGCCGACTTCCTCTACCGGGGCGGCGGCTTCCAGGGGATTCTCAACGACTTCTGGCGGCCCGTGGTCCAGCACTGGCCGGGGGTGGCGTTCCTGCGCGGCGACGCGGCGAAGGCGAACTACGCGACACGGAAGATCACGCGGCTCGCGCCTGAGGCGAACCCGATCGACGAGGTCGCGAAGCTGGAGCTGGAGAAGACGCCGGGCCTGCACTCGGCGGCCATCGGCGTGGATCCGCGCACGTGGGAGGTCGTGCGCTTCGAACTGTGGGAGGAACACCCCGGGGAAGAGGGTGTCTACGAGGTCCTCCACTTCAGCGAGCCGGAGCTCGACCGGATCACAGCAGGGTGAGCTGTTCCTGGTCCACGCGCGGCGCCGGCACACCCACCGGCAGGCTGCCGTCGGGCCACACGCCGTCGTCGTCGCCGGGCACACCGGTGACGGCGTCGGTGGCACGGCCGCGCGGTGCCAGGCCGTGCTTCTCGATTAACGGCACCACTCGCGCGCGCAACCGGGCGCGGTATCGCTTGTCCACATAGGACCCGGAACCGTAGAGGTACCGGTACGTCTCCACGAGGTCCGGGTGCTCGCGCCGCAACCAGGCGGCGAACCACTCCCGAGCACCTGGACGCAGGTGCAACGGCAGCACCGTCACCCCGGTGGCTCCGGCGGCCGCGATCTGCTCCAGCAGGAAGTCCAGCTGCTCGACGGAGTCCGTCAGCTCAGGCAGCACCGGAGCGACGAACACCCCGCACGGCAGACCGGCCTCGCGCACCTTGCGCACCAGCTCCAGCCGGGCCGCGGGCGTGGGAGTACCGGGTTCCAGCGACTTGTGCAGGTCGCGATCCATCAACGCCAGCGACACCCCGATGCCGACCGGCACGACCTGCGCCGCCGCGGTCAGCAACGGCAGGTCGCGGGCCAGCACCGTGCCCTTCGTCAGGATCGAGAAGGGGGTGCGGGAGGCGGTCAGGGCCTCGATGATCCCTGGCATCAAGGCGTACCGCCCCTCCGCCCGCTGGTACGGGTCCGTGTTGGTGCCCAGCGCGACGTGCTCCTGCTTCCACTTCGGCGAGCGCAGCTGGCGCGACAGCACCTCCCCCGCGTTGACCTTGACGATCAGCTGGTTGTCGAAGTCGCGGCCGGTGTCGAGGTCCAAATAGGAGTGTGTGCCGCGCGCGAAGCAGTTGTGCGACACCACTCCGTTGGCGATGAAGTCACCGGTGCCGGTCGTGATGTCGTACAGCGTCATCTCGTCCAGCGGTTCCACCGACACCACACCCAACGGCTGCTGCGACTTGATCGCCACGCCGTCGATGTCGCGCTTGCGGGTGATCGCCGGGTCGACGGTGTGGAAGAAGCGGAGGTTCTCCCGCAGGCCGCCGCGCAGGCGCACGACCCGGACGCCACGCCGGCGGCGCAGCTCCTCGATCGCGAAGTCGAAGTGGAAGTGCTTCAGCGCCAGGCAGATCGCCTCGACGACGGTGGCGTTGCGCGTCGACATCCGCAGGATGCTGCGCGAGCAGGTCCCCAGGTAGTCGAACGCACCGGCCAGGAAACCCTTGAGCCAGTCCGGGTTCGGGGCTATCTGCCAGTGCGCGAGCTCGCGCACTTGGTGCAGAAATCCCCTCCCCTCTCGCACACCGAAGTAGTCGAGGTACTCCTGTGTGCGGTCCATGGCCTCTATGTCGGCCAACGGAATGCGGAACTCGTTCTCGTCGTCGACCATGCCGCGCAGGTAGCCGCGGCGGTAGTCGTCGGTCACGTCGGGCTGCTCGACGAAAGCCCCCGTGCCCATCAGCTTGTTGCCGGTCGTGAGGTGCGGGCGGCGGCCGGTGCCCGCGGTCTCGCCCGTCACGTGCTTCCAGCCGCGGTCGGTCAGGAAGCGGTGATCACCGGAGGCGACGACCGACGTGCCGTCCTCCAGGGTCAGCCGGTACGCGGGCTTGCGCGTCTCCCAGTGCGCCAGCACGGTGGTCAGCTTGTAGCGGCGGTAGTTGCCGACCAGCTCGGTGCCGTAGATCTCGTCGCCGACCCGCAACTGGGACAACGGTTTGGTGCGCCCGTTGCCCATCAGGACCGGGGTGTCACCGGCCAGGCAGTAGGTGCAGGCGTGTGAGCAGCCCCGATACGGGTTCACCGTCCACGAGAAGGGCAGCGACGACCCCGGTACTCCGTTGAGCACGGATTTGGCGCGGACCTCGTGGAACACCACGTCCGCGAACTCAGGAGTTCGTACGCTGCGCACCAGTCCCGGTAGCCCCGGTAGTGCCTGCTGCGGCTCTGCCTCGAGTTTCTGTCCGTCCCATCGCACATCATCGATTCGAACACATGTTCGAACATCGGTCAAGGAGAGCGCGTGTCACCCGTTGAGGTAGCAGGCTTCATCACCGGCGCACTGTGTGTATGGCTCGTCGCCCGCCAGAACCCCTGGAACTGGCCCATCGGCATCGCCAACAACGTCGCGTTCCTCGTCCTGTTCTGGACCAGCGGCCTGTACGCGGACTCCGGCTTGCAAGTCGTCTACATCGCGTTGGCGGTCTACGGCTGGTGGGCGTGGTTGCGCGGCGGTGACCAGCACAGCGTCCTGCACGTCACCCGCACCACCTCGCAGCAGTGGATCTGGCTCGCGGTCGCCGGCGTGCTCGCCACCGGCCTGCTGCACTGGGTCCTGATGTCGTTCACGCAGTCGACCGTGCCGTTCTGGGACTCGGTCACGACGGTGCTGTCCCTGCTCGCCACGTGGGGCCAGGCGCGCAAGAAGGTCGAGTCGTGGTGGCTGTGGATCGCCGCGGACGTGATCTACGTGCCGCTCTACGCGTACAAGGACCTCTATCTGACAGCGGTGTTGTACGTGGGGTTCATGGTGCTGTGCGTGATCGGCCTGCGGTCGTGGAGCAAGGACGTGGTGCGCGTATGAAGGAGTTCCGCCACGCGCTGGTGCTCGGCAAGTTCTACCCACCGCACAACGGCCATCATCACCTGATCGAGACCGCGGCGGCCCGCAGCGAACGCACGACGGTCACCGTGCTCGCGGCGTCGGCGGAGACCATCCCGCTCGACGACCGGGTGCGCTGGCTCACCGAGACCCACCGCGCGACCCCCGGCGTGCGGATCATCGGCGACCTCGACGACCACCCGATGGACTTCGACTCCGACGAGATCTGGAGCCTGCACGTCGAACTGGCGAAGGCGGTGCTCGCCCGGCGCGCCATCGCCGACGGAGATCCCGCGCAGGCACCCGTGGACGTCGTTTTCTCCAGCGAGAAGTACGGCGACGAACTGGCCAGGCGGCTGGGCGCCCAGCACGTGCTCGTCGACCTGGACCGCGTCACCCACGCCGTTTCCGGCACCGCCGTCCGGAACGACCCGTTCGCGCACTGGCACCACCTCGCGCCCGCGACGCAGCGCGGTCTCGGGTGGAAGGTCGTGGTCGTCGGCGCCGAGAGCACCGGCACGACCACGCTCTCGAAGCAGCTCGCCGGCCACTTCGCCGCGCCGTGGATCCCCGAGTACGGGCGCGAGCACACCGAGCACAAGCTGCGCGCCGCACGGGCGTTCTCGGGAACAGCCACCGTGGACAGTCTGGTGTGGACGCTCGGTGATTTCGAAGACGTTGCCCGCGAACAGGAACGCCGCATCCAGGCCGAGACCGCACCGCTGGTCGTCGCGGACAACGACGCGTTCGCCGCGACCGTCTGGGGCGAGCGCTACCTCGGTTTCCGCCCGAACGTCTTCCAGGGCACCGAACCGGACCTCTACCTGTTGACCGACCACGCCGGCGTTCCGTTCGAACAGGACGGCTGGCGTGACGGCGAGCACCTGCGGGAGTGGATGACCGGTCTGTTCGAACGTGAGCTGGAAGAGCGCGGTGTGCCGTGGCTGAAGCTCACGGACGACAGGTTCGCCACAGCCGTCACTGCCGTCGAACAGCTCATGGGGCAGGATGTCGCGCGTGGGTCACGGTCACGGGCATAGCCACGCGCAACCAGCAGAGCCCGCCTCGCAACGCGTCCGCACGTTGCTGATGTGGCTGCTGGTGCCGTTGGCGCTGGCCACGATCATCGGCGCGGTGCTGCTCTACCCGTTCGGGCACGAGCAGAAGACCGGCGCCGCGGTCGGGCTGCACCAGAAACCGGTCAACGCGGTCGTCACCGGCATGCAGGAGAACTGCGGCGAGAAGTGCATCGCGGTGACCGTGCGCATGACCAGCGGCGACGCCAACGGCCAGAGCATCACGATCCCGACCGCGCACGGCCCGGGAGCACCGCACTTCCAGATCGGCGACGAGGTGGTGCTGTCCTATTCGGGCAGCCAGCCGCAGGCCGCCGAGTCGTACCAGATCGTCGACTTCCAGCGCGGCTGGTCGCTCGTCGTGCTGGCCCTGCTCTTCACCGCGGCGGTGCTCCTGCTCGGACGGTGGCAGGGCCTCGCGGCGCTCGGCGCGTTGCTGCTGAGCTTCGCGGTGCTGGTGCTGTTCGTGATGCCGTCGATCCTGGCCGGCGAGAGCCCGTTGCTCGTGGCGGTCGTCGGCGCCGGGCTGATCATGTTCGGGGTGCTCTACCTGACGCACGGCGTGTCCGCGAGAACGTCCACGGCGGTGCTCGGCACGCTCGTCAGCCTCGCGTTGATCGGCGTGCTGGGCGCGTTGTTCTCGGTGGTGTCGAAGCTGACCGGGCTCGACGAGGACACGATCAACCTCGTCACCGTGCTCGGCACCGACATCGACACGCGCGGGCTGCTGCTGGCGGGCACGCTCATCGGCGCGCTGGGCGTGCTCGACGACGTGACCGTGACGCAGACCAGCGCGGTGTGGGAGCTGCGGCGGGCCAACGAGAAGCTGACGTGGCGCGAACTGTTCGCCGCAGGGTCGCGGATCGGGCGCGACCACATGTCGTCGGTGGTCAACACGCTGGTGATGGCCTACGCGGGCGCGGCGCTGCCGTTGCTGCTCGCGATCTCGCTGGCGGGCCGGTCGCTGGGCGAGATCCTGACCGCGCAGCAGATCGCCCAGGAGATCGTCCGCACCCTGGTCGGCAGCATCGGCCTGGTGGCGGCGGTCCCGGTGACCACCGCCCTGGCCGCGCTCGTGGCCGTGCGCCAGGAGGTCGCCCCCGCCGAACCGGAACCCGAGCCCGAAAAGCCTGGAAAGCCCGAGAAGCCCGCCGCGAAGGCCAAGGCGAAGCCCGTGGCCAAGCCGCGGCGGGACCGGATCGAGGGCGACCTCTTCATCGGCTACGACCCCGACAAGGGGCCGTGGGAACGCCCTAGTGCGCGAGCAGCACGAAGAGCAGCGCCAGCGCGCCAGGCACCACCTGCACGAAGAAGATCTTCCGGCTCGCCGTGAACGTGCCGTAGACGCCCGCGACGATCACGAACACGGTGAACAGCACGGCCGCGCCGAAGTCCTGCCGGACCAGCGCGTAGATCAGACCGGCCGCGAGGAAACCGTTGTAGAGGCCCTGGTTCCCCGCGAGCGTCTTGGTCTCCTGCGCGAACTCCGGCGTGAGGTCGAACGCCTTCTGGCCGCGCGGTGTCGTCCAGAGGAACATCTCCAGCACCACGATGTAGAGGTGAATCAGCGCCACCAAGGCGATCAGGATGTTGGCGATAACCTGCACTTGGGTCCTCCTCTGGACTGACACACCCGGTGAGACAATAGAGCAGTGGGAAGACAACGGCCCGACACAGAGGCGATCACCGAGTCGATCGACTCCGGCGTCGCGGAGCTCGTCCCGGACCTCGGTGGACGGAACTCGTGGACGTTGCGGGTCAACGGAACCCCACAGTCGCATGTGGACCTCGACGACCCGACCTACCTGGAGTTCGAGTACGTCCGGCGGCTCGGTCACGTCGTCGATCTCACCGCGCCTTCGCGTGTGCTCCACCTCGGTGGTGGCGCTCTCACGCTAGCGCGCTACGTGGCGAACCTGCTGCCCCGGTCGTCTCAGCAGGTGGCGGAGATCGACGCGGGCCTGATCGCGTTCATCCGCCGCGAGCTCCCGCCACCCCCGCGGGTGAAGATCACCACCGGGGACGCCCGTGCCGTGCTCGCCCGCAGCCGTCCAGCGTCGTTCGACCTGATCGTCACGGACTGCTTCGCCGGCGCCCGCACGCCCGCGCACCTGACGTCGGTCGAGTACGTCCGGCAGGCGTCCGCCGCGCTGGCCGAGGACGGGGTCTACGCGGCGAACATCGGCGACGGCAACGGTCTGCAGTTCGCACGGTCCCAGTGCGCGACCGTGCGCGCGGTGTTCGAACACGTCTGCGTGCTGGCCGAGCCCGGCGTGTTCCGGGGCCGCCGGTTCGGCAACTTCGTGATCTTCGGCTCGCACACCGGGTTGCCGATGCAGCAGCTGACCCGTGCCACGGCCGGTGACCCGTTCCCCGGCCGCGTCGAGCACGGCACGGGGCTGACGAAGTTCATCGGTGGCGCACCCGTCACCACCGATGCGACCGCGACCCTGTCCCCCGCGCCGCCTTCGGGCCTCTGGGGCACCTAGTCCAGCGAGGTCACGAACTTCGAGACGGCGTCCGGATGGAGCTTCTGCGCCATCCGCCCGGCCGGCGCGAGCGACCCCAGCCGGTACAGCGGGCGTTCCGGAGCGGCCAGCCCGCGCGCCTCGGCCCGCAGCTGGGCGACGAGCAGCTCCGAGAACACCAGCCCCGGCGTGTCGCCACGGCCCGCCAACGTGTCGGCGAGCCGGCGCAGCTGGTAGATGCCCAGCTCACGGCCACCGACACCGGAGTACATCGACAACGCGATGTTGATCGCCTTCTTGCCGCCGCGCACGAACAGCCCGACCGTCCGGGCCCCGCGCAGGTCCGTGACCAGCAGGTCGAGGTCGTCGGCGGTGGCCAGGTCGACGGTGCGCGTGCCGAACGCCCGCACGTGCACCTTCGTGCCTTCGAGCCACACCGTGCGACGGGCCTCGGACAGCGCCAGCAGCACGACCGGCAGCGACACGATCAGGAACGCGATGATGCCGGCCCAGCGACCGCCGATGAACCCGACGATCGCGCCGAAGGCGAGGGCGACCATCAGGCCGCCGATCGCCACCATGCGCGCGCGTTTGCGGACCGTCTCCTGGTCCAGCAGGTCGAGACCGAGCTTGTCGTCGGAGCTCACGGCTGCTCTCGCACCGCCTCGGCACCGAGGTCCGACGCCAGCGCCTCGGCACCACCGGGCACCCCGGCCACCACGTCGGCAGCGGCCGGGTCCAGCGCGGTGAGCACCGCGCCGACCGCGTCCGCCAGCGCCACGGACACCTGCTCGCCCGTGGCCAGCGTCTTCAGCCCGATCAGACCGGCCTCCAGGTCGCGCTCACCGAGCACCAGCGCCAGCCGGGCACCGGACCGGTCGGCGACCTTGAAGCCCGCCTTCATCGACTTGCCGCCGTAGACGAGGTCGGTCCGCACGCCGGCCGCGCGCAGCTCGCCCGCGATCGCCACCAGCCGGGCCCGCGCGGCCTCGCCCAGCGGCACGCCGATCACGTCGACCCGGCTGAACTCCGGCAGCACACCCTCGGCCTGCGCGGCGAGCAGCGCCCGGTCCACGCCCAGGCCGAAGCCGACGCCGGAGAGCTCCTGGCCGCCGAGCTGCGCCATCAGGCCGTCGTACCGGCCACCGCCGCCGATGCCCGACTGCGCGCCCAGTCCGTCGTGCACGAACTCGAAGGTCGTCTTCGTGTAGTAGTCGAGACCGCGGACCATGCGCGGGTTCTCGACGAACTTCACGCCCAGCTCGGTCAAGTACCCCTTGACCAGCTCGTAGTGCTCACGGCACGCGTCGCACAGGTGGTCCACCATCAGCGGCGCGTCGGCGACCATCGCGCGCACCTCGGGCCGCTTGTCGTCGAGCACCCGCAGCGGGTTCAGCGCGGCGCGCTGCCGGGTCGCCTCGTCCAGCGGCAGCTTCGCGAGGAACGCCTGCAGCAGCTCGCGGTAGGCGGGACGGCAGTTCGAGTCACCGAGCGAGGTGATCTCCAGCCGGTACCCGGTGAGGCCCAGCGCGCGGAACCCGGCGTCACCGACGGCGATGACCTCGGCGTCGAGCGCCGGGTCGTCGACGCCGATCGCCTCGATGCCCACCTGGTGGAACTGCCGGTACCGGCCGGCCTGCGGGGCCTCGGCGCGGAAGAACTGGCCCGCGTAGTAGAGCTTCACCGGCAGCTGGCCGCGGTCGAGGCTGTGCTCGATCACGGCCCGCATCACGCCCGCGGTGCCCTCGGGGCGAAGCGTGATGGAGCGGTCGCCGCGGTCGAGGAAGGTGTACATCTCCTTCGACACGACGTCGGTCGACTCGCCGACACCGCGCGCGAACAGCGCCGTGTCCTCGAAGACCGGCAGCTCGACGTAGCCGTAGCCGGCGAGCTCGGCGGCACGGGTCAAGGTCGACCGGACGTGCACGAAAGCGGCGGACGTCGGCGGGATGTAGTCGGGAACGCCTTTGGGTGCGGAAAACACGTCTCTCAAAGTCCTCGGTGCGGGGCGGCCGGAGCATCCTGCAGCTGGAGCAGGTACGGATTCGTCGCACGCTCACGGCCAATGGTCGTCGTCGGTCCGTGGCCGGGCAGCACCACCGTGTCGTCGGGCAAGGTCAGGACCTTGTTCTGCAGAGACGACAGCATGCGCGAGTGGTCACCGCCAGGCAGGTCGGTGCGTCCGATGGAACCGGCGAAGAGCGTGTCACCCGAGATCACCAGGCGACCCCCTTCCTGCACGCCGGAGCGGAACATCACCGACCCGCCGGTATGGCCCGGCGTGTGGTCGACGGTGATCTTCAACCCGGCGAGGTCGAGGTCGACGCCGTCGGTCAGCTCCCGTACCTCCGAAGGCTCCCGCATTTCGAGATTGCCGCCGAAGAACGCGGCCGACTCGCGGCTGATGCCCTTGAGCGGGTCGGCGAGCATCTCGACGTCGTCCGGGTGGATGTACGCGGGGATGTCGTTGCCGTCGCAGACCGGCGTGACGGAGAAGGTGTGGTCGAAGTGACCGTGCGTGAGCAGCACGGCGACCGGTGCGAGCCGGTGCTTGCGCAGGGCCTGCTCGATCGGCTCGACCGCGTCCTGACCGGGATCGATGATCACGCAGGGCTCGCCCTCACCGGCCGCCAGGACGAAGCAGTTCGCCTGAAGGGCACCAGTGGGGAACCCGATCACGAGCACGAAAATTACCTCCCTGGTCACGCCTAGCCTAACCACCACACAAAGCTCATATGCGCAGGCCCTAGACTCCCGAGCCGTCCGCCCTTTTCGCATGAGTCCCTGGGGAGGGAGCACGTGCCCACCAACGAGCAGCGACGCGCGGCAGCCAAGCGCAAGCTTGAGCGTCAGATGGTCTACCGCCAGGAGCGGGCCAAGAAGCGTCGTATCATCGCCGTCGTCTCGACGGTCGTCGTTGTTGCGCTCGTCGGAGGTGGTGTGTGGTGGCTCGCGACCCACGACTTCGGCAACGGTGACGCCGCGGCCTCGGAGACTCCGAAGCAGGAGTCGGTGGACAAGGCGGAGAACATCCCCACCGCGATGCACCAGATCCCGAAGCGGCCGCAGCCGCTGCCGGCGAAGGTGAACTGCGAGTACACGAAGGGCCAGGAGCCGGCGGCGAAGGAGAACACCCCGCCCGCGAACGGCGAGCAGCCCACGACCGGCACGGTCGCGGTCACGCTCGGCACCTCGATCGGCGACCTGAAGTTCAACCTCGACCGGTCGCTCGCCCCCTGCACGGTCAACAACTTCATCTCGCTGGCCAAGCAGAAGTACTTCGACAACACCACCTGCCACCGCCTCGTGGTGACCGGCATCCAGGTCCTGCAGTGCGGCGACCCCGGCGGCAACGGCATGGGCGGCCCCGGCTACTCGTTCAAGAACGAGACCTACCCCGAGGAGACCTACGGTCGCGGTGTGCTCGCCATGGCCAACTCAGGCCCGGACACCAACGGATCCCAGTTCTTCATCGTCTACGGTGACGGCTCGAACCTGAAGCCGGACTACACGATCTTTGGCACGGTCGACGAGGACTCGCTGAAGAAGATCGACGAGGTCGCGAAGACCGGCACGATCTCGCAGACCCCCGGCCAGGGTGACGGCAAGCCGAAGACCCCGGTCGACATCAAGTCGGCGCTGGTCGCGAACTAGCTCTTCACTTCTCGGAACGGGCCCCTGGGCGACTGCTCAGGGGCCCGTTCCGTTTTGGCCGGTCTTGGCAGGGTCGTCCACCTGCTCCTCGGCCACTCGGGGTTTCTCCTTGACGACCCTCGCGATCTCCGCGGCGATCTGGCTGATCGCGTACTGCCCCGTGCTTCGAGAGAGCACGTCGGCGAGCATCGGGCTGTGCTCCAGCACCTCGTCGATCGTGATGTTGTGCGGAATCGGCAGGAGCTGCTGCCGTCCTGCGATGTGCCGAGCCACGCAACCGCCCAGCTCCAGCCGAGTCCACGACTGCTCGAAGAACGCGGGCGTGAGAATGATGGCGGCGAAGCGGCTGCGGGCGATACCGCGGTCGATTTCAGTGCTGATGCTCTGGCCGATGGTGTTCAGGTTCAGCTGGTCGATCCAGACGGTGACACCGCGCGCCCTGAGGTGATCGCTGAGCTTGTGGGCCACCTCAGCGCCATCCCTGTGCGCATGAGAAATGAATACGTCGTACTGCTCTTCACCGGGACTGGTCTTGTGGACTCTCCGGAGGTTTTCCACGATTTTCGCCAGTGGACCGGCTTCCGGCTGGCTTCGCTGGAGCGGCCCGGTCACGACGTCGACGGCGCTCTCGACCTTGCCCGGGCTGCCACCGAGGTCCAGTTCCAGGTACCAGCGACCGTTCCTGGGCACCCTGAGGTCGATCGGCGTGGTGTCGCCGACGCAGCCGCCGATGTAGCTGTGGCGCTTCATCTTCTTGAAGCGGCGGTAGTTCCAGCCGTCCATGAGTCGCACGTTGACCGGCTTCGACGAGTCCCTGAGCAGCCAGACGCGCACCGTGACCCCCGCCGGCAGGAAGCGGAACCGGTACAACCAGTAGCGCTTGGGCCGACCGGCCGCCGCACCGCAGCCGCGGTCGGTTCGCACCGTCAGGATTTTTCGCGGCAACATCGGGCGCCGCAACGCCCACACGACAATCAGCGCTTCGACGACGACAACACCCGGCCAGTAGGCGGAAAGAAAACTCCACATTCGGGCGCACCTTCCCGAAATCCGGCACGAGCATCGCAATCCTGCCAGGGGCGTGCGACATTTCAAGGTCAAATCACGGCCAAAAGTCAGGAGCCCCCGACTGGAACAGTCGAGGGCTCCTTTCGTCTTTCCCCAGTTACGACGCGGACGTCACCCGGTAGACGTCGTAGACGCCCTCCACGCTGCGCACCGCCTTCAACACGTGCCCGAGGTGCTTCGGGTCGCCCATCTCGAACGAGAACCGCGACACCGCCACCCGGTCCCGCGACGTCGTCACCGACGCCGACAGGATGTTCACGCGCTCGTCGGCCAGCACCTTCGTGACGTCCGACAGCAGCCGGTGCCGGTCGAGCGCCTCGACCTGGATGGCGACCAGGAAGACCGACGACGCGGACGGCGCCCACTCGACGTCGAGGAGGCGTTCCGGCGACTTCAGCAGCTCGTCGGCGTTCGTGCAGTCGGTGCGGTGCACGGACACGCCGCCGCCGCGGGTCACGAAGCCCAGGATGTCGTCGCCCGGCACCGGGGTGCAGCAGCGGGCGAGCTTCACCCACACGTCGCCCGCGTCCTTGACGATCACGCCCGCGTCGCCGGTGGGGCGGCGCCGGGTGACGGTGGACGGGGTGGCGCGATCGGCCAGCTCCTCCTCGGCGTGCTCGACGCCGCCGAGCTGCGCGACGAGCCGTTGCACGACGTGGCGGGCGGAGGTGTGGCCCTCGCCGACCGCCGCGTACAGCGCGCTCATGTCCGGGTAGTGCAGTTCCTTCGCCAGGGCCTGCATCGAGTCGACGCTGACCAGGCGCTGGATCGGCAGCCCGACGCGCCGGACCTCCTTGGTGATCGCGTCCTTGCCCTGCTCGATCGCCTCTTCCTTGCGCTCCTTGGCGAACCACTGCTTGATCTTCGCCTTGGCGCGCGGGGACGCGACGAACGACAGCCAGTCGCGGGACGGGCCCGCGCCTTCGGCCTTGGACGTGAAGATCTCGACGACCTCGCCGTTCTCCAACTTGCGTTCGAGAGCGACCAGACGTCCGTTCACGCGGGCACCGATGCAGCGGTGACCCACCTCGGTGTGCACCGCGTAGGCGAAGTCGACGGGCGTCGACCCGACGGGCAACGTCTGCACGTCGCCCTTCGGGGTGAACACGAAGATCTCGCGCGCGGCGAGGTCCCAGCGCAGCCCTTCGAGGAACTCGCCGGGGTCCGCGGCTTCCCGCTGCCAGTCGAGGAGCTGGCGCATCCACGCCATCTCGTCGATCTCGACGGACTTGCCGTTGTGCGTGCCCTTGGTCTCCTTGTAGCGCCAGTGCGCCGCGATGCCGTACTCGGCCCGTTGGTGCATCTCGTGCGTGCGGATCTGCACTTCGAGAGGCTTGCCGTCGGGACCGATGACGGTCGTGTGCAGCGACTGGTAGACGCCGAACCGCGGCTGCGCGATGTAGTCCTTGAACCGGCCCGGCATCGGCTGCCAGGCCGCGTGGACGACGCCCATGGCCGCGTAGCAGTCACGGACCTCGTCGACCAGGATCCGCACACCCACCAGGTCGTGGATGTCGTCGAAGTCCCGGCCGCGGACGATCATCTTCTGGTTGATCGAGTAGTAGTGCTTCGGCCTGCCCTCGACCTTCGCGACGATCCGCGCCGCGTCGAGCTGCGAGTTCAGCTCCTCGACGACGGTGCGCAGGTACGTGTCGCGCGACGGCGCGCGCTTGGCGACCAGCCGCACGATCTCGTCGTACTTCTTCGGCTGCAGGATCGCGAACGCGAGGTCCTCCAGCTCCCACTTGACGGTCGCCATGCCCAGGCGGTGGGCCAGCGGCGCGAGGACTTCGAGCGTCTCACGGGCCTTGCGGGCCTGCTTCTCCGGCGGCAGGAACCGCATGGTGCGCATGTTGTGCAGCCGGTCGGCGAGCTTGATGACCAGGACCCTCGGGTCCTTCGCCATCGCGATGACCATCTTCCGGATGGTCTCCGCCTCGGCCGCTGCCCCCAGCTTGACCTTGTCCAGCTTCGTGACGCCGTCGACGAGGCGCGCGACCTCTTCGCCGAAGTCCTCTTTCAGCTGGTTGAGCGAATAGTCGGTGTCTTCCACGGTGTCGTGCAGCAGCGCGGCCACCAGCGTCGTGGTGTCCATGCCCAGCTCGGCGAGGATCGTCGCCACGGCGAGCGGGTGGGTGATGTACGGGTCGCCGGACTTGCGGCGCTGCGGGCGGTGCTTCTCCTCGGCGACGTCATAAGCGTGCTGCAGAAGCGCCAGATCGGCCTTGGGATGGAGGTCACGGTGCACGGCGGCGAGAGGTTCGAGGACCTGCTTCACCGGGGCCGCACGTTGGGCGGTGATGCGCCGCGCGAGGCGGGCGCGCACACGCCGGGTAGCCGACGGTTGAACAACCGTCGCAGCGGGTTCGGTGTCTTGACTCAACCCCACGCTCCTCGGGTCTCGCGAGTACCGAGGATAACGCGTTCACGCTGACGAAACTTCCGGACGCGCGCCGAGCGGCGCAGCTCACACGGTGAACGCCGCCCGGACTTCTACTGGGCCGATCAGGCGACGCTCGCCACGAACGCCTGCCAGGCGGAGATCGAGAACGCCAGCACGTCACCGCGAGTGGCCTTCGAGTCACGCACGAGAGCGTCCTGGGCGAGCGACACCTCCACGCACGCGCTGTCCCCCTCGGGACCGCTGTAGGTGCTCTTACGCCAACTCCGCTCGTGGAACATGGGAGTCCTTTCGCAGTCCGCTGACGTAGTTCGCCAGCAGGCTGCGTGATTGTCCCTCATCCAAGGCGAGGGCATCCAACCACTTGAAGAACTCCCGGCTGTCCGCGATGGCGACGCCTTCGTGCGCGAAGACGTTGCCGAGGTCGGTCTCGCTGTACGCCACCGGGATCAGCTTCTCGAAGTGGAAGAGCATGCGCGGCGACATCCTGATCGGGCCGGGACCGGCGGACATGGGCACGATCCGGAGGATGTGGGTGTTGAACAGCATGCGCAGGTACTGCTCCTCCATCACCCGCTCGTCGCCCACCCGCAGCTGCAGGGCGAGTTCGTGCACGTAGAAGCGGCACTCCGGGCGGTTCTGCACCCGACTCAGGATCGCTTGCCGGTCCATCCGCCACCTGAGGCTCTTGTCCACGTCGGCCGGCGTCTTGCGACCTGTGGAGAGCAGCGCTTCCGCGTACTCGCGCGTCTGGATGAGGCCTGGGACCGACAGCACGTCGTAGCAGGTGATCTTCTTGGCCTGCGCCTCCGCCTTCGCGAGCGTGCGCAGGTTGTCCGGCACGAGGACCACGTACGGGTCGAACGCGTAGCGGTACCGGTCGCGGAAGCGCTCGAAGAAGACGCTGTCCCGCCCGCACGTCAGCAGGTACTGCACGAGGTCGATCTCGCTCGCCCGCGCCTTGCCGTTCTCGATGTTGGACACCTTGCTCGGGTCCCACCCGAGCTGCTCGGCGAACGCGAAGCCGGTCAACCCGGTGAACTTCTCGCGCAACCGGCGCAGCTCGTCACCGAGGTCACGGCTGTAGGCGGTGGAGGTCATCGCAGTCATGCGACCCGACGCTAGGGCTTGAACCCGGTCCAAGAACCAGCTCAATCGGGTGAAAGTTCTATTTGATTCCACGCGACCCAGAACAAACCGTGGCCAGCTTTTGTCCATCCGTTGTCATTGAATCCACGAGTCGAGCCTGCGGCGCATGTGGCTGACGAAAATCCGGCCCATCCCGGTAAGCGCCCCGCAGGACTCCAGTGAACCAACCGCGGCACGGGTCGCGGAACTCCACCGGGTGAATTCCGCGCGCGCCGCCGCGTCTGCGTGCCGGCGCCAGAATGCGGCCACGGCGAGGTGGGCGTAGGCGCCGTGCAGAACGGCCACCGGAGGGCGTGGATCGGGCCGCCAGGCCACTCGCAAACGCACGGGCGAGTCGCGGTCCACCAATGGGAAGAGATCGAGCAGTGCGGACAGCTTGGCGTGCTGCACCTCGTGGGCGAAGGCGACCGCCATGACGCGCGGGTCGTCCGGCAGGGACATCGCCACGCAGCCCAGCGCGTTCGCGAAGGTCACGCTCGCGTGGCCGGGCAGGGACGTCGACAGGGGCGTGAGCACCGACAACATCGCCGCGATCTCCTCGGCGACCGGGCGGTGGTGCTCGACCAGCAGCCGCCAGCTGGCGCTCAGCAGCGGGCCCCATTCGCGTTCCCGCAGGTCCGAGGCCATGGCAACGTGGTCGGGCAGTCGTTCGGCCGGCAGGTGGTCGACGGCGAGCGCGAGGCGCAGGCCGTCCTGTTCAGCGTGCAGCCGCCGCAGCGGACGCCAGTGCTCGGACTCCGGCCCGGACAGGTCGCAGGACACCACGTCGTCGGCGACGAAACCACCGTTCTGGCTGGTCACGACACGTACAGGACCCGTGCCCGCCGGGTGGAACGTGCCGACAGACGGCAGCACGACCGGACGACCACCCGGCAGCTCGACCACGCCGCCGACCCGAGCGTGGAACCTCGCGGCGGCCAGCACCGCCGCCAGCTCGCTCGCGCCGGAGCGGTTCAACGCGGCTCGCAGTGCCCACGCTCCCACGCGCGGATGGTCGACGACCGCGCGGACCGCGTCCGCTGGAAGTGCTCTGAGCTGCGCCAACGCCGGGTCGCCTGCAGCGTGGAGCAGCAGGAGCGTGCGGCTGCGCCGGACGCCGCGCAGGAAGCGCGAGGTCCCGGCATCGCCACCACCGCTCGCCAGCTCGGCGAACATCCGGTGCCCCATCTCGAACGTCATCGGCACAACCTCGCCACGTCGGCTGCGAGAGTGGCCCTGACGTGCGTGATCAGGCGTCGGAGGTCGGCGCAGTACACGGACGGGTTGGCGAACCCCGAGCCCGCGCGGTACCTGTGCGCGTAGAGCCCGCCGCCGCACACTTCGCGCAGCTCACAGGCCTGACAGGTGGTGCACAGGGGTGATCGGCTGGCGACCACGCCCGGTGCCGGCAGCGCGTCGTCGAACGAGGACTCGAAGACGGTCAGGCCGGTGGCGGCGGCGCCCTCGAACGCCGAGCTCAGCATGTCGGAGACCTCGATGGCGCCGTCCGTCTCGACGACCACCATCGCGGGCGGTGACGTGCCGAAACCCTCCACCGCGGAAGTGCCGCCGAGCAGCACGTTGATGATCTCGGTGAACATCCGCACCGAGGTCTCGCCGCCACCTGCGTACCAGCGGTCGAACACCGTGATCAGCCACGACGCGTAGGGCGTGCCGAAGCCGATGCGCGGTGGTGGGTCGGACCAGTTGCCGTTGGGCAGAAGGAAGTCCACAGCCGGTGGGGCGAATTCCAGCAACGCCTCGTAGGTGCGCACCGGGTCGTTCTCGACGTCGATGGTGCACAACAGGCCGCCGTAGACCGACGGTTCGGTGGCCAGCAACCGCACGGCCGCGGCCACCGTGTCGTAGCTGCTGCTGCCGTCGTGCCTGCGGCGATGCCGGTCGTGCGCCGCCTTGTCCCCGTCGAGGCTCACCCCGACCCGGACGCGCAGGTCGGCCAGTTCGGCCAGGGTCGGCGCGTCGAGCAGCGTGCCGTTGGTCTGCAGGCTCACCTGCACCGGAACGGGGACGAGCGAGCGGAAGAGGCGCACCAGCGCGCGCAGGTGCGAAACGCCTGCTAGCAGCGGTTCACCGCCGTGCAGCACTATCTCGACCGTGGGCAGGCCGTGCGCGCGCACGTGCTCCGCGACGCGCCGGGCGACCTGGTCCGCGGTCGCGAGCGACATCGTCCGGTCGCGCGTGCGCCAGCGCTGGTCGGCCTTCGTGTAGACGTAGCAGTGGTCGCAGGCCAGATCGCACCGCTCGTGCACCTTCAGGATGAACTGCCGGAATGGGCTTGGCTCGTCCATATCGCACCGCTTCCCCCGCGATTGCGAGAATCAGTGTCGACGATAGACGAGAATCAAACCCGGCAGTGCGCCCCGATCGCCCGAGTGGCCGATCGACACGTCCACGCGGTAGCTCGATAATGCGTCACTCCAAAGGTGCAAAGCGAGGCCCTGCCAGATTACACATTGCGTCGTTTGCTAACGCGGGATCGTCCGCGCCCGAACTACAATCGGTGCGCACCGCAAAGGGGCGGAGACCGACGGACGGGGCAACGCGGATGGCACAGCAGCCCGACACGGGTTTGCGATCGGACCTGGTGGATCTGAGCGAAGTGGATTTCAGCCTGCTCGACGAGCTGCCCGCCGGGGTGCTGACCAATGCGCTCAGACGCGTGCTGCGGGAGAACTCCTCCGGCACCGACCACTTCGCGTCGTTCCAGAACCGCATCTGACCGACAGTTCACGGTGGAGCAACGATGACCGACGATCGGCCTGCACCGGACGCGCCGACGATCGCCGCGTTCACGTCCTCCACGAACGGCATCGGGCGCACCGCCGTCGTGGCGAACCTGGCCTGGGTGCTCGCCGCGTCCGGGCACCGGGTCGCGGTCGCCGACTGGGGCACCGAGGCACCGCACGTGCACGACTTCCTGCAACCGTTCCACGCCAGGACGCTGGAGGTCGCCGAGCTGCTCGAAGAGGTCATGGAGGTCTCGCCGTACAGCACGCCGGCGCGCCGCCTGCTCTTCGACGAGGAGACGTTCCCCCAGCTGCAGGCCCGCCGCTACGAGCTGCCCGGCGGGCTCGGCCGCGTCGACATCCTGTCCTCCCGCGACCCGAGCACGCCGATCCGCGGCTTCTCCCCGGCGCCGCGGGGCCAGGGCGAGGTGGAGACCCTGCGGGAGGGCGTCCGGCGGTCCTCCTACGACTACGTGCTGATCGACAGCCCCACCAACCTGTCCACCGAGGCCGCCACGAGGATGGCCAGGCTGTGCGACGTGGTGGCGGTGTGCTTCCAGCCGTTGCGCAGCAGCATCTCCCAGGCCTCCGCCTTCGCGAAGAAGGTGTGGGAGTCGGCCCCGGTCGGCGTCCGGGTGCTCGCGGTGCCGGTGCAGTTCGACAAGCGCGACGCCGACCGCGCCGAGCAGACGCAGATCGCGATCAGGTCGGCGTTCGAGGACCTGCTCGACCACGACACCGACCCGTTCGGCCGGGACCTGTCGGCCGAGCTGGTGGGGATTCCGCTGTACCTGAGGGAGTCCGTCGTGGAGACGCTCGCCGTCCTCGTCGACGAGAGCGGCGCCCAGCTCGACGCCTACCACCGGCTCGCCTCCGCCCTCGCGGGCGCCGAGATCGGCACCGTGCGGGAGTTCCCGCAGGAGCTGCGGGAGAACTACCGGCGCAGCATCGGCCTGAACCCCACGCACATCGCGCTCGACTACGTGCCCGCGGACCGGCCGTGGGCGGACTGGGTGCGGTCGCAGCTGACGTGCGCGGGCGCCGAGGTGACCGGCCCGGCGGGATCGGGCATCTCGCTCGTGCGCATCTGCTCGCGGAACTCCCCCGCCGACCGCGAGCACTTCGGCGGACGCGTCGTCGTCCTCACGGTCGACGACAGCGAACCACCCGACGGCGAGCACGTGCCGCTGGCCGGCGTGGACGAGGCCACCGCCCGCACCCGCCTGCTGGAGGCCTTCGCACTCGTCGCCGGCCCGGCCACCGGCGTGCGCTTTCCGTTGGTCGGCAACGAAAAGCGCGAGAGGCGGCAACGGCACCTGCCGCGCAGGCTGGAGGGGTTCACCGGCCGGGCCGCCGAGCTGGAGGCGATGCGCGACGCGCTCTCGGACGCCTCGGTCCTGCGGACGTGGTGGCTCACCGGCCCGGCGGCGTCGGGCAAGACCGAGCTCGTGAAGGAGTACGCGCACCGGTTCGGGTTCGACTACGAGCACGTGTGGTGGATCCCCGCGCACGACCGCCGCACGATCACCGAGCACCTCGCGGGGCTCGCCAGGGTGCTCGGCATCGAGATGGAGAGCCGGGTCACCGAGAGCGTGCTCGACCGGCTCGGTGCCGCCGCGGAGAGCCGCCGCTGGTTGCTGATCTACGACGGTGCCGACGATCCCGAGGTGCTGCGCGGTCTGGTGCCCGCGCGGGGCAGCGGACACGTGGTCGTCACCTCGCGCGCTGTGCCGGGCGACTCGGCCCGCCACACCGCCGCCGAACCCGGCCCGCACACGGCCGCGGACGGCGTGGCGACCCCGCCCGCCGCGCTCGGCGACCCCACCCGCCACACCGCCGCCGAACCCGGCCCGCACACGGCCGCGGACGACGTGGCGACCCCGCCCGCCGCGCTCGGCGACCCCACCCGCCACACCGCCGCCGAACCCGGCCCGCACACGGCCGCGGACGACGTGGCGACCCCGCCCGCCGCGCTCGGCGACCCCACCCGCCACACCGCCGCCGAACCCGGCCCGCACACGGCCGCGGACGACGTGGCGACCCCACGCGCCGCGCTCGGCGACCCCACCCGCCACACCGCCGCCGAACCCGGCCCGCACACGGCCGCGGACGGCGTGGCGAACCCACGCGCCGCGCTCGGCGACCCCACCCGCCACACGGTGACCGAACCAAGCCCGCGCACCGGACTCGGCAACCCCGCCCGCCACACCGTCACCGAACTCGGCCCGCTCACCCCCGAGGACAGCGTGGCGTACCTGCGCACCGAGCTGGGCGACCTCCCGCAGGCGCACCTGACCCACGTCGCCGCGCTCTGCGAGAACGAGCCGCTCGCACTGCGGCTCGCGCGGGCGTGGATCCGGCAGATCGCCAAGCGGCGGCGGCAGGACACCGCGTCCCGGGAGGAGGCCGCGATCAGCGCCGCCGACGAGTTCGGCAAGCTGTTCTCCGCGTCGCAACACCAGTCCTGCGCCGGGCGGGCCCTCGGGGTGGTGGCCGGCACGCTGGCGCAGCAGCGGCTCGGCCGGTCCGTGCTGCAGCTGGCGAAGGTGTGCTCGTTCCTGTCCGGCGCCGGCGTCTCGCTGTCGTTGCTGCACACCGCGCCGATGCTCGCGGTGGCGTCGGCCGCGCCGGACGTGGAGCAGCTCGACGACCTCGAACTGGACGGCGTCGTCTGGTACGGCGTGCGCTACGGCCTGTTCGACGTGCCGTGGGGCAAGCCGCCGACGTTGATCATCCATCGGCTGGTCCTGAAACTCGTCGCGGACCTCATGGACGACGAGGAACGCGCGGCCGTCCGCGAAGGCGTGCTGGCCGGGCTCGCCGCGCTCGCGCCGTCCGAGTCGCAGATCGACGACGGCAGCCGCACGGCCGACGTGCGGGAGCTGCGCGAGCACATCGTCTCCAGCGACGCCGTGACGTCGACGTCGCCGGTCGTGCGGCGCTGGCTGGTCAACCAGCTGCGGTACTTCCAGCAGGCGGGCGACCCCGAGGCGTGGACGTTCGCGGTCGAGCTGGGCAAGCGGATGCTCGCGAACTGGCCGGCCGGTGAGCAGGCCGAGCTGTCCATGCGGCTGCGCTTCCACCTGGCCAACCTGCACCGCGCGCTCGACCAGCCGATGGTCGCGCTGCGGATCGACGAACAGCTCCTCACCGACCAGACCGCGCTCCTGGGCAGAAGCCACCCGCGCACGTTGCGCACCGCCCGCGGTGTCGCGCACGGGCACCGCGTGCTGGGCAACTTCCGCTCGGCGCAGGCCGCGGAGCTGCGGACCGTGCGGCAGATGCGTGCCGTGCTGGGCCCGGACCACCCGGACACCCTGACCGCGACGAACAACCTCGCGTTCTCGCTGTTCCTCGCCGGTGAGACGGGTGAGGCGCTGAAGGTCCAGCGGGAGAACTTCGAACGCCGGCTCGCCGTGCTCGGCCCCCACGACCCGAACGTGTGGTGGTCGGCCTGCTCCGCGGGCAGGTACCTGCGCGAACTCGGGCACTACGACCAGGCGCTCGACGAGCTGCACGAGGCGTTCCAGCGGATCGCGGCGATCGCCCCGGCCAGTCCGCGGTACGAGCTGCGGATCAAGTGGAACGAGGCGATCACCTACCGGTTGCTCGGCGACGCCGCGGGCGCGAAGAGCCTCACCTGGGAGACGTTGCGCGGCTACCGGCAGGTGTTCGGCGAGGACCACGCCGACACGCGGGCGTGCAAGCTCAGCTTCGCGGCCGACCACCACGCCATCGGCGACTTCGAGACCGCGATCAGGCTCGGCCGCGAGTGCCATCGCGCCTACCAGCAGCGGTTGGGCGCGTACCACGCGTTCACGCTGATGAGCCTGCACGACTGCGCGATCTTCCTGCACAGCCTCGGCCGCGGCCAGGAAGAGGCGCTGAAATCCGCGAAGGAAGCCCGCGACGGGCTCGTCACCAGGCTCGGGGACGTCCACCCGTGGACGCTCGCGGCCAGGCTCGCGCACGCGGTGATCGACGCACGCACCGAGGACGTCGACCGCGGCGCGAGCAAGCTGCGCGAGGTGCACGAGGACTGCGTGGAGTTCCTGGGCACCGCGCACCCGATCACCGGACGGGCCGAGGCGAACCTGAGAGTCCCGGCCGCCGAATGGAAGTGCGTCGTCCTCGATGTACCGGACATGTGAACGGAGGTGGTCGATGTGACTGGACCGCGTGTGCACAGGGCGCCACACGTCGACGCCCGCTGGGACGACGTCGTCGAGCTGCTGACGACCGCGATGAGCGGTGAGCACCTGCTGTGTCACCTCGGGCACTACACCGACGGCTTCGACGACATCGCCACCGACGTGCTCGGCGACCCCGCCGCGGAGCACGAGGAGTGCGACCCGGAGGAGTACCTGGAGACGGCGCGCACCCTCAGCGCGGCGGTGAGCGAGCTCGAAGCGGATCTGGTCAAGGTGCGCACCGGGTCGTTGATCCGGGTGGTGCTGCAGACCGGTCAGGGCATGGCGTACTGCGACTCCGTCGTGCCGGACCAGCACGTGATCGGGTTCGGCCGGACCGACCCGCTGCCGGACGCGGTGCCGTTGACCCAGGGCCGCAACGTGCGTGCCGCCGACGAGCTCACCTCGCGGCTCGCCACGGACCTCCGCGCGCGGGTGAGCCGGCAGTCGCTGAACCCCGGCGGCTGGCAGACCGCGCACGACCCCGACGACGACGTGGACCCGACGCTCTCGCCGGTCGCGAAGCCCGGATCGCTCCGCCAGACCGGTGACCTGTCGAGCGTGCTCGCCGACCAGTGCCGCAAGATCGTCGACCCGCGCGACCTGCACTACGCCACGTCGTGGGTGGACGGGAAACCGGTGTTCACCTTCGACGTCTTCGAGGACGTCAAGGTCGGCAGGTTCTTCAACGAGGGCATCACCGTGGCCCAGCGCCGCCGGTTCTACGAGGGCCTGTGCGAGCGGTTGCCGGAGCTCGTCACGCAGTACGGCCGGATGTGCCGCAGGACGCTGGGCGGCCGGCTGGAACGACTCGTGCTCGACGTGGAGCAGGGCGCGATCTTCTACTACCGCGTGCGGCCCTCGCAGTTCCTCGTCGGCGTCACGCTGAACCAGAACGAGGTCGCCCCCTCCGACGAGAAGATCGCCCGGCTCGCCGCGGCCGCACGCTCGTTGTGATGACCGAGGCGAGGGTCAGCGGGCCGAGCGCCTTCGCCCTGACGATGCGACGGCTGGCGCTGCTCTCGGCGGCGACGGGCGCGGGCTGGCTGCTGGCCCGGTTCGCCGACCTCGGTGACGTGCCGCGGACGCGGTGGTACTTCGTCGCCGCCGGCACGTTGCTCGCGATCGGCCTGTACAGCAGCACTTACGGCATCAGGCTGGACGACATTCGCAAGCACCTGCGCATCGTCGTCACCGCGGTGACCGTCGGCGTGCTGCTGAAAGCGGCGTTGATCGCGGCCGTTCTGTGGCTCGTGTACCGCGATCCCGCGTACCTCGTGCTCGCCATCGCGGTCGCGCAGATCGATCCGCTGTCGACCGCGGCGTCGGCGGCGGGCACGCGGCTGTCGGAGCGGGCGAAGAGCGTGCTCGCGGCGTGGGCGTCGTTCGACGACCCGGTCACCATGCTGCTGACGGTGTACCTGTCCGCGCTGGCGCTGGGGCCGTCGTCCGGCGCGCTGGCCCGTGGCGGGCTGTTCTCCTTCGGGGTCAACGTGATCGCGAACATCGCGTTCGGCGCCGTCGTCGCCGGGCTGTGGTGGGTGTGGTCGCGGAAGTCGTCCGGAACCGTGCGGACCGCCGGCCAGGTGGTGCTGGTGGTGGCGACGCTCGGCGTCGGCGTCTGGCAGTTCCTGATGCTGGGCGTGGCGATCGCCGGGCTGGTCGCGCGGCCGCCGATCGGGCAGTGGCTCGACCGGGTCACCCGCGTGGCGTTCTTCGCGGCCGCGGTCGCGCTCGGGATCCTGCTCGTGGGCGGGTGGGCACCGCTGCCGGGGCTGGTGCTCGGGCTCGCCGCGTTCTTCGCCCAGGTGGTGGTCGGGCTGCTGATCACCGGCGGGCTGACGCGCAAGGACCGGACCTACATCGCGTTCGCCCAGCAGAACGGGATCACCGCGATCGTGCTGGTGTTGTTGCTGGAACCGGACTTCCCGCACAGCGCGGCCGTCGTGGCACCGGCCATCCTGGTGATCAACACGTTGCACGGCCTGTTCACCGGGTTCTGCGACCGGTACGGCGACCGGATGGCGAACGCGCTCAGCGCACGTCTGCCACCGACTCGAGAGCCGCGGCGTGAACTCGGGCGCTGAGCCGGCTGAACAGCTCGCGCGACTCGGCCAGCTGCGGCGTCGACACCACCACCCCGGCGGCGTCGCCGTCGACGAGGTGCGGGGCGAACTGGTCGAGCTCCTCCAGGCGGAAGAACGGGATGTACTCGTAGACCGTGTCGTAGGCACGGCACAACGCGCCGAGCCGGTCCCGGTCGACGGGGTACGGCTGGCCGGACGGACCCGGCACGTAGGTGTGGAACCACTCGTTGATGCTGTCCTGGAACGTGGCGAGCAGCATGTGCAGCATCGCCGACACCCCGAGCGCCGGGAAGACGCGCTGTGACCGCAACTGCGCGCGCACTGCGACGCGTGCGTCGATCGCGCGCGCGGGATCGCCTTCCGTGGCGGCGAACATCGCGCGCAGCGTCGCGTCGACCTGGTCGAGCGAGTCGAGCGACTTCCGTGCGGCCGAGAACAACTTGAGCACGACCGGGGGCAGGCGGACCGGGCGCACCGGTTCCTCGTGCTGCTGCGCGGGAATCGTCCGTGCCGCGTTGAACTCCGCGAGCTCGCGGTGGATCTGGCTGAGCGACCGGTCCGACGACGACCGCAGCACGGTCAGCGTCTTCAGCGCCTGTTCGAGCATGCGCTGGGTGTTGGCCTGCTGCCGGCTGAGCCTGCTGAACCGCTCCCGCACCCCGGCCAGCGCGTCGTCACCCGGTTCGCCGAGCAGGCTCAGCTGCCGTTCCAGCACAGCGGACAACGTGTCGTTGAAGGTGTACTGGTCGTAGATGATCGGCTCGACGCTGAAGGCCTCGGTCAACGCCGGCACGTGGTCGGCGTGCACGAGACCGACGACGATGAGCACGACCTCCATCCGTTCGACGGCGGACTGGAGGAACGTCGCCCGGTTGACCAGCGCGTCGCGCTCGGTCTGGTTGAGCACCGACTCGCTGAGCACCAGCGCGCAGCCGGACCCGGTCTCGTCGAACGGCACCCAGTAGTCCGCGCGCGAGTCCGTGTCCGGGTTCATCCACGTGTCGCGCTCGTAGTTGAGGCCCTGCGCGGCGAGCACCTGGCGGATCTCGTTGCGCACGTGGTCGATCGTGGTGGCTCCGGCGTGCTCGCGCGCGACCTCGCGGACCATCGCCTCGGTGACCCGCGCACGGGCCGGATCACGCGGGCTCGCGTCGATCGCCCGCCGGTACAGGTGACTGCACAGCCTGATGATGCGCCGGGCGTTGCCGTCGGTGAGCTTCACCAGGTACCGCACGGTGTTCTCGGTGAACGGGTCGAGCACCGGGCCGCGGCCGAGCCTGCTCTGGCTCTGCCGGATGTACTCGATCGTGTTCTCCGGCGTCAGCGGTGACACCTGGATGATGCGGCCGATGCGCTGCCGCACCGCACCGCCGAGTTCGTCGAGGTAGTCGGGCAGCCCGGAGAGGATGAGCAGCGCCTGCGCGCCCCCGAAGACCTCCAGCATCTTCTCGAACGCCTCCACGGCGTTCTCAGTGGGCTTGCGGCTCGCCGACACGACCTTGTTCATCTCGTCGATCGCCAGCACGAACCGGCGGCCGCGCTGGCTGTAGAGCAGCGCCAGCACCCCCATGGCCTCCAGCGCCAGCTCCTCGGTGTCGATGGCGGTGTCGATGCCGCGGTCGACGAGCACCTGGTCGGGCTGGTGCCCGGTGAGCCACTCCCACGCGGCGTCGGTGAAGTCGTGCCGCAGCAGCAACGGCAGCGCGATCCCGAACGCCGGGTTGTTCGTCACCCGCTCCAGCACCCGCTGGAGCATGTCCAGGTGCCTGCTCTCCATCAGGTTCAGCCGGTCGGAGGTCTCCACGGGGTCGAGGCGGCCGGTGCGCAGCCGGTCCGCGATCTCGGCGGTGAACGGTGAGGCACCCAGCTCGTCCGCGAGCACGTGCGCGTAGAACTCCTGCACCTGCTCGCGCACGTCGTCCTTGGTCAGCTCGTCGCCGACGAGCTGCCGGTAGAGGTCGACGAACGTGGCAGGCCGTGCCTCCAGCAGCGCGACCCGCGGCCGGTGCTCCTCCTCGCGGCCCCGCGCGTGATGCAGCAGCGCACCGACGAGATGGCTCTTGCCGGTGCCGTACTCGCCCTGGATCGCGATCACGTTGCCGGACGGCCGCGCGGACGGGCGGAGGAAGGCGTCGATCAGGCTCATGGCCTCGGCGATGGCAGGCGTCGGCACCGACACCGTGGTGTCGTCGAACTCCCTCGGCTTCGCGACTCCGGCCGACAGGAACGGGTTGTCGTCGCTGGGGGCTCGTCCTGGGCGCTCGCTCATCTCTGACTCCCCAACCGCCGGATGTAGAACTTCATGAGATCCAGGAGGGTCACCTCGCCCATCGGGCTGGAGCCTACCGAACCCGGCTTCGCATTCTTTTCCAGAATCTCCTGGTACATCCCGTAGAGCAGGTCATGCAGCTCACCGATCGAAAGTTCTCGCGCCGCGATCACTTCACGTATCGTTTCCTTCGCCACGAACGGATGAGGCGCATCCGTTCGATCGCCGTCGCGGGCCTGGACGAAGGTCCACCCGTCGTCCAGGGCGAGCGGCCCCACGTCGAGCCGGATCGGGGTCGACGACTGGTGCACGCTCTCGATCCTCGGCCAGTGCGCGTGGACCGCCCCGATCTGGCGGCTTTCGGCGAGGAACAACAGGTTCGGATGCGCCCACCGAGCGTAGTTTTCCATTTCGAGCGGAATTTCCGTGCGCGGCAGCAGAATCACCGCGACCGCCTTCTTCGGCATGAGCACGTACCTGCTGGCATGCCGGTAGCCGAGGTTGAGCTCGCCGCTGTTGAGCTGCTCGGTCATCTCCTCGCGCAGCTGCGGTGAGAGGAGCTCCTTGTACCCCAGCTCGTAGATCAACGACTGGAAGACGGTCTTCTCCCGGTACGCCCGATCGTCGCTCACCTGACAGGCGTCCACGAACGACAGCACGTGGCAGTTCTCCTCACCCAGCTGGTCCCGCACCCAGGCGGCACACCGGTTGAGCAGGGAGGTCTTGCCGCAGCGGTCCCACCCGAGCGCGGCGACGAGCCTTCCCCTGCCGCGCAGCGACGTGCCGTCACCGATCTCCCGCTGGAACGCCTCGAAGGCCGTCTGCGTGTGGTCGACCGGCACGTAGTACCGCTCGTGCTCCTTGTTCTCGTGCGGGCACAGCGGTTCCGGCCGCGCCCCCATGCCGGGGATCTCGTACGGGTTCACGCGGCGACCACCTGCTCGAACTCGGCGTCCAGCAACGCGGCGGCGTCACCGGAGGGCAGCTGCAACGCCTGCACGACCACCTCGATCCGCCGGTCCAGCTCCCGGACCGCCTTCGTCACCTCGTCGACCCTCGGCTGCCGCTCGCTCCGGTCGCGCGTGAACCCCCACCGCTGCTCCGCATCGGCGCTGAACGCGTCGAGCTCGGCCCGCAACACGTCCGGCGCGGTCCACTCCGGCCGCATCAGCTTGGTCACCGCGAGCTGAGTCGTGAGCAGGTCCCGCTTGCGCCGCAGTTCAACGGTCGTCGCCGGCCCCTTCAGCTGCGCGTCGCAGTACGCCCGCACCTCGTCGACGAACTCCCGGCTCGCCCGGCGCAGCGCGACGCTGTGCTCCTTGGCGCGGTTGCGGTCCTCGCGCCGATTGGTGGTCACCCACGTGAGCCGCGCGCCGACGAACGCGGAGAAAAGACCGGTGAGCACCGTGATGAGCGTGGAGAGCCAGGTCGGCGTCGAACTCGGCGAGGGCGGCCGCATCACCGGTTCGGAGACCGCGTTGCAGACCCGTTCGAATTCCCGCTGCCGAGTTCTGCGCCATTCGTCGAATTCCACCGTGCTCCCGCCCAGAACGACCCGATTTCCAATCGCCTTGGAATTCACCACACCGAGTGCCACCGCTGCGTCGATGGTGTCTGATCGGTGGGCGGAGCAGTACACGAGTGCCGCATCGGACATCGTCTGAGTAGTACCACAGCCGGCCAGCACCAGGAGAACGAGGAGCGACACCCGGCCGGTCATGCGGCCTCCCCACGTTCGTTCTTCTCCGCGCACACCTCGTGTGTCGTTCCCGAATCGGTTCCCGTAACTCCCTCCGACAGATCGTGAAGGGGTTCGGGCGTGATTACGACACTTTTGCCCAAAGGCGCCGCCAGTTGACCCCGAACGGACTACCGGCCTTGACTCCGGGTATCGGAAAGGGACCTGGAAGACTCACCGGATGTGAGGACATTGCTGTGGTGCGGCGCCATGAACGTCGTCTGGCTCGGCGGCATGGCCTACCTCGCCCTGGACGACGCCGCCCACTTCGACCCGCGCGCTCTCGCCGGCACCGCGGTCGCCTGGGTGCTCGCCACCGCGGCGAGCTGGCTGCTGTTCCGCGACGCCGCCGAGGCGCGGCTGTGGCAGCTGGCGGTGTGGACGGTGCTGGTGTCGATCGTGGCGCTGGTGTTCGTGACGATCAGCGCCGCGTTCGTGGCCCCGCCGCCACCCGCCTGACGTAACGCAACAGGGCGGTGTGGCTTGTCGCCGCACCGCCCCGCTCAAGCCGTGAGGAGGCGCCTGACCCGCCTCACGCTGCACAACTCAGCAGACCGCCACACCCGGCCTCACCGGCCACGCCCGCTCAGACCGCGAGCAGCCGCCTGACGCGGCGACACCGCGCCCGCCGCCCCGCTCACTTCGCGCGCAGTCAGACCGCCATCAGGGCGCTGACCTCGTACCCCGCCAGCCGCGACCGGCCGTTCAGCGCGGCGATCTCGATCACCACGGACACCCCGGTCACGATCCCACCGGCCCGCTCCACCAGCTTGCACGCCGCCTCGGCCGTACCGCCGGTCGCCAGCACGTCGTCCACCACGACGACGCGCTGACCGGGCTGAACGGCATCCGCGGGCAGCTCCAGCGACGCGGTGCCGTACTCGAGGTCGTACGACTCCGAGTCGGCCACCACGGGCAGCTTGCCGGGCTTGCGCAGCGGTACGACGCCGTAGCGCCAGCCGTAGCCCAGCGCGGCACCCAGGAGGAAGCCGCGCGACTCGATGGCGGCGATCACCTGGGTGCTGTCGTCGATCTTGTCCTGCAGGGCGTCGACCACGGCGCGCAGGGCGTCCGGGTCGGCCAGGACGGGCGTGAGGTCCCGGAAGACGACCCCCGGCTGGGGGAAGTCCGGGACCTCACGCATCAGTTCCAGCGCACGGTCGAGCTTCAACGCTGACGCTTTCCGGTCGGGCGGCGGCGGGCGTCCGCGGCCTTGGCGGTGCGGTGCGGCACCGACGCGGCGGCGGCGAGCGCCTCCTCCTGGCGCAGGTCGGCGGCGAGCGCGTCGTCGTCGGCCGACTCGATGCCCTCGGCCTGCGGGCCGGAGGCCTTGGCGCGGCGGGCGGCCACGCGCTTGGCCTGCGCGATGTACTTCGGGTCGCGCATCTTCAGGTCCACCAGCACCGGGGTGGCGATGAAGATCGAGGACATGGCACCGATGAACATGCCGACGAGCTGGACGAGCGCCAGGTCCTGCAGCGTGCCGACGCCGAGGATGCCGACGCCGACGACCAGCAGGCCGATGACCGGCAGCAACGCGATCAGCGAGGTGTTGATCGAGCGCATCAGGGTCTGGTTGAGCGCCAGGTTCGCGGCCTCGGCGTAGCTGCGGCGGGTCAGGCCCAGCAGGCCTCGGGTGTTCTCCTTGACCTTGTCGAACACGACGACCGTGTCGTACAGGGAGAAGCCGAGGATGGTGAGCAGACCGATGACCGTCGCCGGCGTCACCTCGAACCCGATGAGCGAGTACACGCCCGCGGTGATGATGACGTCGTGGAACACGGCGACGAGCGCCGCGACGGCCATTCGCCATTCGAAGTAGAACGCCAGGAACAGCGTCACCACGACGAAGAACCAGAACAGCGCCCAGAGGGCCTTCCAGCTGATCTCACCGCCCCACGAGGCGGAGACGGCGCTGTCCGAGATCGCGCCCTGGCCACCCTTCGGCGTGGTGTCGGTCGCCAGCGCGGTCTTGAGGGTCGCGACCTCCTGGATGGTCAGCGCGGGCGACTTGATCTGGATCGTCGCGCTGTCACCCTGGCCCACGGCCTGCACGGCGTTCGGCTTCTTGCCGGGCAGGGCCTTCGCGTAGGCGTCCTCGACGGCGCTCGTCGCGATCTTGGAGCCGGAGACCGTGACCTCCGGCATCGAGATCTTCGTGCCGCCCTTGAAGTCGATGCCCAGGTTGAAGCCGTTGAACACCATCGAGCCGATGCAGACCAACAGGATGATGCCCGAGGTGATGTACCAGCGGATGCGCTTGCCGACGATGTCGAAAGCGCCGTTGCCCACATAGAGGCGCGTGAACACGTTGCCCATGTCAGGCCTCCTTCACGGCAGCGGTCTTGCCGGTCGAGGCGGCGCGGTGAGCCGCACCCTCGCGGGCGGCGCCGCCCAGGCCGGACAGGTTCGGGTTGGACAGGAACTTGGACTTCGACGCGATCGCGACCAGCGGGTGCGTCACGAGGAACACGACCACGAGGTCGAGGATCGTCGACATGCCCAGGGTGAACGCGAAGCCCTTCACCTGGCCGACCGCGATCACGTACAGCACGGCGGCGGCGATGAAGCTGACCGCGTCGGCCGAAAGGATCGTGCGGCGCGAACGGACCCATGCACGCGGCACGGCCGAGCGGAACGTGCGGCCTTCACGCACTTCGTCCTTCAGGCGTTCGAAGAAGACGATGAACGAGTCGGCCGTGATACCGATGGCGACGATGAAACCGGCGATGCCCGCGAGGTCGAGGGTGAACCCGATCCAGCGGCCGAGCAGCACCAGCACGCCGTAGACGATCACGCCGGACAGGGCCAGCGACAGGATCGTCAGGATGCCCAGGAGGCGGTAGTAGAACATGCAGTAGACGAAGACCAGCGCGAGGCCGATGCCACCGGCGATGAGACCCGCCTTGAGCGACTGCAGGCCGAGCGTCGGGGAGATCGTCTGCGCCTCGGAGGCGTCGAAGGACAGCGGCAGCGCGCCGTACTTCAGGGTGTTCGCGAGGCTCTGCGCCTCGGTCAGCGTGAACTTGCCGCTGATCTCGGTGGAACCACCGGTGATGGCCGACTGGATGGTCGGCGCGGACATGACCTCACCGTCGAGCACGACCGCGACGGCCTGCTGCACGTTGGCCGAGGTGAACTTGGCCCACTTCGAGCCGCCCTCGCTCTTGAAGTCGAGGTTGACGACGTAGCCGGTGCCGTTCGGGTTCTTGTTGGCCGCGGCGTTGTTGATGTCCTCACCCGTCAGGCGGGAGTAGGTGGCGTAGTCGTCCGGCTTGGTCTGGGTGTCTTCCTTCGGCGGGTTGACCGGCGCGAGGATGTACTTGTACGTGCCCTTCTCACCGCAGGTGACGAGCGGCTTGTCCAGGTCGTCGTTGCCGCGCAGCGGGTCCGGCTTGGAGCAGTCGAGCATGAGCGCGGCCTGCTGCAGGACCTGCTGGTCCGTGCTCTGGCGCAGCGCCTTGGCGTCCTGGATCTCCTTCGCGAGCTTCGGGTCCACGTTGGAGGGGGCGGGCGGCGTGCTCGGCTGCGCGCTCGACGAGGGCGCGGAGCTGGAGGACGGCGGCGTGCTCGACGGCTGCGCGGCCAGGTTCGGAGCGGGACGGCCCTGCGGGGCCCCGCTCGACGGCGGCGGCGCGACGGTCTGGCCGGAGGACGGCGGCGTGCTCGGGTTGCCCGACGACGGCGGCGTGCTCGACGACGGCGCCTGGGTGTTCGGCGCCGCGGCGGCCGGGAACGGCTGACCGAGGACCTTGCGGAACGCGAGGCGGGCGGTCTGGCCCAGGCCCTTCGCGCCCTCGCTGTCCGCGCCGGGCACGGTGATCGTCAGGTTGTTGCCGTCGCGCACGACCTCGGCACCGGACACACCGAGACCGTTGACGCGGACCTCGATGAGGTCACGTGCGCGGTTCAGCGCGTCCTCGCTGGGCTGGGCACCGTCTTCCTGACGCGCGGTCAGCGTGACGATGGTGCCGCCCTGGAGGTCGATACCGAGCTTGGGTTTGGCCGAACCGTTCCCGGTGAAGAACACCAGGGCGTAAAGCGCGACCACGATGAGGACAAAACTCGCCAAGTACTTCGCAGGGCGAATTTGCCCGGCCGGAGGTGCCACGATCCGTCCGTCTCCTAGTAGCGATGGTTTCCGAGCGCGCAGCGTAACGCGAGCAGCGTGAGCTGCGCGTCACTACCTGGAGTTGGCGGTCTTCACAGTTGCCAACTCCAGGAGTGCGAGCTTATGTCGTTACTTCTTCGCGTTGTGGTCGAGGGGCTCAGCGACCTGTGCGGTGGTCACCGGCTCCTCGGTCTCGTCGGCGTTCTCCTCGACGACGGTCTCGTCGGTCTCGACGACCTTCTCGCGGATGGCGGCGCGCAGCCACCTCGTGACGACACCCTCGGAGATCTCGATGTCGATGGTGGTGTCGTGGCTCGCGTCGGCGACGGTGCCGTACAGACCAGACGTGGTCATCACCTTGTCGCCGGGCTCGAGCGAGTTCTGCAGAGACTGCTGCTCGGCCATCGCGCGCTTCTGCTTGCGCGCGCTGAGGAACAGCGGCACCGCCAGCAGAACCAGCAGCAACGGGAACATCAAATTGCCAAGGCCGCCCATCATTCTCCGATCAGTTGGACATGCTCCGACGCACGTCCGATATGTCCAGGTGCTTTCACCGATTGTGCCAGGTCACCACAGTTGATCACCGGCGGGCGGTTCCAGACCCAGGTGGTGCCACGCGGCGGGCGTCGCCACTCGGCCGCGCGGTGTACGGGCCAGCATGCCAGCCCGCACGAGATACGGTTCGCACACCTCTTCCACCGTGGTCGGCTCCTCACCGACCGCGACGGCGAGCGTCGACACCCCGACCGGTCCGCCGTTGAAGCTCTTGACCAGCGCCGAGAGGACCGCGCGGTCGAGCCGGTCGAGGCCGAGCTGGTCGACGTCGTAGACCTCCAGCGCCTGCTTGGCGATCTCCTCCGTGACCCTGCCGTCGGCCCTGACCTCGGCGAAGTCGCGGACGCGACGCAGCAGCCGGTTCGCGATGCGGGGCGTGCCCCTCGACCGGCTCGCGATCTCGATGGCGCCGTCGTCGTGGAGGTCGACGCCGAGGATCTTGGCGCTGCGCTTCACGATGAGGTCCAGCTCGTCGGCGCTGTAGAACTCCATGTGGCCGGTGAACCCGAAGCGGTCCCGCAGCGGCCCGGTCAGCGCTCCTGACCTGGTCGTGGCCCCGACCAGGGTGAACGGCGCGATGTCGAGGGGGATGCTGGTCGCGCCGGGCCCCTTGCCGACCACGACGTCGACGCGGAAGTCCTCCATCGCGAGGTACAGCATCTCCTCGGCGGGCCGGGCCATGCGGTGGATCTCGTCGATGAACAGGACGTCGCCCTCGACCAGGTTGGACAGCATCGCGGCCAGGTCGCCCGCGCGCTCCAGGGCGGGCCCGCTGGTGATGCGGATGGCGCTGTTCAGCTCCTTGGCGATGATCATGGCGAGGCTGGTCTTGCCCAGCCCGGGAGGGCCGCTGAGCAGCACGTGGTCCGGCGCCGTGCCCCGCCGCATCGCGCCGTGCAGGACCAGCTCCAGCTGCTCGCGCACCCGCTGCTGGCCGACGAACTCGTGCAGGTCGGCGGGCCGCAGGCTCGTTTCGAGGTCGCGCTCGGCCGGCGCGGCGAAGGGGCTGAGCTCGTCCTCGGTCACTTGCGCCCCAGGGTCGCGAGCGCCCGGCGCAGGACGGCGGACGTGGACTGCTCCGGGTTGTCGGCGAGCACGCTGTCGACGGTCGCCTCCGCCGCCTTGGCCGGGAAGCCGAGCCCGAGCAGCGCCTCGACGACGTGGTCGCGCGTCTGGCTGTGCGCGGGCGTCGTCGGCGTCGGCAGGGCACCGACCTTGTCGCGGAGCTCGATGATGAGCCGTTCCGCGCCCTTCTTGCCGATGCCGGGCACCTGCGTGAGCACGGTGATGTTGCCCTCGGCCAGCGCGTGGCGGAGCTTGTCCGGTTCCAGCACGGCCAGCGTCGCCAGCGCGATGCGCGGGCCGATGCCGCTGACGGTCTGCAGGAGCGAGAACAGCTCGCGGGCCTCGGCGTCGGCGAACCCGAACAGGGTGAGGCTGTCCTCGCGGACGATGAGCGTGGTGGCGAGGCTCGCCTCCTCACCGCGGCGCAGCGTGGCGAGCGTGCTCGGCGTCATCTGGACGGCGAACCCGACCCCGCCCACCTCGACGACGGCGTGGTCGAGGCCGACGTGCTGCACCTGGCCGCGCAGTGACGAGATCACCTGGTTCCTCCGGACTTCACGTGCTGGACCTTAGTTCGTGCGCTTCGCGGCCTCGGCCAAGCGGGCCTTGTGCACGCGAGCCAGTTCCGCAGCCTTGGCCTGCGCTTCTTCCATGCGGTTGCGCATCGGCGCGCGCCAGTGGTGGCAGATCGCCAGCGCCAGGGCGTCCGCCGCGTCCGCGGGCTTCGGCGCCACCTTCAGCCCGAGCAGCTTGGTCACCATCAGGGTCACCTGCGCCTTGTCCGCCCGTCCCGATCCGGTGACGGCGGCCTTCACCTCGGACGGCGTGTGGAACTCGACCGGCAGGTTCCGCTGCGCCGCCGCCAGCGCGACCACGCCGGAGGCCTGCGCGACGCCCATCGCGGTGCGGACGTTGTGCTGCGCGAAGACCCGTTCGATGGCCACGACCTGTGGCTCGTAGCGGTCCAGCCACTCGCAGACGCCGACGTACAACTCGTGCAGCCGCACGGACAGAGGCGCGTCAACGGGCGTGCGGAGGACATCGACGGCGACCGCGCGCACGGTCCGGCCGGGCCCGCCGTCGACGACGCCGAAGCCGCACCTGGTCAGACCGGGGTCGACCCCGAACACCCGCACGACAGCTCCCCACGACCGGAACGAACAACAGTTCGAACCATATCCGGTGCGCCTGGAAGGAACTCGCACCGACACGATTCGACGCCATTCGACAAGTCGGCGCCGCGATCACTACGGTGGTCGGGCTTCGATCACGGGAGACGCGGTGAAGAGGTTCTGGCTCGTTGCGGGGTGCGTCGGCACCTTCATGGCGGCCACCATCCTCACGGCCCTCACCCTGCCGCGCGAGGCCGGCATCGCGGTCGACAAGGTCGTGCAGCTGGTGTTCGCCGTGGCCGCTCTTCTGGCCTATGCGCGGCGCCGCAACGGGTGGATGACCGCGGCGATGACGAGCCTGACGGTCGGGTTGTCCGCGTGGATCTGGGGTCAGCAGATCCTCGGTGTGCAACTGCCGACGTCCACGATCGCGCCGCTCGGGTTCACGCTCGTGCCGGTCCTGTGCCTGGCCGCGGTGGTCGTGGAGGCGCAGAAGCGCCGCGCGGACGACCTGCTGCCGAACTACCGCGGCCGCGCGGTCGTGGTGCTCGACGGGCTGATCGTCATCGGGTCGCTGTTCGTGCTGACGTGGGTGTCGGCACTGGAGTCGCTGACCCGCGCGTGGGCGACCGAGGGTCCCGGGTTCGCCACGGTGGTCGCGCATCCCGCCGCGTACCTCGTGCTGCTCGTGGCGATCGTCGTGATGTCGTGGACGCATCAGTCCGTGCGTCAGTGGCCGATGCTCTTCGTCGCACTGGCCGGTGTCGCGCAGTCGTCGTCGGGCTGGGTGTTCGCGTTCTACATCTCCAAGGGCATCACGGCGATCCCGGCGACCGCGGACATCGGCTTCATGCTGTGCCCGGCGTTGTTCTTCCTCAGCGCGCTCGCCCCGGCGCGCAACCTCGAACCGACGTCCGGCCGCATGCGCATGGCCGACCTGCTGCACCTGTTCGTGCCGTACCTGCCGCTCGCGATCACCGGTCTGTTCATCCTGTGGAACACCGCGACCGGCGGCCGCCTCAACCCGATCGAGATCTACGTCGGTCTCGCGGTCGTGTGCCTCGTGATCGTGCGGCAGCTCCTCACGTTGGTGGACAACGTCCGGCTGATGGACCAGCTTCGGGTGAGCCGCGAACAGTTGCGCCACGAGGCGACACACGACCCGTTGACCGGCGTCGCGAACCGCTCGTTGTTCCGCGAACGGCTGGAGCGCGCGCTGGCGGACCGTGAGCGCACACGGCCGTTGATCCTGTTGTTCATCGATGTCGACGGGTTCAAGGCGGTCAACGACAACCACGGGCACGCCGAGGGCGACATCGTGCTGCGCAACGTCGCCGCACGGCTGGAGCACAGCGTCCGCGCGGAGGACACCGTGGCCCGGCTCGGCGGCGACGAGTTCGGCGTGCTGGTCGACGGCGGCGACGCCGACGAGATCGGCGCCCGGCTGCTGGCGGCGCTGGCGCACCCGCACGAGGTGCACGGCCGGATCCACCGCGTGCACGCCAGCATCGGTGTGGCACAACGGTTTTCGCACGACCCGTCCGTGACCGCCGACGACGTGCTCGGTGCCGCGGACGCCGCGATGTACACGGCGAAACGGCTCGGCAAGGGCATGGTCGTCGTGCACGGTTCACCGCTTCCGGAGATGACGTGACCCCAGAGCAGTTGATCAGCGAGCTCGGCCTGCGGGAACTTCCCGTCGAGGGCGGTTTCTTCGCGCAGACCCACCGGTCCGACGAGGTGTCCGCGATCGCGTACCTGCTGCGCAGGCCCGACTTCTCCGGCATGCACGTGCTGAAGCACCTGGAGATCTACCACTTCCACGCCGGGTCGCCGTTGCGGATGCTGCTGCTGCACCCGGACGGTTCGGTCACCCAGCCGCTGCTGTCCGCGGCCAACCCGCAGGTCGTCGTGCCGGCGGGGGTGTGGCAGGGCAGCGCGCCCGCGGGTGAGTGGTCGTTGGTGGGCACGGTGGTGGTGCCGCCGTACACCGACGACATCGTCTCGTTCGGCCACGCGGACGACCTGTGCGTGCGTTATCCGTCTCACGCCGCGGAGATCAGGCCTCTGTGCCGCTTCTAGTGCGGTGATCGCGACCTTTGCCGCTCGATTTCGACGTTCAGGCGGGTGCATCGCCCCACTGCACGCCGGAAGCGACCGTGAAGATCGCGATCACCGCACTACGATCTTGGGCATGGCGATCGTCCCGCTCAACGGCATCGAGCTGAACGTCCAGACCGAGGGCATCGGCGATCTCGTCGTGCTGGTCATGGGCACCGGCAGCCCCGGCCGGGTCTGGCGCACCTACCAGGTGCCCGCGCTGGTGAAGGCGGGCTACCGGGTCGCCTACTTCGACAACCGCGGCATCCCGCCGTCGTCCGAGTGCGCGGACGGCTTCACGATCGACGACATGGTCGCCGACACCGCCGCGCTGATCGAGCACCTCGGCGGCCCGGCCCACGTGATCGGCACGTCGCTGGGCGCCCGCGTGGTGCAGGAGCTCGCGCTGGCCCGCCCCGGCCTGGTGCGCAGCACGGTGCTGATGGCGACCGCCGGCCGTCCCGAACCGGTGCAGCAGGCCTGGTCGCGCAGCCTGATGGACGCCTACGACAAGGGCGTCGAGGTGCCGGCGCAGTTCTACGCGGTCGCCTCGGTGATCAGGAACCTCTCCCCCGCCACGCTGGCCGACCCGGCGGCCGCCCGCGACTGGTTGCAGATGTACGAGTTCTCGGGCTCGTCGGTCGGTCCCGGCCTGCGCGCGCAACTCGCGTTGAACGACTACGGGTCGCGCCTCGACGCCTACCGCCGGATCTCGGTGCGGTCACTGGTCATCGGGTTCGCGGACGACCTCGTCCTGCCACCTCGCCTGTCCCGCGAGGTGGCGGACGCGATCCCCGGTGCCCGCTACGCCGAGGTCGCCGGCTGCGGGCACATCGGCTACCTGGAGCGGCCGGACGAGGTCAACCGGCTGCTCGTCGAGTTCATCGGTCGAGGCTGAACTCGTCCGACGTGCCGCCCTTCAGCAGCACGTCGAGGTGGCCGCTCACCACGTAGGTGCCGTGCGGCGTGCGAGCCGCGGTGGTCGGTGAAGTCGGCCACGAGCGCTGCGACTTCACCTGCCACGTGCGGGTGTCGAGCACCGTGACGGCGTTCTTCCCGGGCGCACCAAGGCTGTTCGTCACCACGACGAGGCCCTGCGGCGTGAGCGTCAGGCCGTCCGCACCGATCAGCGCGGGTGCGGGCAGCTGCTCCACGTGGCCGCGGGTGACCTTGAACAGCGTGCCGTTCGTGTAGTTGCCGGTGACGAGGAATCCCCTGGGGTCCCAGATGATCCCGTTGTTGCCGATGGTCGCGCCGAGGCGCGGGTCGGCAGCGAACGCCGAGACCTCGCCCGAGAGCGAGACCTGCCAGATGGTGTCCCCCGCCGGGCCGGTGACGTAGGCGTTGCCGAGCGGGTCGACCGCCACGTCGTTGGCGCCGTTGGGGACATCGACGAACTTCAGCGCACGCCCGGTGCGCAGGTCGAAGATCCCCAGCCCGGACTGGCCTGGCACCGAGCGTTCGCCCAGGCCGATGTCCCCGTACGCGACCAGCACGCGGCCGCGGTCGACCTGGATGCCGAACGTGGACACCATCTTCGTGCCCGTGACCAGCGGCCGGACCTGGCCGGACGGGCTGACCAGCGACACCGTGCCGTGGCGGACCGAGCTGACCAGGAACTGCCCGCGGGTCGGGTCCCACTGCACGCCCTCGGGGTGCAGCGCCGGCGACACGCCCGAGATGTGCCGGGGCGTGGCCGACGCCGCGCCCGTGAGCAGCAACAACGCCGCCATGACAGCAAGCGCGATGCGCATGTCGTTCCCTCCAGTAAGAGCACTGATAGCTATCAGAGTTCTGATAACTATCAATACTCTTATCACACTCCTACGATGAACGGATGCGGATTGGTGACCGGATCGGCGGAGACATCAAGCGCGCCGAGCTGGAGCTGATGACCGCGAAGGCGGCGGCGGTGAAGCCGGCGGGCCTGACCGTGCCGCAGTACTCGGCCCTGCTCGCGCTGAGCGACCACCCCGGCGCCCCCGCGGCGGAGCTCGCCCGGTTGTGCCTGGTCACGCCGCAGACGATGACGACGATCCTGCAGAACCTGGTCGCCATGGGGCTCGTGGAACGCACACCGCACCAGTGGCAGCGCAACGTCCTGGAGAACCGGCTGACCGAGGCCGGCTACGCGAAGTTCCGCGAGGCGGACAAGGGCGCGGTCGCGGTGGAGCAGAAGCTGGCGGACGCGTTCACGCCCCAGGAGCGCACGCAGCTGCGCGCGCTCCTGCAGCGGTGTTCGGAAGTGCTCAGCTCAGACTGAACTCGACGGTCGCCTCGACCATCTCGGCGAGGAAGCCCGCGCGGTCGAACCCAGACTCCTCGGCCACGCCGGGCGGCAACGTGTGCATGAAGCTGAAGTGCCCCGCACCGGGCACCACCCGCAGATCGACCGGACCGGGCGCGCCGAGCAGCAGCTCGGCCTGCGACACCGGCGTCACGACGTCGGCCGAGCCCGCGAACACGAGCATCGGCACGCCGACCCCGTCCAGCGCACGGGGCGCCGCGAACCACCCGGCCGCGGGCGCGAGCAGCACCAGCCGAGCGATCCTGGGCTCGCGCGGGACCTCGATCGGCCGCCCGTCACGTCCCCACGGCACCGCGCCCGCCAGGCACAGCGCGGCCCAGGCGCCGATCGAGTGACCGATCACGACGACCTCGGCATCGGTGTCGCCCAACGCCTCGGCCAACCCGCGGGGCCGCACCAGCAGCTCCTCGGTGGCGGCGTGGGGCAGCAGGCGGTCGAAGCGGGGTGCGACGACCGGCAAACCCCGGTCCGCCAAGGCGTCCAGCAACGGCCGGTGCCGCTCCGGGTCACCGCCACCACCGGCGGCGAAGAGCACGACGCGTGCCAAGATCCCATCTCCTTACGAGGTCCTTACTGGACGGACGGACGACGCGCGAACAGCGGAACCTGAGTGACACCAACCACTCAGGGAGGTTCAGCCATGACAGACCTCGGGAGCCTACGCGCCACCTTCTCCGGAGCCCTGCTCACCGCGCAGGACCAGGCGTACGAGGACGCACGGGCCTTGTTCAACAGCGCCATCGAGACCAGACCGGCGGTCATCGCCCAATGCGACAACACCGCCGACGTGCGGGAAGCGCTCGCGTTCGCCCAGCGGGCCGGGATGCCGGTGGCGGTGCGCAGCGGCGGTCACAGCGTGGCGGGCGCGAGCCTCGTGCAGGACGGGCTGGTGCTCGACCTGCGGCGGATGAACGGCGTCTCCGTGGCACCCGACGCGCGCAGCGCCGTGGTGGGCGGCGGTGCCACGTGGGGCGCGTTCGACCAGGCCGTGGCACCGTTCGGCGTCGCCACGACGGGCGGCCGGGTCTCCACGACCGGTGTCGCCGGGCTGACGCTGGGCGGCGGATCGGGCTGGATCGAGCGGAAGTGCGGGCTGGCGTGCGACAACCTCCTCGCCGTCGACCTGGTGCTCGCCGACGGCAGCACGGTGACCGCCAGCGAGACCGAGCACCCCGACCTCTTCTGGGCGTTGCACGGCGGTGGCGGCAACTTCGGGGTGGCCACGTCGTTCACGTTCCGGCTGCACCCGTTGCCGGAGTTCTCCTTCGCGCTGATGCTGTGGCCCGCCGAGGAGGGCGAACCCGCGATCCGCGCCTACCGCGACTTCATGGACAGCGCGCCGGACGAGGTCGGCGGCGGCGCGATCTACCTGACCGCGCCACCGGAGGAGTTCGTGCCCGCCGAGCTCGTCGGCACGCTGTGCTGCGGAGTTCTCGTGACGTACCTGGGCAAGGCCGAGGACCTGCCGGACCTCGTCGCCCCGCTCGCCGCGCTGCAACCGCGGGCGCTGGTCGTGACCGACGTCCCCTACGCGCACTTCCAGTCCATGTTGGACGATCCCCCCGGCTTCCGGAACCACTGGTCCGCCGAGTACCTGCGATCGTTGCCCGACGAGGCCGTGCACGCGTTCTGCGCCGCCTCCGAACGGATGATCACGCCGTCACCCTCGCAGCAGGGCATGATCCCGTGGGGCGGCGCGGTGGCCCGCAACGCGGCGGACTGGCCGATGGCCAACCGCGACACTCCGTGGGTCGCGCATCCGTTGGGGCTGTGGGAGAACCCGGCGGACGACCAGCGGGCGCGCGACTGGGCGCACCACGTGCGGGACGTGCTGGCACCGTGGACCACCGGCGCCGTCTACCTCAACTTCATCGGCGACGAGGGCGCGAACCGCGTCGTCGCCGGGTACGGCAGGCAGAACTACGACCGGCTCGCCGCGATCAAGGCCGAGTACGACCCCGGCAACGTCTTCAACCTGTGGCACAACATCCTGCCCGCGAAGCGCGTGGTCAGCACGTGAGCCTCAGCGGTGCGCGGCCTGACCGGTCGGCCGGATCAGGATCTCGTTGACGTCCACTGTGGACGGTTGCGAGACCGCGTACAGCACCGCCCTGCCCACGTCCTCCGGCGCGAGCTTGGGCTCGTCCGCCCGCGACGCCGGAATGGCCTCCGTGTCGACGAGCCCGGGCTGGACCACGGTGACCCGCACGCCGGTGCCCACCGCCTCGGCCCGGATTCCCTGTGCCAGCCCGGTGATCGCCCACTTGGTCGCGGAGTAGAGGTTGCCGGGCCGCACGCCGCGCCCGGCAGCCGAGCCGGTCAGCACGAGGTGGCCGCCGGAGCGGATCAGCGCGGGCATTGCCGCACGGGCCGTGAACGCGGGACCGCACACGTTCGTCACCACCATGTTCGTCCACTCCCGCGGCTCGGCGCCGGCGGACGTGGTGAAGGAGGTGTCGACGGACACGCCCGCGTTGGCGAAGACGACGTCGATGCGGCCCCACCGGGATTCCACGCGTGCCATGAGGTCCTGCACGGAATCCCACGAGGAGACGTCGCACTTCGCGTCCCAGCCGCGGTCACCGACGGCTTCCTCCGCCGACCGCGAGGCCCTGACCACGCGGTATCCCGCGTCGGCCGCCAAAGCGGCGGTCGCCGCCCCGATGCCGCGGGAGGCTCCGGTCACCACGAAGACGTGTTCCATGATCCGGAACCCTAGTCAGGGAAGTGTCAGTGCCGCCTGTTTTGATGTCTCGCATGACTTTGAACCGCAGGTCGGTGTTCGGGCTGGGAACCGTCGCGGCCGCGACGGCAGTGCTCGGCTCCAACGGGGCAGCGCAGGCTCAGGAAGACGCGGAGGTCGAGATCGAACGTTCCCCGACCACCGCGGACCGGTCACGCAAACGCGTGGCGCAGATCTACCGGCGACAGGTCCGCAAGGCGCGGGGCACCTGGTCGTCGCTGATCACGATCGCCGACCTCGACGGCACCACTAAGGCGGCCGTCGAGGAGGACGCGGACAAGGTCGTCGAGGCCTACAGCGTCAACAAGGTGGCGGTCGCCGTCGCCGTGCTGGACAAGGTGGACCGCGGGCTGATCAGGCTCGACCAGACGGTCACGGTGTCGGCGAGCATCGTCATCCAGGACACCGACGGGATCTTCGCGCTCGACGGCGCGTACCCCAGCGAGGTCACCGTTGGACACGCTCTCGCGAACCTGCTCACCGTCTCGGACAACACCGCCGTGCGCCTGTGCGGCCTGGTCGTGCCGGCGCTGGAGCTGAACCAGATCCTGCGGGACAAGGGATTCGTGCACACGCAGGTCGTGCCGGTCGCGAACCCGAACCGGTTCTACCTCGGCACCACGACCCCGCGCGAGATGCACACGCTGCTGCAGAAGCTGGTCGACGGCCAGCTGCTGTCCGCCGCGTCGACCGCCTACCTGCTCAACATCCTCCGGTCGACGTCGAGCTTCACCGACGGCGTGCGGCTGAACCTGACGACGAACGAACGGCTGCGCGTCGCGACGAAGGCCGGCTGGTTCGAAGACGGCCGCAACGAGGCCGGGATCATGTTCAGCGAGGACAATCGGGCAATCCTGATCTACTCGATGTTCGCGTCCGGCACGTTCGCCGGCGACAAGGCGCAGAACGACCAGGACTTCAGCACCACGCACCCGGCCATCGCAGCTCGTGCCGAGCTGGGGCGGTCGATGTTCGACGCGGTCATCAAGATCACGACGACCAAGCCGAAACACCGTGCAAAGGTTTACAGGTTCTTCAACGGCGGCTGATTCCCGAAATTCATCTCCAAAACTGGACCAAAGACCTCCGGTTTTCGGATATATACATAACCAACGCCGGGGTCGGTCGTCGCCGCCGTCGACGACCGGCTTCCCCGCGTTGTCTACAGCGCCGGTTCCACAATGGCGTGGTACCTGCGTGACACCTCCGCGATCACCTCGTCGAAGTCCGCCGCCCAGATGTCGGCGTTGAAGATCTCCACCTCGACGTCCCCCGCATAGCCCGTCGCGGCAACGTGCCTGGTCAGGCGGTCGAGGTCGATGTCGCCGTCACCCGGATAACCCCGGCCCAGCAGCACGTCCGCCGGCACCGGCGTGAGCCAGTCGCACACCTGGTACGACACGATGCGCTCCCCCGCGCGCACGATCTGCGCGTCGAGATCCGGGTCCCACCACACGTGCAGCGCGTCCACGACGACACCGACCGACTCGTGTTCTTCCGCGATGTCGAGCGCCTGGGACAACGTCGACAGCACGCCGCGATCCGCGCAGAACACCGGGTGCATCGGTTCCAGTGCGAGCGTGACGCCCGCGGATCTCGCCTCAACGGACAGTTCCGCGATCGCGTCCGCGACGCGTTGACGTGCGCCGACGAGGTCCTTGTCGCCCGCCACCCCGCCGACGACCATGACCAGCGTGTCGGTGCGCAACGCCGCCGCTTCCTCGATCGCGCGCCGGTTGTCGTCCAGCGCGGCGCGGTTGTCGACCGCCGTCAGAAATCCGCCGCGGCACAACGACGACACCCGCAGGCCGGCGTCCGCGACGAGCTTCGCGGTGCGCTCCAGGCCGTGGTCCGCGACCGGTTCGCGCCACAGGCCGATGGACTCGATCCCGTGCCGAACGCAGCCCTCGACGGCTTCGGCGACCGTCGCGCGCTTGATCGTGGCCTGGTTCAGCGAGAGGCGAGCCACTGCTGCCACCGCCGTTCCGCGAACTCCGGTTCGATCACGCCCGCGATCTCCGCGAGCCGTTTCGCCTCGGCCAGGTGCTCGACGCTGCGCGCGGTCTCGAGGCCGTCGAGCAGCAGGAACCGGTCCTGGTGACCGGCCAGCCACGCCAGGAACACCACGCCGGTCTTGTAGAAGTAGGTCGGCGTGCTGAACAGATGGCGCGACAACGGCACCGTCGGCGCCATGATCCGGTGGAACTCGTCGGTGTCGCCCTCGGCGAGCTTGCGCAACGCCTTCGCGGCCACCGGGGCGATCGGGTCGAAGATGCCGAGCAGCGCGTCGCTGTGGCCTTCCGAGTCGCCCGCGATCAGCTCGGGGTAGTTGAAGTCGTCGCCGGTGTAGCAGCGGACCCCGGCCGGCAGCCGGCGGCGCAGGCCGATCTCGTGGTCGGCGTCGAGCAGCGACACCTTCACGCCGTCGACCTTGTCCGGGCGTTCGGCGATGATCGCGAGGAAGTTGTCGGTGGCCTCGTCGACGTCCGCGGCACCCCAGTAGCCCTCCAGCGCCGGGTCGAACGCGGTGCCGAGCCAGTGCAGGACCACCGGTTCGCTGACGTTGTCGAGCAGCGTCCCGTACACCTTCCGGTAGTCCTCCGGCCCGCGCGCGCACGCCGCGAGCTGACGTGAGCACATCAGCACGGGCTGCGCGCCCGCCTCCTGCACGACGTCGAGCTGCTCCAGGTACGCCTTGAGCACGTCGTCCAGGCCGATCTCACCGGTGAGGTGGTCGGTGGCCACGCCCGCGCAGATCCGGCCGGCCTTCTCGGCGGCGCTGCGGCGGATCAGCTCGGCCGCCGTCGGCCAGTCCAGGCCCATCCCGCGCTGCGCGGTGTCCATCGCCTCCGCGACGCCCAGGCCGTGCGACCACAGGTGGTGCCGGAACGCCAAAGTCGCGTCCCAGTCGACCGTGCGCTCGTCCTTCGCCACGACGTGTGCCGCGGCGAACACCACGCGGTCATGTTGATCTCGGCTAGACATTCTCGATCTCCACGCGCCGACCCTCCGAAGAGGACTGCAGACCGGCGGCGGCCAGCGCGACCCCCCGCGCGCCCGCGCGGAAGTCGTGCGGGAACGGCGTGCCCTGGTAGACGTGCCGCAGGAACTCCGCCCACTGCACCTTGAAGCCGTTGTCGAAGTCCTCGTTGTCCGGCACCTGCTGCCACTGGTCGCGGAACGGGTGCGTGACCGGCAGATCCGGGTTCCACACCGGTTTCGGCGTCACGGCGCGGGGCTGCACGAAGCACTCGCGCAGGCCGGCGACCGCGCTCCCCTCCGTGCCGTCCACTTGGAACTCGACGAGCTCGTCGCGGCGCACCCGCACGCACCACGACGAGTTGATCTGGGCGATGACTCCGTTCTCGATCTCGAAGATGCCGTACGCCGCGTCGTCCGCGGTCGCCGCGTACTCGTTGTTCTGCTCGTCCCAGCGCGTCGGGATGTGCGTGACCGCCTTCGCGGTGACGGCCTCGACGCGGCCGAAGAGGTTGTGCAGCAGGTAGCTCCAGTGGCAGAACATGTCCGAGACGATGCCGCCGCCGTCCTCGGCCCGGTAGTTCCAGCTCGGGCGCTGCGCGGGCTGCCAGTCGCCCTCGAAGACCCAGTAGCCGAACTCGCCGCGCACGCTGAGGATCCGGCCGAAGAAGCCGCCGTCGATCAACCGCTTGAGCTTGCGGATGCCGGGCAGGTACAGCTTGTCGGCGACCACACCGTGCCTGAGGCCCCTGTCGTCGGCGAGGCGGGCCAGCTGGAGTGCTTCCTCGACCGTTTCGGAGACCGGCTTCTCGGTGTAGACGTGCTTGCCCGCCTCCAGCGCCCTGGTGATCGACTCGACGTGCCTGGACGTCACCTGCGAGTCGAAGTAGATCTCGACCGACGGGTCGGCCAGCGCCGCGTCGAGGTCGGTGGTCCAGCGCGCGAGGTCGTGCCGTTCGGCGATCTCCTTGAGCTTGTCGGCGTTGCGCCCGACGAGCACCGGTTCGACCTTGATCACGGTCCCGTCCGGAAGCCGCACGCCCTCCTCGCGCAACGGGAGGAGGGACCGGACCAGGTGCTGGCGGTAACCCATCCGCCCGGTGACGCCGTTGACCGCCACGCCAATGGTCCGAACCGCCATCGCACCTCCCTGGTAGCAGCGCTGGAAAGCGCTTTCCCGCCACGCTAATCGCGGTACTTGACGGCCGTCAACCTCCTCGCGAGTTAGTCTCAGCGCTCACATGCACGTTGACGGAGGTGGTCGTGTCCGCACGACAGGTGACGCTCGCCGAGGTGGCCAGGCAGGCGGGTGTGTCGCTGGCGACCGCCTCGCGCGTGCTCAACGGCAGCACGCGACAGGTCAGCGAGGAGCTGAGCGACCGCGTCCTGCGCACCGCGGAGCAGCTCGGCTACGTGCCGAACGCGTCCGCGCAGGCGCTGGCCCGCAACTCCAGCTCGCTGGTCGGGCTGGTGGTCCACGACATCACCGACCCGTACTTCTCGTGCATCGCGGCGGGCGTCACGCGGGTGGCCGAGGAGGCCGGGCTCGTCGTCGTGCTCGGCACGACCGGTCGCCGTCCCGAGCGTGAGGTGGAGCTGCTGTCCACGTTGCGCGCGCACCGGGCGCGTGCGGTCGTTCTGGCCGGTTCACGCACCACTGACCGTGCGTCGCAGTCCCGGCTCGCGGCCGAGATCGAGGCCTTCACCGAGCAGGGCGGCCGGGTCGCGTGCGTGTCGCAGGCCAAGCTCGGCACCGACACGGTCGTGCCCGGCAACCGGGCGGGCGGCCGGGCGCTCGCGCGTGAGCTGACCGCACTCGGGCACAAGAAGTTCGCCGTGCTGGGTGGACCTTCCGACCTAGTGGTGGCGCGCGACCGGCTCGCCGGGTTCAAGGCGGGCCTCTCCGACGCCGGCGTCGCACCGCCGATGGTGATCAACGGCGCGTTCACGCGTGACGGCGGGTATGAGGCGGCGCTGGAGCTGCTGGCGTCGAAGTCCCGCGCCACCTGCGTGTTCGCCGTGACCGACGTGATGGCGATGGGCGCCATGGCCGCGCTGCGCGAACGCGGCGTGCGGGTGCCCGAGGACATGTCGATCGCCGGGTTCGACGACATCCCGACGCTGCGCGACACGGTGCCGGCGTTGTCGACCGTGCGGCTGCCGTTGGAGGAGATGGGCGAGATCGCCGCAGGTCTCGTGCTGGACGCGGGCGGTGACGAGGCCCGCACCGTCCGGGTGGCGGGCGAGGTGGTGCTCAGGGCCTCGACTGCTCACAATTAGACTCATCTGGCTGTTCACGTACTTAGTCACGAGGAGTTGAGCCGTCCCCATGGGGTCTGGCCCTGGCTGGCATAGCAATCCGGTCCCCCGCTCTGGTGGAGCGCGCCGGTGACCGGAGTCCTTCTCAGCGTGCTCGGTCTGCTCGCCGTCGTGGCGCTGACCGCGGGCACCTTCATCGCGGTGGCCGCGGAGTTCTCGCTGACCGCCCTGGAACGCAGCACGGTCGAGCGGCACGTCGCCGAGGTCGGTGACACGAAGGCGCGGACCATCGACCGCGCGCACCACACGTTGTCCTTCCAGCTCTCCGGCGCCCAGCTCGCGATCACGCTGACCACGCTGATCACCGGGTACATCGCGGAGCCCGCGATCGCCGCGCTGATCGAACCGGGACTCGCCGGTCTGGGCGTACCGCACGCGGTGGCCGCCGGGGTGTCGCTGGCGCTGGCGCTGGCGATCGCCACGGCGTTGTCGATGGTGTTCGGCGAGCTGGTCCCGAAGAACCTGGCGATCGCGAAGCCGCTGGAGACCGCGCGGCTGGTCGTCGGCATCCAGTCGGCGTTCTCCACGGTCTTCCGCTGGTTGATCAACTGGATGAACAACTCGGCGAACTGGCTGGTCCGGCGGCTGGGCGTGGAGCCGGTCGAGGAGCTGGCGTCCGCCAGGTCACCGGAGGAGCTGGGCGCGCTCGTCCGCACGTCCGCCGAGCACGGCACGCTGGACCAGGGCACCGCGGTGCTGCTGGACCGGTCGCTGCGGTTCGGCGACCGGACCGCGGGTGAGCTGATGACGCCGCGCGTGCGGGTGGAGGCGTTGCGGGCCGACGCGACGGTCGCGGACCTCGTGCGGAAGGCGCGGGAGACGGGCTTCTCCCGGTTCCCGGTGCACGACGGGTCGCTGGACGAGGTGCGCGGGATGGTGCACGTCAAGCAGGCGTTCGCCGTGCCCGCCGCACTGCGCGGGACGACTCCTCTCTCGGCTCTCACGCGGCCGGTGTACTCGGTGCCGGAGACGCTGGAGGGCGACGCGCTGCTGGACCGGTTGCGGGCCTCCGGCCTGCAGACCGCGCTGGTCGTCGACGAGTACGGCGGCACCGCCGGCATGGTGACGCTGGAGGACGTCGTCGAGGAGATCGTCGGCGACGTGCGCGACGAGCACGACCGGGGCGAGGCACCGCCGGTGCGGTCGCTGGGCAAGGGCAGCTGGCTCGTGTCGGGCCTGCTGCGCGACGACGAGGTGGCCGAGGCGACCGGGTTCCGCATGCCCGAGGGCGACTACGAGACGCTGGCCGGGCTGGTGCTGGCCAGGCTGGGGCGGATTCCCGACGTCGGCGACGAGATCCGCGTCGACGGCTGGAGGGTGACCGTGATGAGGATGGACCGCCATCGCGTGGCCGAGCTGCGGGTGGTGTCGTCGTGAACTTCCTCGTCGTCGTGCTGCTGCTGGCGGGCAACGCCTTCTTCGTCGGCGCCGAGTTCGCGGTGATCACCGCGCGGCGCGACCGGCTGGAGGCGTTGGCGGACAAGGGCTCCTCGCGCGCCCGTACCGCGATCAAGGCGTCGCAGCAGCTGCCGTTGCTGATCGCGGGCGCGCAGCTGGGCATCACGCTGTGCTCGCTGGGGCTGGGCGCCATTGCCGAACCCGCGCTGGCTTCCGTGCTGGAGGCACCCCTGGGTGCCGTTGGGCTGCCGTTGGCCGTGGTGCACGGTGTGGCGTTCGCGGCGGCGTTGGTCATCGTCGTCGCGTTGCACACGATCCTGGGCGAGATGGTGCCGAAGAACCTCGCCATCGCCGGTCCGGAGCGGGCCGCGGTGTGGCTGGTCCCCGTCCACTACGCGTTCTCGCGGATGATCGCGCCCGTGCTGGCCCTGTTCACCGCGGTGGGCCGGTGGGTGCTGCGCCGGGTCGGCGTCGAGCCCGTGGACGAGCTGGAGTCGGCCTACACGCCCGACGACCTGGCGTTGCTGATCGGCCAGTCCCGGTCCGAGGGGTTGCTGGAGGACTCCGAGCACCGCCGTCTCGCGCAGACCCTGTCGTCCGCCGAGCGCACCGTGGCGGACGTCCTGGTGCCCCTGGACCGGCTGACGACCGTGTCGGCCTCGCCGACCGTGGGCGAGATCGAGGCCGCCGTCGCCGCCACCGGGTTCTCGCGGTTCCCGGTGCTGTCCGAGGCAGGGCTGATCGGGTATCTGCACGTCAAGGACGTGCTGGACCTGGAGGGCGCGTCGACCCTGGTGCCGCGCGCTCGGGTGCGCGGGTTGCCCGAGGTGCCCGTGGACGCTCGTCTGGACGAGGCGCTGGCCGCGTTGCGTCGCGTGCAGTCGCACCTCGCGCGCGCGGTGTCCGCTGACGGTTCCGTGCGCGGTGTGGTGGCGTTGGAGGACCTGGTCGAGGAGTACGTGGGCACCGTGCGCGACGGCACGCACGTCCGCTGGGTGTAGTGGCCGTGGTTCGCGCTCGGCAGGGCACGCGTCCGGCCGGCAACGTCCCCTGCCGGCCGTGGCGATCGTGATCGGGGCGGGGGACGTCGAGGTCGACCTGCCCCGCCTCGCCGAGGAGCTGACCGTCGCACTCCGCGCCGGTCCCGCGGAGCCCGGCCACCGCGTGCGCGTCCCGGTGACCGCCGACGTCACGGCCATGATCCTGGTGCCGGGGCTGGCGCCGGGCATCCCGGCCTACACGGTGAAGGTGCACGCCAAGAACCCGAACCGCTCCCCAGCCATCACCGGTGTCATCTGCCTGCACGACCTGGCGACCGGCGACCTGCTGGCCCTGATCGACAGCGGTCCGCTGACCGCGCTGCGCACCGGCCTGGGCGGCGCACTGGGCGCCCACCTGCTGGCGAACCCCGGCGCCCGGACCGTGACGGTGATCGGCGCCGGCGCCCAGGGCCGCGCGCAGCTGGAGGCGCTCGCCGCGCTCCGGCCGATCGAGTCGGTGTGCGTGCGGGACACGAACCCCGCGGCGGCCGAGGCGTTCACGCCGTGGGCCGAGAGCCTCGGGATCACGGCCGGCCCCGAAGGCGAGATCGTGCTGATGGCCACGTGGTCGCGGGAGCCGGTGCTGCACGAGGTCCCGCCCGGCACCCACGTCACCAGTCTCGGCGCCGACGAGCCCGGCAAGACCGAGCTCGCCGCGGACCTGCTCGCCGAGGCGCTGGTCGTCGTGGACGACCCGGCGCTGGCGCACGTTCCGGCGGACACGACGATCGGAGCGGTCCTGCGCGGCGAGCATCCCGGACGGACCCGCGCGGACCAGGTCACCGTGTACAGCCCGGCCGGGTTGCCGATGCAGGACCTGGTGATCGCGTGGCACGTCTACCAGAACGCCTGCCGCCGGTCACCTGCCTCGGTCGACATCGGCTGAGCGGATCTCCAGCATCAGGCAGCCCGTTTCGGTCCGGTACGGACCGTGCGGCATGCCGGGGCGGCGGCTCGCGAAGTGGCCGGCGTGGAAGGTCTGGCCGAGCGTCAGGTCGGTGAGCTCGCCTTCCAGCAGGTAGACCTCCTCGTGGTAGTCGTGCCGGATCACCCCGGACGTCTCCAGGCCTGGTTCCCAGCGGGCGAGTCGGGTGAGGGTCGCGGTGTCCGGGTCGCGGCTGAGGACCCGTTCGGTGACGCCCGGATCGGCCGGGCGCCAGTCGAGCGAGTCGACCGGGAAGAACTCGTGCTGCTCGCGCATCCGCGGCCTCCGTTCGGCGGGATCGAGTCGCTGACCGGCCGAGTATGCGTGGCGACGTGTGTTGTCGATGTCCGTGTCTCCCGTTCGACGCACGGGCAACGGACGCACACGGGAGGCACACGAAATGGGCAAGATCTTCACGCAGGCCAGCACCTCGATCGACGGCTACGTCGCGGGCCCGGGCAACTCCGGCTTCGACGAGCTCTTCCGCTGGCTCCAGGAGGGTGACGTGGTGGTGCCGGCGCCGACGGGCACGATGACCTTCCACCTGACCCCGCCCAGCGCCGCGTACTTCACCGGCCTGATCCAGGCGACCGGCGCGCTCGTCGTGGGGCGCACGCTCTACGACATCACCAACGGCTGGGGCGGTCAGCACCCAATGGGCGTGCACACCGTCGTGCTCACGCACCGGCCGTTGGAGGACAACGAGCACTTCACGTTCTGCAGCGACGGCATCGAGAAGGCGATCGAGATCGCGCGGGCCAAGGCGGGCGACAAGGCCGTCGGCCTGAACGCGGGCGAGGTCGCGAGGCAGGCGATCGACGCCGGGCTGGTGGACGAGATCTTCCTCGACCTGGTGCCGGTGATCCTCGGCGCCGGCACGCCGTTCTTCGCGCCCGGCAAGGGTTACCGGCTGGAAGGGCCGGTCTCGGTCATCGAGGGCACCGCGGTGACGCACCTGCGGTACAAGGTGAGGTATGAGACTTCGGCAGCTGAGTGAGGCCGACGCGGAGGAGCTGCTGCGGGCCGTCACGGAGTCGCTCGCTCATCTGCGGCCATGGCAGTCGTGGGCGACCGACGACTTCGACGCCTCGGCCGTCGCCGAGTTCCTCGCCGAGTCCGCGCGGGGCTGGGCCGGCGGGACGCTGTTCAACCACGCCATCACCGTCGGCGGCGCGATCGTCGGCGTGGTCTCGGCGGACCGCACCGGCCGGAGGACCTCGTGGAGATCGGCTACTGGCTGCATCCCGCGCCGAGGTGGTCGGCTTCGCGTTCGCGCTCGACGGTGTGCGGCGCGTCCAGATCTGGCACGACGCGGCCAACACCGCGAGCGGTGGCGTGCCGCGGCGTTTCGGGTTCACCGAGATCGGCCGCCGCACGCCGCCGCGCCGGTGTGGACGTGGTCTGGGAGCTGAGGCGCTAGGGCACGATTTCGAGCTGCGCCATCATGCCGATCCACGAGTGTTCGAGGAAGTGGCAGTGGAAGACGTAGCGGCCCGTGTAGGGGCCGAAGGTCGCCTGCACCTTCACCGTGTCCCCCGCGACGATCGGGATCGTGTCCTTGAGGCCCGCGTCGCTGGGCAGGGGCGGGCCGCCGTTGCGCTCCAGCACCCGGAACTGGACCAGGTGCAGGTGGAAGTTGTGCTTGACGCCGGTCGGGTCGGAGCTCTTGATCAGCCAGGTCTCGGTGGCGTTGCGCTTGATCGTGAAGTCGACGCGGTCCATGTCGAAGACCTTGCCGTTGATCGTGCCGTCGGGGCGGTCGTTGGGCTTGAAGAGGAACGCCAGGTCGACCTCGCGGTCCACAGTGGACAGGGGCATGGCCGGCAGCGGGCGCAGGGTGGCCGGCAGGCGGCTCGGGTCGGAGGCGCGGCGCACCACGTCGAAGCGGAGGATCTCGCCCGCCACCGCGTCGGTCACGACGACCTTGGAACCGATCGGGTACTTCGAGAAGTCGATGACGATGTCGGAGCGCTCGGCCGAGGACAGGACGAGCTCGTCCAGTTCCAGCGTGCTGGGGAGCAGGCCGCCGTCGGAGCCGATGCGGGTGAACTTCTCACCGGCGATCTTGAGCTTGAAGACGCGCTGGTTGGCGGAGTTGATGAGGCGGAAGCGGTACTTGCGGGCGGCGACCTCGAAGTAGGGCTGCGGGACGCCGTTGGCGAGCACGACCGTGCGCTTGGTCGGGTCGTCGAAGACGACGATGTTGCCGCTGTCGTCGAACTGGATGTCGCGCAACAGGATCGGGATGTCGTACGCACCGGACGGCAGGTTGAGCGCGCGCTCGGAGTCGTCCTCGATGATGTAGGCGCCGTGCAGTCCTAAGTAGACGTGCGCGGCTTCGGTGCCGTGGCTGTGGTCGTGGTACCAGAGGGTCGTGCCCTGCTGGCTGTTCGGGTAGAGGTAGAGGCGGGTGGCGCCGGGCTCGACGACGTCCTTCGGGTGACCGTCGTGCTCGGGCGCCACGTGACCGCCGTGCAGGTGGACGTTGGCGGCCTCGTCCATCTTGTTGTGGACCATGACGAGGGTCTTGCGACCGGTCTTCGCCCTGATCGTCGGGCCGACGAACTGACCGCCGAAGCCCATGACCGGCGACCGCAGGCCGGGCAGGATCTCGGCGGTCGTGCGTTCGATCGAGAGCTGGTAGACCTCCTGCTTCGCCGTGGACACCAGCGGCCTGAGCACCGGCGCCACCGGCATCGGGCGTGTCCACGGCACTATTTCCGGTTTTGTGCCGGTGAAGGTCTTTGACTCCTGGAACGTGTGCACGGTGTGCCTCGGGTCTTCGTGACCCTCGGCCGGTGCGAGCAGCTGCGGCACGCCGAGCACCCCTGCCGCGAGACCTCCCGCGGCGAGCACGCCTCGTCTGTTGAGCATCGCTGTTCCCCTAAGCGCCCCAGGCGGATGCGTCGGTGAGAACGCTTCCGCGGCGGTGTGGATGCGGCGGAACCTACGCCGGGCACTCGGGGGTAACACCTAGTTCTCGAGACAGGCTCACATGTGCAGACCGTCTCAAGAGGCCAGTGCGGCCTTCACCGCACGAGTGGCGTCGTCGGCGAGCACCTCGTCATCACCATTCCGAATCGCTTGCACCACTTGGGACACGACGTCCTCCGGCGAGATCTTGGGGCCGTCCTGACCGGCCGCCATGTCCGTGTCGATGAAGCCGGCGTGCACCGCGATGACGTTGGTTCCCTGCTCCCGCAACGCTTCCCGCGTCGACCTGGTCAGCGACCACCCCGCGGCCTTGGACGCCGCGTAACCACGCCAGCCCGGAACACCGAGGAACGACACGATGCTGAGCACGTTCACAACCGCGCCGCCGCCATTGGCTTTCAGAATGGGCGCGAACGCGTCCGTCGTGCGGACGATTCCGAAGAAGTTGACCTCGAATTCTGCCTTGATGCTGTCAACGTCCTCGCCCCCGACGAGCACGCCGGCGTTGTTGATGACGATCGAGACGTCCCCGAGCTCCTCGGCCGCGGCCGCGACGGACGCGTCGTCGGTCACGTCCAGCTGAACCGGCACGACCCCTTCGTCCACAACGGACGCAGGGTTGCGCGCACCGGCGTAGACCTTCGCCCCGAGCTTCACGAACTCCCGCGCGAACGCACGGCCGAGCCCGCGATTGGCCCCGGTCACCAGCACCACCGCACCGTCGATGTCCACCGCTACCTCCTAGGTTGGATTTCCGGACTCACGTTAGCGAGCTAAGTTGGATTTGCCAACCCACTGCTAGGATGGTCACATGACCCCGCGAACCTGCTCCATGGCGAACGCCCTGGAGATCGTCGGCGAACGCTGGTCGCTGCTGGCGTTGCGCGAGGTGTTCGCCGGCAACACCCGCTTCGACCAGATCGCCGCGTACACCGGCGCCTCTCGTGACATCCTCGCCACCCGTCTGAAGAAGCTGGTCGCGTTCGGCGTGCTGGAGAAGCGCCAGTACTCCGACCACCCGCCGCGGTTCGAGTACCTGCTGACCGAGTCGGGGCGCGCACTCCACAACGTGATGCTGATGCTCAAGGAGTGGGGCGACACTTACGTGACCGAGGGTCCCCTCCCTCTCGTGTGGCAGCACTCTTGTGGCCATGTGCTGGAGCCACGCGTCGTGTGCGCCCACTGCGGCGAGGAAGCGACACCCGAATCGCTGACCCGCGCGCCGTAGCCGAGAAAGTCGGCGATCACCGCGTCGGACGACGAGGTACGCGCAAGGGCAAGCCGCGGAGGTTGCGCGGCGGTCGGCCCGGCACCGAGTAGGTTGATCGGCATGAGCGAGGACGACGAGGACGAGTTCGCCGAGGACGACGACTTCGAGGACGAGGAAGACGCCGACGACCTCTTCGCCGTCACGCCCGAACCGCGCACGGTGTGCCACCTGTGCGGGGGCGCGAGCTACATCGCGGCGCCCACGCTGGCGATCATCGGGGGTGCGCCGCGGACCGTGGACAACGGTCGCGAGTGCCCGCACTGCAACGGGGCGCGCACGTTCACCGGGTTGGTGCCGCCGCTCTGACGGCTCGGTGCCAGGCGAGGAAGTCCGGGACGGAGAGGCGGGCCACCTCGGCGCCGATGACGTCCAGGGCCAGGTCCTCGGCACGTTTGAAGCGGATGCAGGCCTTGCCCATGTCAAGCTTCTTGCCGGTGGCGAGGTAGCGCGTGCGGAACGACTCCTCGTCAGGGCCCACCACGGTGGTGAGGTAGACGGAGCAGTAGCGCTTCTGGGCGGCAAGGGCCACGTAGGCGAGAGGCTGCCTGTTGTACGTCGGACCGCTCACCTGCAACGGGACGTGCCAGGTGATCATTCCCCACAGCATGCCCTCGACGTAGCCGTCGGGAAGGTGGGCGAGGACGACGTCGCGCACGGTGCTGACCTCGGGGCGCTGGTCGTCGGGCAGTCCGGCGAGGTACTCGGCGACCGTGGCGGCTTTGCTCTGCACCATGCGCCCACAGTAGTCGCGGCGGCCCCGTACCGGTCGTAGTCGCCCGGTACGAGGCCGAGCACTAGCTGTACTGCCCTGAGAGGTTCGGAACGCGGCTGGCGGGTGGCTAGCCTTTGAGTGCGGTGTGACCGCGGTGGTGATTGTAGGTGTGCAGCCACCGCGGGAACGCCTCGCGGCGTTCGGTCTCGGTGCGGTAGGGGCGGGCGTAGGCCCATTCGTCGAGCAGGGTGCGGTTGAAGCGTTCGACCTTGCCGTTGGTCTGGGGCCGGTAGGGGCGGGTGCGTTTGTGGGTGATCCCGGCGGCGGCGAGGGTGTCGCGCCAGAGCCGGGAGCGGTAGCAGGCCCCGTTGTCGGTGAGCACCCGCTCGACGGTGATCCCGTTGGCGTGGAAGAAGGTCTGTGCTCGCTGCCAGAACGCGGCGGCGGTTTCCTTGGTCTCGTCGGGCAGGATTTCGCTGTAGGCCAGGCGGGAGTGGTCGTCCACGGCGTTGTGCAGGTAGCTGTAGCCGAGGTTGGGGCGGCCGCCGATCTTGCGGGGACGGTTCGGGTCGCGGTGCGCGGAGCTGTTGCGCTGACCGGCCTGCCTGCCGTGGATCTTGTGGCCTCCGCCGTCGGGGATGTTGCCCAGCTTCTTGATGTCGACATGGACGAGCTCGCCCGGTGTGGCGCGTTCGTAGCGGCGCACCGGCTGCCCGGTCGCGCGATCCACGTGGCGGAGCCGGGCCAGGCCGTAGCGGGCCAGGACCCGGTGCACGGTCGAGGGCACCAGTCCCAGCAGGTAGGCGATCCGTGCCGGCCCCCACCGTCGTGCCAGCCGGACCTTGATGATGCGCCGCTCGATACGGGTCGGGGTCCGGCGCGGGCTCGACCACGGGCGTGAGGATCGGTCGGCCATGCCCGCCACGCCGAACTGGCGGTAGCGGTCGGCCCAGCGTTGCGCGGTGCTGACCGAGACCTGGAACCGTTCGGCGGCCCGTCGTAGTGGCCAGCCGTCCTCGACGACACACCGGGCCAGGCGCAGCCTGCCCAGCTCGGTCAGCGGTGCGTTAGCGTGAGTAATCGAGGGCCTCCTGGCTAGCCGGTGCAGATGTCGCAATCCACACCGAACCCGGAGGCCCTCCCTCATACCAAGATCATCCGACTATGTGTCGGACCGTTCGCAACCTCTGTGGTCAGTACAACTAGCGGGTCAGACCGTGTTCCCGCAGGGCGGCGGCGAGGGTCGACGCGTCACCCCGCCAGGCGACGTGGGCGTCCGGCCGGACCAGCGTCCACGGCGTGGCCGCGTCGGCTGGGGCGGCCAGCGTCACGCGGTCGTGCGCGCCGTCGATCGCGGGTTTGGCCTCGTCGGGCGCCACCAGGACGAACTTGCCGTCGCGCAGCGCCTCGTAAAGGCGCGAGTCCTGCAGCGGGACGTCCTGCGCCCTCGGTGCGCCGGGGTAGTCGATGCCGATGCCGGAGATGGTGCCCGCGGCCTTGCGCGCCACGGGTGGCAGGCGCAGTGCCGCTGCGCCGAGCACGTCGCGGGCGAACCGGCCGGCGCGGGAGCGGATCATGGCCGCCCGGATGATGGCGCCGCTGCTGCGCAGGACGAGTGCGCCGACCGGGTGCCGTTCGGTCTCGTAGGTGTCGAGAAGGCGGTCCGGTGCCTGGCCGCGGGCGACGGCCGCGAGCTTCCAGCCGAGGTTGGCGGCGTCCTGCAGGCCGGTGTTCATGCCCTGGCCGCCGGCCGGCGAGTGCACGTGCGCCGCGTCGCCCGCCAGGAACACGCGGCCCGAGCGGTAGTGCGGGACCTGGCGTTCGTCGCTGTGGAAGCGGGACGTCCAGCGCGCTTCCTTCAGGCCGAAGTCGGTGCCCAGCGCACGGCGGGTGACGGCGCGGATCTCGTCCAGCGTCACCGGCGCGGTGTCGGGGACCTGGTGGCGGCGGTCCCACGCGAAGATCCGGTGCCAGCCGTCGCCGAACGGTGCCACGAACGCGAACGCGTCACCGACCGCGTTGACCGCGAGCACGTCCTCGGGGGCCTGGGACAGCCGCACGTCCGCGAGCATGATCGACGTGAGCACCGACTTCCCCGGGAACGGCAGGCCCAGCGCTTCCCGCACCACGCTGTGCACACCGTCGGCGCCCACCACGTGGTCCGCGCGGAGAACGGCACCGTCGACGGTCAGGTCGACCCCGTCCGCGTCCTGGCTCAGGGCCGTGACCTCCGCGCCGCGCACGATGCGGGCGCCGGCCGCCTTCGCCCGCTCCTCCAGCAGCCGCTCCACGTGGTACTGCGGAGTGATCAGCAGGAACGGGAACCTCGACGGGAGCAGGGCCAGGTCGATCTGGACCCGTTCGAACAGGCGCAGCCGCCGGACCGGCGCACCGGTGGCGATGAGCTCGTCGGCCAGGCCGCGGGCGTCGAGGTGCTCCAGGGTGCGGGCGTGCACGCCGAACGCGCGGGTCAGGTTGGACTCCGCGCCACGTCGTTCGAGCACGGTCACGTCGACACCGGCGTGCGCGAGGTCGCCGGCGAGCAGCAGGCCGGTGGGTCCGGCACCGACGATCGCGACGGTGGTGTGGTCGGTCATCTGGTCATCACGTCCTTCAGGCTGCGGCGCGGGCTGAGGCCCGGCGTGCGTTCGGGGTGGCCGAGGCGGAACGACACCAGGCCGGTGGAGGCGGGGCGGCCGAGCAGGGCGGCCCAGCGGGCGGAGAAGACGTCGGTGTTCCCGGCCGCGTGGTCGCGGTCGATGCGTTCGGTGATCTGGTTCATGTGGTGGAAGCCGAGGCCGAGCGCGGTCGCGGTGAGGTGCAGGCGGGCCAGCAGCCGCCCGCCGTTGACCTGGGCGAAGCGGTCGGTGACGTCGTCAACGGTGATCACGCCGTACGCGGCGGCGGTGGCGGTGTGCACGTCGCGGGTGGCCTTGACCCAGAACGCGTCACCGTCGGTGCGCGACTGGGCCGGCAGGACCTTCGCGGCGAGCAGGGTCAGCCCGCCGAGCCCCTGACCGTCGAGCGTGAGCCCGTCGCGGTGCCGGTCGATGTCGCCGCGGTCGTTGCGGAACCAGGCGAAGGCCTCCTCCGACTGGGCGGTGTCCGCGGTGATGCCCTCGGTGGCCTCGACGTAGAGCGCGCCCAGCCGGTCCCGCGCCGCGCGGCCGGTGATCCACTGCACGCCCGCTCCCGCGATCCGGGAGCCCTGCTCGGCGAAACCGCTCAGGTCGACGGGCAGGTCGCGGTACGGGCCGCGGTTGGTGTGTCTTCGCGGGATCGCGTCGGCCAGCTCCCGGTCGAGACCTGAACCGCCGGACCTGAGCACGAGCCGGGCGACGTGGTCGGATCCGGTGCCGTCCGGGAACAGGGTGACGGCCGGGGTGTACCCGGCTGGTCCTGCGGCGATCACCATGTTCTCGACGGCGCAGCCGAGCCCGGCGAAGTGCTCGCGGCCGCTCGCGTCGTTCAGCGGCATCCGGCGGCCGGGGTCGGCGTGGAGGTCGATCACGTCGCCGGTGACGGCGAACCGCCAGGCCTGGGTGTTGTGCGGGTTGCAGGCGAGGACGCCCGCCGCGACCACGCGGTCGACGCCGGACATCGCCTGCCAGTCGTGCCAGAGTTCGTACGGATCGCCTGATCCCGCGGTGAACGCGCCGTTGGTGCCGGCCCGGACGGTGCCCGCTCCCACGCCCGCGGCGGCGACGGCGCCGAGTCCGAGGCCGGTCATCTTCAGCACGGACCGGCGGCTCACGTTCGCTCCTCGGGGATCGGTGTCGACAGTGCTGGTGGCCATTGCGCTCTCCTGTTCGCCCGGCCTGATGTGGTGACGACGATCGCGGCGAACGGGGTGCCCGCACACCACCCACGACCCGATGTACCCGGGGTGGTCCTGCTGGCAGACTGACCGCGACAGCGCGGCGCCGGGCCGCCCCGCCGGGAGCGTCATGACACTCGACAGGCCGTTGCTCGCGGTGAAGCACCTGGTCCCGCCGTCCCGCGCGGGCGTGGTGCCGCGCGAGCGCCTGCTGCGCGTGCTGCGCCAGGCCGAAACCCGGCTGACCCTGGTGGTGGCGCCGGCCGGCTGGGGCAAGACCAGCCTGCTGAGCCGATGGGCCGCCGATCCGGAGGAGAACCGGCGCATCGCGTGGGTCTCTCTCGACGAGAGCGACGACGAACCGGTGCGGTTCTGGCGGTACGTGCTGACGGCGTTGCACGGCGCCAGTGGTGAGATCAGCGCCGATCCGTTGCAGGCGCTGGACGGGGTGGGCCTCGCCGCGGTCGACCTGGCGCTGCCGATGGTGCTGAACGAGCTCGCGGCGACCGACGTGCGGCACGTCCTGGTGCTCGACGACTACCACGTGCTGACCGATCCGCGGATCCACGAGGCCGTCGAGTACCTGGTGACGTACCTGCCCGCCTCGCTGCGGCTGGTCGTCGCCGGTCGCGCCGATCCGCCGTTGCCGGTCGCCCGGCTGCGTGCCCGCGGTGAGCTGACGGAGCTGCGCGCGGCCCAGCTGGGGTTCCGGCCCGACGAGGCCGCGGCCCTGGTGGCGGAGGTGTCCGGCCACGACCTCGGCCAGGAGGTGGCGGCGGCCGTGTGGGAACGCACCGAGGGATGGGCCGCCGGGCTGCAGCTGGCGGCGCTCGCGTTGCGCGCCGACCCGGCGAAGCTCGACGCCGACGACCGGCACCTGCTCGACTACTTCGCCACCGAGGTGCTGCCCGGCCTCGCCCCGAGGCAACGCGACCTGCTCGTGCGCTGCGCGCCGCTGGAACGGCTTTCCGGCCCGCTGTGCGACGCGGTGCTGCAGGTGGACGGGTCGGCCGAGGTGCTCGACGACCTGGTGCGGGCGGATCTGTTCGTCGCCGCGCTGGACGGTGACCGGCAGTGGTACCGGTGCCATCACCTGCTGCGCGAGGCCCTGGCCCGCGATGGCGCCGCCGGTCACCGCGAGGTGCTCGACCGCGCCGCGACCTGGTTCGCCGGCCACGGCCGGATCGACGACGCGGTCCGCCACCTGCAGCGCGCCGGTCGTGATGGCGCCGCCGCGGAGCTGATGGCGAGCAACGCGTGGACGTGGTTCTTCGAGCGCGGCGCGGCCACGACGTTCCTGCGGCTCGGCGAGGAGATGACCGCCGGCTCGGTGGGTCCGCAACTGGCCTACTCGCTGGCCTTCGCGGCGGCGCTGTGCGGTGACCAGGCCGGGGTGAACCGCTGGCTGGACGTCTGCGACGCGAGGGCCACCCCGGACACCGCCCTGCCGGGCTGGCACAGCTTCCGCGGTGCCGTGCTCACCCTCCGGGCCGGCTTCGGTCTGCCGGACGCCGAGGCCGCGCGGTCCGTCGTCCTGGCACGACAGGCGCTCGAACTGGAGACCGGTGGCGGAGAGCCCGCGCATCCGCACGTGCCCGCGACCCTCGGTGGCGTGCTCGCCCGCGACGGCCGGTTCGAGGAGGCCGCGGACGTGCTCCTCGACGCCTGGGAGCAGCGCCACCACGAGTTCTGGCGGCCGTGGACGCTGATCGCGCTGGCCGGCACGCTGGCGATCAGCCTCGTCGAGGCCGGCCGGGACGAAGCGTGCGACCGGGTGCTGCGCGAGGCCGGTCCGATGGCGGAAGCCGTCGAACGCGACGGCCGCGAGGCGAGCGTGCCGGGCCTGGCCGCGTTGCGGATCGCCGCCGGACGGCGCGGCCACCTGAGCGGAGACGCCGGCACGGCCGCCGTCCGGTTGCGCCGCGCGGTCGCCCTGGCGGAACTCCACCCGCGGCCGACGACGCTGTTCCTCGGGCTGCTGTACCTCGCGGAGGCCGAACACGCGCGCGGCGACGAGCAGGCGGCCCGCGCGGCGCTGGTGCGGGCCAGGGAGGTCGTGGAGGAGGAACCGGTGAGCGGCTACCCGGCCGCGCGCCTCGACCAGGCCGAAGCGCGGCTCGGCCGGGTGGGGAGCCGGACCGCCGTGCGCTCGGGTGCGCTCGTGGAGGAGCTGACCGACCGCGAGCTCTCGATCCTGCGGGCGTTGCGGGGAACGGCGACGCGGCGGGAGATCGGGTCGGCGTTGTTCCTGTCGATCAACACGGTCAAGGCGTACAACAAGAGCCTCTACCGCAAGCTCGGCGTCGCCTCCCGGCAGGACGCCGTCGCGGTCGGCCGCGACCTCGGCCTGATCTGAGACCACCCCGGGGTGCTCTCGCCACCGGGTGGTGCGCGGGCACCCGCCTGACCGGTTCGCTGCACGCCATGACCAACACCCGTCACGAGCTGCGGTTCCGCCCACCGCTCGCGCAGCACCTCCTGGACGTGATCCGGACCCGGTTCGGCCAGGTGCCGGAGGCCGGCGCGGACGGCACGGTGCTGATCGTGGAGAACCTCGACCAGGCATCGATCCGCGCGCTGCTCACCCTGCTCTGGGACACCGGCCACGAGGTGCTCGCCTTCGAGGAGGTGGACGGCAGATGAGCTTGTGGCGCGTCCCTGCCATCGCGGTGCTCACCACCGCGCTGCTCACCGCGTTGTCGATCGTGCTCGACACCGGTGGCGAACGCTCCCGCGACCTCGCGCTGCTCGTCGGGGCGCTGACGTTCTACCTCGTCGCACCCGCCACCGTGATCTGCGTCGTGGTCGCGACCGTCGTCGAGATCCGTCGCCGCCGACGCGTACGGTAATCGCTCGTGGAGGTCCTGACCCGAGCCCAATGGCACGAGCTGCGCGACGCGCACGTGGCGCGCATGCGGCGGTTCACCGGGCCGCATCAGGAGCGGAAGCTTCGCAAGGAGAAGCACCCGGTGATGGACTTCCTCTTCACGTACTACAGCCATCGGCCCGTGCGGCTCGAACGGTGGCATCCGGGGCCGGGTGTCGTGCTTGAGGACGCGGCCGAGTACCTGGAGTTTCCGCACTACAAGGCCACGCCGGACGGTGTCGCGCTCGACGTCGAGAGCTTCCTCCAGCAGCGCGCCAAGACCGTGGAGTTCGTCCAGGCGCTGCTCACCGCGACGCTGAGCAGGCCGGCGCGGCTCGGGTGCTTCGGGCTGCACGAATGGGCGATGGTCTACCGGCAGCAGCCCGAGGAGGTCCGGCACAACGCGTGGCCGTTGCGGCTGGGCAGTGACGGCACCGATCGGGTGGTCGAGGCGAGCCGGATCCAGTGCGGGCACTTCGACGCGTTCCGGTTCTTCACGCAGCCCGCGCGGCCTCGCAACACCCTCCAGCCCACGCGCGAGGAGCAGATCGCGAACGAGCAGCCGGGGTGCCTGCACGCGAACATGGACCTGTTCAAATGGGCCTACAAGATGGAGCCCGCGACACCGTCGGACCTGGTCGCGGACTGCTTCGAACTGGCAGCTGACGTGCGCGAACTCGACATGCAGGCCTCCCCGTACGACCTGGCGGGGCTCGGGTACGGGCCGGTGCCGATCGAGACCCCCGAGGGGCGCGCGGAGTACGTGCGCAGGCAGGCGGCGTTCGCCGAGCGGGCACAGCCGTTGCGAGAACGGCTCGTGTTCGTATGCCAGTCGATACTTGGAGTGACTTCACTTCGCTGACAAAGTTCACCTGTTAGCGTGATTGGTGGACGTCGGGGGCCGCTGAGTAGTTGTGAGGGATCGATGTCTCGACACCGCGCGCTGCGGGCGAAGGTGCGGCGCGGGATCGCCAAGTGGCCCGTGCTCATCGTCGTGTTCGTCGTGCTGATCGGCCTCGGCTGGCTCGCCCTGTCGTGGGCCGGCGGGGTGCTCGAACGGCGCTCCCAGGCTCTCGCGCAGAACTGCAGCGAGGGCGACTCGGTGCTGCGGGTCGCCGCCACGCCCAGCGTTGCGGAGTCGGTCGCGGACGTTGCGCGCGCGTACAGCGCGACACGGCCCGTTGTGTACGACCACTGCATCGCGATCGAGGTGACGTCCCTGGACTCCTCCGCGGTGCTCGAAGGCCTGACGACGACCTGGGACGAGGCGAAGCTCGGCAAGCGCCCGCACGCGTGGCTGCCCGACTCGACGCTGTGGGCGAACCGGCTGACCGCGCTCAACGCGAAGCTCGTCGGCGCGGCGCCGAAGTCCGTCGGCACCTCGCCGGTGCTGCTCGCCGCACCCGAGGCGGCCGCACCGGTGCTCAAGGACTTCCGCTGGTCGGACATGCCCGACGTGACGGACTGGACCAGGTTCGGCCAGTCCTGGGGACGGTTCAGCGTCGCGATGCCCGACCCGGCCACGAACACGGCCTCCGCACTCGCGATCCAGGCGGCGCTGGCCGGCGGCAAGGGCCCCGTGACGGCGGAGTCGCTCGCGTCCGAGGCCGCGAAGGCGAAGCTGTCGAAGCTCGCGGCCACGGTGCCGCCGGAGGTGCCGGCCACCACGCGCGACGCGTTGGGACGCCTCGGCGACAGCGCGACGGTCAACGCGGCGGGCTTCTCCGTCACACCGGTGTCCGAAGTGGACCTGTTCAAGCACAACACCGGCAAGGACGCGCCGTCCAAACCCCTCGTCGGCGTGCTGCCCGCCGGCCCCGCGCCCGTGGCGGACTTCCCGTACGTGGCACTGGGAGGTTCCGAGGTCGGTGAGGCGGAACAGCGTGCGGCACAGGCGTTCCGCGAGTTCATGACCCAGCCCGCGCAGCAGAAGATCCTGGCGAAGGGCGGCCTGCGCGTCGAGTCCACTCAGGACCGTCCGTCGCCCTCCCCCGGCGTTTCCTGGGCGCCCGTAACGGAGAACCTCGTCGCCGCCGACGCCGTGACGACCCAGCAGATCTCCTCGGCCTGGGCGTCGGCGGACCGCGGCGGCCAGGTCGTGACGGTGCTGACGGACGTGTCGACGTCCATGAAACCCCGGCTGGACAAGGTGAAGTCCGCGCTGCGCGGCCAGGTCGACAGATCGGTGTCCGGGTCGTTCGGGCTCTGGGAGTTCGCCCGCGACCTGGACGGCACCAAGCCCTACAAGCAGCTCGTCGCGACCGCGCCTGTCACGGAGAAGCGCGAGGCGTTGCGCAGGTCGATCGACGGCCTCAAGACGGCGGAGGGCTCGCAGCTCTACAGCGCGCTGGCGGCCTGCTACGAGAGCGCGCACGACGGCTTCGTGGCCGGGCGGGTCAACCGCGTCGTGGTGATCACCGACGGGAAGTCGGACGGCGGGATCGACCTGGCGGCGTTGAAGTCCCAGCTGCACGGGACGGCCCTGGCGATCAGTTTCATCGCCATCGGCGGTGAGGTGGACAAGGGCGCGTTGACGGACATCGCGCAGACCACCGGTGGATCGGTTTCCGTGGTGGAGAACGACGGGATCGAAGCGGCGCTCGGCCAGGTGCTGTCGACGAAGGCCTGACGGGAACCGAGCCGCGACGTCGGCCGTTCTGTCCGGCATGGGGGAACAACGGATCCTGGTCGCATCACTGCCGTTCGCCGGGCACGTGGGCGCGATGGCGGCGGTGTCCAACGAGCTCGTCAAGCGCGGCCACCACGTCGTGGCCTACACGGGCGCGAAGTACCGGCACCGGTTCGAGGGCGCCGAGCACCTGCCGTGGAAGCACGCGCCGGACTTCGACGACGCCGAGCTCAACAAGGTGTTCCCAGCCGTCGGTGACGGCAAGGGCATGCGGGCGAACTTCGCCAACGTCCGCGACGTGCTGGTCGGAACCGGTGCGGCACAGGCGAAGGACGTGCTGGAGGCCGAGTTCGACCTGGTCGTCACGGACCACCTGGCGTTCGGGGCCGCGATGGCCGCCGAGATCAGGAACGTGCCCCAGGTGACGGTCGCGGTGACGCCGCTGGTCGTCAGCAGGCCACTCGCCAGGGTGGTGTCGCGGCTGATCGTCGACGGGATGTTCAACCGCATGCGCGCGGAGGTGGGCCTGAAGCCTCAATCCGGCGGGCTGGAGGCCTTCTACTCGCCGGAACTCGTGCTGGCGCAAGGAGTTCGCGAGCTGGAGACCGTGCGCGTGCCTGAGCAGGTCGAGTTCGTCGGACGGTTGATCAGTCCTGCCACGCGGAACGACCTGCCCGAGTGGTGGTCGGAGCTCGACGGCCGGACAGTGGTTCACGTGACGCAGGGCACGCTGGAGACCGGCGCCGATGACCTGCTCAAGCCCGCGATCGAGGCGCTCGCTGGGCACGACGCGCTGGTGGTGGCCACGACCGGGGGTGCGCCGGTCGACGCGTTGGGAACGTTGCCGGGCAATGTGCGCGCGGCCGAGTTCATCCCCCACGACCTGCTCCTGCCGCGCACCGACGCAATGATCACCAACGGCGGGTGGGGCGGGGTGCTGGCGGCGCTGGAGGCGGGCGTGCCGATGGTCGTCGTGCCGGGCGAGCTCGACAAGGCCCAGGTGGCGAGAAGAGTGGCACGGGCAGGAGCCGGAATCGTCCGCAGGACACCGAGGAACCTGCGGCAAGCGGTCGATCAGGTGCTGTCGGAGCCGCGCCACGGCGTCCGTGAGCTGGGCCGGAAGATCACGGCGGCCGGTGGCGCGGCCAGGGCTGCGGATCTGGTCCTCAGGCGGCGTTGAACCGATCGGGGTCCGGGCCGGTGCGGGTGCCGTTGTCGAGCTCGGCGATCACGGTCATGTCGTCGGGAGCCAGCTCGAAGTCGAAGATGTCGATGTTCTCCTTGATCCGGTAGGGCGTGACGGACTTCGGGATCACGACGTTGCCGAGCTGGACGTGCCAGCGCAGCACGATCTGGGCCGGGGTCTTGGCGTACTTCTCGGCCAGGCCGGTGATCTCCATGCGGCCCAGCAGCGCGCCCTGGGCCAGTGGCGACCAAGCCTCGGTGACGATCTTGTGCGCGCTGTGGAGCTTGCGCATCTCCGTCTGCTGCAGCCACGGGTGCAGCTCGATCTGGTTCACCGCGGGGACCGTCGGGAACTCGTCGAGCAGCCGTTGCAGGTGGTGCGGCTGGAAGTTCGACACGCCGATCGCGCGCACCCTGCCGTCGGCGTAGAGCTGCTCCAACGCGCGCCACGTCTCCGCGTACAGGTCGCGGGACGGGACGGGCCAGTGGATGAGGTAGAGGTCGAGCACGTCGCGGCGCAGGCGGCGCAGGCTCTCGTCGAACGCGCGCAGCGTCGAGTCGTAGCCCTGATCGGAGTTCCACAGCTTGGTCGTGATGAACAGGTCGGGGACGCCGGCGATCGCGTCGCCGACGCCGGACTCGTTGCGGTAGGCGGCGGCCGTGTCGATGCTGCGGTAGCCGGCTTCGATCGCGGTCGTCACCGCACCGGCCACCTGGTCCTCCGGCACCTGGAAGACGCCGAAGCCCAGTTGAGGGATCCGTACTCCGTTGTTCAACGAGATCATCGGAACCATGCGCGTAGCTTCGCACCGTTGTAGAGGTCCTGCATCGCCTTGATTGTCTCGATCAGTTCGTGTCTCAGCTCGACTGGCGCGACCACCTCCACGTCGGCACCGAATTTCAGCAGGTCAGCGACCGCGTGCCGGGTCGACTCGGTGGGAAAGCCGAATTCCTCGCCCGGTTGCGGGGACGTTTCGCGGATGACTCGGGCCTGATGACCGCTGAGCAGGTACTGGCTCTTGTCGAGGCCTGCCCGGGTCATGCGGACCGTGATGCGCTCGCCGTACATGCGGGCCTCGAACTGCTCCGACCACTCCGCCCAGTACCGCGCCAGGTCGAAGTCGCGCGGCCGCTCGAAGGTGTCCGGAGTGGACTGAAGAGCCAGCACGCGCGACACGCGGTAGGTGCGGCCGCTGCCGACGAAGTACCAGGTGCCCGCCTTCAGCACGAGCCCGTACGGGTCGACCTCGCGCTGCACGGCCTGACCGCCCCAGCGCTCGTAGGTCATCCGCACCCGGCGCTGCTCCCAGACGGCGTCGGCGATCGTCGCGAGGTGCTCGGTGGGCTGGTCGCCGCGGAACCACGTCGGGGTGTCGAGGTGGAAGCGCTGGCGGATCTGCTCCGCGCGCGTCCGCAGCTCGGTCGGCAGCGCGGCGAGGAGCTTGAGCTGGGCCGCCGCGGCGAACTCCTTGAGCCCCAGCTCCTCGGCCGGGCCCGGCAGGCCGGCGAGGAACAGCGACTGGGCCTCCGCGCCGGTCAGCCCGGTCAGGCGGGTGCGGTAGCCGTCGATCAGCCGGTAGCCGCCGCTGGGGCCGCGGTCGGCGTAGACGGGGATGCCGGCGGCGCTCAGCGACTCGACGTCGCGGTAGATCGTGCGCGGCGAGACCTCCAGCTCGGCCGCCAGTTCGTCGGCCGTCATCCGGCCCCTCGACTGCAGCAGCAGGAGCACCTGGATGAGCCGGCTGGATTTCATGCCGTAAACCTGACACGAACTGTCAGTTTCTGCCAGCAGAGTGGTTCTCATGAAGGCAACCGGAAGCATCGAAGTGAAGAGCTGGGACGAGAACACCTGGGACGGCCGTTCCTACAAGGAGGTCGAGGGCCGCAAGCTCACCGAGGCGCACGTCTCGTTCTCGTACGCGGGCGACGTCAGCGGCGTCTCGCAGTGCCGCTACCTCATGTACTACAGCGACGACGTGGCCTGGACGACCGCGCTGGAGGAGATCGCGGCCGACGACGGCACGCTGGTGCTGCGGCACGTCGGCGCCTACCGGACCGGTGTCGAGGCCGTCATCGAGATCGTCGACGGCACCGGCAAGTACGCGGGCGCGAAAGGTGCGGCCACCGTCGACTGGGCGGAGGATGGCAGCGGTACCTACACCCTGGAGTACGAGGTCTGATCATGACCAACGCCCCCGTCTACGACGCGGCCCGCCAACGGATCACCTCGCTCGTTGAGGGCCGTGACCCGCAGACACCCGTCGCGGCGACACCGGGCTGGTCGGTCAAGGACGTGGTGGCGCACCTCGCCGGCGGTCTGCGCGACTTCGTGGACCGCCGGTTCGACGGTGTCGAGACCGGCGAGTGGGGCGAACGGCAGGTGCGCGACCGCCGGGACAACTCGCTGGACGACGCCTTCGCGGAGTGGGACGCGAACCGGGAGCTGGCGGCGCCGTTGTTCGACACGCCCATGGGGTCCGTGCTGATCGCCGAGATCGTGCAGCACGAGCACGACCTCCGCGCCGCGCTGGGCGTGCCAGGCGACCGGGACGGCGTCGCGGTGCGGTCGGCGCTCACGAAACCGTTGCAGCAGCTCGATCAGCGGATGCGGGAGAACGGGGTGCCGGCACTGCGGATCGTGCTGGAGCACGGCGACCGCGTGCTCGGGCACGGTGAGCCGGCCGGGACGTTGCGCACGACGTCGTTCGAGCTGATGCGGGCCATCGGCGGACGGCGGTCGGTGGACCAGATCAAGGCGCTGGACTGGGACGGTGACCCGGACACATGGATCGCCGCCCTCGCGCTGTTCGGACGGCACCGGCCAGAGCCGTTCTGCGAGTGAGACGATCTCGCCGTGTCAGAGGACCAGATCTGCCAGCGCTGCGGCGAACCCGTCGACCTCGGCCAGGAGGACTTCGAGCTGTTCGAGCGCATGCACCCCGAGTGCTTCCACTACGCGTTCGAGCACGACCTCACCAAGCCGGGGCTGCGCGAGGACGAGGACTGCGGCGACCCCGCCTGCCCGTCAGCGGGGTGAGATCAGCGGTATGAGAAACGGGCGCACCCCCGAGTGCGCCCGTTTCCGTTGAACACAGGTCAGCTGCCGTACGCCGAGAGCGGCGGGCAGGAGCAGACCAGGTTGCGGTCGCCCTTCGCGCCGTCGATGCGGCGGACCGGCGGCCAGATCTTCGGAGCGCCCGTACCGGCCGGGTAGACGGCCTCCTCACGGGTGTACGGGTGGTTCCACTCGCCGACGGTCACGCAGGCCGCGGTGTGCGGGGCGTTGCGCAGCGGGTTGTCCTCGACGGGCCACTCGCCCGCACCGACGCGGTCGATCTCGCGCTTGATGGCGATCATGGCGTCGATGAACCTGTCGATCTCGGCCAGGTCCTCGGACTCGGTCGGCTCGACCATCAGGGTGCCGGCGACCGGGAACGACATCGTCGGCGCGTGCAGGCCGTAGTCGGCGAGCCGCTTGGCCACGTCGTCCACCGTCACGCCGGTGGCCTTGGTGATCGGGCGCAGGTCGAGGATGCACTCGTGGGCCACGAAACCGCCCTCACCGGTGTAAAGGACCGGGTAGTGCTCGTCGAGGCGGCGCGCCACGTAGTTCGCGGCGGCCACGGCGGTCAGGGTGGCGCGGCGCAGGCCGTCGCCGCCCATCATCCGCACGTAGGCCCACGAGATCGGCAGGATCGACGCGGACCCCCACGGAGCGGCGCTGATCGGGCCCACGCCCGTCTCCGGGCCCGCGGTGGGCTGCAGCGGGTGGTTCGGCAGGAACGGCGCGAGGTGCGCGCGCACGCCGATCGGGCCGACGCCGGGGCCACCGCCGCCGTGCGGGATGCAGAACGTCTTGTGCAGGTTCAGGTGCGAGACGTCCGACCCGAACTTGCCGTAGCGGGCGAGGCCGATCAGCGCGTTGAGGTTCGCGCCGTCGACGTACACCTGGCCGCCCGCGTCGTGGACCAGGCCGCAGACCTCGCGGACGGTGTCCTCGTACACGCCGTGGGTCGACGGGTAGGTGATCATGATCGCGGCGAGGTCGTCGGCGTGCTCGGCGACCGTCTCGCGCAGGTGACCCATGTCGATGTTGCCCTTGTCGTCGCACTTCACGACGACGACGCGCATGCCGGCCATGACGGCGGACGCGGCGTTGGTGCCGTGCGCGGACGACGGGATCAGGCAGACGTCGCGGTCGGCGTTGCCGTTGGCGCGGTGGTAGGCGCGGATCGCCAGCAGACCGGCGAACTCACCCTGCGAACCGGCGTTGGGCTGCAGCGACACCGCGTCGTAGCCGGTGACCTCGGCGAGCCACGCCTCCAGGTCCGAGACGATCTTCAGCAGGCCCTTGGCGTCCTCGACGGGCGCGAACGGGTGCAGCGTCGAGAACTCCGGCCACGTGATGGACTCCATCTCCGCGGTCGCGTTCAGCTTCATCGTGCACGAGCCGAGCGGGATCATGCTGCGGTCGAGCGCGACGTCCTTGTCCGACAACGCGCGCAGGTAGCGCAGCAGCGCGGTCTCGGAGCGGTGCGCGTGGAAGACCGGGTGGGTCAGGTAGTCGGACGTGCGGCGCAGGTCGGCCGGGATGCCGTCGGCGGTGTCGGCGTCGATCGCGTCCACATCGGACCCGGTGACACCGAACGCCTCCCACACCGCGACGAGGTGCGCGCGCGTCGTCTTCTCGTCGCAGGCGATGGCCACGACGTCGGCGTCGACCTGGCGCAGGTTGATGCCGGCCGCACGAGCCTTCTCGACCACAGCGGCGGCCTGGCCTTCGACGCGCACCTGGACGGTGTCGAAGAACTCGCCGTGCACGACGTCCAGACCGGCCTCGCACAGGCCGGTGGCGAGCACGGTGGCCATGCGGTGCACGCGGGTCGCGATCGCCCGCAGACCCTCGGGACCGTGGTAGACCGCGTACATCGAGGCGATCACGGCGAGCAACACCTGCGCGGTGCAGATGTTCGACGTGGCCTTCTCCCGGCGGATGTGCTGCTCACGCGTCTGCAGCGCCAGGCGGTAGGCCAGCGAGCCGTCGGCGTCGACGGACACACCGACGAGACGACCGGGCAGCTGACGCTCCAAGCCGGACCGGACGGCCATGTAGCCGGCGTGCGGGCCACCGAACCCGATCGGCACGCCGAAGCGCTGCGTCGTGCCGATGACGACGTCCGCGCCGATCTCGCCCGGCGCGCGCAGCAGCGTCAACGCGAGCAGGTCGGCGGCCACGACGGCCTGCGCACCGGCGGCGTGGATCTCCTCGATGAGCGCCTTCTGGTCACGCACCACACCGGAAGCGCCGGGGTACGACAGCAGCACGCCGAAGAAGTCCCCGCCCAGGCCGAGCCCCTCGATGCCCTGCGACAGGTCGGCGACGACGATCTCGATGTCCAGCGGCTCGGCGCGCGTCTCGATGACGGCCAGCGTCTGCGGCAGCGTGTCGGCGTCCACGACGAACTTGTTCGACTTGGAGCGGCCCGCGCGGCGCACCAGCGTCATCGCCTCGGCGGCGGCGGTCGACTCGTCCAGCATGGACGCGTTCGCCACCGGCAGGCCGGTCAGGTCGCCGACCATGGTCTGGAAGTTCAGCAGGGCTTCCAACCGTCCCTGCGAGATCTCCGGCTGGTACGGCGTGTACGCGGTGTACCAGGCGGGGCTTTCGAGGACGTTGCGCAGGATCACGCCCGGCGTGACGGTGTCGTAGTAGCCGAGACCGATCATCTGGGTCATCGGCCGGTTCTGCGCCGCGAGCTCGCGCAGCTCGGCCAGCGCCTCGGTCTCGGTCGCCGGGGCGGGCAGGTCCAGCACGAGGTCGCGCTCGTGAATGGACGACGGCACCGCGTGCTGCGCCAGCTCCTCCAGCGACCCGACGCCGATGACGTCGAGGATGCGCGCGAGTTCGGCGGGCCGCGGACCGACGTGGCGGTCGGCGAACGGGGTGCCGTGCTCAAGAGCGGCGAGCGGAATGCGGTCCTGCGTCATCTAACGCCTCCGGGGGGCCTTAAGGGCACACGTGTCCTGGTGCCCTCCCCGCTCTGTCCGTACCCCGAAGGGCGCCTGAGAGGTTCACCCCTGCCGTGACTGGGGCTTTCACCGTCGGCGGGACCGCGGAAAACACTTCTGCGGTCCACTTTCCAGAGGCGTCTCGCTCACGCGGTCCTGGGTGCCTGAGAGGTTCCCGGGGAGGGAATTGCTCCTTCGGCGCCGGACTCGGGGCCCGGTCTCTCCCGCCTGAGTTCAGCGACTACCCGCGAAGAATACCCGCAGGCAGCCCCGCTAGTCCCTGCGGCGCGACCTACGTCTCAGGCGAGGCCACCCCGAAGTCCCGGAAACGGCACGCGGGGAGCTTTCGTACTCTCCTGCAGTACGCAAGGTCCCCACGTACGAACCGAACACCAAGGCCCCAGCCCGTCGCGCGCGACCACACACACGCACACGCGGGGAGCTTTCGTACTCCACTGCAGTACGCGAGGTCCCCACGTGCGAACCGAACGACAGGGCCCCAGCCCGTCGCGCGCGACCACACACACGCACACGCGGGGAGCTTTCGTACTCTCCTGCAGTACGCAAGGTCCCTACGTACGAACCGAACGACAGGGCCCCAGCCTGTCGCGCGCGACCACGCACATGTGCACGCGGGGAGCTTTCGTACTCCACTGCAGTACGCGAGGTCCCCACGTGCGAACCGAACAGCAAGGCCTCAGTCTGTCGCGCGCGAGCACGCATATGTGCACGCGGGGAGCTTTCGTACTCTCCTGGAGTACGCGAGGTCCCCGCGTGCGAACCGAACGACAGGGCCTCCGCCTGTCGCGCGCGAGCACGCACATGGGTACGCGGGGAGCTTTCGTACTCTCCTGGAGTACGTGGGGTCCCCGCGTGCGGGGCGGGAGGCGGGGGAGGGTCAGCCTGTGGCGCGCTCGCGGCGGCGGCGGGCCAGTTCGTCCTCCGTCATGGGAGCGATTTCCACGCCGTCCGCGCGTTCGGCCGGGAACTCGTGGATCGTGCCGCTGATCTCGCGCATCGCACCGGACACCGCGATGCCGAACACGCCCTGACCGCCCTGCAACAGGTCGACGACCTCCTCCGGCGAGGTGCACTCGTAGACGGTCGTGCCGTCGGAGAAGAGCGTGATCTTCGCCAGGTCCTGCACGCCGCGGCGGCGCAGGTGGTCGACCGCGACCCTGATGTTCTGCAACGAGACACCGGTGTCCAGCAGTCGTTTCACGACCTTGAGGACCAGGATGTCCTTGAAGGAGTACAACCGCTGGCTCCCGGACCCGTGAGCCATCCGCACCGTCGGCGCGACGAGCCCGGTCCTCGCCCAGTAGTCGAGCTGCCGGTAGGTGATGCCCGCGATCTGGCACGCCGCGGGACCCCGGTAGCCGACGAGTTCGTCCGGCAGCGAGGAGTCCGGGAACAGCTCACCCTGCTGCCCGGATTCGGCCCGCACGGGCGCTTCCTCGACCACGCCTGCCTCCCCTCGGAACGACCACGAAACTCATGGCCGTCAAGCCGCTACGTCAGCTCACGCGAACCAGCGACGTCCACTCGAGTTCGACGGTAAGACCGGTCAGAGGGCAGGTCAACGCGACGCGCGGGGAGTGTCGACCCTCAACCTCAGGTAGAGAGTCATACCGTCACCCGAAGTAGGACGTTCAGGTGACGTTTAGTGATCGTTTAGCGGGTAAATCGAGCGGAAAGTAGCCCAAAAGAGCGACACGCAACGGTGGTACGTCGGTTCCAAACGAGACGGACAGCGACACCCTGAAAACTCAGGTGTCGGCGCCCCTGAAGTCCTCGGGAGACACCGAGTCGAGGAACTCGCGGAACTTCTCCACCTCGTCCTCCTGCTCGTCGGGGATGATCAGGCCGGCCTCGGCCAGCACCGACTCCTCGGCGTGGATCGGCACCCCCACCCGCAACGCCAGCGCCACCGAGTCCGAAGGCCGCGCGGAGACCCGCACGTCGCCGTCGAACACGAGCTCGGCGAAGAAGGTGCCCTCCTGCAGGTCGGTGATCCGCACCTGTTCGAGGTTGCGCCCCAGCGCCCCGATGACGTCCTTCAACAGGTCGTGCGTGAGAGGCCGAGCCGGGCGGACGCCCTGCTGCTCCAGTGCGATGGCCGTGGCCTCGACGGAGCCGATCCAGATCGGCAGGTAGCGCTCACCCTCGGTTTCGCGCAGCAGGAGGATCGGCTGGTTCTGGGGCAGCTCCACCCGCACGCCGACGACACGCATCTCGCTCATCGGGCCTCGCCTCCCTCTATCTCGTTCGGGGAGTACCCGGATCCACACCCGAGCATCCCCCGGCGTACACGTTCGACGCTACCCGCCAAGCGGGCCGTGTGCTCAATCGTTGCGGGCGGATCGTGATCAACCGAACTCACCCGGACTGACGCAAACCCGCTCTTACCAACAACGTGTGCAACGAGGTGAACAGGTCAGCCAATTCCCGGACCGTCTCGGGATCTGAGAAGGACTTCAGCAGAACCACCTCGTGGTCCGCCGCAGCGCGAACTGCGCGCAGGTGTTCGCGCTCGACGCCGAGTCCGGTCATCGTCCGGATCGTGCGGAGCGCGGTGATGTCGTCGGTGGTGAAGCGGCCACCCAGGCCGGGGCGCAGCAGACCGTCACGTTCCAGCTGGGACAGCTGGTCCGCGCTGATTCCGGTCTGGGCCAGCAGATCGGCCCGCGACACCGACGCGGAGTCCACCGGTGCGGCGTCGAGCTGGTCGCGGATCACCTTGAGCGGCAGGTACCTGTCGCGTTGTGCGGACAGCACGAACCGCAACCTCTCGACGTCCGCCGAGGTGAACTGGCGGTAGCCGGAGGCGGTGCGTGCCGGGCGGACCAGCCCCTCCGCTTCCAGGAAGCGGATCTTGGAGATGGTGACCTCTGGGAACTCGGGGCGGAGCTGTGACAGCACCGCCCCGATGCTCAGTCCCCCACGTTGTGGCCGCCCGGCCGTCACGCGTCAGGCTCCGGAGGAGCCAGGACCCGTCAGGAAGACGAGGCGGAACTTGCCGATCTGGACCTCGTCGCCGTTCGCGAGGACGGCCTGGTCGACCGGCTCGCGGTTGACGTAGGTGCCGTTGAGGCTGCCGACGTCGATGACGACGAACTCGCCGCTCTCCCGGCGGAACTCGGCGTGGCGGCGCGAGACCGTCACGTCGTCCAGGAAGATGTCGCTGTCGGGGTGGCGCCCTGCGCTCGTCGTGTCGCGGTCCAGCAGGAACCGGGAACCGGCGTTCGGGCCGCGCTTCACCACGAGCAGCGCGGAACCGGCGGGAAGGGCGTCAACGCCGGCAACGGCCGGCTCCTGTGCGGGGGCCTCTGCGCCTTCGACCTCGGCGAGGAAGTCCGCCCGGAAGACGGAGGTCCGCTCCGGGGACTGCTCCGGCGGAACGCCTGGGCCGTCGTTCGTGCTCACCTGAGCTCTCCTCCTGCTGCTGGATCCGTCACTTCCGGTAAAACCTATCGCGTTCGAGTCGCCACCCGAGGAGCGGCTCCCCTTCCGGCCGAAGATCCGGCGAAAGATCGACGTCACTCCTTCTCCACCAACGCCTTGTACCCGTCCGCGTCCAGCAGGCCTTCCAGCGCGTCCGGGTCGCTCAACCGGATCTCGACCATCCAGCCCTCGCCGTACGGGTCGCTGTTGACCGAGTCGGGCGCCTGCACCAACGCGTCGTTGATCGCGACGACCTCACCGTCGAGCGGCGAGTAGAGGTCGGAGACGCTCTTGGTGGACTCGACCTCGCCGAACGTGTCGCCCGCCGTGACGGTGTGGCCGACCTCGGGCAGCTGGACGAAGACGACGTCACCGAGCTGTTCCTGGGCGTAGTCGGTGATGCCGACGCGCACGGTGTTCTCGCCCGTGCTGGCGACCCACTCGTGCTCCTCGGTGTAGCGAAGCTCCTCGGGAATCAACTGACTGCGCTCCTCGTGCTGAACCTGTATGGGGTGATCTTTTCACGCGGCCTTGCCGGGAGTGACCCGCAGGGCCTGGAAGAACTGGTAGACGTACAGCAACGCCGACCACAGGTAGAGCGCTCCGCCCCAGGCCGTGAACGCGTACGCGAACGGCTGGGCGATCTGCGACCACGTCGAGTCGCCCTGCGCGAGCAGCAGCAGGGGGAACGCGTACAGCAGGTTGAAGGTCGCGGCCTTGCCCAGGTAGGTGACCTCGAACGGACCCCAGCCCCGTCCTCGCAGGATCAGCAGGCAGATGCCGACGACGACCTCCCGGCCCACGAGCACGAGAGCGATCCACAGCGGAATGATGTCCCTGATCACGAACGCCAGCAACGTGCAGAACACGTAGAGGCGGTCGGCGGCGGGATCGAGCAGCGCGCCCAGGTTGCTCATCTGGTTGAGCCAGCGCGCGAGCTTGCCGTCCAGCCAGTCGGACAGCCCCGCGAAGACGAGCACGAGCAGCGCCCAGCCGTCCGCGCGGGGTCCGAGCAACAGGTACAGGAAGAGCGGAACACCGGCCAGCCGCAACACGCTGAGCAGGTTCGGAATCGTCAGCAGGCGATCAGCCGGGTCACGCACACCCGCACTCTAAACGAGTGACTGCGCGGCGGCTGCCGGATGGCGTCACGGCACGCGGTGCGGCTGGTCGCGGGTGGGCGTGGGGCGTTCGTTTCACACAGGTTAAAGATCAGGATGTCCGGTGGAGCGTCCACCCGCGGCGCTGCATCTCCTCGCCGGTGATGGCGTGCGGGCGGCCACGGTCGTCACGGCCCACCCAGCGAGCGCGGAAACCCTCGAGCACGTACGCGTGGCCCCTGCTCCACACGACACTGCACGGCGTCGTGGGCAGCTCTGCGGCCTGCGGCTGGGTCTCCATGGCGGTTCTCATCTCAGTCCCTCCGTGACATCAGGGATGTCGCGCACCGGGGCTCCGGCGTTATCCCTGGGAACGAATTCTGAACGACTGTGGTTCAGAACACGTGTCCTGTTTGGGTCCTAAGCGTTAACTGGATCAAACCGCGCGCCGAGCTGTTCGGACCCGAAGCGGAGGGGATGAACGGGTCCTTGCCGATGCAACCGTTCGTCGTACGCCGATGACCGCACAACGTTTGCGACATATCGGCCTGGCCTAATCTCAGGGCGTGGACCAGGTGAAATTCGGAACGGAGCTCATCTCCCGGCTGATGGACCACCTCTGCTCGCAGCTGCCCGGCTGCGAGGGCGTGGGCCTGAGCGTGTGGCCGGACGGCAAGCTGCTGCGCGCCGTCGGTGCCGCGGTCGAGCTGGACGCGGAGCAGCTGGCCGCCGGTGCCGGACCGCTCGTCGAAGCCTCCCGCGACGAACGGCAGGTCTCCGGTCAGGTCGCCGGCGTGGACGTCGTCGCGGTGCCGGGCAGCTGGGGCGACGGCGGCCCGGTGGTGCTGACCGTCTACCTCTCGCACCCGCCGCGGGTCGAGGACCTCAAGGCCATCGAGGAGATCGAGCCGCTCGTGGCGACCGCCGCCGCGGTGGTCGAGTTCTGCGCGGGCGAGGTGCTGCGCGCCGACCAGATGGTGCGGATGGTGCAGCACCGCCGGTACATCGAACAGGCCAAGGGCCTGGTGATGGGAGCGCGCAAGTGCGCGCCCGGCGAGGCGTTCGAGCTCCTGGTCCGGTCCAGCCAGCACGCCAACGTGAAGCTGCGGGACGTGGCCACGGCGCTCGTGCTCGTCGTCGGGGGAACGCTGGAGGACAGCGCGGAGGAGGTCGTCGAGCCGCCGCGCGCCGCCTTCGACGTCGCGCGAAGACTTTGGGAGGCGCTGCACGTTTGAGCCGCGAGAGGAGCGGGTACCGACTGGCCGACCTGTCCTGTAACGCGGCCGCTCCCGTACGGTGAAGCCGCAGCGGTTGAGCCAGCAGCCGCATCGGGGCCGCTGCAGTGGCGGCTCCCTGGGTGCGAGAGGGAGAACATCGGTGACTGTGCAGGACCCGCGAGCGGAGCAGACCATCGCACTGACGGCGACTCAGCCTGCCGCCGGTGTCACGGTGCTCGCCGTGTCCGGCGAGGTCGACATGGTGTCCGCGCCCGCGTTGCGCGACGCCCTTGTCAACGGCCTGGCCGACGGCGGCACCTACGTCGTGGACATGACCGGCGTGACCTTCCTCGGTTCCGCCGGACTGGCGGTGCTGGTGGAGGCCGCGCGGCTGGCGCCGCAACATTCGGCGGCCCTCAAGGTCGTCGCCACCGCACGAGCCGTGACGCGGCCTCTGGAGGCCACGGGACTGGGTGAGGTGTTCAGCGTGCACGAGTCCGTGGACGCTGCTGTCGGTGCCTAACGCGTCCGGACCGTGAGGCGGTTTCCGGCCGCCTCCAGGGCCTCCGCGACCGCGTGGAGCGCCTGCTGGACGCCGGCCGTGTCGCTGCCCAGATCGGTGAGGTCGACGGTCAGCGGCACGGTGCCGCCGCGCGCCGCCGTGATGAGCGTGCGGCGCAGCGACGGGCCGGCCTGTGCCGGCACGTCGCCCCGGACGACCGCGACGACGCCGGAGGAGGTCTCGTGCACCCGAACCTCGCAGTCGCCCGCCGTCTGCGACCCGAGTGTCACCGGCGACCGGGCCCGGCGCAGTCGCACGGTCGTGCCGCTCGCCGAGCGGTCGATCACGACCTCGTCCACGCTCTCCCGCATGAGCAGAAGTCCTCTGCCGCGCATGGTGAGGGCGGGTGGCGGAATGCGCCATTGGCCGTGGTCGGTGACGTCGACGTCGACCGTGCCGTCCCGCGCCACCCTCGCGCGCACCTCGACGGTGCCGCGGGCGGGGGCGGGGTACGCGTGTTCGACGGAGTTGTTCACCGCCTCGCTGACCGCGAGGACGAGATCACTCGCCTCGTCCTCACCGAAACCGCTGTCCTGCAGCCACTCGCGCAGCTGGTGGCGAACCGGCGCCACCTCGCGTGGGTCTGCGGGGAAGCGGAGGGCCAGGAAGTCTTCGTGCACCAGCACAACGCTCCTCCCGTGGGTCATGCCTCCAGAAGGTGATTTCCCAGGCCTGCTGGCCAATACACGTGTGAAACAGGATCGATTCGGGTACGGCAACGACATGCCGGCCTTCAGCAGAACGGACTACGAGGTGGGTGTGACGCAATTGTCAGGGGTCGAACTTCGGATGGCCGCGGATCCCACGCAGCTGTCGATCGCCCGCGCCGTCGCGGCGGACATCGCGATGCGGCAGGACTTCGACCTCGACTCGATCGAGGACCTGAAGCTCGCCGTCGACGAGACGTGCTCGACGCTGATCACGCTGGCGGCTCAGGACGCCGTGCTCAGCTGTCATTTCGCGGTGGACGCGGCCGGGGCGGTGAGGGTGTCCGCCCAGATCGTGGCGAAGTCGGCCGCCGGGCCGGACGAGAACAGCTTCGGCTGGCGTGTGCTGACCGCGCTCGTCGACTCCGTGGACACCAGAGTCGAGGAGACCGAAGGGTTCGTGGTCCACATCGACCTCGTGAAGTCCTCGGCAGGGGCGGTGGATGCGTGACCGGGTCGGAGGAGACCACCACGACGACCAGGTCGGGCGGTGACTACGACCACCTGGCGCCGCTGTTCGCCGAGCTCGCGGTGACCCCGCAGGGCGCGGCGCGCGACGCGTTGCGGGACCGGCTCGTCACCGAGCACCTCCCGGTCGCCCAGCACATCGCGCGCAGATTCGGCCACCGCGGGGAGCCGCACGAGGACCTGGTGCAGGTCGCGACGGTCGGCCTGATCAACGCCGTCGACCGGTTCGACCCGGACCGCGGCAGCGACTTCCTGTCCTTCGCCGTGCCGACGATCATGGGCGAGGTCCGGAAGTACTTCCGCGACTCCAGCTGGTCGGTGCGCATGCCGCGGCGGCTCAAGGAGCTGCACCTCGCGATCAACGCGGGCACCTCGCGGCTGTCCCAGTCGCTCGGCCGCGCGCCGACCCCGTCGGAGCTCGCCGAGCACCTCGGCCTGTCGCGCGAGGAGATCCACGAAGGACTCGCGGCCGGCAACGCCTACCAGAGCGCGTCCCTGGACGACATGCTGATGTCGGAGGACTCGTCGATCTCGCTGGGCTCGACCATCGGCGAGGAGGACCCCGAGATCGCGATGATCGAGCAGCGGGAGGCCTTGCACCCGTTGCTGCAGAAGCTTCCCGAGCGCGAGCGCAAGATCGTGATCATGCGGTTCTTCGGCAACATGACGCAGACGCAGATCGCGCAGAAGGTCGGGATCTCGCAGATGCACGTCTCGCGGTTGCTCGCGAAGACGCTGCGGCAGCTGCGAGACGTGCTGGAGGAGTGACTGCGTGACCGCCGGCCTTCGCCCGAATGCCGGCGGTCACCGCATCAGCTCGACTAGCTCGCGACACGAACGCGGCGCCGGGCCGCGGCGATGATCTGGCGCCGTTCGTCCTCGCCCATGCCACCCCACACCCCGTACGGCTCCTGCGCGTCCAGGGCGTGCTCGCGGCATTGCGCCAGCACGGGGCAGTGCGCGCAGATCGCCTTCGCCTTCTCCTCCCGCGCGGCCCTGGCGTAGCCGCGTTCGTTGTCCGGGTGGAAGAAGACAGCGCTGTTCTGTCCTCGGCACAGACCTTCCATCTGCCAGTCCCACACGTCGGTGACCGGCTTGGGCAGACGGGTCGTGCAGGTCATCGCGACTCCCTATGGCTGGGCGGAAGAGTTGCGATCACTGCGTACCCGTGGTCTGACCTGGGATAAACCTCTTACAAGCGTTCGGGTGCCCCGATGCCCAACAGAGACAAACCGAGCGTGAGCACGCGGGACGTCAGCGTGAGCAGGTGCAGGCGCGAGTCCTGCAGCTCCTGGCTCTCCGCGGTCGCCACCGGGCAGTGGTTGTAGAACGTCGAGAACGCCGTCGCCGTCTCGAACAGGTAGTTCGTGAGCTTGTGCGGGGCGAGTTCGTCGACGGCGGCCTGGATCGCCGTGGGCAGCTGCAGCAGCTTCAGCGCCAGGTCGCGCTCGGCCGGCTCCCGCAGGACCAGTGGCGCGTCCTCGGGGGCCGTCCGGCCCACCTTGCGGCCGATGGAGAGGATGCGGGCGTTCGCGTACTGGATGTACACGGACGTGTCGCCGGTGGTGGCGAGCATCTTCTCCCAGGTGAAGACGTAGTCCTTCTCGCGGTCGTTGGAGAGGTCCGCGTACTTGACCGCGCCGAGGCCGATGGTGCGGGCGAGCGCGTCCTTCTCCGCACCCTCCACTTCGGACGTCTCGGGCATGACCTTGTAGGAGTTCTCGACCGCCTCGGTCAGCAGCTCGATGAGCTTGATGCTGCCGCCCGCGCGGGTCCGGATGGTCTTGCCGTCCGAGCCGAGGATCGTGCCGAACCCCGTGTGCACGGCGGTGTGGGCGTCGTCGAGCCAGCCGGCCTGCTTCGACGTCGCGAAGATCATCTGGAAGTGCTGCGCCTGCGGGTTGCCGACGACGTAGATGAGCTCGTCGACCTTGCGGTCGCGCACCCAGTAGCGGACCGTGGCGAAGTCCGTGGTGGCGTAGCCGTAGCCGCCGTCGCTCTTGCGGACGATCAACGGCAGCCGGTCGCCCTCGCGGTTGGTGAAACCGGGCGGGAACACGCAGAGCGCGCCGTCGCTGGTCTCGACCAGGCCCTTCTGCTGCAGCTCGGTGATCGTGTCGGCGAGGTAGGGGTTGTAGAAGCTCTCGCCGTAGTTGTCCTCGGCGGACAGGCCGATGTCGAGCAGCTCGTAGATCTGGTTGAAGTGCCGCTGCGACTCCCCCACCAGCTCGTGCCACAGCTTCAGCGTGGCCTCGTCGCCGCCCTGCAGCAGCACGACCCGCCGCCGGGCGCGGTCGGCGAAGCCCGGCTCGTTGTCGAACTTCTGCCGCGCCTCCTGGTAGAAGGCGTTGAGGTCGCTGATCTCGTGGGAGGCCCTGTTTTGGATGTCACCGTGGCCCTCGTCGGTGAGGTGCTCGATGAGCATGCCGAACGGCGTGCCCCAGTCGCCGAGGTGATTGTGCGGGATGACCTCGTGGCCCGCGAACGTGAGCAGCCGGCACAGCGCGTCACCGATGATCGTCGACCGCAGGTGGCCGACGTGCATCTCCTTGGCGACGTTCGGGCTGCTGTAGTCGATCGCGATCCGCCGCGGCTCGTCCGTCGTCGGCACGCCCAGCCGGTCGTCGCCGCGGAGGTTCGCGGTCTCCTGCTCCAGCCACTCGCGGCGCAGCCTGAGGTTGATGAAGCCGGGGCCCGCGATCTCCGGCGGCTCGACCGCGTCCGCCGCGTCGAGGTGCTCGACGATCAGCGCGGCGACCTCACGCGGGTTCTTGCCGACCTTCTTGGCGAGGCTCATGGCCACGTTGCACTGGTAGTCGGCACCGTCTCGGTTGGACGGTCGGATCAGCGCTTCCTCGGCGGTGATGTCCACGTCCAGAGCGGCACGCAACGCCCGCGCGACCCGCTGGCCCAGTTCGAGCCCGACATCTCCACGCAGCACTGAGCCCACCTTCCCGAAATCCTGCCAAAGGAAAATCCTGCTGAAGGATTTCAGTATCTCACCACCGGCCAAGCAGTAATGCGCCACCGCCCACGAGCGCGGCGAGGCTCACCACCCCGAAGAGCGTCACCCAGCCGAGCGCGGGCACGCCGGTGAGCCAGGCGAGCTGGTCGGCGTCGCTGCGCGGGGCCTGCCGGCGCCACCGCTTGACCTGCAGCTCCCACACCGGCCGCACGCCGCCGAGCAGCAGGAACCACGCGAAGACGTACGCGGCGGTGTCCCTGACCTCGGGCGTCGCGTAGAAGGAGACGTAGAAGAACAGACCGCCGGTGACGATGACGGACAGGACGCCGAACACGTTGCGGATCATGACCAGCATGGCGGCGAGGAAGCCGATGCTGATCCACAGCATCAGCTGGATCTGCTCGTTGGTGATGAGCACGGCGGCGCCGAAGCCGAGCAGCGACGGGGCGATGTAGCCGGCCAGTGCGGTGAGGACCATGCCGGGGCCGCGGGGCTTGCCGCGCGAGACGGTGAGGCCGCTGGTGTCGGAGTGCAGCTTGATGCCGCTGAGGCGGCGGCCGGTGAGGACCGCGACCAGGGCGTGGCCGCCTTCGTGGGCGATGGTGATGACGTTGCGGGTGACGCGCCAGATCCCGTGCAGCGCTACGGCCAGGAAGGCGGCCAGGGCGGTGCCCCAGGTGATCACGACCTCATGAGTCAGCTCCGGCATCGCGCCATCGAAACAGACGCGCTGTTAGAGCCGCATGTGGGCTCCAACAGCGCGTCCGTCCGGACAGGGTGCTCAGTGCTTGATCTTGTTCGTGCTCACGCGGTCGGTCTTCGGGTCGATCGCCGCCCGCTCCTTGGTGATGGGCTCGTGTTCCCTCGGGCTCACGGTCGGGTCCATCTCCTCGATGCGCGGCGTGTCGTCGCGCTTGTCGCGGAAGGCGGCGGAACGCTGCTCGGGGAGCACCGGCTCCTCTTCCTCCTCGATCACCTTGCGGCGCGCGGGCAGCACCGCGAGCAGCAGGCCGAAGAGCGCGAGGCCGAGGTGCAGCCAGTTGTCGTTGGTGTTGAGCGCCAACGGGTTGCCGTACTGCGCGGCCGGGTTCTGGGCGAGGATGCCGGTGATCATCAGGCCCCACACGAAGATCGCGCCGTAGCCGAGGAACAGCAGCCACCCGTAGAGCCGGGCGAGGCCCGACCCCATGGCCATGAGCAGACCGAGCACGCCGACGGCGACGTGCACCAGGTTGTGCAGCGGGTTGACCGAGAACCCGAGCACGAACGAATGGGTGGACCAGTCGCCCACCCCGGTGCGGGTGAAGCCCACGACGCCGAACACGATGAACGCGATACCGGCCAGTCCGGCCAGCACCTGCACCGGTTGCAGACCGGCGACCTTGACAGTGACGCGGTGGGTCATGACGCCCTCCAGGCTCCGTACTTGTCGCCCGGCTGACTACCCCGCGCGCACCTCCGTCAAACCGTTCACGGACACGTCGGGCATGCCGTTTCGCACCTGGACGACGTTGCGCTTGCCGATGTACACCACGCGCGCTCGCGCGGGGTTCACGAGGACGGTCGTCTCGGCGTTCTGCTCGACGTACACGCGGACCTCGACCTGCGTGCCGAGTGCGGCGGCGTTGCGCAGGGACGCGGCCAGCGCGTCCAGGTTCCACGGCTTGGCCAGGCGGAACTCGAACTCGTCGACGTGCAGCACGGCCCACTGTTCGAGATCGGTGGGTGGATCTGTCGGGTTCATCTGACTCCCCCTCGCAGGTGGTGGGCTCCGGGCGCCGCGCCCACCGCTCGGCGCCCGGAATCGTGGTGGCCCGTCAAGGAGAACTCAGGTTCCACCGCCCGCGCATCGGTCGCAATACCTAGGTTTGGTCGCGCGCGATCCGGGCCGCCTCCGACCGGTTGCCGGCGCCGAGCTTCGCGAGGACGTGCGACACGTGCAGCCCCACGGTCCGCACGCTGAGCACCAGTTCCGCGGCGATCTCCTTGTTGGTGCGGCCCCACGCCAGCAGCTCCAGCACGTCGCGCTCCCGCGGCGTCAACGTGCCCAGTTCGGGCTTGTCCTTGTGCAGCAACGGGATGCGCTGCCTGCGCGCCTGCCGGTCGATCATCTTGACCAACGGCAGCGCGCCGAGCCGTTGCGCGGTCCGGTGGGCGTGCCGCAGCGCTTCCGGTTCACCGCAACGGGTTCGCGCGTAGGCCGCCTGGTACGGCATCCTCAGCCGGTCCCACGCCACCGCGATCTCCGCCCACGAGTCCTGCCCGGTCTCCGCGAACGCGTGCCGCCGCCACGTCTCGTCCTCCGGTCCGTGCGGAACCGGCAGCCTGGCCAGCAGTTCGTGTTCCGTCGCGACGGGATCGTCGAGCCGGGTGATCCGGCCGGCCGCCGCCTGCAGGTCGCGCGCGGCGCCGAGGCCCGCCGCGCACAGCCGCAGCACCTCACCGCCGGTCAGCGCCTCCGGGAGGTCGGCGACCGTCTCGCGGCACAGTTCGACCGCGACCCGGAACCGGCCTTTCGCCCTGGCCGCAACGGCTCTGGTGTACGCGCACTGGGCCACGAACAACGCGTCCGGCCCGTCGACGACCTTCTCGGCGTGCTCGATCAGGTCGTCCGCGTCCTGCCCGCGCAAGGCCATCGCCTCCGCCTTGCACAGCATGATCCGCGCGGCCTTGTTGCCGGGGATCGAGTCCGGGACCTCCAGCGCGTCCAGCTCCTGCCACCGGCCGAGCGCGAGCAGGCTGGTCGCGAGGTTGTAGCGGATCACCGCGCTGAACGTCGGTGAGAGACCCTGGATCTTCAGGCGTGCCAACGCTTCCTTGCCGATGCGCGCGCTGCGTTCGTGCTGACCGGAGCTGCCGAGCACGAAGGTCAGGTTGCCCACGGCCCTGGTCAGCTCGCGGACCGAACCGCTGCGGTGCGCGGCCGTGCGCGCCTCCTCCAAGGTGGCGGTGCCGCGTTCGACATCGCCGAGAAACGCCTCGCACACACCGCGCACGCTCAACGCGTACGCACGGACCTCGGCATCATCGGTGACCACCGAACCGGCGAGTGCCAACGCTTCCCGGTACTCGCCCTGCGACATGAGCCAGCTGGCCTCGGCGACCGCGACGCGCCCGACCATGGCGCCCGTGGCCAAACCCTTGGCCTCCAGCAGGGTCTCGTGCGCGGCGGCCCGGTCGCCCATCACGAACTGGCAGTCCCACAACAGGTACAGCAGCTCGCCGCGGTCACCGGTGCCGGCCAGCGCCTTGCGCAGCTCCCACGCCGCGTCCGCCGGTCTTCCCGCCCACCGCAACGCTTTCGCCCGCTCAAGCGCTTCCCGCACGTTCCCTTAGGAGGCGCCGCGGGCTTGCCAGATACGGCCGGGCTTGCGTCCGATGCCCGCGTACGCGCCCGGCACCACGCACGGTGCCTCGATCGACAGCCCCTCCATGAGCTGCTCGACCGGAGCCGGGTGCGACACCACCAGGAACCCTCCGGCCGGCAACGCGTGCCGGTACCGGCGCACCACCCGTCCCGGCCCGGTGGCGTCGTCCACGTACCTCAGGACGTCGACCATCAGCACCGCGTACGGCTCACGCAGGTCGAGATGCGACACCACGCCCGGATGCCTCAGCACCTGCTCTGGACGGCGCAGGTCTGCCTCGACGGCGCACGTCCGCGGCTCGCCCCGCAGCAAACCGCGGGCGAACGCCACGGTCACCGGGTCCGAGTCCACGTACACGACACGCGCGTCGGGCAACGTCTGGTGCGTGGCACCGCACGTCGGGATGCCAGCGCCGAGGTCGAGGAACTGCCGGACGCCGGCCGCCCAGCAGTGGCGCACGGCGTGCTTGAGGAACGCCCGATGCGCTCGGGTCACGAGCGGCAGCTCCGGGTCGATCCGGACCGCCTGTTTGGCGAAGGCCCGGTCGGGGGCGTAGTTGTGGGCGCCGCCCAGATAGAAGTCATGGATCCGCGCGGCGTTCGGCCGACGTACGTCGACCTCGTAGCGTGCGAAGGCGGGGACCGCGGCCATTCGCAGAGCGTAACTGGCGCCTAGACCATTCGGGCGAAGTTTTCGAAGATTCTTTGGGTCCGTCTGACACGGACCCCGGTGCGGGCGGGCCCGGTCCACCCCACTGAGACCGGGCCACGTAGCGCGTACGGGGATCGAACCCGTGTTTCCGGATTGAGAGTCCAGCGTCCTGACCACTAGTACTACAGCCGCATGGCGTGACCTGTGAGTCGTCGCTGGTAATGGCATTGTCGGGCTCGGTGTTGGTGGCGTCGTCGCCAGCGCGACCATG